>CAYQQM010000096.1:0-17387 GCA_964419605.1 uncultured Kofleriaceae bacterium | reverse complement strand
GACGCTGGATCGAGCACTCGCGCTCGCCTAGGTGAGTGTAGTGGCCGTGTTTGTCGCCGATCACTTGAATTTCGATGTGGCGCGGCTTCTCGCAGTACCGCTCCATGAACATCTCAGGGTTACCGAACGCGGCTTGAGCTTCGCTACGCCCTGTGGACCACGCTTCCAGCAGCTTGGTTTTGTCATGGACGATTTTCATTCCGCGCCCGCCGCCTCCAGCGCTCGCTTTCAAGATCAGCGGGTACCCGATCCTCTCCGCTGCCTCGAGCAGCGCCATCTCATCGTGGATTCCCGACGAACCCGGTAGCATGGGCACGCCGGCCTTTGCCATGGCCGCCCGGGCACTGATCTTGTCGCCCATAAGGCGCATGGCGTTCGGTGGCGGACCTATCCAAGTCAACTTGCACTTGCGGCACACCTCGGCGAAGTCCGCATTTTCCGATAAGAAGCCGTACCCGGGGTGAATGGCATCCGCTCCGGAAACTTCGGCGGCCGAGATAATCTGCGGCACATTTAGATAACTCTGGCGCGACGGCGGTGGACCAATGCATACTGCTTCATCGGCAAACTTGACGTGTAACGCATCGCTATCGGCCGTGGAGTGAACCGCAACCGACGCGAGGCCCATCTCGCGACACGCGCGAATAACGCGCAACGCGATTTCTCCTCGGTTCGCCACCAGAACTTTTCGAAACATCGGCCTTTTGTTCCTGTGGGCTAGGGAGCGATCTTGAAAAGAGGTTGCCCATATTCGACCGAGCTTCCATCTTCCGCCAGGATTTGGGTGACCGTGCCTGCGATATCCGCCTCGATCTCGTTCATCAACTTCATCGCTTCAACGATGCACAGCACCGCTCCCTTTTCCACCGTCTGTCCGATCGAAACGTAGGTTGGAGCGTCGGGATTGGGCCTGCGGTAAAAGGTTCCGACAAATGGCGACGTTACGGTATGGGCGCCGTCGTCGACAGGAGGTTTTGTCGATGGAGACGCTCCCGCTGTGGCGCCCGGTTGTGGCAGCGGCGCCGGAGTGGCCAGGGGCATAGGGGAGGGAGCTGCAACGTGAACGGAGCCGCGACGGACGGTGACCGTGGCATCTTTGCCATCGACAATCAGTTCAGCGAGGTCGAATTCGGCAGCAATCTCGGCCAGCGATCTCGCTATCGCTACGAGCTCGGGCTGTCCGGATCGGGCGTTGCGATCGCGACTTGTCCGGTTACGGTGAGGATCCTGTTTTGCCATGAGCGCGCCTGGTACTTTCCACGTGCGCGACCGCCGCGTCCAGGCCTAGGTAGTAGCTTTGTGCGCGGAATCCGGAGATCACGCCAATGCATTGCGCTGCGGTCAGCGAATGGTGCCGGAACGATTCGCGAGCATAGATATTGGAAAGGTGGACTTCGACAGTTGGGATCGCGACGGCGGCGATGGCGTCGTGGATGGCGATGGAGGTGTGGCTGTAGCTTCCCGGGTTAATGACGATGGCGTCGGCCCAGCCTACCGCCTGCTGGATCAGATTGACGATTTCGCCCTCCAGATTGGATTGCGCGGCGCGCACTTCAGCTCCCCGCTCCCCGCCGCGCCGCACGAGCTCGGCATCGATTTCAGAGAGGGTCAGCGAACCGTAGTGCTGCGGCTCGCGCCTGCCGAGGAGGTTTAGGTTTGGCCCGTGGAGGACCTGGATGCGAACCGACGCCACGAGGCCTAGAGTTGTGCCGTGAGCGTGGGCGCCGCCATCCGCGTTAAGAATCGCGCTTTGCCGAAGTTGGCCTCCGGGGTGATGACGATCGCCACAAAGTATTGTGGCGATAGCATCCGACATACGAGCACCAATCGCTGGGCTCGAACGCTGAGCTCTTCGAGCCCACCCACCTGCAGGCTTTCTCCGGCCTTGCGGACTTGCGTCAGGATGAAGGAGAATTCCATCCCCACGGTGGCGACGTCGATTCGGCCATTTTGGCGAATGTAGGTATCGACGGGGATCCCATCGAGGCCCATGACGACGCCGGCAATCCCTCCGTCGACGTTGTCGACGACCTTTTTTAGCGTTTCGGCGAACACTAGCTCCTAGGGTACTGCAATTTACTTGAGCGGACCAGGGCAGATCAGCGCGTTGTTGATGGTGCAGCAATCGACTACGAAGTCCTGAAATGCGTTACAGGGGTTTCCTTTTGCCATGGCTTGCGGCGCGGTTGCACATGGGCCGTTGTTGCGCAGCAGGCAGTCCGTGCAGACATTGACGGTGTAGTTGAATGGTTCCGACTCAACTCGGCCACCACCCAACGTTCCGAACACGGTGACACTTGCGTTCACCGTAGTGTTGCTCGTGGTCGCCATGACCGTGGCAGCTGGGATGATCGGGAAGATCGCGTTGACCGAACCCAGCGGAGACAAGCTGCCGGAAAACAATGACGTGAACTCGTCGGTTTGCGTCAATGTTCCATCCCTCGCTACCGTCGAGAGAACGATATCGGCTCCCTCGAGGTGAATGGTGCGCTCCAGTTCGCGACCTTCGAAGGCAGTAATTCGGCTGCGGATCAGCGGCGTCAGTACATAGTTCGTACCTACCCCAGCCGCGATCGCACCGAGTGGCAGGAACGGCTGAGCGGGGTCGCCCGTCAGCGTGCAGCTATCTCCAGTGGGCGCGGTGTTGTTCTGCACGAACATGCCCTCGTCACCTTTGTCGACGCAACCAATTATCAATAGAGCCAAGGCTACCAACGAGGGACGCATGATTCCTCCGATCAAAATCGTATCAAGGACGGCCTGGTCCACGCAAAATTCTGCGCAGGGTTGTTACCTCGATCTCGACAGGCTCACATTGTCCCACCGTGCGCACAGCGATGAAACGCACCGAGTTCCCGACTCGTTTCTTGTCGACCCGGAGAATGTCTAGTGTGTCATCACTTATATAATCGTCGAGATTGGTCGGCAGCCCGGTACGGCGCAGCACGTCGAGGACCTCGGTCTCCACCGTTGCGGAGGCCAGTCCAAGTGCCGCCGACACCCGACATGCGGCGACAAGGCCGAGTGCAACTGCTTCCCCGTGATGGAGTCCGGAACGGGTTTCGATCGCGTGTCCCACCGTATGTCCGAGATTGAGTAGTGCGCGTTGTCCCGTTCGCTCCAGTTCGTCGCGGCCGACAATCGCTGCCTTATACGCGGCTGAGCGCGCGATAACCTCGGTTAGTGCCGGGGGGGGCGGAGTCTGCTGATCGCTCCGCGCCCAGTCTGCGCAGGTAGCAACCGCGTTCCAAAGCTCCCGGCCATCGAGCAGGCCGTATTTCCACAATTCGCCAAAGCCGGCCCGACGCTCGCGCGGAGGCAGTGTGCTCAGCGTGTCCAGGGCACACGCAACGCGCCGAGGTTGCCAAAACGCTCCGACAAGATTCTTGCCAGCTGCGGTGTCGATCGCGGTTTTGCCGCCAATTGCTGCGTCGGACATCGCCACGATCGTCGTCGGGATCTGAATAATCGCGATTCCTCGGTAGAGGGTCGCAGCAACAAATCCCGCGAGGTCCCCGACAACGCCACCGCCGACAGCGATGATGGCGGAATTGCGGTCGAGCCCGCGCGCGATCAATTCGGCGCACAGTCGCTCGTAGTTCGCAAACGACTTGCTCGGCTCTCCGGCCTCGATAACAATCGCGTCGTCGGGAAGGCGCTGCCCGAGTGCCGCGGCCACGTTGCGATCGGTAATGACTGCGCTTCGCGTGGCGCCTGCCAACGCCGGCAACTGGAACGTTTCGCTGACCGTGATCGGATAACTTCGACTGCCGAGCGCAACGATGGTTGCATCGGGGTGCTGAGTCCAAACGTTTTCTACGGAGTGGACGTTCGCGGTCACTTCGGCGATCGATCGTCCGTTTGTGTCGACCACGGCGTGGGCGCGGCGATATACCGGGGCGCGTTCCGCGGCGAGCTCGTGCGCCCGGGCCAATAGCGGCCGACCCGAGTTAGCGCCCGCCCGCGCAATCGCTGCTTCAGGGTCTACGCCGAGAGCAATGACGCACCCAGCTGCGCGCATCCGCGCAAGATTGCCGCCCCAGGCTGCGGCCCCGCCGCCCGTAGCGATGATCGGCCCATCGCTTGCCGTCGCAACGATTTGCTCGAGCGCCGTCGCCTCGCGCCGCCGAAATTCCTGCTCATCGCGCGCGACCAGGTCTGCGACCGGCTCTCCGGCCCGAGCCACCACATCGTCGAGGTCGACAAACCGGCGCCCGGTGGCTTGGGCCAGCGCGCGGCCGACCGAGGTCTTGCCGGCCGCCATAAACCCGATCAAGAACGTCGGTGGTGTCATGCTTCCGGGACTATACAGAAAGGACGAGTTGAAGTTCGCCGACAATCCCGACTCGCTGCGAAAAAGCGCTTCTCGTGGGCTGTGTTCACATTCTATCGAGTACGCCGTACACCGCGTCGACGTCTAAGCGAAACGCTGGGGATGCGACAACCGCTTGGTTACCCGCGCGAAACTCGCTCGTCTCCCAACCGCGTGGCGCGCGTTGCACGATCGTGATCCAGCGCTTGTCATGTGCGATGATGACGATCGCCTGGACCGAAGCCAGTTGGGTATAATGGCCCAATTTTGCGCCCCGGTCGTAGTCGACGGTAGACGGACTCGTTACCTCAACAAGTACCGTGGGATTGACGATGGCAGTTCGATCGGTTTCATCGCGTTCGACAGGGCCGCATACGACAGAAACATCCGGATACGTCGCCAAATCGCTCCCAGCGATGCGCACTTTCACGTCGGAGGTGAACACCAAGCAGCTGCCGAGTTGTCGTCCCAGGTGCTTGATTACTTCCGCACACAGCGCTCCGTGTTCCGGAGTTCCGCCGGCCATGGCGTAGATTTCTCCGTCGCAGTATTCGTGTTTGACGGAGCTATGCTCTTCCAGCCGCACGTACTCCTCGTAGGAGTAGTGCATCCGACGGGCCGAAAACATGACCAAGTGTACACCTATTTGATGAACGCGCGTCGCCCCCCTCGCAGGCTGTCCCATGATCCCACACATCTTTGTCTCTTCACGACGTGCAGCAGTAAGGGTGTTGTTTCATGGGCTTACGATCTAGCCGCCCCCGCCAGCCACGGGGAGGCCAGGCCTACAAGCGTGGCTAGATCGACGCTCGAGGGCCGAGTGTGTATGGTACGGCCGTGGTAGAGGATCACACAGCGAGGGTTGGCCAGGTTGTCGACCAGCGGTTTGAACTCGAAGCAGTGATCGGTCTTGGCGCGAGCGCAGCGGTCTATCGCGCGCTTGATTCTCAGACCCAGGATCGGGTTGCGGTGAAAATCATGCGCTCGACCAGCGTTGGCGACGCGGTGATGCGGGCAAGGTTTGAGCGCGAAGGCGAAGTTCAAGCGAAGTTGCGCCATCGCAACGTGGCGACGCTTCTCGCTGCCGGCGTTACGGACCTCGGCGAACCCTATCTTGCGGTCGAGCTGCTGCGCGGCACTACGCTGCGGCACGTAGTGAAACGCGAGGGCCGTATTGCGCCCCGCCGCGCCGCGAGCTACGGGTGGCAATCCCTCGCTGGCCTCAGCGCTGTTCACTCGGCAGGCGTACTGCACCGCGACCTCAAGCCCGCCAACATTATGTTAGAGCCGTCGCCGGGGCCAATTGATCGCGTGGTCCTGATCGATTTCGGTTTCGCGACATTTGAAAATGCGGGCAGACTCACGCTGAACGGCACGGTCGTTGGAAGTCTTACCTACATGGCCCCGGAGCGGTTGCGCGGCGAAATCGCCGATCAGCGTGCCGACTTGTACTCCATGGGTGTGATTTTGTTCGAACTCTTGACGGGAGCACCGCCGTTTTCGGCGAGCAACGACATGGAGCTCATTCGTCAGCAGGTCGATGCCGACCCTCCCAGCCTGCGCGATATCGACCCGACGCTGCCACCAGCGTTCGACGCCATCGTGGCATGTGCTCTAAACAAGTTGCCCGACCAGCGGTTTGATCGCGCAACTGATATGGCAGCTGCACTTGAAATCGCCGCGAGAACGCTGTAGAAGGCGCCCTCGTTTTTGAAAGGGGGAGGGGTCGCTTCGTCGATCCCGCTTTTGGATAGCCTAATGCAACGCTCAAAGATGTTACTACGAAAAAGTCTTCTTATTCTATTGCTCTCTAATTCCAGCTTCGCGGCGAATGGCCGCTCGTCACTTCGCCATTGGCAACCAGATTCGCGGTGCCCACAAGATGGTAGGCAGCACCAGCGGCAGGACGAAAAGCGCTACGACGAAGAGCAACGCGCGCGCGATGAGGCAATTCGGCGCCGAACAGTCGAGGATGCTGAACGACGACGCGACGAGCAGGACCGTCAGAATCGCGAAGAAAGGGATCGCCAGGAGGAGCGGCAGCGCCGGGACCAGGAAGAGCAACGCCAACGCGACCTAGAAGCGCAGCGCCGGCTCGAAGACGAAACCCGCCGCGAGCGCGAACAGGAGCAACAGCGTCAGCGCGACCAGGATCAACGGGACAGCTGAGCCGCTAGGCCGGCGGCGAGACGCCACGCGCCACCTTTGCGCCACGGTACACCAACGGGTAGCTCGCCCAGGGGTCACCCTTGACCTGTACCTTGACATGCTCGACGGCGACGAGGTCAAAATCGCCAAGGGTCGAGCGTGGAGTCAACGTCTACGTCGCCGTCAAACTCAACGGTAGGGTTAACGACAAGGGGCTCATCCGACTTTCGGGTGGGTTGCGAATGAGTGAAACCCGCGTCGTTGGCGTAGTCGCCCCCGTGATCGTGGCCGCGCTTGGGAACGGGAACGACCGCGTGGCCGTGATCCACGCCGTGAGCCTAGCTCTGTGCACCTATGTACCCGGTTTGGAACGCCACCCATGTACCCGGTTCGCCCCGCTGCTTTCGGCTCCTCGAGCGTCGACGGCATCGATCACGTCCACGCAGTCGATCACGTTCCCGAGCGCGTCCACGTCGGCAAGCCGCACCGGCAAGCGGCAAGCCGCACCGGCAAGCCGCACCGGCAAGCCGCACCGGCAAGCCGCGGCTGACGACGATCGCCGCTACGATCTCACCTATGAGCGCCCCTTAGCGTACGCAGGGCAGGGTGGCTTTGTTCGTGATCTTCGGAGTAATGAAAACTAGAATTTCGGTGCGATCATCGTTTTCGCGTCGATTCTTGAACAGCCAGCCGAGCACGGGAATGTCGCCGAAGAACGGCACCTTTTTGTATGCAAGTCCGGTATTGCGCGTGTAGATGCCTCCCAGTACAGCGGTATCGCCATCGCTGACGAGCATCTGGGTTCGCGCTTCTTTGCGCAAAATCGTCGGGTCACCGCGTGCACCAACGTTTACAAAGTCGGCTTCATTCTTGGTTACCACGAGGTTCATGGCAATCGCGCAGTCGCGCTGCGACACGTAGGGGGTAACGCGTAGCGCTAGATCGGCTTGCACGAACTGCGTGTTGGTTCCAGCGGCCGATACGACTGAGATCGGGATCGATACGCCTTGGCTAATCATCGCTTCTTTATTGTTGAGTACCGTGACCTTTGGGGCAGAGATGATGCGCACGGTGCCGGTGTCTTCAAGTGCTGACAACCGCAGGTTGATGTTGAAGTTGCCCCCGATCGACCCCAGCGAAAAGCCCAACGCACCACCTTCGCCCGTACCCGTTGTAGCCGGCATGTTCACTGCAAAATCGGATGGCCTCGCCACACCGTTGCGATTGGTCTGGTTATCTTCGTTCGCACCGGCAATCGCGATGCTCGATGGAAACGCCAACCCTGTGGCGTTGCCGCCTGCTGCGCCTGCGATTGCGTTGCCACCCCACTGAACGCCGAACTGGCGCACAAATGTCGAACGCGCTTCGACAATGCGAGCCTCGATCGTGATCTGCGGCGTTTGCGTGTCCAACGACAGCGCAAGCCGAACGATTTCGGCGCGATTGCCGCCTACGTCGTTGACGATCAGCGCGTTGGTGCGGCCGTCGGTTTCGATTTTGCCCTTTGCCGACAGCATGGGCTCGAGCTTGTTCTTCAAGTCCTCCGAAGAGGCGTAGTTGAGTGTTACAACCTCGGGCCTCGGGGCTTCGGCCTTAACAGCGGCTTCGCGCCGAGCCGCTTCGGCCTCATCTTCAGCGTCGAGCTCTTTGCGCGGCGCTATGCGATAGAGGTTGCCGTCGCGGCGATACCAAAGGCCTTTCGACGCGAGGATGACTTCGAGCGCTTCGTCCCACGGCACGCGCTTGAGGCGAACCGTCACCTTGGCGTCGATGGTATCGGGAACCACGATATTGACGTGACCCGTGTCGGCGATGACGCGGAGCAGGTCGTGAATGGGCGCATCTTTGAAGTCAAAGTCGATCGTTGCACCGTGATAGATGCGGCGACGGCCGGCCTGCGGTTGTAGTTGAGCGACCGACTGTTGCACGACCGGCGGCGATGCCTCGCCAAAGCCGCTGATGACCGGCGAGGGCATGTCCTTGGTTCGGACGGGCCGTTTGGCAATTTCGCCGGAAATAAAGTGCCAACGCACGGTTCCCCCATCGCGATCAACGGTGGGCGTTGTCGGCTGCGCCAGCTCGGCAATCAACCGCACGCGGTTTGCGATTCGGCGGTCGCGGAACGCGGACACCGCCCGCACCGGGCTTCCAAACTTCGAAACATCGAGAGTTCGCTCCAGCTTCGAGGTCAACTCTGCGTTATCCACGATCAGTTCAACGCGCGTAGAAGAGGCATCTCCGATCTGAACCGAGGCAGCGTCGCCGACCGCGATGTCGACATGACCGTTCCCCTCCTCGCCGCGAAACCGGATTGCTTGAATCTGCATCGCCGGCTTGCCTGAGCGAACGGTAGCTACAGCTTTGGCGCGTTGTGCTTCAACACCTGCGAGCGTGGATTTTGTTGTCTCAAGTTCGCGTTTCGCCTCGCGTACGGCTTTCTCTGCCGAGGTTCGTTCTGCCTGCGCTTGTTCGGTTGCGCGTCGCGCCACCGCGAGGCGTTGCTCAGCCGCAGCAGATTCTGATGCTGCCTTGGCTCGGTCGGCTGCTATTGCTCTACTGCGAGCATCCTTGGCAGCCTGAACCGCGAGCTCCGCGGCGGTGCGCTCCTCAATCGCCTTGCGTTCGGCCTGGCGGGCTGCCGCTTCTCGACCTTGAGCAGCCGTGCTGGCTTCGCGTGCTTTCGCTTCCAGTTGCTGGGCTTGCGCAGACTTCTTGTCCAATGCCTCCAGCTGTCGTTTCGCCTCGCGCATCGCCTTCTCGGCGTCGTTGCGCGCGAGTTCTGCTCGATGTTTGTCGGCTTCAGCTTGCTTCTTATCGGCTGCGGCGGAAGCTCGCTCGGCCTCGGCTTTCGCTTGAACCCTGGATGCATCGAGACGTACTTGAGCGGCTTCCTTGCGGGCGATTTCCGCGGCAGACACTGCCGCCGCGGCCTCTCGGTTGGCCGCCGCCTTTTCCGCGCGCTCTCTCTCGACAGAGCGCTCGGCGGCAGCGACTTTCTGACTTGCCTCGGCTTGCACACGGCTGGCTTCGACCGTTTTGGCTGCAAGTGCGTCTTTGGCCTGCGCAGCATCGCGCTTAGCAGACTCGGCTTCTGCCAGCGCGTCGCGACGGGCTTTCTCGGCTGCATTTCGCGTTCGTTCTGCCTCGACCTGCGCAGCGGCCGCAGCGGCGTTGGACGCCTCGGCCTCGCGCTTGGCCGTTGCTGCGGCCATCTTTGCTCGCTCCAGGTCGGCAAGCGTGGCTGCGCTCTGAACCTGTAACTGTTTGGCCTGGACCACCGCACGTTGCGCGGCGTCAGCCTTGGCCGCCTGTTCGGCAGCAACTTTGCGCAGGCGTTCGGCGTCTGCTTTCGCGGCGTCGGCTTCCAGGCGCGTTTGCTTGAGCGTGGCACTGGCGGCATCTACCTGACGCAGCGCATCTTGGCGCGCAACTTCGGCATCGCTGGCCAGCCGTTTCATCCGATCGCTTTCGGCGCGAACCCGCGTTAGCTCGGCGGGATTGGCCTTCAGATCCGCTGGGAGTGGATCGCGTGGCATCACCGTAACGATCACTTCGTTCCCTTCGGTTTTGACGTCGTAGCGGCCCGGCCTTGCGAGCGTGACGATCACTCGTACCGCTTCGTCTTCGAGCTGTTGCGCTGCGATCGTCGATACGGCCCACGTACTCGGCGTAAAGGCTGCAGAGCTCTCGTGGCCGCGAAGCGTTTCAGCAAGCTGGGCCTGCGGGAGGTCGACAACCACTCGAGTGGGGCGCTCGAGCTTGTAGACAGTGAAGGTGGGCGTTCTTGCACCTCGCACATGCACGCGCGTTACACCAGCGCTGTCATCGAAAGTGACGGCGCGAACTTCGTTCTTGCCGTCGGCGAGCGCTATCGGTGAACTCGCAGTCGTAACGGCGAGAACAGCGGTGGCGATCCAAGGTTTTGGGTTTGTGATCATGACGACTCCGGCTGGCACGAGACCGCAACTATTTTTTTTACTTCTTCGGTGGAAGAACGGTTGGGACCGCATTGGGGACCGACTCTAAGGGAGCGATGTCACGCGTAGGCGTGACAATTGGTGTAGTGGTCGAAGTGGTAGACGATGGCTGCGACTGCGGCCCGGGCTCAGTGTCGAGATTGCCCGGGTGCAGCTGAACCGAGAGTTCTTGGGCGGGGCGCTTTAGATCGGCATCTTCTTCGACGACAAACGTGACAAAACCGGTGCCGATGTCTTTGACCACAGCTTTTTCTTTCCCGACGCAATCGCCGCGTCGGACGATGTGACCCAGATTGGCGGTGTCCATCATCAGGACCTTGCGCTGCGTGTCCTGAGCGACGATGCCGACGAGACGCAGATCTTGATAGCTGTAATTCACGGCCACAAACTGCTCTCTGCGTTTGCAGCTTTGGTGTGGCTCGGGCTTAACCGCGGATGACGAGCGCTGTCCAACACCGGCCTGCAGGATTACGTACGACTGGAACGGATCCCGCGCATGCTCAGCCACAAAATCGCGGTCGCCAAATTCATGGCGAATCGAATCGCGCTCGGGACACGGCTCACACGTATATCCCGCGCCGGTTTGCAGGCAGTACAAGCCCGGATCGCAGTCGGCGACGGTCTTGCTCGAAGCCCCTGGAGCGGTAGGCCCATTCGGTGGCTCGCATGCCGGGCCGGTTGGTTGATCGGCGACGGGGCACAACACCTTGTCTTCCACGTGCGCCCGCGGCGTCAGCTTGTTCTTGGCGTCGGCTGGCTTGGCCTGAGCGGCTGGCTGCGCCGGCTGATTTGCGACTTGCTGTCCACCACCTTCGTCATCGCCACCGCAACCGGTGAGGATGACCGCACTTAGATAGTAGCTGGCGGCCAGCCCAACCCATGTGCGCGTTAGTACCTCGCGGCGCATTACTCGCCTCCTTTGGCGCGCTTTTCAGACTTGTCGAGCGCACCCTCCGTGCGGGCCTTAGCGCCTTGAGGTGCTGCCGCCGGGGGAGGCGTGTTGGTCCGTCGTGGGGCAACCTTTGGCTTTGCGGCTGCAGCGCGCTCTTCCTGGCGATACGTCGTCGCCGTAAATTTAGCTGTAAGGATAATTTCGCGATTTTTTACTACGGGCTCAGCAATGTTCAGGTTCTCGATCGAAATGATCCGTTCTCGCTCTTCGATAGCCTGACTTGGTTTGCTCGGGTCTCCCTGATCCAGTTTGCCTCTATTGGGTACGAGCGAGGCAAAAAACCGCTTGATCTGCATGAAGGTTCCGCTGATCTCAAAATCGATCGGCACCTTGATGAACGCTTCGATCGGCTCCTCCGGCTTTTGACTCGAACGATTGACTTGAACGCCTGACTCCGTAACTTTGCGATTTAGCGTCTCGAAGAACGCCGGCAACTCGGATTCGGTTGGGAGTGCCTTTTCGTTTTGATCGATCTGGGCCTTGAGCCGATTTACCGTAGGCTTGAGATCGTTGTACTCCTTGATGTCAGCATCGAGCTGGCGTGCTTGCCCCACCTTGCTGGAGTGCTGTTTGCTCTCCACATCGAGGTTCGACGCTAGCTTCGAATAACCGAATTGGTAATACACCGCCAGCGCAAGTACGCCTGTCACCGCAAAGAGTCCGACTTTGCGCTGACGCGGCAGGCGGGAAAAATCCGTCATGATCGCCATCAGTAAGCCACCCTTCCGGTGATCGTGAACTTGTAATACGCCGTGCCCGTATCCTTGTCGGAAAATCGTTCCTGGGCCGCAGGTGCAACGTTGTCGAAATACACAGAGGCTTGCAGCCGCTTGGACAGTTGGGTGATGTCCGCTTCACCCTGCGCCCCCCCCTCGAGCTTGAATTGCCCACCGTTGTCCGAGAATCCAGTCAACCAAACATGCGTTGGATCCCACGCGAGGTCATAACGCCGATTCGGATCGCTCTCGGGGCCGTTGCCGGTGCGCTTGGCCATCTCCTCCGTCATCGTGGGGAGGCGATTCGCGGTGAGAATCTCTCCCAGCTCGTGCAGGACGTTAGCGGGTACTACTTTCGCGGCAATAAGGCGGTTGATGGAGCGGGCGCGTTCTTTGGCTTCGTCTGCTGCCTTTTTCAGCTCGGCAAATCCCGTGAGCTGGGCATTCTTCGAGGCAATTTCTTGCTGTAGTTGCGCGTTGGAGGCTCGCAGATCATTCAGTTTTGAGCGCTTGGGACGGTCGAGGGCGAAAAACACCAGAGCCGCGGCAGCGACCAGTGCCCCCACCCCAATTGCCATTTCGCGGACAGCATTCTCGTCGGGGAGACTGGTTCGCTTGGTCCGCTTCTGCGGCAGAAGGTTTATTTTGATCATTTGTCCCCTCCCGAACGCATCGCGAGTCCAACGCCGATGAGCGCCTCTGGGGAATGGGCCGATAGGTAGGCCTGGTCGAGCTGAGGGTCCATGGCGACGCGCTTCCACGCATCGACCACCTCCAGCGGTAGTCGAGATCGCCGCTCGATCGCGCGGTGCAGTGACGTCACCTTTGCGGTGCCTCCGGCCAACACGATCCGCGTGACGTTGGCGTCTGCGGTGGTCGCGAGAAAGAAGTCGAGTGAGCGCTGAAATTCACCTGCCATGACTTCGGCCACCCCCTCCATGACCCGCAGCACTTCTTGCGGCACCACTCCGTTTTCCGCTTGATTCCCACCAACTTTGTAGGCCTCCGCCTCATCGGCGGCGATGCCCATCTGCTTTTGGATCTCTTCGGTGAACGCGTTGCCTCCAATGGTAACGTCTCGCGTAAACAGCGACACACCGGTGCGAACGATGTTGATGTTCGAGATAGCAGCGCCGATGTTGATCAAGACCACCGTTTCGCGCGGGTCGAGGGCGTAGTTGGCTTCGAATCCGTTCTGGCTCGCGAACGCGGCAACATCGACGACCTGGGGCGAGAGGCTGGCGTCGCGCACGACCTGGACATAGTCCGCAACGACTTCTTTCTTCGCAGCGACGAGCAGGAGCTCGGTTTGACCGCTTGCCGTTGTGGGGTTTGTCACAAAATAGTCGATCTCGACGTCGTCTCGACCGAACGGGATATGGTTTTCGGCTTGGTTGCGAATGTCCGCAGCCAGCTCCTCGGGCTTCATCATTGGAACGCTGATCTTCTTGATGATGACCGAGTGTCCAGCGAGAGCGATTGCAACCTCTTTTTGCCGCAGCCGAAGCCGCGCCCACAGCTGTCGGATCGCGTCGGAAACCGCGCTTTGATCCATGATCGTCCCATCGACGATCGTCTGGGGCACGAGTGGCTGGATGCCGAACGCCTGCAGCGCCCAGCCGCTTGTCTTCCGCTTGAGCTGCACCGCCTTCACGCATGAAGAACCGATGTCGAGCCCTATGCACTGTTTGGCCATGGAACCCCTACGACGCAAAATTTTGTCATGTTGCGCGCCGAATTCCAAAAAACTCCCGGCAGGAAGCGCACTTACATAAGTTAGATTTTTTTCGCGGTGTCGTAGGAGGTCGGATACTCGGCGGCCGCGGCACCGCTTCATTACAGAGCCGGATTCCCCCGATCGGTCTCGTTCGGAGCGTACACGTGGGGCAATTGCCAACAGAGTTGGCAGTTGGAAGGGCGCACGATCTCGTAAAGCCTGAATATTCCGTATTCATCCCGTTGGCCGCGAGTTTGCTTTATGCTGGGGCAGCATCCTGGAGGTTCGCTCATGCGTAGCGCGGTTGTGTTTTCGCTTTTATGTCTCGTTTCACTGGCGGGTTGTCCCGACCGGACAATTGCCAGAGTGAACCCCGAGCAGGGTCGCGTGGAACCGAAGAACATTCCGATCACTCCTGAGCGCAACGTCGATATCTTGTTTGTTATCGACGACTCGGTGTCGATGGCGGACAAGCAAAACAATCTAAAAGCGAACTTCAAGAACTTCATCGACGTACTCGAGACCATTGAGGGCGGGTTGCCGGATGTTCACATCGGCGTTGTGACGTCTGACCTGGGAACCAAGGGCACCCAGGATTCGGTGCCGGGCCCGACCATTCCCGATCGCGGCGGATGCTCTGGCCAAGGCAAACAAGGCAATCTGCAGACGTTTGGAACATCGTTGGTGACCGGTAAATTCATCAGCGACATCAAGAATTCCGACGGGACGCGTTCAAGGAATTACACGGGCACCCTAACCGATGCCTTTTCGGCGATCGCGAGCGCAGGCGACTCGGGTTGTTTCGCGGAGCAACATCTAGAGGCGGCCAAGCGCGCACTCAATAACAATCCCGCGAACGCCGGCTTCCTTCGCCCCGATGCCTTTCTGGCCATCATCTTTATCGCGGACGAGGACGACTGCTCGTTTACCAAGTCGACGCTGCTCGATGGCAGTTCGGGCAGCCTAGCAACGCTGGGACCTCGGATGTCGTTTCGTTGCACGCGATTCGGCATCACGTGCGATAACGGTGGCGCAAATCCTACGGCAATGAACCAGGTCGGCCCAAAGGGGTCGTGCCGCGCGAGTCAGACTTCGGAATACTTAACGAAGGTGGAAGATTACGTAACGTTCTTCAAGAGCCTCAAGCCGGACGATCCAAAGAAGGTGATCGTCGCCGGCATCATGGGCACCGAGGAACCATTTGAAGTTGAGCTCCGCGCGCCTAAAGCTGGTGACACACCCGTTCCAGCGCTCGCCCACTCGTGCACGTATACCAACGCGCTTGGCAAGCCCGAGGTGGCTGATCCACCGGTTCGGATCAAACAATTCCTCGACTCGTTCCCAGACCGTTCGACGTTCTCCACCATTTGTCAGCGAGACCTGTCAGGGGGGCTCACCCAGATCGGTCAGCTGCTCAAGTACGCATTCGGCGATCCATGCATCGAAGGTACCCTCGCGGACGTCGACCCCAACACCGCGGGAGCCCAATACGAGTGCTCGGTGTCAGACGTGTTGCACTATGGCAAGGCCAACCAGAGCGAGACCGTTTTGCCCGCTTGCAACAACGCAGGTGCTCCTGCTTCTTCGACCAACAAACCCTGCTGGGCGATCGAAGTCGACACGGTGCGATGTACCAAGAAGCTGCACCAGGTGCTCGCCGTTGAGCGGACTGCGGCGCCGGCGCCCGATACCCATATCGTCGCGAACTGCGTGACCTGCGCAGATGCCGATAACGACGGCGTCTGCGACAAGTAACAATCGCCCCGGCCAACTCCTCACGGCCCCCACGGTCCGACCGGGTCCTTTCCAACCCGCTATTCGACGACGACAAACGTCCCCGCTAGGATAGCGCCGCACCCCGCCTGCGACCCGCCATGGGTTGGCCGTCGAGGATCCAGTCCAAGGAGCCCATCAAGCCACGCCGGTCAGGAGCAGGTCTGAGCCTGGCAAGTCCCATACTCGCTGCCGCATTGCGTGGCCACGCAGCTAGCACAGTCGCCGCCTTGGCTACACGCCTCGGAACACTTGGTTTGCACGCACATTGATAGTGCGCTGAATGGTGCACCGGCAGAGGGGCACGAATTCACGATGCATTTCTGGTAGCAGGCTCCTACGTCGATACGCCCGTCACCCGGGCGGGGGAAATCCGCAGGTGAACATGCCTGTACGCACGCCGAGGTCTGCGCACACGTGGCAGTGCCAACTCCATATTCGTCTCCGACACCGCCGGGCACTGCACTGTCGACGCAGTTTTCGAACGCCGTGCCTTCGGCCCCGGCAATCGCTGGGTAGTAGTAGGCGATAAACATGCACATCTCATCGGTGAGTTTGTTCTGGCCTTGAAAAGCCGCCTTGCCATCTCCTCGCATTTGACACCGGGTCCGTACGTACGAGTTCGCTCCCAACTGGATGGGGTCATTCGCAGTGACGGGGTGCTCCCAATCTTTGCTCGTGAGAAACGGGGTGGACGCGCGAGCTGCGGCAGGGGGATCGAGAAAGACGTCCACGCCAGTGCCTCGCTGATGCTGGTGAGTCGTACTAAACAAGACTGTCATGTCTCGAGGAATTCGGCACCGCATGTGCGCTGTGCTTGTTCCTTGTCCTTCGGCAACGATATAGGGGTCGTAGAACTGAATGAGTCCCAACGGATTCGCGACATCCTTTGGATCGGCCATCTCAATCTCCAGGTTGAGGCGTGCCATCACCGGCCGGTCCTGCGTGTTGAGGCTGTGGAGCTGAACGAGGACGATTTCTCCAGGCAGAAACGTAAATCCGGTGCCTTCCGGGAACACCTGCTCACCGACTTCGCTCCCCGCTAGGATGAGAGAACTCGCTGCAGCGTGTTGCATGGCCCCGGGCAGGAAACAGTCAAAGGGTTCGTTCAACGATACGTTTTCGGGCAACGTAGGCAAGGTTCGATACATCGCCCAGTGATGCGCGTTTTGCCAAGACCAACGGAAGGCAGTGGCGCTAGTGCCGTCTCCTGCACGACCTGCAGCCACGCGGTCGGGAAGCTTGGCGTATTGGCACCAATGGGTCTCGAGACCAGGGGCTGTTGTGAACTCGAACGCAAGCTGTTGTGCTTGCGATGCAGCAGGCGAATCGCCGCAGGCCGCAAGTAGAGCAAAGCCGAGACTTGCCAGCGCGATGCGTGGCCGCGGCGAGTTTGAGTAGGTGCCTCGAATGATCGTTGTCATATGCAATGTGGGTAGCGGTTTATCTTTTCGTTGTCAAGATAGAACTTTTCTTCGTCAAGATCAATCTTTTCTATGGCAAGATGAACCGTTTTGCGATTCCGACCCTTACGTGGCGGGCCCACCGACCCTAAATTTTGCAGCGGTGTTAACGGTCTAAGCGAGCGGGTCGTGCGGTACGCGACGGTCGCCGGCGCCTGAGCCCGCCCTGAACGACCACCACAACCACCGGATGGAGGCGTTGGGTCAGGTCTGAAGAAGCGTCGTTTTCTGGCGGCCCGGAGACGCCGACGAAGCGCACATTAAGGGACAGTGCCTAAGTACAGTTCCCCGTAAGTTGGTGACCACCCCGGTCGCTGAGCCGCGCCGAG
>CAYQQM010000095.1:0-18026 GCA_964419605.1 uncultured Kofleriaceae bacterium | reverse complement strand
GCCAGTACCGCCAGTAGCGCTTACTCCGCAAGCCTCGCGCTCGGCGCGCCTCGGCAACCGGAACCAATCATCTTCCCTGTGGCGAGGTACTAGAGCGCGAGGACGAGTCGCAGTTGAACCGTGTGCGCTGTCGCTGCATCGCCGATGTTGGAAATCGTTCCGTCCGCCGAGGTTCCGTAGCCGAGCCCAGCCGGGTGGTTCATCGCGGAAAACGGAAATAGCACGCCGTAGGCGATGCCTGCGAAGATTCGGTTTGTTGACAGTCCGAGATCGGCGTTGAATTCTGTGCCGTAGAGCGTGGAATTCCCAGGCGTGGACACGGGCTTGAGAGCGAAAGAGGTAATGTTTGCGAGTTTGAACATGATCGACTTGGTGAGGTCGTACTGGAGAAACGGCTTGGCGTAGGCGGCGTTTGTGACCGCACCCACAAGATGGCGCCATAAGATCATATCGACGCGGTAATCGCGATTGAACATGAACTGGGTCAGCGTGCAGGAACGTTGGGCGTTGCAGACCGACGGATCGCCTAGCCGATTGGCGTACGCGATGTTCGTTGCGCCTTGCGGGTTGTTTTCCCATTGGTCACCCGTAGCAAAACCGCCCTCAACACCGAGTCGCAGTTTCCCGTCGAGGCCACTCCAGGTACCCCGGCCCACCCCCCCAAACTTGCGGATTTTCGCACTCGCGTTGATGCCCTGGTCGCTCAGCGAGTTCACGCTTCCTAGCTGGCCGACCACTTCAGCCTCGATCAAAAAGCTGCCTACCGCGAGCTTGGCCCAAAGGTCTGGCGAATAGGTCTTGAGCGAGCGCGGTACATAGCGCGCCGGATCAAGCGCGCCGCCCAGTTTGAAATTCGTCAGGTCGACGTCCCAGTCCTGGGTCTTGTACTCGAAATACACTCCATAGTTGAACGCCGCGTCGCCCCGGTCAACAGCGTCGCGGAAATCTTGGGCCGAGTCCATCTTCGAGATCGCCCCGACCCACCCGTTGACGTCGTCGCTGTCATCGAGGTCAAACGGATGGGCCTCGCGGCCTTTATTGGCGCTGGTTTGGTTCGAGACTAGGCGCGTCGCGTTCCAATCCGAGCCGACCATCGCGCGCAGCGGGGTGCCGGGTATTTGCGCCGAGAAGCTAACTCGATCCACGGTGTCGCCGTAATCGGCGTCGTAGTTGTATGTGCCGTTAATCGGGTCGGCTCCGCCACCGTTGGCCCAGATTCCCAATCCCCAATGGTTGGGCATACGACCCGCTTTTAGAATTCCTAGCGGTGTACCGATTTCGGCCCACGCGCGCTTCACCGTGATGGCGTCGCGATCACTATTTACGCCCCGAGTGGGAGGCGACTGCGAGCCTCCAAACGCGGCCAAAGGTGGCCGATTGGCGTCGGTGTAAGTTCCAGACAAGTCTTCGCCGATCGGCGTCGAGCCGAGGATCAGGTTGTCGTAGATATCGGCTTGCACGTGCACTGACGTGGTTTCATTAATGTTGAATGTGGGCTCGAGGCGAAGTCGTATGTTTGCGCTCGACACCGAGTCGTTGCAGGGGCGGTTGGCCAGCGTTGATTGGCAGCCCAGGACGCGAGGGAAGGGCGCTCCGCCCAGCGCCGGGTCATCGACGAAGCCGAGATTGAAATTCTTGAGCCAATCAGTTCGCAGCCGGAAATAGCCGCCCATCTCAAACAGCTGCCAGCGCTTGCGGCGCGCCTTGGGTGGCGGCAGTGTAGGATTGGTCGGCAGCAGGCTTGGTGTTGTGGGCGCGGCCTCGGCAACTCCCTCTTTCTTGGCGTCTCCCGAGGGCTGCATCGGACCGGTGCCCATTGGCCCCATACCGCCGCCCATGCTTCCGGGGCCCATTTGCGCGTGGGCGACCCCGCCGATGGAAGCGGCAACGAGCGCCCCAAGAATTGCGGTGGGCGCGATGTGCTTCACAAGGCTTGATTGATAACCTCGGCGAAGCCGGGGTGCGCAGCATTCCCGCTGAGGGAATGCGTAGGTAGATCGATAGTAACGCATGATTATGGCGGGGGAATTCCGTAGGTCCTGACGATGGTTGCGGACTATATGCACGACGCGAAAGCCGAGGTCAATCGCACGGCATTGCGAATTCGCGAATGGGGTCCTACGCGCGGTATGATCAACTCGTGACCATAGACCGCCGAATTCGCTGTCGCGTTGCCTGGAGTATCGCAACCGCGACGATCATGTCCTGGGGATGTGGGCCGACATTTACCCCGTCTCCGCCAAGCGATCGGCCGGGTGCGGTGGGGATGGCGTCGAGGCCTAGTCGCGTGGAACGCCTTCGCCACGTGGTGATCGGCGAGATGTGCCCCGATGGAGCGGGTGGTCGTCCGGCTGTAGCTCCGCTGGTGATGCGCGGGATCGGTTGGACGGACAACGCGATCGAGGTCGGTCGTGCCGTCGAGCGCGGCAGCGTGCCGCGCTTTGCGGTGTTTGGCATCGATGGCGGCGTGGCAGGAACGTTTGACACGCTCGGAATCGTCGATGTGGGACTCAGGCAACACGTTGCCACAGGGACGTATGTGGGGTCGGCGCCCTGTACGTCCGCCGCGATCGCGAAACCAACATCCGGACCGGTTGCTCTGCGGACGCCAGAACCGAAGTGCGACGCGGCAACTCGCGGCTGTGGCGTCGCCGTGGGCGAACTCATCAACCCTGGAGATCCGCCGCACGTACCGAGGTACGAAATCGGTGGAGCATGCCGGGTAGCGGACCAGATCGTGATCGACGTGGACGGCGATGGACAGGTCGAGTCATTTCCGATCGCGGGGGTGCTCGACGGAATTCGAGGCCCTGCTGCGGAGTGGATCGGAACGAAGGGTGCAGCGCAGGCGTGCCGGCCGTCCTTTCAACTTTACGACATCCAGCTACCGCGCGCCGCGGATCCCGGAAAAGCTGCAGATAAGAAGTCGGCGGTCGCCTTCGATGTTCTTGGCGTGCTTGATCTCGATGGCGACGGTCGTCGGGATCTGGTGTTGGCCTTCAAGTTTCCAACCGTTCGCTCCCTTGTCGTTTATACGTCCTCGGCGGCGGCGCTGCGTCTGGAGCTAGCCGGCGAGGCCACATCGTTTGTTAGCGGGTCGTGAGGGTGCGCGACGACATAGGTCAGCTGTTGTGGGTAGGTTTCGCTGGGACGTCATTGCCGTCGCGGCTCGCCGCTGACCTGGATGCCGGGCGGTATGGCGCAACGATCTTGTTCAAGCGCAATCTTGCATTCACGGGTCCGGAGGAGAGATGCGACCTGGCCGCGCTCCTCGAGCTGACACGCGACTTGCACCGCCACGCTCCAGACGGGAGCCCCGCGTTGATCGCGATTGACCATGAGGGGGGCTCCGTCCAACGCATTCGAGCGCCGGCGACGCGGTGGCCGCCGATGATGGCCCTCGACCGGTGGCGGGTTCCAGAGGACCTGTTCATCGCCGAGCAGGTCGGAGCTGCGATGGGCGATGAGCTGCGTGCGCTCGGCATCGACATCAATTTTTCTCCCGTGCTGGACGTTCATACCAACCCAGCCAATCCGATCATCGGGGATCGTGCGTTTGGCACGAACGCCGACACGGTTGCGCGGCGTGCGCTCGCCTTTGCGCGCGGTCTGGATGCTGCCGGGGTGCTCGGATGTGGCAAGCATTTTCCAGGTCATGGCGATACGGACACCGACTCCCATCTCGAACTGCCGCGCGTCGCTCACAGTTGGGAGCGACTAAACGCCGTCGAGCTGGCTCCGTTTCGGGCCGCGGCCTCTACAGCGCTTCCTATGATTATGACTGCTCATGTGGTGTTCACGGCGCTCGATGCTACGCGGCCGGCTACGCTGTCGGAGCGAGTCGTATCGAACTTGTTGCGCGCGCAGTTCGGCTACCGCGGCGTGATCGTTTCTGACGACTTGGACATGCGAGCGATCAGCGCCCACGTTGGCGTCGATCGGGCTGCGGTTGCTGCGATTCGCGCCGGTTGCGACGTATTGCTATTGTGCGAAAACGTCGACCATCAGGCCCTTGCGGCCGAGGCGCTTGAGAGAGCATGCGAAACAGACGCGGAGCTGCGCGGGCGCGTCCTCGAGTCCTCCGCTCGCGTTCGAGCGATGAAGGCAGCGCACCTCGCAAATCAAGTCCGACGCCCGCAGCCTCCCGTGGGCCGCATCGGCTGCGCTGACCATCAGCGCCTGGCGGATCGGCTTTCGGGCGCGGCGCGGTAGTCGAAGTCGCATCGCTATCGCTGGACCAGGACGCCTTCCGCGAGAAGGAGCAACAGTACGAGGGCGGCGAGAGCATGCCACAGTTCAACGCGGCGTTGGTTACTGGTCGCTATTCCACTCCCCCCTGATCCAGACCTGGGTAGCGCAGTGGGGCTGGCTTCGGCCAGGTCAGATCCGCGTGGGTCCACGTTTACGGCGAATGCGAGTTCGTCGTGTTGGCGAGTTACCCCCGTTTGGTCGGTGCCGATGACGCGATAAATTCCAGGATGGTCGGTGCGACCAAATCGAACGGCGCGGCGATTTGCCAGCCGATCGCTCTCGAATACAGCGCTGATCCCATGGGGGCCGCGGATTTCGAGCTTCTTGAGGTCTCCTGTCGGTACGGTGACGGAGCTTCCCACGAGATAATCCCTACCCCGCGTTGGACCATGCTTGCGCGCAAGGTGGCGAATCGCTTGGTGCACGAACGGCAAATAGCCCGCGTGAATCGGAAAGTCGTTCCAGTCGCGATCCAGTGTTGATGTGAACAGCAGGGTACGACCGGAGCCGATGGATGTCTCGATGAGCGCGGGTCCATCGTTGCTGAAGCGCGCCAGGACCGAGCGGTCTTGATTCGGGGTGTCGGGATGGCGCGATGTGGGCCCGAGAACAGCGACCTTGAAGAACTTTGCGTCGGCGATCTCGGGCGCGGCTTTTCCGAATGGCGCGAAAATTGGGTGATTGGCTTCCCACTTCACAAGATGAAGCGCGCGGCTGTCGCGGTCTTGGGAGGAGGCGCCCCAAGTGGTGTCGATCGGGTCGCGAAGGCTCTGAGGTAGCAATGGAAGCATCGTGCGGTCGTAGGCGGCCGCATCGATGCGATCGCCGGTCGCAATCAAGAGACCGCCGCCGTCGCGGACCCAGCGATACAGCCGAGCGACCTGTTCCCCAGGTAATGCGGGCACATTGGCCATCACGACTACGTCGAAGTCGTTCAGCTCGATCGCTGACGCTGCGCGGTCGCGCTGCGACGACTCGACCAAACGAGCGAGTTCATCGGAGGTAATCGTGCGAACTTGTGCTCCGCTGTCTTCGCGGTCGCCTGGACGCAGCGCGGCCTCGAGATAGAACAGCTCATCATCATGGCGGACCGTGCGAGGGTCTCCATCGACAAGCAGCACCCGAACGTCATCGCGAAGCAACGCACGAGCATAGCGAACGTTATCGATGTCCAGACCGTCGTTGCCCTTCAACGAAACCACCGCATCGGTGGCGCGCGTTCCGGGGGGTAACGTGGCCAGAAACCGCTTAGCCTTTCGCTCGCGAGCGCCGAGCTCCAACTGGCCGCGGGCGACGACCCGATCGCCGATGGACAGCGAGATTTCAACCGCGACTGCAAGCTCACCGTAGTTTTGGACCTCCGCGTCAATCGCGACACCCCGCGTACCGGTACCTGAGTCAGGATCGACGCGTAGCTGAGTGATCGCGATGTTCGATAGCGGACGCGGCCGAAGGTCGCGCGTTACGAGGGTAGGTCCATCGCGCCCCCACGCTGGTTCGGGGGTCAGGAATCCGCCCTGGGCCAACAGCGACAACAAAAACACGGTTTTCCGCGCGGAGCTAGAAGCGGCGAGCAGCTGGGATGCTCGTGCCAGCGCACGTGTGGTATCGGCGGGACGCGCGGAGGGTTCGAGTGCGAGCAGCTGGTCGCGGAGTCGCAGGTGGTTTCGCGTCAGCTCCGACGGCTGTTCGGCGCCTGTAGAAGTCTGAACAATGGCGACCTCCGCCTCCGGACCCAATTGGCTCAAGATTCGCCGCGCTTCGTCGCCTGCGCGCCGGATCCACGGCCGTCCATCGACCGAATATCCAGCGCCGAACGAGTCGTCGATAACGATCACCGCGGCCTGTTCTCCTCGCGTGACCTGCGGGGTCGGCTGTTGGCACGCGGTAAATGGTTTTGCGAGTGCCACCGCGATCGCCAGGCACGCCAGTGCTCTGACCGCGAGCAGAAGCCGTTCCCGCAACCCCCATTGCCGTGCGGTATCGCGCTTGGTAGCCAGGAGGAATTCGAGCGCGGCGAACGGGACAATGCGGGCCCGGCGGCGACCCATGAAGTGGATCGCAATGGGAATCCCAATCGCGAGTGATCCGAGCAGCATGAGCGGAGCGAGGAAGTGCATTACCTAGCGGTTCTCTTGCGGCGCATCTGGGATTCGGATCGCGCGATCAGGACGTCGAGGAGTGTCTGTTCGAGGGGCTGATCCGTAGTCGCAGCGTGATAGTCGACCCCAGACTCAGCGAACGCGTTGCGGCACCGCGCGCAGAACGCATTCATTCGCTCCACGTAGTCGCGTCGGATTGCGGCGGGGTTGACGAGCATCTTTGCCCCAGATTCCAGTGCGTTGAATTCGGTCAGGCCATCGTACGGAAACGTTCGCTCGTGAGGGTCCAGTACGTGCAAGACGACTACGTCGTGGCCTTGGCACCGCAATGCGCACAACGCGCTGATGGTTTTGTCGTCGGGATCGAACAGGTCCGAGGCCAGAACGATCAAGCATCTGCGTCTTCGCCCGGAAGCAAGTCCCCTCGGGAAACGGGCCAGTTCCGCGATCCGGTCGAGCGCTTCCGCCGGGGACTGATCGCCCCTGCCGCCGCGTGTCATCAGCTGATCGAAGACCTTAAGCAGGTCATGCAGATGCGGTGTTCCAGTGCGCGGTGGGACCACCGCATCGAGTTCGCGGTCGCCGCTTGCCACAAGTCCAACGGCATCCTGTTGTTGGATGGCCAGGTGTCCAAGGGCCGCAAGGCAGAGCGCCGAATATTCGAGCTTCGCTTGCCCGCCGCCCGCAAAGTTCATCGAAGCCGATGCATCGAGTACCAAGTGGAACGTGAGTTGCGACTCCTGCTCGTATTGCTTTACGTAGTAGCGATCGAGTTTCGCATACGCTTTCCAATCGATATGGCGCAATTCGTCGCCTGGCGAATACTCCTTGTGTTCGGTGAATTCGACGCTGGAGCCATGCAAGCTGGCGCGGTGCAAGCCCGAAACTGCTGCTTCTACAATCATGCGCGTTCTGATCGATAAACCTCCGATCCGAGCAAGAACATCTGGGGCAAGCTCCGATTGGCTCACGGTGCGACAACAGCAAGAATCCGATCCACCAAATCACCGGTGCGGACTCCTGCCGCCTCTGCCCGGTAATTGAGGATCATCCGGTGTTGCAGAGTTGGCCGCGCGAGTGCTGCCACATCATCGACGGACGCGGCGAAGCGCCCGTGCAAAATCGCGCGTGCCTTTGCCGCCAGAACGAGAAATTGGGACGCACGCGGTCCGGCGCCCCAAGAAATCGCTTCTCTTACGAAGCCGAAAGCATTGGGTGTAGACGGTCGCGTTGCACGGGCGAGCGCAACCGCGTACTTCACGACGTGATCGGCAACTGGTACTCGACGAACGAGGTCCTGGAGTTGCACTATTCGCTGTGGCGACAGCACTCGCGACAGCGCAGGGCGGAGATTGCTCGTGTACTGACGGACGATCGCTTCCTCCTCGTCTTCGCTCGGGTAGTCGACGTCGAGTTGGAACATGAATCGATCGAGTTGAGCTTCGGGAAGCGGGTAGGTCCCCTCGTGCTCGATGGGATTTTGGGTAGCGAAGATGAGGAACGGAAGTGGGAGATCATACGTCGCCCCGCCAACCGTTACCCGGTACTCCTGCATCGACTGAAGGAGCGCGGCTTGCGTCTTCGGCGGTGTACGATTGATCTCGTCGGCGAGCACGAGGTTTGCAAACACCGGCCCCTTGATAAAGCGGAACTGTCGACGATTGGTTGCAGGATCTTCATCGAGCACTTCGGTTCCGGTGATGTCTGCCGGCATCAGGTCGGGGGTGAACTGGATGCGCTGGAACGAAAGGTTAAGGGTTTCGGCGAGCGTGGAGATAAGCAGCGTTTTGGCCAAGCCAGGAACCCCCACAAATAGCGTGTGGCCCCGCGCAAACAACGCGACGAGCAGCTGATCGATGACGCGGCGCTGCCCGATAATGCGCTTTTCAAGTTCGGCAACGATGAGGCGATGAGCAACAGCTAGCTCGGCAACTGCGTCTAGATCCGTTTTTTCGCGGTCGGTTGGCATTTCATCCGCTTCGCCTACCGCGATTGGGCTGACTTCGGTCGGTTCCTCCACGCGGTACGCAGACGCTGAAGTGCTCTCTGGGATGGGAGAGAGGTACATATTCGGCGGAGGTTTCATCGGATTAGGAGCTCGCCTACTAGTAGCTGTTCCATCTGCTAGAAAAACAAGGCTTTTTCGATTGTTGTCAGCAAAAAACCCGGAGGCGTACTCTACCAGTCACCGCCGCCAAAGTCACCGCCGCCAAAGTCACCGCCGCCAAAGTCACCGCCGCCAAAGTCACCGCCGTCAAAGTCGGTCCCGGCGTTACCCTCTGGGCTGGAGCTGCCCTCGCCGCTGTCGGTAGCGCTGTCTGCTTCGATCCGCCCCTCTGGCGAAGCGGATTCCGCATAGTCGCTATGTACCGGGTCGGCGTGCTCGATGCCAGGATCCGCGGCGTGGCCAGTGGGTACATTGTCGGAATTCACCACCACCACATTAGGGGTGTGCATCATGGAAAACATCGACGACCACATCATCATGTTGAGCATACTCGACATGGGGCTGGGGAAATATTCGACATAGGGGTCGTAGTTACGGGCCGTGGGCTCATTGGTGCTCGGCCGGTCGCGGTTGTCGGGTTCCGGTCGAGCGATGCGCGCCTGGGCGGTCACCACGTTCACCGCTGCCTCCGGCATCGCGGTATGCAGCGCATCTCGGACCCGGGAAACGAACGCCTCAAACTGAACCCTCGTAACCTCGATGGAGGTCGGATCTTTGGTCAGCGGCTCGATGCGTGCCCGATAGCTGTCCGCGGTCTCACCGGGTCGTGGTTCTAGGTCGGATCTGCGTCCCGAGATCACGACGCGCATCGCAGGGTCGCTGGCTGGGTGCAGACTGCGCGCTTGCAGCTCGAGCACCAGGTGGAGGCCTGCCTCCTCATGCTCGACGGTAAGCCGAATTAAGTCGAAGCCATCGTCAAGCGCAGCCTCATGTTCGTAGAACGATAGAAACAGATCGCCCAGGTCGTCGGCGCGTCCGTGTTTGTCGTGAAACAGCGTGATATCGTCGACAATTAACGCGACCGCGTTCGACACCCCGATGGTTCGCAGCGCGTCTCGAGCGGCGTCGAGCACCCCGGCGGCGCGCAGCGATGCGCGCACTTTTCCGCTGTCGCGCGCTTTTCCGCCGAACCATGTACGAAGCCGATCCATTAGTCCCTGTCGAGCAACGGCTTCGCCATGTACTCGCACTGAGATGGTGCCAAAAAGCTTCATTACTGCCGACTCTAGCAGGACTGACCGCTCCGCCAAGCTATCGGAGAGGTGCCCCAGCGACGCAGCAGACGATTCGCTCCGGAGCAGCGCCGGCCGGCACAGCAACCTACTGCGGCACGAGAACCTCGGTGGATGGAGTTTGGCGCCAAAACAACAAAACTCATTCCATTGGCATTTTGATCAGGGTTGGATCTCGCCGCCGGGGTGGTCACCAACGTACGGGGAACTGATCTTAGCGGCCGTGGCGGATGGCCTTTGCAACGAGGGCGTCGGTGCGCTCGTTGAGCGGGATGCCCGCATGACCTGCGACCTTTACGAATCGCAGGTCCCGAAATTCGCGACACACAGCGCGGAGGTTTGCGACGAGTTCGACGTTGGCTTTGGCTTTCCAAGCTTGTGTCAGTAATCCGATCGAATAGGCGGAGTCGGAGTACACCACCACGGGGCGATCGCGCGACTCAAGCCGCGACAGGCCAATGAGGATGGCTGTTAGCTCGGCGATCTGGTTCGTGCCGTGGCCCAAAAACTCTGCGATCTCGGTCGTTCGATCTCCATCGACGATGACCACTCCGGCACCTGAGGGTCCTGGGTTGGGGGCCGCTCCGCCGTCGGTCCAGACGTGAATCGCGTTCTGCGCCGGGCCCTTTTCACGCGCGCTGGTCTTGCTGACTTTTTCCCCTCCGGATGCCGGCCCATTGCGGTTGGGCTCCGACGAGGGGAGGGCAGCGTTGACAGCCACCTCCGCCGGGATCTCGATCAGTGGACCGCTAGGGCTCGACAAGTTGCGAGATCCCGCTCGGTACGTTTTTGCGCCGGCGATGGGCTTATAGACGATCTCTACGCGGCCGGTTCCGTCGGGAACCAAGTTCCCTGCTGCGTCGACTTTGGCCCACACATCGGTGTCGCGCAAACGATAGCGCTGGTACGGCATGGAACATACTAGTACCACTACCGGGGGCAGATCGGCGCACTGAGCCTGTGCGCGTGTTATAAGCGCGCAGTCCGGCTATTCGGGCGCAACGTGCAGGACCGCCTATCCACAAACTGAGCGGGTCCAAGGAGATACAACATGGTTCGCTTTCGCATTGGTTGGCTCGTCGCGGTCGTCGCTATCGTTGGGATGGGGGCCGCGGCGTGCAAAAAGAAGGACGACGCAAAGAACGCTGCGAACTCCGACGGCAAGCTCATCGGCCCACCGGGGCAAGTTGCTGCGGCTTCCGATGACCTAGCGCTGCTTCCCGCGGACTCTGAGGTTGTGCTCGGGTTCAATTTTGCGCAATTGCAGCAAAGCGCGCTGTGGAAGGAGTATTCGCCCAAGCTCAAGGAGAAGATGTCCGGTGGGCTCGCGGAGATGAAAGC
This sequence comes from uncultured Kofleriaceae bacterium, assembly GCA_964419605.1. Taxonomy (GTDB): domain Bacteria; phylum Myxococcota_A; class Polyangia; order Haliangiales; family Haliangiaceae; genus JABFXX01. The sequence continues at coordinate 7,092 of CAYQQM010000095.1, read as the reverse complement.
TGCCTGCGGCTTTGATCCCCTCGACGCACTGAAATCGTTTTCGATAGGGATGCGCGGCCTCGACGGTGGCAAGCCCGATGGCGTTCTCGTGGTTCACGGCCCGAGCAAAGCAAAGGTCATGGGTTGCAGCGACAAGTTAAAAGCAGAGGCCGCAAAGAACGGTAGCGAAGTTGTGATCGACGGCGATGTCTTTACGGTGAAAGACAAAAGTGGCTCAAACGTTGCCCTTACGTTTGTCAATGAAACGACCATGGTGGGAGTCATCGGCGAAAAGGGAACCAAAGAAGGCGTGAAGGCCGCACTGTCGGCTGGCTCGGGACTGAAATCGTCTTCGGCGTTCATGGAAATGCACTCGAAGATCAAGCCGGGACAGTCGCTTTGGATGCTGATTAACGGCAATTCTCCTGCGTTGGGCAAGGCTAGTGCGATGGGAGTGAAACCCAAAGCCGTATTCGGCTCGCTAAATGTCACCGACGGGCTGGCGCTTGATCTGCGCGTTCGTTTGGGCACCCCAGAGGAAGCTACCCAGCTGGTCAACATGGCGAAAGCTCAAACCGGCAACGCCCAGGTGAAAGCGATGTTCGATACTCTCGACGTCGCGACCGAGGGTAGCGATGCGAAGGTAACGGTCGCAATGAGCAACCAAAAGTTGAAAGGGTTGATCGGCATGGTTGGCGGCATGCTCGGCGGAATGTTGGGCGGAGCGATTCCGGCACAGAACTAGTGCTGTTCTCGTCGCGGAATAGGGTGGGCGCGAGTCGCTCGGGTGTCCCGATTTCGGCGTTGATCATCGGCGCTGCGTGTGGTCTTGCGAGTGTAGCGTGCTCCAACGAGTCGTCGAAGACTAGGGTCGCGCCTGAGGTTTCTGGACTTGCAGCGGTGCCAGCTTCCGCCGAAGTCGTGATCGTTGCGGACCTTCGGCGCATCATGAACGCCCCGCTGGTAACGAGGGCGTTTGAACAGCTATTAGCCCGCGATCCGGCACTTGCTGCGCGGTGGGCAGAGCTGCGCGACCGGTGCAAGCTCGACGCGAAACAGTTGAGTCATGTCAGCCTCGCCATTGGACCGCACGCGCAGCCTCAGCCTGGCACCGGTCCGGTGCTGGTTGTGGCTTCGGGTCGCTTTGTCGAGACCGAATTTGCCGCCTGCGTTCGCGCGATGGTCGGGAAGGGCGGCGGCTCACTGACCGCGAAGCCGATCGCTCCCAATAAGACGCTGTACGAGGCCAAGCAAGGCAATCGCGTCATGTATTTTGCCTTTGGGCGCGCAGACACCGTGATTTTAGGCGCGACTGAGTCGTTTGTTGTCGAGGCAGTCGGAGCCGGAAAAAAAATCCTGGATCATCCCGACATGGCCCAGTGGATCGGCCTGGCCAACCAGCGAGCGCCGATGTGGGCTGTGGGTAAGGTAGATGTTCGGGTACGGGACGGCCTCATAAAGGTCATGGCGGGTAGCCTGAGCAGTGGTCCGCGGGCATTTTTTGCTTCATTCGATCCTACGGGTGGCGGGGCGGCCGCTGAACTCGGTGCGGTAATGGCCTCCGGATCGGATTCCAAGGCACTAGAATCATTCGCAAAAATTCAATTATCCGCCCTCGGAATGGCTGCCCAGGCCAAATCGTTGGGTTCGATCGTCAGCAAGGTTCAGATCTCCGCGGCTTGTCCCGTAGGGCCGTCGGAGTGCACGACCGTGCGGTTTGCGGCCAAGCTCGGCGCCGAAGAGGTCAATCAGCTGATTTCGGCGCTTGACGGCGGCGGCGGCTCGGCGCAAATTTCGCCGCCCCAAACACCAACATCCGGATCCGGATCAGCGGGGTCGTAGAAGGTAACCAATGGCCACCAAAAGCACAGAGAAGAAATCCAGTTCCCCCAAGAAGGCAAAGACCGATGCCGAGAAGGTGGTCAAGTCCGCGGCGCCGAAGGGGAAGTCGGCCGAACGCCATCCTCGCGCCCGCCTGCTTGCGAAACACTCCTCAAAGGAGGAGCTCGCGAAGTCGTTGGCGCCGGCGTTGGCGAAGCCGGATCAGGACACAGCGGCGATTGTCAATCGGCTTCGCACCGCCTCGAATAGCCAATTGCTGCGCCTGCAGCGCGTCGTGCAAACCGTTGCTGCCACGTTTGGCGACCGAGCAAAACTGATCGCCAAGATTGGCAGCGATCGGAAGAAGTCCAAGGATTCAGCCTTTCTGACCAAGCTCGACACCCTATCGCTGCCGCACTTGCTCGATTTGGCACAGTCCGCCAAACGCGCTCGGTCGTAGCGCCGGTTCCGCCATCGATAGTCCTGGCTCCGCCCCTCGTCAGGGACTTCTCCCTCGTCAGGGACTTCCCAGGGTCGCCAGGGTCGCCGGGGTGTGCAGCACTCCCGCAGGGGGAATGCGGAGGTGGATCGATCGCGCAGTTCCGGCACAATGGCGCCAATGCCCACGTCGTTGCCGCCGCCCGTTTCACCGTTGCCCGACGTTGTTTTGGCGCGACGCGCTTTGTTGCCGCGGAAGCCCGAAGCTGTCGAACTGCGCGGCCCGCACGTCGAGCTTCTGCCGCTTGACCTTGCGCGCGATGTCGACCCGCTCTACGCGGTTTCATGCGGAACTGCATTCGAGCTCGACGGTCGTCGCATCGAGGCCTATGATCCGGAGGCCCGGATTTGGCGCTACATGTCGGGAGGCCCGTTTTCCGATCCCGCGTCGCTTGGAGCTTGGCTGTCCGCACAAGTTCATGCAGACGACGGGCGCCCGTTTGTTGTGCGCGATCGCGCCACGGCAGTTCCGGTAGGGGTCGCGAACTTGATCGCCAACCATCCGGCGCACTTAAAAATTGAGCTAGGCAGCATCTGGTATGGTCCGATTGCGCAGGGCACAGGGGCGTCACGCGAGGCGACCCTCCTGCTGCTGGCGCACGTGTTTCAGCTCGGTTACCAGCGCGCCGAGTGGAAGTGCGACGCCCGGAATGTGGCGTCGCGCCGGTTTGAGCGACCAGCCATGCGTGCTCCCACGAGTTCAAGGACCCGCGCACCGCACCGGTCGCCTCTGCAGTCAACAATCACAGATAGGTGGTGGGCGCTGCAGGGATTGAACCTGCGACTTGTTCCGTGTGAAGGAACCACTCTCCCGCTGAGTTAAGCGCCCTGGTCGATAGCTGTGTAGCAACGCGGCCAGGCAGGTGTCAATTGGTGTAGGACCAGAGGATGCAGCAGAGCAAGGCACCTTCAGCGATCGGGCCGTACTCGCCGGCAACCAGCACACAGGTAGGCGACCGGCGCATGATTTTTTGCAGCGGCCAGATCGCGATCGACCCCGACACTGGGGCACTAATCGAGGGCGACGTCGCGGCCCAGACGCGGCGCTGCCTAGACAACCTAGGCGCCGTACTCGAAGCTGAGGGTGCTCAATTCGCCGATATTGTAAAAACGACGATCTACCTCGCCAATATGGACGACTTTGCCACGGTCAATGCAGTGTATGGCGAACGGTTTTCGGCGAAACCACCCGCCCGTGCGACCGTGCAGGCTGCGCGTTTACCGCGCGACGCAAAAGTCGAGATCGATGCGGTCGCCATCGTGTAAAGGAGTATGACCCATGTCAAACGCCCATCCTCCCGGCTCCCCTGAGACCATTGAATCGCACCTCAGCGAAAATCGCAGCTTCCCGCCGCCGGCTGACTTTGCCGCGATGGCACACGTCAAGAGCCTCGAGGAGTACGACCGCCTGTGCCAGCGGGCTCAGGTGGACCCCGAGGGATTTTGGGCGGAACGGGCCAGCGAGTTGGAATGGGCCACGCCGTGGCACCGCGTACTCGACTGGAAGTTGCCCGACGCAACCTGGTTCGCGGGCGGAGAACTGAATGCCGCTGTGAACTGCCTCGATCGGCATGCGATGGGCTGGCGCAAGAACAAAGCGGCGCTCATGTGGGAAGGCGAGCCGGGAGACACGCGAGTCATCACGTACGGCCAACTGCACCGCGATGTTTGCAGGGCGGCCAATGCGTTAACCACCTTGGGAATTTCGGCGGGCGATTTCGTTGCGATCTACATGCCGATGATTCCCGAAGCGGTCATCGCGATGCTCGCGTGCGCCCGCATTGGCGCGCCACATACCGTGGTATTCGGCGGATTTGCGGCCGAAGCGCTTGCCGACCGCATCGCCGATTGTAAAGCGAAGCTCGTAATTACGGCCGACGGCGGGTGGCGGCGCGGCGAGATCGTGCAGCTCAAGGCCAACGTCGATAAGGCGGTCGAATCAAGCCCAACCGTCAAGCGGGTGCTTGTGGTCAAACGGTGTGGCAACCCTGTGGCCACACACGCCCGCGATGCGTGGTGGCACGAGGTTGTCGACACGGCGTCGCCGCACCATCGAGCGCTATCGTTCGACAGCGAGCACCCCTTATTCGCGCTGTATACCAGTGGAACCACTGGCAAGCCGAAGGGAATCTTGCATACAACTGGGGGATACCTGACGTACGCGGCCTACACGGCGAAACTCGTGTTCGACCTGAAGGACGACGACATTTTTTGGTGTACGGCGGACATTGGCTGGGTCACGGGCCACAGCTACGTTGTGTACGGCCCATTGGCCAATGGTGCCACCGTGGCAATGTATGAGGGGGCCCCGAATTTCCCCGAGCCTGATCGGTTTTGGCGTTTGATCGCGAGCTGGGGCGTCAGTGTATTTTACACCGCGCCTACAGCGATTCGCGCTTTCATGCGCTGGGGTGACCACTGGCCGGGCAAGCACGACCTTTCCTCGCTGCGGCTACTCGGCACGGTTGGCGAGCCGATCAATCCGGAGGCGTGGATGTGGTACCGGGAGCAGATCGGAGGCAATCGCTGCCCCATCGTCGATACGTGGTGGCAGACCGAAACGGGCGGAATTATGATTTCTCCCGTCCCCGGCGCGATCGCAACCAAGCCCGGATCGGCGACGCGTCCACTCCCTGGCATTGCGGCGAGCGTCGTGCGGAAGGACGGCACTCCATGCCATGCAAACGAAGGCGGTTTTTTGGTCGTCGAGAGGCCGTGGCCGGGCATGTTGCGCACTATTTACGGCGATCATCCGCGGTTTTCGCAAACCTATTTCGGCGAAGTGAGAAACTGCTATTTCGCGGGCGATGGCGCTCGCAAAGATAACGACGGATATTTTTGGGTCATGGGCCGCGTCGACGACGTCATCAACGTGGCGGGGCACCGGCTTTCAACCATGGAGGTTGAAAGCGCCCTGGTTTCGCATCCTAACGTCGCCGAAGCTGCGGTGGTTGGACGGCCCGATGACTTGAAAGGGCAGGCGATCGTCGCGTTTGTCACACCGCTTCAAGGGATCGCTGCCGACGACGCTCTGGCAAAGGCGTTGAGAGATCATGTCGTGACCCAGATCGGCGCGTTGGCGCGGCCGGAAGAGATTCGATTTGCCGATAACCTGCCTAAGACTCGATCGGGAAAAATCATGCGGCGTTTGTTGCGCGAGGTCGCATCGGGTTCGGCGGCGCGCGGCGATACCACCACGCTCGAGGATCAGGGAGTGCTGGAAAAGTTGGCTCAGAGCTTCGCGCAGGACGAATAGCCAATCACACGCCCACAAAGGACATGAATATGAAATCAATCGCTGTCATCGTGGCACTCCTCGCTGGGTGCAACCAATCAAGGCCGGAGGAGGCGAAAGAGCCTCCTCCTACGGTCGTTTCGGGGTCGGCTGGATCCGCGGCGATCGCTAGTGCCTCGAAGCCCATTTCGTCGCAGCCGATTGCTCCATATCATCCATCTGGCGCGGTGCCCGATTCGATCAAGGCAGCAATCGCTGCGCCCGATCGCAGTGAAGAGGATCGCCGCCTCGATGCCGGGCGCAAGCCTGGCGAAGTGCTGGCCTTCTTTGGCGTTGCGCCAGGAATGAAGATCGGCGAGTTATTCGCCGGGACTGGCTATACGACCGAGCTACTTGCGCGCGTGGCGGGATCCAGCGGCGTTGTCTATGCGCAAAACACCAAAGAAGCCATGGACAAGCTGGCTCGCAAGCCATTGAGCGAACGCGCCGCCAAGGCTGTTATGCAGCGGGTCGTCGTGGTGGAGCGCCCCATCGACGCGCCGTTTCCTCCTGAAGCGAAGCAGCTCGATCTCGTCATCACGGTGCTCAACTACCACGACGCTGTGAATGCCGATGCCGACCGTGCCGCGATGAACAAGGCAGTTTACGCTGCGCTAAAGAAAGGCGGCGTATACGCGATCGTTGATAGCAGCGCACAAGTGGGCAGCGGCGGTCGCGACGCAGGCACGTTGCACCGAATCGACGAAAGCTTGGTGAAGAGCGAGGTCGGCGCAGCCGGATTTACGCTTGCCGCCGAGAGCGAGGTGCTGCGCAATCCCAGCGATCCGCGCGACTGGAACAGTTCCCCCGACGCTGCCGGGCCCAAACGCGGCACAAGCGACCGGTTCGTCCTCAAGTTCGTGAAGTAGCGGGCCGGCCTGTGCGGGCGTGCGTGCTACGCTGCAGACTCCGTGCCTGCCAGCGTAGGGACCTCCAGCCGCGCTCGCCTCAGAGCTCTTGTCGAGAGTTGTGAGGCGGATCCCGTTGCTGTGGCGGCGGCGCGACAAACCGGGGACGCACTGGCCAATGAGCTGGAAGGTGAACTTGCGCTTCGCTGGCGCATGGTCGTGATCCGTGCGGCAATCGCCAGCCCGCCCAATGGCGATGTTGTGCGCGAACTCTACGGCGAACTTGTCGATCGCTATCGCGACGACGAGCGTAGCCTTGCGCGGGTCAAGCCGCTCGGGGACCAAATCCGCCAACTCGAGGCCGCCGGCAAGCTCGCGAGCACATTAGTGGCTCGAAGCGAACGCCGCCGACACTAGGCCGAGGCGCGTTGGCGCAGCACGTATTGCAAGATTCCCCCGTGGGCGATGTATTCCGATTCTTGCGGCGTGTCGACCCGGGCAATCGCTGTGAACGTTTTGTTCCCCGCAGTGACCGTCAATCTCTTCTTCGGCGAAACGCCGCCAGCAATGCCGGAGATCGCAATCATTTCGTCGCCGGTGAGGCCTAACGCCAAGGCGTCTTGCCCGGGCTCGAATTGTAGCGGCAACACGCCCATGCCGATCAGGTTGGAG
>CAYQQM010000094.1:0-18275 GCA_964419605.1 uncultured Kofleriaceae bacterium | reverse complement strand
CGTAAGTCTATGAAATACTCAACTACTGCTGCATGTCATGAAGAGACAAGATGTGCAGGATCATGAGACTGGCGGTAACGCGACGGAGCATAACGAAGCGATCGGCGCTGGATCGGCGGCCCGAACCGTTCAAAACCACTGACATGAGGTACTTACTAGTTCAGCGGTCCAGCGACAAAGTTCTGGTGCACCTCAGCGGGTGTTAGCGCGCGGTTGTAGAGCGCGACCAGAGTGAGGGTGCCGGTCCACATGCGGGCGTGTTGGTACTCGTCTACAAGTGCGAGGGGGTAGGTAGGATCCCATGCGTCCAGCGTTCCCGGCGTCCCCACCGCCTGCGGGGCATCGTCGACGTACATGGTCCGTTCGCTTGCACTCGCAACGATAGCGATGTGGCTGAACGAGGTCGTGGAAACCGTGCTGGTGGAGGTTAGATCCGGGGTTCCGTCTGCTGCTGCCGTGGTGCGGACCCGCCCTACCCAACGCGTTCCAGCCTGGAGCAACGCAATATTGCGCGTTTGGACCATGGTAGCCAAACCTGCGACGAACAGCGGATCTGTGGGATTGGGGTCTCCGACCAACGGCCTGGCCCACACCTCCAAGGTGACGGCACCTTTGCTAATGCAGTCGCCGTTGAGCCGCGTGCTGAGCGCGGAAAACAGCCGCGCTGGAGGGTCTACGACCAACGCTCCGGCGGAAAAGGTTGGGGCGGCGATGGTGGGACTGGTGATGACCTGCAGAGGCACAGGATCGGCGGAACCGGAGGTATCCGCGGCGATGCGGCTGCCGTTAGGCTCATTGAACGTCCAAAACCCGATGAGGCCCTGTTTTACCCGCCGGATTGGCTCTGCATCGGGCCGCGAGTCCGTCGCGTCTGCGCCGGCGTCCGTAATCGCCGATGGGGAAAAGCCACAGCTCCACGCCAACACAGCACAAATTGGAGCCCAGGGGTTCACGACAATATTCTATCGAGAACCTCCAGAGAAATCACGATTTCCGTGGTCTGCGAGGAGTGCATCTCCACGAAATTGGCGTACCCTGTACCCCAAATGAACGGCCGCCGACGCTCGTTCTCTAACGCTTTGTTCGATGTCTCGCTTATTTAGTCGTACCGCGCGCGCCCTGATCGATCTGGCCGTGATTTCCGCCGCCTATTGGCTGGCATGGCTGTTGCGATTCGAATTTCAGGTGCCGGAAGTGGCTCGCTCCGTGGCGCTGATGACGTGGCCGTGCGTTCTCGGGCTTCACTATGCGGCGCTCCTGTGGTGGGGAATTCCGCGGATGGCTTGGCGCTATATCAACATTCGCGATGTCGCTCGAATCCTGTTGGCCGTCGCGCTGTCATCGGTCCTAGCGGTTGGATTCCGGCTGGCACACCTGCTGCCAGCAACGAGTAACATGATTCCGCTGAGCACGTTGGCAATAGACTTCGTGCTCGCATTCGTCGGGTTGGTCGGTGTGCGCGCCGGGTGGCGCACGTTCGGCGAGCTCAGCGATCGCAAGAAGCGGGCCCCCGGTGGTCAGCGCCACCGCGTGCTGTTGGTTGGGGCGGGAGAGGCTGGAGTGATCGTCGCTCGCGAGCTGGCCAATCGACCCGATTTGGGCCTCAAAGCAGTTGGGTTTGTCGATGATAATCGCTTCAAAGTTCGCACTCGGATTGCGGGGCTTCCGGTTCTGGGCACGACCGCCGAGTTGGGAAAAATTGCCGAGCGGCTGCGGGTCAGGCGCGCATTGATCACGATCGCAAACGCAACGGGAGCTCAAATTCGGCGCATCGCTGAGGTGTGTCGCGATTCTGGCCTCGACACCAAGATCATTCCTGGCATCTATGAAATCGTCGGCGACAAAGTGAACCTCACCCGGGTTCGCGAGGTTGCGATCGAGGATTTGCTTGGGCGCGATCCGGTCACCCTCGATGAGCAGGTCGTTGGCGCGAGTCTGCGCAGCCGCGTCGTCCTGGTTACAGGTGCTGGCGGCAGCATTGGCTCGGAGCTCTGTCGTCAGATTTGTCGGTTTGGTCCGTCGCGGTTAGTGCTTGTCGAGCGGTTTGAAAACGCGTTGTTCGAGGTACATCGCGAGCTTGCTGTTCGGTTTCCTCACCTAGCGATTGAGCCGCGCATCGCCGATGTATGTGACGCGGACCGTATGTCGCACGTATTCGGAGCAACCAACCCAGATATTGTGTTTCACGCGGCGGCACACAAGCACGTACCGATGATGGAGTGGAACCCGGGCGAGGCGGTCAAGAACAACGTGGGTGGAACGCGAACCATGGCGACGCTATCGGATCGCTACGGCGTACAGCGATTCGTCTTGGTTTCGACCGATAAGGCAGTTAACCCGAGCTCGGTTATGGGCGCGACCAAGCGCGTCGCGGAAATTTACTTACAGGCGTTTTCGCAGCGCTCGGCGACTCGATTTGTCACAGTCCGCTTTGGCAACGTGCTCGGATCCGCGGGCAGTGTGATCCCGATCTTTCGCCAGCAGATCGCTGCCGGAGGGCCTGTGCTGGTGACCCATCCCGAGATGCAGCGTTATTTCATGACGATTCCCGAAGCGAGTCAGCTTGTGATGCAGGCCGGGGCGATGGGGCAGGGTGGAGAGATCTACATTCTGGATATGGGTAAACCGGTCAAGATTGTCGATCTGGCGCGCGACTTAATCACGCTTTCGGGCCTGAAACCTGGGGTGGATATCGAAATTCGCTTTAATGGGATTCGCCCAGGGGAAAAGTTGTTCGAAGAGCTGTCGACCGACGCCGAGTGCGCCGAGAAGACCCTTCATCCGAAGGTATTCATCGGTCGTATCAAACCCCACGAGTGGAACAGCGTGGAGCGCGGCGTCGATCGGCTGCTTGAGCTCGCCTGCGGTTCTGAGCCCGATCGAGTCCGCGACGGAATCGCAGGGCTGGTTCCAGAATATGGGGTGGCGCGTCCGACGAAGCGGCGTAGGGGCGTGACGGATCGGTCGATTTCCACAATCGAGCGACATAGCGATCAGGCTCCGCACTCCCTAGGCGTACGTGCTGCGCACTCCGGCGATCCTTGCGACCCTTGGAAGTCCCCGACGGGGGGGAAGTCCCCGACGGGGGGGAAATCCCCAAAGGGGGACGGAGCCGGGGGTAGCGATCCAGTCGGCGAAGATACGAGCCAGAACTGATAAAACCATCGGCGATGAGACCGCAGTTCCTTCCATTTGCGTTGCCGGATACCGATGATGCTGAGGTCGCTGCCGTCAGCGAAGTGATCCGTTCGGGTTGGCTGACCACGGGTGCCAAAACGCGCGCTTTTGAGACGCGATTTGCGTCGTACGTGGGCGCGAAACACGCCATTGCCGTGAATTCGTGTACCGCCGCGATGCACCTAGCGCTCGAGGCGGCCGGTGTCAAACCCGGCGATCGGGTGGTCACAACACCGTATACGTTTGCCGCGACGGCCGAAGTGATTCGCTACATGGGGGCCCACCCACTACTCGTCGACGTGTGCCCAGATACCCTCAACATCGATCCGAATCGGGTCGCTGAGGCTGTGAAGCGCGAGCGGGTCGCGGCGATCATGCCGGTGCACATCGCCGGCGAGCCGTGTGCGATGGCGGACCTCGAGGCGATTGCGGGAGAGATTCCGATTATTGAGGACGCTGCCCACGCACTGCCAACGAAGTACGCGGGAGAGCTCATCGGGCGTCGCTCCAAATTCACGTGTTTTTCGTTTTACGCGACGAAAACTCTGGCGACGGGCGAGGGCGGCATGCTGACGACCAACGATGACCAGGCCGCCGACCGGTGCCGCATGATGAGCTTACATGGCATTAGCCGCGACGCATGGAAGCGATACACCGCCGAAGGCACATGGGCGTACGACATTATTGCCCCGGGGTACAAGTACAACCTGACCGACGTTGCCGCAGCGTTGGGCCTGGTACAGCTCGATAAGCTGGAACGGATGTGGCACCGCCGAGTCGAAATTGCTCGGCGATACGACGCCGCCTTTGCAGGGGTTGCAGCGTTGGAAGTGCCGACGCGCACGGCGGCTAACCAGCACGCATGGCATCTCTATATGTTGCGCATCGACAATGACCGCGTAGTTGGCGGACGCGATCGGGTGATGGACGAGCTGCGCCGGCGCAATATCGGCGCGAGCGTTCATTTCATTCCGCTGCACCTACATTCCTATTACCGCGACACCTACGGCTACAAACCCGAAGATTTTCCGATCGCTACGCGCGAGTTCCGGAGAGAAATTTCCCTGCCGATCTACAGTCGGATGGTCGATCAAGACGTCGACGACGTCATCGACGCGGTCCTCGACATTGTTGGTTGAGGGGTAGGAGGGTAGCTCGTGGTGAACCCGGGTTTTGCGCGCTAAGCAGAGGAGTCGTGCTGATTCAAGGCATCTCCTCGGTCGTGCGCACCTTCGTGGGTTGGGTCGTGTTGGCCGTATCGGTTGCATGGATCGCGTGTGCGTTTACGAACGCAGGTTGTGCCGCACGGACTTTGGCGCGATCGCCTTCGTCGCTGTTGACCATTGGCGACATTGCGCTGGTTGGCGCCGACAACGTCGATCACAACGAGCTGCGCAACGGTCTGGCGGTCGTCCGTGCCAAAGAACTGGGCCAGACCTTTGCCGCATACATGGTAGCCCTCGACCGCCAGCGTATCAAAAGTTTCTATGACCGCCGCGGCTTCTTCTCGGCAACCGTTGACAGTCAGATTCGTCGCAGCGGCGGTCACGTCGATGTTCGCTTTTCCATCACCGAAGGACGCCGCGCAACGCTGGTTCGGATAGATGTGATCGGCCTACCAGCCAACGCCGATATTTCGCCCGCCGAGTTGCGTGCCCAACTGCCCACCGCCGATGGCGATGACTTTGACTACGCGATCTACGAGCGAAATCAACCCAAGCTGATCGCGGCGCTGCAAGAGATCGGCTACGCCAACGCTCGAGTAGAGGGCACGGTGTTTGCCGATCGCGCGCGTGCCGAGGTCGTCGTGCGTCTCGTCATCGATGCGGGCCCGATCAGCACCTTCGGCGATGTTACCCTTGAGGGTGTCGACGGAGAACTCGCCGACTCGGTTCGCGCTCGCCTGCGGTTTCGGCCGGGAGATCGCTACTCTCAGCGCAAGATCGAGGAAACAAGAACGGATCTCTACGAATATGGGCGGTTCCAGCTGGTGAGGATCGAGCTCAAACCCAATGACCTCGCCTCCGTGGTGCCTGTTCTCATTACGCTCGGCCTCGGCCCGGCCAACGATCTACGCCTCGGCGGCGGTGTGGGTGCCAATACATTGTCGTACGAAATCCGCGGCCAGGCGCTGTACTCGCGCGCCGGCTGGCCCACTACTCTCACCACCACTCGTCTCGAGTTTCGCCCCGCTGTGGTGTTAGAACGCGCCGATCAAGCCTCAGTTGATCCCCGCGTCGACGCCATCGTAGGCCTCGATCGGGTCGATCTTTTGTTCCCTCGCGTGCGCGGCACCGTTGAGGCTGCGTTCACCTACCTCGCCCTAGAGGCGTATACCGACTACGGCCCGCGCCTACGCCTCGATCTGCGCGCCCCGCTCTATCGCCGTGCCGTGCATGCCGCCATCGGTTGGCAGCTACAGCTATTGCAATTCCGCGACTACAACAAACTCGAGGATTCGGACATCAAGAAGTTCAGCCTAGGAGATATCGATCGCCTCGGCTTTTTCGAGCAGAGCATCACCGTCGAGCTGCGCGACAACCCGCTAATGCCCAAGCGCGGCGTATACGGCGAGCTGCGCATCGAGGAGGGTACGAGAGCTGCAGGGGGTGAGTTTACCTACGTGCGCATTCTTCCCGACGTCCGCGGCTATGTCTCCCTTGGCCCCATCACGTTGGCCGGCCGGGGCCGCCTGAGATTTTTTGTGGCAAACGCGGACGAAGTCCCGGTGACCCAGCTGTTCTTTGCCGGTGGCGCCAATAGCCAGCGCGGGTTCGCCGAACGTCAGCTCGCGCCGTTTCTTCGCCAGAAGGAAAGCGAAGGAGGGCGTGCCGTCGCCATCGGTGGCGCCGCCTCGGTCGAGTTGTCGGCTGAGTTGCGGTTTTCGCTGTTTCACATCCGAACGCTGCCCATCGGCGGTGTTCTGTTCACCGACGCGGCCGATGTCACAGAAAAGGCCAGCGACATTAGCCTGCGTCACCTTCACGTTGCCAGCGGCGCCGGGCTGCGCGCGATCACGCCGATCGGTTCGGTGCGCTTCGACGTCGGTGTCCGACTGAACCGGCTAGGCGTCGAAGAGCCTGGCGGTGATAGCCGATTCGCGTACCACCTGAGCATCGGAGAAGCGTTTTAATGCGCGAGTCGGTTTCGGACGAGGCATCTGCTGCCACGGGTTCGCCGCGGCCGCAACGGATTCGCCGTTGGCTCCGACGCATTCTCGTTGCCATTGCAGCACTCGCGCTCGGTAGTGTCGTCATCGCGCTCGTCGTGTTGCACACCGATTGGGGACGAGAACAACTTCGACGTCAGGCGGTGAGCGCCCTCGCCGAGATGTTTCCCGGAGGCTTTGAGCTGGATGGGATCGAGGGCAGCGTGCTTGGCACCGTGACGCTGCGCGACCTTGTCATATACGACCAAAAACGCCGTCGCGCGGTTGCTGTTGAACGAGTGAGTATCGATCTTGGAATGGTCGCATTGCTCCGCCACACGATTCGCCTCGAGCGACTCGACATAGAAGGCCTCACCGTGCGCGCCTTTGATGACGACCAAGGGCTTAACCTCACCGCGTTGGTCAGGCCGCGGCAGAGCGACTCCGCCTCGACCTGGCGCGTTCAGCTCGACGATGTGCGACTTGAGCGCGGCGCGTTCGCGGTAACGAAACCCTCTGCCGATTTGTCGGGAAAGCCGGTCTCGGATCATTTCGACGATATCGCGGTTCGGAGCACGGCTACGATCGATCCTGGAGGGTCGGTTACTTCATCGGTGACAATCGGCCTGCGCTGGCGCGAGCGCAACGTCACCGCCGAGCTGCATGGCAGCGTAAAGTTGAACGACGGAGTCGTTGAGGTGGCGCGCGCCGACGCGCGCGTCGGCAGCGTGCGCGCGACGGTACGCGAGCTTCGATTGGCTTCTCTCGCCAACGTTACCGGAAGCCTCGAGGTGAACGCGGCCAAAGACAGTCTGCGCGAGCTGATCCCAGCACTGCCGACCCAACCGGCGACAACCATTACCGTCAAGGTGAGCCCGCAGGCCGCCGAGGTGCTGCGAGCGACGCTCCACGTCGCATCTGGCGATGCCACTCTGTCCGGTGAAATCGCGCTGAGGCCGCTGCTCGCCAAACCACAGGCCACAGGCGAGTTTCAACTTCACAACCTCGAGCCCGCAGTGCTGTTGGGCCCCGACCGCGTGCCCGAGCTCGCGGGGGTGCGGTTGACGCGTGCGTCGTTCGGGTTCGAGGTAGCTGCGGTAGGAAACTCGTTGTCTGTCGACGGGGTCGCTGGCAGCGTGCGCTGCAGCGCGGAGCTTGCCGATCGTTCGGGGACCCGGCTGCCGCTGAACCTGAAAGCGCAATTGCAGAATCGCCGGCTCGCCGCCACAGCAACCGGATCGATCGGCACCTCGCAGTTGAGCGCCACTGTGGATGTCACGGTCGGCCAGCACCAGCGCTTGCAAGTTCACCAAGCCCGCCTCCGCGGGCACCTGGCTGCGAAGGACCTCCCCGCCCAGATCCCCGCCGTTCGCACTCTCGCTGGCGTCGTCGACATTGACCTCAAAGCGCAAGGCAACGTCGACCTGGGCACATTGACTGCGCCTGAAGTGCCGGCGCCCCGGAGGAAGTCCCCTTGGGCGGCGCCCCGGAGGAAGTCCCCTTGGGCGGCTCCCCCGCCCTCTGTGGCTCCTGCGGCGCCGGGAGTCACAGAGGTAGCCGACCTCCGATCCGCGTTCAGCCTCACCGGAATCGTCGACGGTTCCGGATTTCGGTTCAGGGGCTACGCCGCTGACAGATTGCACGTGGGGCTGTCCTCCACCGTCGTTGGTGCGCGGCCGCGCGGCAACATCCTAGCGAAAGTCGCTGGGATCCGTGCCACCGGACAACGCATTCCGAACCTCGAGCTCCGTGCCACCGCTGCCGCCACTGGCGTTATTAACGTCGATGTTCGCTTACGGGGCGGGTCTGATACGGAGCCTTCACCGCGCCGCCGTCCGGGTTCGGGGACTGTCCTGCTGCTCGCTGCACTTGCAGACGTAGGCGCTATCGATCTCAGCGTTTCCATTCGCCCCGACCGCGGCTACCGCGGCGCGGACATCGCGCTGCGCCACTTCCGAGGAGCACTGCCTGGTCTCGAGGTCAGTGCGAAGACTGGTCAGCTGTCGCTGCGCCCGAATCGCCAGGAGGTGCGCGGTCTGCGACTGCGCAGCAACGCTGGCACGATCGCCATCGACGCAGTACGGACCGGAACAAACGTAACCGCCGCGATCGCTATCGATCAGCTCGAGTTGTCGCCGCTAGCTGTCGTTGCACCGCAGCTCGCGGGTCTTCATGGCCGCGTGCAGCTCCGCGGTTCCGGCTCGTGGCGTGGCAATGCGCTCGATGGCACGGTGCGCGGCCAGATCGTACAGCTTGTTGCCCGTCCCGGTGCCGCTCCGATCGACATCGAAGTCGCTGTCAGCGCCGCACGACAGCTCTTTCAACTACAGGTGCAGGCCAGAAGCGCTCGCCTCGGCGAGATCTCGATCGGCGCAGACGTTGCTCCGCCACCCGATTTTGCGAGCACTGCCGCGTGGCAAGCACTCGATCGGCGGGCGGTACGCCGCCTCAGCATCCGTGGTGAACGCGTTGACCTCGGCGCGCTACAGCACGTCTTCGGCCAGACCGTGCTGCGCACCGAGCTGGCGTCTCCGCGTTCGGTAGCCGGTGGCACGGCGGCGAACGACGGTAACCGAACTGCGAACGATCAACGTGCTTCGCTCGATGGTCGTGCCACCATCGATCTGGAGTTCACGGCTGCCAGTGGCGCGCTACGCGTCAGCGTCGCCGGCCTGGAGGTGCCGGGAACCCCCGCTGCGATGGATCTCAACGTCGAAGGCGAGTTCGGCGCTAATGGCAGGGGCGACATTCGCGCTACCGCCCGCATGGCCACCATCGTCGTTAACGCCACCGCCGCGCTACGAATCCCCGATCGCCCATTTAGTTCCGCTGCTTGGCGCGTGCCCTCCGAACGGGTAGCACGGGCAACTCTTGAGGTACCTCGCTTCGTCATCACAGATTCGCTCGCCGCCATGCTCGGCCTGGGAACTTGGCGCGGCCAGGCCAGCGCTCGGTTTGATCTGCAACTCGACGCCAACACTGCGAGCGGACACGTTGCACTCCTCGACCTGCGCGGCGGACCACTGCAACGGCCTATTGAATGGGGCGCCGAGCTGACGACCGGATCCGGCGCGGTGCACATCGTTGGCCGGGGCAAGATCGACGGAATACCAGCGGCGGATCTTGTCGTCGATCTGCCCCTGCCGTTCATCGCCGCTGGCGCTGGCGTCGGCGCTACACGTGCTTTTCGGTGGGCCGACCTGCCGCTCACAGGCGAGATCAGATTCGGCCCCGTACCAGCTGCTGGCATCGCTCGTCTCCTTGGCGCCGCCGCCGTCCAATCGCGTCTTGCTTCAGACTCCACCGCCCCAGTCAATTCCGCTGCTGCCCTACGCGAGGCCACAACATACACGGCGTCCGACGAACGAGCCGAATCATCGGCCGTTCGGTCCTCAAGCAGTCTCCAAGGCACCGTCCGCGGTGATGTAAAGCTCGCGGGTTCGCTTGGCGCGCCCGATCTCAGGCTGAACCTCCAAATCGCCGATCTCGGCTCACAGCGCAGCAAGATCCGCGAGCTCCGCCTGGTCGGGAGATACGTCGCTGGCGCCGTCCACGCCGAGCTTTCCGGTGCCAACGACAAGGCCGGCCATTTGCAGGGTTCGCTGGACCTGGTCGTCGGCCATCCGGCTGACGCCCGTATCGCGGTCTCCGCATCGGCGTTTGAACTCTCTCCACTCGCGCGCCTCGCCCCCGTGGCATTGCTTGGCGTGACTGCCCGGCTCGATGGCGCGCTCGAAGTACGGGGACTCGTTCCCAAACAGATGCAAGTTGCCGGCAACCTCACCCTCAGCAGCGTGCGTTTGCCGCTGGCCAACCAGGTCGGCGCGCTCACCAACGCAACCATTCGCCTTGAGTTCGCTGCTGGCCGTCTAACGGTCGGAGTTCAAGGCGATATCGAAGCTGGCAAGGTTACCGCGACCGCTTCGGCTGCACTCGATGGCATTGTGCCGCGCTCCGGAACACTCGACCTCAAGCTGTCCGACCTCGCCCTGATCGCGCCGATGACTCCCACCGTTGGTGCCACGCTTCATGTTAACGCGCGCGTCCTAGATGGCCGCTGGATCCTCGATGCGCGGCTCACCGACGGCATGATCCGTATCCCTGCCGAGGAGGGCCGCGTCCTCCATCCGATCAGCCCCCCTAGCGACGTCGCTTTCGTCGCCAACGCCCGCAATGTTGGGGCGTCCACTCAGCGTGTCGCGCAGTCACCTCGTAACGTGGCGAGCCGAGCTCGCTCGCCGTGGCTCGAGGTTGCGTTGTCGATCGAGTCGGTTGCGGTTCGCACCGCCGAAGCCACCGGAACAGTCCGCGGTGCGATCAAACTCGATATCGCCGACAACGCGCTAGCCACCTCCGGCATCATCCGCCTCACCGGCGGCGACGTGCTGCTGTTCGGCCGCCGTTATCAGATCGCTCGCGCGGCGCTTACCTTCGACGGCCCACTCGATCCCACTGTCGATGCCGAGCTACGCCACGACTTCCCGCAGCTCACCCTCACCGCCATGATCACCGGCCGGACTACAAAACCGAAATTCCACTTTCGTTCGTCGCCATCGGACTACACCGAGGCCCAGCTCCTAAGCTTCTTCCTTGGTGGCAACCCCAGCGCGTCCGGTCGCGACGTCCAGGTCGCCAACAGCGTTGCCGCAGCGGTGGCGTCTCAAACCCTAGGCGCCATGGTCACGCGTCAATTACCGGTGCGCCTCGACGTGCTGAGCTATCAGCCACAGACCACGGCGTCGAGCGGCGCGCTCGTTGCTGGCCGCTGGATCACCGAGCAGCTGCTGTTGCTGGTCCGCAACCGCACCAATCCGCGGCCGCTAGAAAACGGTGCGGAAGGTGAGCTGCAATATTGGCTGCGGCGCGGTCTCCTGCTTGACGGAGTCGCTGGCGACCGCGGTACGCTTGGTCTTGACCTACTTTGGAATCGGCGCTGGTAGCATGCATCCCGCTTGGATTCAGACGCTGAGCAGTTTCGTTCACCTGCGGCATAACGTGAGATGCTCGGGGACTTCATGCGGGTAGTCGCGAGTCGCTTTGATTCTGAGCACTATGGGTTGGACATTGGCCGGATCGTCGCCGAACCGTCCGCGAGTGCGGCCGATTTGCAGGCTGCGATCGCCGCGGCTGAGTCGAAATTCGACGTCGTGTTTCTGCGTACCCCGGAGGGCAGTTCGCTGGACCGCGAGTTACGACGCCGAGGTGAATCTCCCGCAGACGTGCTTGTGACTTCGATGTGGAATCATTCGCCCCCCATGGAGACTCCCTTCGGGGCGCCCACGCAGGTTTCGGGGCGGACAGCGCAATTCGCCATCGAAGCTCACGAACGGCTAACGGCGGATGCCGACATTTCAGCGATCGAAGCCGTTTCTGCCCAAGTTCTGCGTCGATCGCACCTCCACAGCGATCCGCGGCTACCGGCGGAGCGTACGCGGGGATACTACGCTGCCTGGGCGCGAAACAACGCCATGGGGCGGGCGCAGCGTACTCTCGTTGCGAGGGCGGCTGGTCAGGTTATCGGCTACTTGTCGGTCCTCGACGCTAACGATCGCGTTGTCATCGATTTGGTCGCGGTTGGCGCCGCGTGGCAAGGACAGGGCGTTGGCGCGGCGCTTCTCGCGGAACTCAGCGTTTCTTTAGCGAAACGCGACAAGATCGTGGCGACAGTAGGCACGCAAGCGGACAATCCCGCTCTCAAACTATACCAGCGCTTTGGGTACGTTCCGAGCGAATCGCACGCGACGTATCACCTGTGGCTCGACGGCGAAGGTTAGGCGATCATCGATCGATTTTGCCCATTCGCGGGCGCTTATGGAATTGTCGCGCTGGCCGACGCGGACATCGGACTCACTACTTGTCCGAAATCCTCCGCCTGAACTTGGTATGTGTAGGTGCTTCCCGACGATAGGTTCGCCACCTCGAGCGAGGTGGCGGGCGACACTACGCTGCCTCTGAAGTTGAACGGACCACCGTTGACCGATTCGAACACGTAGTACTTGAACACGTTAGCTACCGCGTTCCATGAAACTTGGATTCGATCGGGAAGGACCACGGTGGCAGTAACACCCGTGGGTGCGGCGGGGGCGGGGTCGGTCGTGCCGATAACTTCGTTCGAGGGAGCTGAATAGAGTCCGTGCGCGACGGTTCGCACGCGCCACGAGTACTGCGTGTTAGGCGTCAAATGGTCGCCCTGGAACGTCGGCGTAGCTGGCGAGTGGGTATAAAAAACTTCATTGCCTGACGCAGTGCCTTTCTCGATGATATGAGCCGTAGCACCTGAAGCGGCGGTCCAGGTCAGGTTCATCGCTACCGACAGCTGGGACGAGATAACCAGGTTGGTAGGCGCGGGGGGCACGGTGCCAAGCGATGCGAGCTCGCTTGCTGTGAGCTCGCGACCGTAGATACGGACTTCGTCGAGGGATACCGCTCCGCCCGTGCATCCAGCAACGTGTCCCATATCGAGCGACCCGGGAAGGGTACTGCCTGGAGCGTACGGTGCCGAGGCCACCTGGGCGCCATTGATATAGAGCCGCATCGTCCCCGCTGAGTACGTGGCGCCGATGTGGGTCCACGTGTCGGCAGCCAGCGTCGTGCCAAACGGAATGACTTGACCGCCCTCGCCGGCGAAGTGGAGCGAGTTCACCGTGGTATCGGCAATTTCCCATCCTACGGCGCCGCATCCCGGTGCTCGCATGCCGATGAAATGCGCGTTGCCGGCCGACGGCACTTTTGCCCAGAACACGACCGAAAAACTGCCAAACAAGCCGAGTCCGAACGCGGCGGGAACTGTTGCGGCGGAAGAGGCCGACGCCGACACGGCCAGGGCGGATCGGTCATCGTCGATCGGCGGTCGGTCGGTCGTGCTGAACCCGGCACCGCCCACCAGCGATGCGTTTCGACCAAAGCCAGACTGGTCTACGGCTGTGGTCCCAGTTCGTTCGTCGAACTTCCACCATCCTTCGAACCCTCCGCTGCCGGGTGAGAGCGTGGTGTCACATGCTGGCGGCGTCGACGGAGCAGACTCCGTGTCATCCGCGAGCACTGTAGTCACCTGGTAGCAGTAAGTGGTGTCGGCCGTTAGATTTGCGAATAGGTAGGAGGTCGAATCAGCCGTCAACGATGCGGCGAACGTAAACGGACCTCCAGCTTGAGACTGGTAAACGAAGTACTTGGCGGCAGGAGTTGCCGGCTGCCATTGCACGCTGATTCGAGATTCCGAAAACGCGAACGCGGTGACTCCGGTTGGCGGTGTAGCGACCGCTGGCGACTGCGTGGTTGCTGTGGCGACTGCCGATGGAGGCGTCTCGGTGTTGTCCGTCAACCCTGATGTGACCTGAAATGAGTAACTGGTGTTCGGAGTCAGGCCGATCGCTGTGACCGAGGTGCCAGGGGCCAATACGGTCGCGAAGTAGCTAAACGGGCCGACTCCCTGCGCCATGTACACGTAGTATTTGACTGCATTCGGTACCGCATTCCAGGTGAGGGCGATCGAGGTAGCGGACGCGGGGGTCGCAACCAGGTTGGTGGGTGCGAACGCGTCAACCGCAAGCGTGGTCGCTGTCACCGCAGCGGATGGTGCAGACTCCACTCCGTCGAAACCGTCGATGGTCACGAGCTGGAACGAGTACGCTGTCGACGGAGTTAACCCGGAGGCGGTGTACGCTGCGCCCGGATCCACCACCGTGGCGACGTAATTGAATGGGCCGCCACCTTGCGACTGAAGCACGTAGTAGCTGCGCGCCCCCGCTACCGTCGACCACGTGAGGTCGATGGCGTGTGGGCCAGCCGCCGTTGCGGTGATGTTGCTCGGCGGAACGGATACGGCTTGCTCGTTTCGATCCAGGTCGAGGCCACTACAAGCACCCAGCGCAAACAGTCCCACGATTCCAACAGTTTTGATCGACATACGGTGACGACAACGATCCCTCTATGTAGGGAGCAAAGTCAACCGCGAACTAGCCGCTACAAGCGTTCATCCTGTGCAGCTTCGGTACACGGGGTTTGTCCCACTATGAATTTCCATAATCTAAACAATAATCTGTCGTACGATCGTT
Source organism: uncultured Kofleriaceae bacterium (assembly GCA_964419605.1). Lineage (GTDB taxonomy): Bacteria > Myxococcota_A > Polyangia > Haliangiales > Haliangiaceae > JABFXX01. The sequence goes on along the minus strand of CAYQQM010000094.1, from coordinate 3,896 downwards.
TCCCATCAGGCCCATCGTTCCAGCGTTGCAGCGGGTACGGGTCACCAACGCAGCGGCTCGCGCTAGCCAAGGCGCGTGAGACCATGGTATAGCGCCGCAACTTGATGCGTAGAGCAGCTCCGGCCTCGCGGTGGCACGCCATGCACGCAACCAAGTACAGCCCTTATAGAAACGTTTCAGGCTAGCCACTGGGATGATAGACATGAACAAGCGCGACGTAGCTCTGAAGATTGCCCACTACAATGAGTCGCTCGACAAGTTCAACTGGATCGCCCGCTGGCGAGAGATGATTGCAGATCGTGCCAAGAAGGTCCCGATGCTTCAGGACCGGTACGCCGTTTATGAGCACGTGAACTCCCTGATTGGGAACAAACCGATCACGTATCTCGAATTTGGTGTCGCGAGCGGAAAGAGCATGCGCTCATGGGTGAAACTAAACCAGCACCCGGATTCACGTTTCGTCGGTTTCGATACGTTTGAAGGTCTGCCTGAGGACTGGAACAAAACGTTCCCGAAGGGCGCATTCACGATGCACGGAAAGCCCCCGGAGATCGACGACACGCGCTTGCACTACGAGATCGGCTTCTTTCAGAAGACTCTGCGTCCGTACCTCGAGGCGCATCGCTTGAACGAAAACCTCGTGATCCATCTCGACGCCGACATCTACTCCGCAACGCTGTTCGCGCTCACGCAGCTCGACGCATACATGCCCCCGGGCACGATCATTATCTTCGACGAGTTCCAGAGCTTCATCCACGAGTTCAGAGCGTGGTCGGATTACCTCTCCGCTTACCTGCGAGAGTTCGACTTACTCGTCCTTGCCACGCGCGGAATTAACGCGGCCGTTCGGATTACTGGATAACAGGAGCACGTCTGCTCAGCGCCCGCCCACATTTTTGCGGGTCGGCATTCGACAAGCCCAGCCTACGTATCAGCGTTCGGTCCCGCAGAGTCATGGCCGTGCATCAAATAGCGTTTGCGATTCCGGAGTTGGACCGTGGCGGTCCCGATCGGGTGTTCTTTGAGCTGCTGCGCGGACTGGATCGCAGTCGATTTTCACCACAACTGATTACGTCTGCGTCGGAAGGGCACTATCTGCGACAACTCCCCGGAGATGTAGATATCGTCGCACTACCGCCTCGCCATCCTCGCCTCGACCGCTACCCCGTTGCGGACCTCGCGCGAGTACTTGCCAAACGCAAGCCGGCGCTGGTGATGTCCACGCTGCGAATGAATCTAACCTTGGGTCTTTCGCCCTACATTCCTCGGGGCACTCGGTCGGTGATTCGCCAAGCCAACGACGTGACAGCCAACTTCGATGAGATGATAGGCGGTGCTGCAATTAAACACCGCGTCACTCGTATGATGCTGATCGCAGCTCTGCGCCGAGTGGATGCTGTCGTATGCCAAAGTATGGCCATGCGACGCGACGTCGAACAGGTTACGGGGCGCAAACACCATCTGTTTGCGATCTCAAATCCGATCGATGTGGCCTATGCGAATGCGCTGGTTACGCCGCTTCCCGTCGATCAGCGCCCACAAGGGGCGCCGGCGCTCATTTCCGTGGGCAGGCTGATGCCGCAGAAGGGCTACGACGTTTTGCTGCCCGCGCTGGTTCAAGTTCGCAAGCAGTTTCCGGGCGTTCATCTCACGATCATCGGCGATGGGCCAGACAAGCAGGCGCTTGTCAATCAGTGTGAGCATCTTGGGATCACGTCTAACGTGACGTTTGCGGGGTATCGAAATGACGTTTTGTCGATGGTCGCTGCAAGCGACCTATTTGTGCTTGCATCGCGCTACGAAGGGTTTCCCAACGCTGCGCTAGAAGCGCTGGCGATCGGCATCCCGGTGGTCCTGACGGATTGCCCTGGAGCGAATGCCGAGCTCGTCCAGCCTGGGCGAAACGGCAGACTTGCGAGGTCGATCACTCCTGACGCACTCGCGGTGGCGATGCGCGAAGCGATGGCTGAGCTTGGCAGCTATGACAAACCGCGAATGATCGCTGACACCAATGAGCGGTACGGCGCTTCAGTCATCGTCGATCGCTACCAACAAATGTTCACCCAAGTGATCACTGGCAGTGCCGCCGAATAAGCAACTTTGCTGGCGCTTGCCCTCCATTCCGAGGGAATTTCATGCGACGTATTCATGCGCGGTTCCACTATGAGGTTCGACTACGCAATCAAGCGTGCGATCGACGTTAGCGTTGCAGCGGGCGGCTTGTTGTTCGCCGCGCCGGCCATGTTTGGCATTGCGGTGGCGATCGCCCTAGATAGCCCCGGCGGTGTACTGTTTGCCCAAGAGCGTATCGGTCGCAATGGTCGCGTGTTTAAGCTTCTAAAGTTTCGAACGATGCGGCATGCCCCCATTCGGTACCAAGACGACGGATCGACCCGGATCGATCCGGACGACGATCGCGTTACTCGAGTCGGGCGTTACCTCAGGGGAGCCCTCGACGAACTGCCCCAGCTGTTCAACGTGCTGCGGGGTGAAATGAGTCTTGTCGGTCCGCGTCCAGAGATGGCGTCGCAACGCCACATGTATACTCCCGAGCTCGAGAGGAAGTTGGATGTGTTGCCCGGGTTGACGAGTCTGGCGATCGTCTTAGGGCGGGGCTCGATTCCATGGCGTCAGCGGGTCGAGATCGATCTGCGCTATATCGACCAGTGGAGTCTATGGCTCGATGCTCGCATCTTGTTTCGCACCGCAGTCATGCCGCTGGGGCTGAGGCCGTTTCGGTTCAGCGATGTAGTTCCTCCGCTCGATACTGAGAGCCATGGCTAATACGACTGCACCTGTTACCAACATCCAGGTGCTGCGTGCCGTGGCGGCGCTGATGGTTGTCCACGGTCACGCGGCAGCCGAGCTAGGGCTGCGATTCGACGGCGGGGCTACCGGCGTGGATCTGTTTTTCGTGATCAGCGGCTTTATCATTGCCTACGTTGCATCCACCGACTCTCGTCAATTCTTAACGCGGCGGTTGATCCGGATCGTCCCGACGTATTGGGTGTCGACGCTCGTCATTTTTCTGTTGATACTCGCGATGCCTTCGATGTTTCGGAGCGCTTCACCGGACGTTGGGCTGCTGATCCGGTCGTTGTTGTTTTTCCCGGACGGGTCGAAGATTCACCCCGATGGGCTACCTCATCCAACGCTCAGTGGCGGCTGGACGCTCAACTATGAAATGTACTTTTACCTCGTCTTTGCCGTGGCACTCGTTGTCTCCAAGCATCGCCCCACTGTCGTGGCGATCGGCCTGCTCGTCGCTGTTATGGCGATCGTTGATGTGACTGGATTGCATCGAAACCCGGTTCCTCGCTTCTATGGCAACAGGATCGTTCTGGAGTTTGTTTTCGGCATGGTGGCATTTCACGTTGTTCAGCATGCCGAGTCGCAACCCCTGCGCGACGAAGCAGCCAGCGCACAAAGGGTGCTACTAGCTTTTTGTATCGTCGCCGGATTAGCGTTGCTGGTGTTCACCAAAGAGCTGTTTGGTGAAGGGGATCGATGGCTGCTTAATGGGATTCCGGCGTTTGTCATCGTCGGTTCTGCTGTCATGCTCGAGCGCATCCACGGCTGGCGCGTGCGCAGCAAATCGCTCGTCCTTCTCGGCGACGCGTCGTATGTGCTGTACTTGTCCCATGCCTACGTCGTTCTCGGCATTGCGCGGCTATGCATCGGCAACCGCCGATTTTCTGAACCAGTGGGGCAGGTAGTTGTGCTTGGGCTCATGGCGGTGGCGGCGGGAGTAGCCATCTTGTTCTACACGTACGGCGAAAAGCCGCTACTTGCGTACTTGAAGCGGCGACTGATTGTTCGATCGCCCCGGCCGTCTGAGGCGCGCTAGTACCTCGCGTGCGCCAGGAAAGCCTGATTGAGGAGGAAGCATGTAGCAG
>CAYQQM010000093.1:0-18906 GCA_964419605.1 uncultured Kofleriaceae bacterium | reverse complement strand
TCATGAGACTGGCGGTAACGCGACGGAGCATAACGATGCGATCGGCGACGACCCTTGGAAGTCCCCGACGGGGGATGGATCGGCGGCCCGAACCGATCAAAACCACTGACATGAGGTACTAGCCCAATCGATGCGATCAGGACCAGCCAGCCGACGGGCGCTTTACGAAATGCGATTGTGGGTCGTTAAGGTCGCGCCCTAGCGCGAGGAGCCGGCGACGGTCATTTGCGACACCCGGAATGTCGGAGCGGCCGTCGAGCTGCGAAGCTCTAGGTCATTGGCAACGAGATCAATCCGCTTGAGGATGTCGTCGAAATTCGCTGCGATGGTGACTTCGCTGACCGGGTAGGTGAGCTCGCCACCTTCGATCCAGAAGCCTTGCGCGCCACGCGAGAAGTCGCCGGTGACCGGATTAAATCCAAAGCCCATGAGCGAGGTCACGTACAGACCTTTGGGCGTGCTGCGCAGCAGCTCTTGCTTGGAGACCTGGCCCGGTTGCATGATCAAGTTCGTCGTCGTCGGCGACGGGTTGCCCCCAACGCCTCGCCCCGCCGATCCGGTCGATGCGCGCCCAAGCTTGCGCCCAGAATAGACGTCGGTGAGGACCGGACCGAGAACGCCTCGGTCGACGACCACATTCTTTCGCGTTGGCAGACCATCGCCGTCAAACGGACGCGAGCCAGGAGCTCGCGGAATCAACGGATCGTCGATGATGGTGACCAACGGCGAAGCAACTGCTGTGCCCTCGCGCCCGAGCAAGTAGGTCGACTTTCGCCAGAACGCCGAACCGTTGGCGACCGAAAACACCGACCCGATGATGGCGCGCCCAACCTCGGGATCAAAAACGATTGCGCACTCCTGCGTTGGGACCTTGCGAGACCCCAGCGTTGCCACCGTACGCCGCGCCGCCTCGATGCCAACGGCTTCTGGACCCTCGAGCGCAGCCAAAAATCGCGATGCGGTCCACCAGTGGCCATTGCGTTTTTTGGGATTATTGGGGTCGGTCGTATCGTCGCATAGGGGCTCAACCACGAGCGAGGCGTAGCTGCCGCGATAGCCACCCACAAAGCCTCCGCTGGTCGCAAACGCGGTTGCGCCCAACGTGCGCGACCAGGTGGCGCCTTCAGAGTTCGTCACACGCGGGTCGTGCTTTCGCGCCGCGGACTCGGCGGCGATTGCCTGCTGTAGCGCCCACGCGGCGTCGATCTCTGCGACCGCGGGATCGTAGAGGTCTAGTTCGGGAAACGTTGTTGCCAAGAGCGCAGGATCGGGCGGCAGTGCAAATTCGTCGCGCTCCGCCAGTTTGGCCAGCTCCACCGATTGCGCGCATAGGTCTGCAAGCGCGTCGCGACGCAAATCGCTGGTGTACGTAACCGCGCGCTTGCCGCCGACCAACACGCGCAAACCAAGCGCACGGCTGCTCGCTTCTTGGACCAGCTCGGGTTGCCCCAGCCGGACCTTGGTCGTTAGCTCACTGCCGTCGCGTACGAGCACTTCTGCGTCATCCGCACCCGCCTTCTTAGCGAGCTCCACGGTCAGCGTTGCGACGTCGCTCAACTCTTTCACCGTAGCTTCCGTCACCTGAGCCGCGCTCATGCCTGTGTGCCTCCGACCGTGATGGCTGAAATGCGAACCGTTGGCGTTCCCACATTGACCGGTACCGATTGGCCATCCTTACCGCACGTCCAGATGCCGTCCGACAACTGGTAGTCGGCCCCCAACATATCGACGCGGCGGAGAACCTCCGGACCGTTGCCGATCAGGTTTACCCCCTTAAGGGGCGCCGTCAGCTTGCCATCTTCAATCAGATAGCTCTCGGACAGCGAAAACACGAAGTCCCCGTTGGAAATGTTCACTTGGCCACCTGAAAATCGCTTGGCGTAAATGCCGCGCTTGACGCTCTTGAGAATGTCGGCGGGGTCGTCCTTGCCGGCCAATAGCGACGTGTTGGTCATGCGCGGCAGCGGCATATCGCGGAATGATTCGCGTCGCCCGTTTCCGGAGGGATGGATTCCAAAGTGCTTCGCGCTTAGCCGATCGTGCATGTACGCCACCAGCGTTCCGTTTTCGATCAGGATGTTGCGCTGCCCCGGAACGCCTTCGTCGTCGACGTTCATGGCACCGCGCGAGCTTGCCACCGTGGCATCGTCGACGACAGTACACAGCGGCGAAGCGACTTGCTTGCCGATTTGTCCGGTGTAGTTCGACGTTTCCTTGCGATTAAAATCCGCTTCAAGCCCGTGACCCACGGCTTCGTGAAGCAGAATACCGGAGTCGCCGGGGCCGAGCACCACGGGCATCTCGCCGGCTGGAGCGTCGATTGCGTCGAGCATCGCGATCGCCACGCGCGCCGCTTCGACCCCGTGCGCGGCCGCATCGCGCTTGGACTGAGAAAAATACTCCATGCCATAGCGACCACCTCCGCCACCGGAGCCGCTCTGACGTTTGCCCGCGTGCTCCGCGACCGCGCTCACACCAAACCGGAATAGCGGCTGGATGTCGTGAGCCTGACGGCCATCCGATGTGAAAAGCAGCACCTCTTTTATGGATTCAGCGAACGACACCTGCACCTTCACGATGCGCGGATCAAACGCTCGAGCCGCCTTGTCCGCGGCGCGCAGCAGCGCGAGTTTGTCCACCGCCGGAACGACCAGCGACGGCGTAGCGACGTCGTAAAACTGTGGCACGGCGACGTGGGCAAGCTCAGCGATGCCCACTGGTTTGTGCCCTCCTCCAGCCGCGATCTGCCCCGCGGTTTTGGCGGCGTACGCCATCTTGTCCCACGTGAGGTCCTCCGTATACGCATAACCGGTGGCATCGCCCTTGATCACCCGCACCCCCAATCCCAAGGTAATGCCGCGGCCCAAGGTTTTGACTTGCTCCTCCTCCAACGCGTAGTCCGCTGACACGCGAAATTCGAAGTAAAGGTCGGCGTAATCGCCCCCAGCCTCGAGCGCTTGGGCCAGCAACCGGCTGGCGAGCGCCGCATCGATCGCACTGGCGCCGCCGGGAGCAAAGGGTGCGCGCAAACTGGTAGGAAGCGTCGTCATTTTTTTGACTCTAGCACTCCTTGCAGCTACCGGCGCCGGATGTCCCGCCCCGATGTCCGCCCCGGACCCTTTCTCGCTGCTCGGACGTTACGACGCTCGCCATCACCGCCTCCCGAACCGGGTCGGTGGCTGGCCATGTCGACCTGATCGGCACCCCGAGCCGGCGGTGTGCCGGCCTGTGCTTCGGCCCTTGCCTTCGCTCGCGCGCGGCGAGGAATGTCGGTGGCTTCTCGCGATGCCTTCCAGCGTCCGCGCGCAACCGCTCGATGGTCAAGCCCAACCGCATCGCGAAGCGCGTTCAGCTCGAGCTGCGTCAGCTCGCGTGCGTCGCCCACGCGCAGATGGTGAAACGTAAGGTTTGCAAACGCCACGCGCTGCAACTTATCGACGCGAAACCCGAGTGCCTCCAACATGCGATGGATCTGGCGGTGCTTCCCTTCATACAGCGTGATCGCGACCCACGAGTGTTTGCTGTCCGATGGAAGCAGCGCCACATCGGCTGGCTGCGTACGGGTGCCATCCTCAAGCTGCATGCCGGACCGCAACGTTCGGAGGTCGTCGCGTGTCAGTCGACCGTGGACCTTGGCGTGGTACGTCTTGGGTACATGGTGTGCCGACGACAACAACCGAGACGCTAGCTCGCCGTCGTTGGTGAGCAGAAGCACGCCTTCGGTATAGAAATCGAGACGCCCGACCGGTTTCACCGGCACCGGGCAGTTGGGCAAGTAGTCCATCACGGTGGGCCGCCCGCGATCATCTGAAACCGCAGTGATACAGCCCTTGGGCTTGTTGAGCAGAACGTAGAAATGGTCGAGCGCCGCTACCGCCTGTCCGTCGACCGTGACGCTATCGCGATCAGGATCGACCTTGGTACCAAGTACGGTCGCGACTTTACCGTTTATCGAAACCCGGCCGTCGGTGATGAGCTGTTCACACTTCCGCCGTGCCGCAACACCAGCGGCAGCCAGAAACCGCTGCAGGCGGATGGTTGCTTGCATGTTAGTCGCCGGCGGGCTCGTCGGCCGCAATCGCTAGGTCGCTTGCCATCTCGCTTGCCATCTCTGGCAACGGCTCGACGAACTCGCCGCCCTCGAGAGCTGCCCCATGGACCGGCTCCTCGGCCGTCACGGCGAGGTCCGGGCCGGTTGCGGCGGTCAGCTCACGAGCCTCCGCGGCCATGACAGCCGCAACCTCGGAGGCGGAGGCTTCAACGCCGAGCCGCTCGCTTACCACCTTGCGGCTCTCCGCTGTCAGCTCGCTGTACTCGCGCAGTGTAGGCAACTCGCGCAGGTCGCCGAGGCTAAAAAATTCGAGGAATTCCTTGGTGGTTCCGTACAACATCGGGCGCCCGACTTCTTCGCGTTTGCCAAGCACCCGCACCAGCGACCGGTCCAGCAATAACCGCAGCGTCGCCGACGAATCAACGCCGCGGATCTCGTCGATCTCTGGGCGAGTAATCGGCTGGCGATACGCAATGATGGCCAGGGTCTCCAACTGAGCGCGCGACAGCCGCACCGGACGCCCGGCAATGAGCTGCTGAACCCATGGCGAAAACGCTGTGTTGGTCCGGAATTGATAGCCGCCCGATACCTCGTGCAGCGCAATGCCCCGATCCTGGTACTCAACCGCAAGCTCACCAAGCGCTTGTTGCAATCGACCTAAGTCGCTGACCCGCGTCAGCTGGCGAAGCCGCTGAAGATGAATCGGTTTATCGGCGGCGAAAATCAGCGCCTCGATCAGCCGGCGCAGGGTAACGGCGTCCAACTCTGTTGGAAAAGGACTCCCGGGACTTCCGGCCTCGGCTTGGGAGGGATCGGCCACTTCTTCGTCTGCCGCTTCGTCCACCCCACCGGTGTCGAGAACTCCGAATATGCCCGGCGGTTCCGGATCGCCACCGACCTCGAGCTCTTCACCCCATTGCCCCGCCTCCACTCCCTCCACCTCCGCATCGCTCGTGAGCTCCTGCCCCATGGGACTACCAACCGGATCAGAGCCCTCGGCAATGATCTCCGTAGGGACGGCGTCATCGCTGTGGTTGTTGCGGGTCACGGCAGGCTCTAGTAGCACGCGGCGCTGACACTACAAACTCCATAGCGCAGTTCGACGCACCAAATGCTTCGGAGGGCGGGCTCCGCGCTGAAACACCAGCCCCACCACATCGTCCCGACTAGTTCACGCGATCCTCGTCATCGCCAGCGGCTGCTGCAGCTAATAGCTCGGCACCCAGTTCGTCTGGCGACGGCGATCCCATCTTGAGCTTTAGCAAACCGCGAACCTCCACCTGCCGAATGCGCTCCCGCGTTAGGTTCATGATTTCACCGACCTCTTCGAGCGTAATGCCCCCTTGCTCCGCGACGTCGAGCGCACAGGTGTGCTTGAGATCCCACGGCTCGAGGTCGGGGAAATTGATCTTGATCGATCCAGTCTCGGGGTTAATGTCGAGGTAGAGGTGGTGCTTGCACGCAACCCACGGACACGGCCGCATTTCGCCGCGGCACTGTTCCCGCGAGGTCGGTCGAGGAATATCCACCGGCGGATACATCAAGGCGCCCTGGCGAAGCTCTTCGCGGGTAAGGCGCTTCATCGCGATCGTCTTCGACCGCGGCCGGGTTCGCCGTCGGCGGCGCCGAACCTTTCGGCTGAGCTCCGGAACACCGCCGGCGGCTGCCGAATTCGCGGCGGCGTCGTCGAATTCAGCTTCGCATCCATCATCATCGCGATCGTCGTCATCTTCACTCATGGGGTCCTCGGCGGTACGGGTTAGAGCAGGTCCTCGGCGCCTCCTGCGGCGCCGGCTTTGCGAAGCGTGTCGGTGCGAGGCGCTGCAACTCGGCGCGCCAGCTCGCCGAGCCGGTCGACCAATCGGTCGCCGTCGCGGCGTATTTCAGTGAGTTCTTTGCTTACCTCTCGCCGCGCAGAGCCTTCGAGTCGTTCGGAATCGATCTCGAACCGGCGCAGCAACTCGCCCAGATGTTCGGCCACACCCTCGACCAAATCGGTGTACTGAAGGAATTGACCTTGGATCTCTTCGATGGTGTAGCCATCGACCATCAACTGCTTGACGGCGTTGATCCGGCGAATCGTCTTGGCCGGATAGACGCCCAACGAGCCTTTGTGTTTGCCCTTGCGCCCAACGCGCTTCGACCGAGGCAACAGCCCTTGTTGCACGTACTTGCGAAAGCTCGCTTCGGAGAACTTGATCTTGCGGCTGGTAAAGACGTCGACAATCTGAACTGCGGTTAGCCCGGCGTCGTACGACGTCTCGATCGCACGAAGCTCTTCCTCTCGCAGGAGCTCTGCGCGTTCCTGCCGGCCCGAACTCGGCGCGTCATCATCGCTTCGCATCGCCGCGTCTGTGTCGAGCGGACCACGCCGCGCGCGGAGCGATGCGATCGATCCAGTTGGCGTCCGGCGTGAGTCCCAGTTTCGATGACGCGATAGCAACACAGTCCTCCTTCGTGACAATCCCCGTCGGGTACGCGTAGGCGTGACAGCCTCGAGTACTCGCTCCGTCGCTCTACACTCTGTTTTCGTCTTCCTGTCCCCTGCGTTTACTCAGTATCTACTTCTGTGGCGCTACGGAACGATTGTCCTTCAACTAAGTATTGTGACGATATTCGTGTGAATAGAATCCGTCAACGATACGCGTTACACAAATTGAGTGATATTTGCCTGTGATTTTGTTCAGGTCTTGATAGGGTTTGGCCAGATGAACGGACTGATTCGCCTAGCTGTTGCCGGGCTATCGATGGCGATTACTGGTTCCGCCGCTCGCGCAGGCGTCGAGAACCGTGTTTTCACATCCGTCGAAGATCGGCTTCGCCTGGTGGTTCCGCGCGGATGGCGTGAGACCGACGCTGCGGGCTACCCTGGGCTTCTACTGTGGATGCTCGGCCCCAACGCCAAGATGGTGTTGACCGCAGAGCCATTTACACGGTCGCTCTACTGCTCATGGCCGGTCCGGTGCCGCGTCAGTGCTGAGGTAAAAACTGTCCTTGGAAAATTTGCGTGTGCACTAAGCCAGCAACTGACGTCGCACAAAATGAAAGTCGGCCCTGTGCAGGCGGGCCCCCGGGAGAACCAAGATGCTGGCATTCCTTCGGCGTGGTTCGAATACGACGATGGAGAGCACTTCATGCGGCAAGCCGTGGCATTGACCGAAGATCGAGCCATCAGCTTGGTGCTCAGTTCCCCATCGGCCGAGGCACGCGCAAGTAATGCGAGATCGTTTGAAACTGCGCTTCGAACGCTTCGGACGCTCAACGCCGACGAACTTCCAGCACAGCCTACCGCCGCCGGGTCACCCACCCCGGCGAGTCAGGCAGGCCTCACGCCCGTCGGCCCCTGCACCCAGCGTTGAGACCCACCCAAGCCCCACAGGCCCCACTGAACTCACCGCCTGTGGGTGTCGAAGAAGAAACTCATCCGAAGCCACAGCTGCCACCCTGGTTCGTCGGCGAAGTACCGAGCAAGACTCGTGTAGTCGCGATATCGCGCGTTGGTTAGGTTGGAACCCTGCATGGCAATCCGTACGGCCTGCTTCGCGAGGGTCGTCTCGGTGCCGACTTCGGCCCCAACCAAGAAGTACGCGCCTGGAGGCGGAATAAAATCGGCCCGCGGGTCATAGCGATGCTGCTTGGCCACGTACATCCCAGAAAGGGTTGCAGAGGTTTTTTTTAACACTCCCAGATCGGGCAATCGGTAGGTCGCCGACGCGCGATAGCGATCTGCCGGCACAAGCGAAAGGTACGAGTGATCGTCGGCGTTCCGAGCGCGAACAAGCGAGGCCTGCGCACTTACTTCAAGGGCTGAAATCGGCGTGAACTCGATCCCGCCGTCAGCTCCGTAGAACAGGGCGTCGACCGCTCGAGTTGCAAACCGGGGAAACGCGCCCCGGACCGTCACGTCAAAAATCGGCGTTCCGTCGGCAGCAATCGCGGGTCCGAAGTAGACGTAGTCCTGAATCTGGTTGACGTACGCCGAAGCCTCGGCTTTCACGGACGTCGCACTAACCCCCAGCGTTAGCGAAGACGAATACGCCGTTTCGGGGCGTAGATCCGGTTTTCCTAACCCGAGCACCGGAAACGTGGGCGCTGCCCCATTGAGGTATTGCTCATCGGGATTCGGCGCGCGCGACGCGATCGACAATTCCGCCTTGGCCGACCAAATGTCGGCAACGCGTTGCAGCACCCCGAACGACCCCACGAAGGTATGAAAGCGCGATGAGCACTTCGCAGGGTCAACGTTCGCGCCGCACGCGTTCAGCGCGATCTGGCCACTGCGCACCAGGCGCAGAAAGTCGATCCTTTCGATCGTCGCTGAACGCGACAAAAACTCGTACCGCGCACCCGCTTCTACTTCTGTGGTGTGCCCAACCAAGCGCTCGGTTGCGTAGCCGCTCGCCGAACCGGCGAGGTAGCTCGGGACTAGGTTCAATCCACTGTAGTCGTGGAACTGCACCATGCCATGTACACCTGCGGTGCCGCGAATGTGCCAGTGATCCGATAGGTGGATGGGATTGTGTTCAAGCACGGTTTCGAGCTCGTGCGTGGCGAGACGAAAATTGAACTGCGCGCCTGCACCGTCGGCGTTACGAACCACTTCGTATTCGCGCCGCAGATCGTATTGAAAGGAGTACGTCGTTGATAATGTGCCGAGCTTGTCGCGTTCCCACCTCCCTCGCGCGAGGAGGAGATCATGGGCTACCCCCTGATAGGGGCGACCGATGCCAAAACCGGACTCAAACTCGGACGCACCGATCGGCTCCCCAGATTGCGCCTGAGATAAAAAATCCTCCACATTGTGAACGCGTAAGCAGCCGCAAACTCCTAGTTTTGCGCTGTAGTGTCGAAACGACAGCTTGTACTCGCTCGTGGGGCCGCGGTAGCCCACGACTGCGCCGGCGTTCCACTCGAATACGCCTGTGTTCTGGAGCGGGTATCTAGGTGTCTCGAGCGCCGCCATCCGCTTGACGCTGCCCTCCAGCTGAAAGCTCAAGGCAGGCACCCGTGCAGGCACCGCCTGGATGCGCGCGGAGAATGCTCCACCCCGGCCGTTTGACGCCCCGACGAGATGCGCCTCACCGCCGTACCCAGGGTCGCGCCGCAGTTCGGGCGGATCGACCAGCACCGCGCCGCCGATGGCGTCGGACCCGTATCGCACACTGCCGGCTCCTCGAACCACGCGCACCTTATCCGCAATGAAGGAATCGATTTCGGGCGCGTGGTCTACTCCCCACTCTTGCGCTCTGTGGCGAACGTCGTCGACAAACATCGTTAGCCGTCGACCAAACTGACCGCGGATGATCGGTTTGGCGACGCCGGTAGCCGCTCGAAGCTCGGCGACCCCCGGCACATCGGTGAGCGCTGCGGTAAACGCTTTGCCCCGCGTCCGCTCGAGCTTCGGTCCGGCGATAACGGTCTCCGACCGCATTTCTGCTGGCCTCGGCGCTCTCGCGCGGATCTCGATGACCTCTGCAGCGGTGGTCATGCGCAACTCGACTGCAGCATGATCCGTAATCAGGATGGTCCGTTGCACCGAATCGTAGTCATCGCGCTCGACAACCAGAGTTGCCGCCCCTGGGCATTGCGCAGTCAATGTGAAGCGCCCTGCCTCGTCGGTGATGGCAACGAGCTTGTCGCCAATGCGCACGTTCGCGGCAACCACGGGCTCGTGGGTCGACGCGTCGACGGCGTGGCCATCCACGACACCGACGCACGGGGGAGTTGGAAAACCTGAATCCGCACCGGGTGCCACCGGGACAACGGGATCCGCAGGGCGCGGATCTGCCTCGGGTGGACCATCCGCGACAGGACCGGTACCGACGCTAGCATCAGGTGAGGTCTGCCCAAGCGCAGGTTGTATTAGCCCTGCAACGACTAAAAAAATTACCAATCGCGACATCACGAGAAATCACCTGACTTCGAAACCTATCCGCACTCAACGCACCGTGCAGCGGCTCCCGGCAAGGTCCGGGCCCCCTGCCCCCCCGACTTCCAGTTACGTGGAGGATGGGGGGATCGAACCCCCGACCCTCGGCTTGCAAAGCCGATGCTCTCCCACTGAGCTAATCCCCCGTAGGCGGCAGCTTGTACCACGTTCTAGTACCTCGCCGCAGTGGTTTTGGCAGGTTCCGGTCGCCGAGGCGCGGCGAGCGCGAGGCTTGCGAAGTAAGCGCTACTAGCGGTAACGCGACGGAGCATAACGATGCGATCGGCGCGCCTCGGCGACCGGGGTGGCCACCAACTTACGGGGAACTGTACTAAGTATTGTGGGGATGCCGAGGCGTCGAGTTCGCTTGGTCGAGCACAATATCGGTAATATCTTCCTGCGCTCTTTCGAGCGTCCGATCGTGGTCGTGCTGCGAAAATAACGGGGGCGGATGCATTGCCCGAGCAGCGGGAGACGCCTGCCCCCACACCAAAAATACGATGCTCCATGTCGTTGGCATCCCGAAGCAGATTTCGGGGTAGCGCATGGCGAAGCAACACACGTACCCGATCGCCAGCAGGGTGAGAAGAAAAACGCTCGTCACTTTGCTTCGGGTCATCCCTACTTTCGGCATCGGCAACCGCGATGCCATGAGGTACCCCCCTGCCAACATCGCGATCGGGAAATAGGTCCAGACGGTGGGGGGCGTCCGCAGGTGTTCGCCGAACAACTTGTGGCCACCGAAAGGTTCGATACTCGGATCGTACTTGAGCAGCAACAACATCCAGATCGCGATCAGTCCTCCCGTAAGCGTCGTTGGAAAACCGAAGAAGATCTTGGTAGGTACCTGGTCGTCGGATATCACGTTGTATCGCGCGAGTCGGAATACCGCGCACAACATGTAAACCCCACAGGTGGCGAACAACAAGGCGTGGGGAAAACCAGATGAGAAACCAAGATCGGACCGTCCCGAGAGGTAGACCAAAACGAGGTAGGCCGGTGCCACACCAAAGTTCAGAAAATCTGCGAACGAATCGAGTTGCATTCCAAGCTCGCTGGTCGCCTTGAGCGCCCGAGCCACGAGGCCATCGATACGATCGGTGAGTACCGCGTATATGATCATCCAGGCGGCTAATGGGGCGTTGCCGTTGTGCGCTGACCACAGCGACACGAGGCCGAAGATCATCGACGATAGCGTGATGAGGTTTGGCGCGAGGTAACGAAGAACGCGACTGACTTTCATTTCGAGGTCCGCTTGTGTGCGTGCTCCATCAGCCTTGCGTACAGTCGTGGCCCAAGGCTGTCGGTCATGATTTCCTCTACCGTACGCTCGATTTCGTGTTGTGAGTCCCCATCGCGGTAGGCAAATCGTATTGCCATACCCGCTTCCTGATCGCCGCTTGGCTCCGTTACGATGCGATGCACCTCGCCGTGAACTTTCAACGGAACCTCTCGCCCCGGGATGACTAACTGGAACAAGATTTCGGTTCCTATCGGAAGGGGCCGCTCTGTCTTGATAAACGTGCCTCCACGCGAGATGTTCTTTGTGTAGTCTGCAAAAAATGTGTTGAGGCGTTGGTATTCGACTTTGAGCTCGATCGGGCGCCGCGCATCCTCGCGCCGCTCAGGAGGTGGATCGTCGACCACCACAGAAGTCTACCAGGGTTTTGCCACAGCAACTCGGTTTGGGATCTGGGTTGCCTTGGCGGCCGTACTTGGAGTCGCGTTGTGCTTCGTGCCGCTATTCGGCGTGTTGGGGTACGAGTTCTCGCTCGTCACAGCAGGGTTTGCCTCCGTCTCCAGTCTTGACCTCGGGGCTGCTCGCGCTCGCGCGGCCCAGGGGGCGGCCGCCCAGCCTGCGCTACCGCGCTACGCCTTCATTGGCGCGGTCGCCGCGTCGAGTTTACTCGCTGTGCTCGTTGCGAGCGTCCCCGCCGCGATCGCAGCGGTTCACGGCATCTGGACACCGACGTGTGATTGGAGCTTTGGCCTTTACTCGCTTGCGATCATGCCGCTGACAAGCGCCGCTCTCGGCGGGGCCACGGGCTATGCGCTCGGCATCGCGGCCGGTGTCCGTGCCGCTCCGCGCCACTGGTGGATCCCGCACCGCAGTACATGGCTAGCAGTCGCGTTTCCGGTCGTAGGTCTTGCCGTCTTGGGGCTGTGGCGATTCTACAGCGAGCCGCCCGTATTTATTTACAACCCGCTGATCGGTTATTTCCCAGGCAACATGTACGACGAGGACATCGCTCTAGGCGCCCCTGCGGTTTGGTCGCGTCTGGAATCGATCGCCGTTGTTGTGACCATCGCGGCCGCCGTAGCCAGCCAACTCGACACTGCGACGCGACGCATGCGCTGGAAACCGGGCACTACGCGTCGAACGTGGTGCGCGCGTGCGGTGGCCGTTGCAGCCGCTGGAGCTGCGATCGCTCTGCGCAGTCAGGCCGGGGCGCTGGGGTATGCCGTCGATGCCGTAGACATCCAGGTCCAGCTCGGCGGACGACTAGACACGCCGCATTTCACAATCTTCTACGCAGATACGCCTGAGATTCGGTCGGAGATTGAACTCATTGGTCGAGATCACGAGCTTCGCTACCACCAAGTTGCAGACCAGATCCAGAGCGGGCCCGCCGGCAAGCTAACGTCGTACTACTTCGCATCGCCGCAACAAAAAGCGCGCTGGTTTGGCGCAAAACGCGTCGAGATGGCCAAGCCGTGGCGGCGAGAGATCTATCTCGACCACCGACCGTTTCCACATCCCTCGCTGCGCCACGAAATCGCACACGTAGTTGCAGGCGCGTTTGGCGATCGCGTGTTCGGGGTTGCCGCCAAGCACGGGGTACTGTTCAACCCCGGCCTGATCGAGGGACTCGCTGTCGCGCTCGATTGGCCCGGAGGTACCGATGGATTGACGCCGCATCAGGCGGTGCGGGCCATGCAGATCCTTGGCGTAGAACCGCAGATTACCGAACTGTTTTCGATCGAATTCCTCACCGCATCCGCTGCGCGAGGCTACACGACCGCCGGATCGTTCCTTCGCTTCCTACTCGAGCGCCATGGCGCGGGCCCCATGCGCTCACTCTATGCCTCAGGCGGCGACTTCGAACGGGCATACCGGCGATCGCTGGCATCGCTGGAGCGCGAATGGCGCGCCATGGTGTCGGGGATCGAGCTTCCAAGCGACCTGGTCCAAGGCGTACGCGAGCGGTTTCGATCTGGCAGCGTGTTCTCCCGGCCGTGCCCGCATGCCGTCGCCGCAAAACGCAATGCAGCGGCAGCGGAACTCGCAGCCGGCCGAATTTCGAGCGCTGCCGCTTGGATGCGCCAGGTGTGCAACGATGCGCCGAACGAACCGCGTCACCTACTGGAGCTCGGCGATATCTTAGACGAAGGCAGCGCAGTAGAACGGTCCCAGGCGAGAGGAATCTGGTCGATCGTCGCCGATGATCGGAACAACACCTCCTCCCTCCGCGCCGAAGCACTCAAACGCCTGGCCCGTTCGGAACCCGACCGCTCTGCCGCAATCGCCCAGATGGAGCGAGCACTCGCGCTTCCGCTCGATCCGAGCGACCGGCGCACTCTCGATGCCGAAGCGTACGCGCTCCGCGCTAACGGCCCGGCCGGGCCGGAACTTCGCGAATATTTTCAGCCAGGTAGAACAACGGAACAACGTGCCGCAGCGGCCGCGAAGGCAGTCGCGCTGGAACCTACCACTAGCATGCCGCATTACCTGCTCGGCCTACAAAAAGCGATCGCGGGCGACTGGCGCACCGCCGCCGCCGAACTCGATCACGCACTCGCGATCGGCCTGCCCAGCGACAACTTTGTCCGCTTTGCGGCGCGCCGGCTGGCGATCGCCGCACATCGAACCAGCGACACAGCGCGACTCGACCGCGCGATTTCCGCTCTCCTAAGCCCCAACGCGTCCGAAGCGGATCGGCTTCTCGCTGAGGATTGGAAGCAACGCAGAGCGTTCGAAAACACGCTCACCGGCGCGCTTCATTTCCGGTGATGCTCCGTTGGCTTGGAAGCTCCGGGTCCCCTACATCCCGGACAGAAACAGCCACTTGCGACCGTCCCACTCGAGAACGAGCTGATTCTGATCGCGTTTGTCCGGGCGCTTCTGCTTTCCGGTGGCATCGGTGATGGTGTAACTGGCATCGATCAGGACGTCGACCGCGGCGCGGCATCCTGGACGCAGATCGCCGCCGCACGTTTGGCGTACTGCGACGTAGCGCAGCGAGTAGCGAATCTCACCTACACTTTGAAGCCGCGTCTGCAAGACGGTGCGAAGACCATCGTAGCCGTAGTCGTCGCCGCCAACCGGCGTCCCCGAATCTTCCCAGTACTGCTTATGCGCCATGAGCATCAAGCTGTCTGCGTCGCGGCGCTCGACCGCAAGGCGATACTGCTCAACCGCCTCGATCGCACTCTTGTTGTTATCTGAGTAGGGGATCCGAGTGCCAGAGACGTACGACATACGCCCCGCGCAGCCAACCGCAAGTGCGGCGAGTAATACGAACTTCCTCATGTTCCGATACCGTTGTGCAGGATTAGCGCCAGTCGCACGCTACACCAGTGCGGCAAGCTCGCCAAGCGCCGGGCCGCGCCATGCTTCGCACCGCGCCAGAAAGGCACGGAAGTCTTTTTCGGGTTGATCCACGTTTGCCAAATAGACATCGGTGATGCGCGTCAGCGTAAACCGCGCCGCTGCAGCGCGAGTCTCGACCGGAAGTGCCGCGCGGTCAGCGCCGCTCAATGGCCGCACCGACTCATACCCCCGCAAAAGCGCTCGGGCGAGATCGAACCGCGGCCCCCCCGTCCAACACCAATCATTGATACAAACGCCCAGGTCGTACGGCAAACTCCCGCTCGACGCTTGTTCAAAATCCAAGATGGCAGCGATTCGATCGCCATTCCAAAGCACGTTGTCGCGAAACAAGTCGCCGTGAATGATGCCGCGAGTGGCGGCCATCCGGGTCGCCGCCGCCTCGCCGGCAACGTCGAGCTCTTCGCGCAGTACTGCGATCGCATACGTCAGACTCGGATCGCGGCTTTTCGACACGAGATCCAAGCGAGTCATCAAGTGGTCGTGGTCGTAGATGCTGGTTCGCCCCCAATCGGCGGGAAGCTTACGGCCAGCGATGTGAAGTGATGCGAGCGCGGCGCCAGCCGCTTCGGCGATTGCTGGCGTGACCTCCCCCGCGGCGATGTGCACACCACTGCGCCACGGGAACACGCTTGCCCACTTGTCGTGCGCGCTCGTACGCGCGTACGGCAAACCGTCGCGCGCCACCAGCGGGGCTGGCGTCGCCACGTTGTCCGCTGCCAATGCGGACACCAGGCGAGCCTCCCAAGCGACATCGGCCTCGGTTTTTCCCTCGTTGATTCGAAGAAAAAACGGTCCGCGCTCGGTTACCAACTTGAAGTTGGTGTTGATCGTTCCGGCCGCAACCTGCCGCGACTCGCGCACAGAACCAAGCCCGAACACCCCTGCCAGCGCGGCGATCTCCGCACCGTCGAGCAACGTGAACTGGCCCATCGAGCGAGGCTATCACGACACCATGATAAGTTGGAATTGTGAACCCGGTGGAGCGCGCCAAGCTGGTGAAGCTGCACCTCCACATCGCGCGCCAAGCGGCGGCACTGATCCATTCGCGAGTCCGAGGTTACATCGACTACGAGGAATTGGAGGCGATGGGAAACGCGGGTCTCGCCGAAGCGGCAAGCCGGTTCGATCCCCAGGCAGGCGCCTCGTTCGCAACGTACGCTTGGTACCGCGTGCAAGGCGCGATCATCGACGGGCTGCGCAAATTGACAAACCTCCCGCGGCGAACGTGGGCCAAACTCGTCGCGCTTCGAGCCGCAAGCGAGTACCTCGAACACCGCGCGGAACGCGAAGCCGGAGCCATCAAGGCCGGGGAGCCTCCGCTCGAACGAGGTAGCGCGATCGCGGAGCTCCGGAACGCCCTTGCCGCGATCCGAACGATGTATATGACGTCGCTCGAAGCACTCCGCGACGAGGGTTTCGACACCGAGATCGCCGAAGCGCACCCCGATGAAAAAATCCACCATGAACAACTCGCAACGGCGATCACGGCATCGCTTCAAAACCTGCCCGAACGAGAACGCGCACTGATGATCAAACACTATTGGGAGGGCAAAACCCTGGTCCAAGCCGGGGCCGAATTGGGCATCTCGAAATCCTGGGCGAGCCGACTCCACGCGCAAGCAGTGGAACGGTTGCGCGCCATCGTAAACACCAGCACACGGCGCTCGAGATGACATCTCGTGCAACACCGCAGGGCATCGCGCGATGCGATGGGTCTCACTTCGTAGAACTGGCGATATTGGAGTCTCATGATTGATCACATTTCGCTTTCTGTTCTGGAGGCCGTGGCCGCCCCCCCTGAACGTCCGCTCACGAGCGCGGCCACTAATCACGACGGCGATCGATGAGCGAGAAGGTGTCCCCCCGGATGCTCGATCGTTCACGGCGTGGATCACGGCCACGCGGTCGTTCCCGCTCACGAGCGCGGCCACCATCACGAGGACGATCACGTTCGGGGCGCCCCGAAGGAAGTCCCCTTGGGGGGCGCCCCGAAGGAAGTCCCCTTGGGGGGCGTCGACCACGTGTCTTGTGGGGAATTACTGCTGCTTGTCACGAAGAGACAAGATGTGTTGGATCATGAGACTGGCGGTACCGTGACGAGCCCTGCGACCCTTGCGACCCTTGGTAGTCCCCGACGGGGGGGTAGTCCCCGACGGGGGGGTAGTCCCCGACCGGGAAGAACTCCCTGGCGAGGGATAGCTGTACTTGGGCGCGGATTGCGCGCTGCAGCCTCGTGGTTGACGTCCAGTGTGGTAGGGGGGTGTGCTGGCGCGATCGCCGGCGGGGCGCTTGAGGCTCCCGCTTCCGGCACCTTGCTGGGCGCCATGGCAACCGTAGGGTTTGTCTCGCTTATTGCGGTACCTTCTCTGATCGTGATCAGTGCGGTTGCCCGTTTGCTTTGGCGGGGCTGGCGGCCAGGCGACCTGGGCCTCGTTGATGCAGGCGGTGGAGCTCCGCGGCTGGCAGGCTGGTTGGCCACGCTGGCACTGAGTGCAATCGCGCTGGGGGCAGCGCTGTTTTACGGCACATGGCTTTTGGCCACGGTCACCGAATTCAAGCCGGTAGTCCTTATGGTCGCAGAACCCGCGATCGCACTAGGGACGGCGTTGGTCATGGTTCTCGGCTCGCGCCCCTTGGCTCGGGGAATGACGGCGATCGCGCGTGCGGTGGACCGCCGATGGCGATCGCTGGCGCCACAGCGCAGTTCGCTGTTCACGGTGCGCAAGTTGCTGACCGTGAGCTCAGTTGGCATCGCGGCAGCGGGCTACGGCGTGTGGCGTTTCACATTCGTGCCCAACATCGGATCGTTTGATGAATCGGTGTTCTATGCGCCACTGATTGCAATCGCTGGCCTCCTGATCGCGCATGCGGCTTGGATGCGATTGGGTCGGGTTCCGCGCCGAATCATGGCCAGCGCCTTGTTGTCCACCGCAGCGATCTCGGTTGGGTGTGCACTCGTCGCCTGGCGCGGCGTACCTTCGCTTGCGCTAGCGATTTGGGGCGACTGTCCACTCGCTGGGTTTTCCGTAGAGCGCATTTTCGGTCTCGATGACATTCGCGCGCGTATCCCGCTGCGAACGTTCCGGCCTGTCGAACGAGCCGGATCCGTTCACCGCGACATCGTGCTCGTCACCATCGATAGCGTGCGCGCGGATCGCACCCCGCCCTACGGGGGTAGCGCCGAAATGCCCGCCCTGCGCACCCTAGCCTCGCGGGGCGCGGTGTTTGAGTGGGCATTTTCGCCGAGCAACGTCACGCGCAGATCCATTCCATCGATGATCATTGGCATAGGTCCAGACCGCATTCGCGGGCGCGTCGTCGGCTGGGCGCTGCGACTCGACCCGAGATACATCGTAGTCGCCGAGCGCCTACGCGCCGGAGGCTATGACACAGCGGGATTCATGTGCTGCAAAGGGTTTTGGGGCAGCGAGATGCGCACCGGACTCGAGCGCGGCCTAGCCCACGTGGAGCTTGAGCGCAGCGGCATTGCCCTCGCGCGTCGAGCGCAAGCGTGGATTCAGCAACGAGACACCACGCCAAACCGCGCACCTTTGTTCCTATGGATGCATTTGATCGAGCCGCACAATTGGGCGGCAGACGTGCGGAGCGCTCCAGCCGAGCCAGGGTTATCGAGGTCCGAGGCGGAACGCAACAGACTGTACAATCGAGCGCTCGCTGCAAGCGATGTCGCGTTGGGCGAATTACTCGCAGCGTTCTCCGGTCGCGAACCGAGGAACGCTCCGCTTGTGATCGTGACCTCTGATCACGGCGAATCCCTCGGCGATCACGGTCAGCCGTTTCACTCCACGGACCTATATAATTCACAGATTCGGGTTCCTCTCGTGCTCGCTGGCCCGGGCATCAAGCCGGGGCGGATCGACGAAACGGTGAGCCTTACCGGCCTAACGCCTGCGATTCTCGAGCTTTCGGGCTTTGAGGCACCCATCGGACCGTCGATGGACGGCGTCAGCTTCGCAGACTTGGCCCTGGGTGACAGAGTGCCGGATCCCACTGGAGGCACCGCTTTCGCTGCGATGATTCGCGACCGTTCCAATCCCGGAGGCGTCACAGCGTTTCTCCGAGGGCCGTGGAAGTTGATCGAAACGCCGATGGGTTTCGAACTGTACGATAGGCGCAACGACCCGAACGAGCGCACGAATTTACGAGCGACTCATCCCGGGGAATTCGAGCAGCTTCGTCGAGGCCTCGCTGAGCATCGTCAAGCGGCAGCGCGATCTCCGTTCTAACGAGTACCACAAGTTAGGGCCCGCCGGATAATAAGTCGTCGAGCGAGGCACAGCAGCCCGGAGCAGA
>CAYQQM010000092.1:0-19809 GCA_964419605.1 uncultured Kofleriaceae bacterium | reverse complement strand
TTGATGTACATCAAGCCCACAACAACGCTCTATCAACGTATCCATCTGTCACCTCGCTCATAAGCGAGGTGATCGCTGCGCTGCTACGATCGAGACGGGCCGGATCGACCCAGCCGAGAGCTTGCAAGATCTCGCGGGCGTGTGTCTCACCCAGTCGCGGACGACATGCGCAGACAATCCGTACGACTGCCCCAGCGCCAGGAAGTAGCGCGACATCCGCTGGCGCTCCCAAACGTTCCCCATCTGGCAACCGTAGAATCGGTGTGCGCTGTGATCAAGGCCAAAGTGATGCGACCGGGTTACGTACAGCCCCCCCGCAAGTTGGTGACCACCCGGGCCGCCGATCCATCCCGGCTGTCTTCGTTGCTCCTCGGTCACGTACCTTCGGGTACGCTCCCTCGTCGCGCCTCGCCATCCGGTCGCCTCGGCGACCGGGGTGGCCACCAACTTACGGGGAACTGTACACAAGACCAACCCTCCCAGGTGATTGGTGGGATTCGAGTAGCGGCTGTGGATTCGAGCTTAGAGCCGCACTTTGTCGAACTGAACGAGCTCGGCGAGTTCGTCGAAGCGCTGTTGAATGCGATGAGTCGTGAGGTCGCGTAGGCCATCGACGGAGAACTGTTCAACCGCGAAGCTGCCCATAACGCTTCCCATGATCATCGCGGTGCGAATCGTCGTCGGGGCCAGGTCGCCTGCGTACGCGAGGTAGCCGATGAGGCCGCCGGCGAAGCTGTCACCGGCACCTGTCGGGTCCTTGACGTCGGCCAGGGGCATCGCCGGCGCGGCAAATACGCCGCCGCCGTGGAACAACAGCGCGCCCGCATCGCCCCGCTTGATGATGACCGATGTCGGGCCCAGCTTGAGGATGTGGGCGGCAGCTTTGCGTAGGTTGTGCTCGCCGGCGAGCTGGCGGGCCTCCTCATCGTTGATCATTAGCGTATGGATCTTGGCCAACACCGTTTCGAGTTCGGCGCGCTGGATGTCGATCCACAGGTTCATCGTGTCCGCCGCAACGAGCGTTGGAGCTCTGACCTGACGAAGCACATCGAGCTGAAGTCGCGGGTCGATATTGCCTAAAAGGACCAGTTCGGCGTCGCGATGCTGTTCAGCGACTTTGGGCTCGAATCGGCCGAAAACCCCGAGCTTGGTGTCGATCGTCTGTCGCGTTGCGAGATCGGGGGCGTACTTCCCGACCCAGTGAAACGTCTCCCCGGGGGCGCGTTCGATCCCTGACACGTCAACTCCGACCGCCGCGAGCTCGCGGATGTGGCGCTCCGGGAAGTCATCGCCTACGACTCCGATCACCGCGACTTTCTTGGTAAAATAGGAGGCAGCACGGGCGATAAACGAGGCCGAGCCGCCAAGTAAGTCGCGGTGCATGCCAAAGGGGCCATCGATGTCGTCGAGGGCCACGGATCCAACTACCAGGAGAGAGCGATGTGCGCTGCGTTGGTGCATAGGCACGCGTGGGGTACCATTGTCAGCCTGTGTCGATCAATCCGCTGGGCGACGGTGCGGCCGAGAACAGGCCAGATGGCGGCGGTGAGGCGCGCGATCCGACGGTTGAGGAACTGGTTGCGGCTCACCGGTTTTCGGAAGCCGCTCGCACGGCCGAAGCGGACGGCAAACTGGACCTCGCTGCCAAACTCTACGAGAAGGCATGGGACTTTCGAGCTGCGCTTGCCGCGGCCCGCGCTAGTGGCGACTTGCCAAAGGCGCTGTCATACGCGATCGACGCTCATGAGGAGGCGGCGGTTACTCACATCGTTGCCGAGCTATGCGCGTCACAGGCAGGCATGCGCGAGGCGTTGGAGGTCTTGGCGCGGCGGCGGCGCCACGCGGCGGCGGCGCCATTGGCCGAACAGCTCGGAGACCTCGAGCGCGCGACCGACCTGTTTCGCCGCGCGGGCAACCCTTTGGATGCGGCCCGATTGCTCGAGGTTCAGGGGCGCGATCGCGATGCCGGCCAGCTGCTCGAACGCGCCCTTGATTTGGCCGTGGCCGATGAAAAGGCGCCACTGCAGCTCGCACTGGGCCGAATTTTGGCTCGCCGAGGTGCTTATTCCGACGCAACACGATTGCTTCAGGAGGCTCGCAAGGTTTCGCAATTGCGTATGGACGCTCAGCGCGACTTGGTCGCTACGCTTGCCGCCATGGGGCTGCGCGATGCGGCCCGCGAGGTCCTTCTCGACGTGCGAGCACACGACGCGAGCAGCGGCCTCGGCCCGGTCGACCTCGACGGCTACCTTCGCACCTGGCGCGACCAAGCGCGGGTTGCTCCAGCGCATCGCACGCGAGATATGCTCGGCGGTCGGTATCGGCTAGAGCGTCTGCTCGGCGCAGGTGCTTCCGGCAGGGTGTTTCTCGCGTTCGACGAGATCGCCGGACGTTCCGTCGCGGTCAAGATGTTTTCTGCTGCCAATGCGAGGGGTGGTGTTGCGTACGAGCGCTTCATTCGAGAGGTGCGGCTTGCAAGTGCGTTGCGTCATCCTTGCTTGGTCGAAGTGTACGAGGTCGCACTGGACCACGGATTTTTGGCGATGGAGTTTCTGTCAGGCGGTTCGCTCGCTGAACGAATCGCTAGTGACGACCGCATCACCGAGGTTGAGGTGCAGCGCATGACGCTTGACATCATCGCGGGTCTCGAGGCGGCGCACCACCGCGGTGTCATTCACCGCGACATCAAGCCCGCGAACGTGTTTTTCGACGCGCGAGGTGGCGCCAAGCTTGGTGATTTCGGCGTCGCGCACCTCGTTGATTTCGGCCAGACTCAGACCGGAGGCCTGATCGGCACGCTGACCTACATGTCTCCGGAACAGATCACCGGCTCGCCGATTTCGGTTGCCGCCGATCTCTACTCACTCGGTGTCACGGTTTTTGAAGCCCTCGCCCGGCGACCGCCGTTCTTGGGGCCAGACTTCGTAGCTCAACACCTCGGTGAGACGCCGCCGATGGTTTCCAGTGTGGCAAGCGACATCGCCCCGGGGTGGGATCGAATCGTTGCCGGGCTTCTTGTCAAGGACCCAACCCAGCGAACGCAATCGCTGAGCGAGCTGCGGAACCACGTCCAAGCGCTCGATCTCGATCGGAGGCCAGCTCACATCCGGACCTCAACGATCGCGGAAAATCTGGAAACTTTAGCGCCAGCGACGTCGGAACCGCGGCAGCGCTATCAGTTTGAGACTCCCCTCGCGCCGACTGCCGTGTCGCAGCTGTTTCGAGCAGTGGATACGGTGCTCGATCGCTCCGTGATCATCGAACGATACGATACCAGTGACGCAGCTGCGGACGTTATGGCGCGTACCCGCCTCCTGGCACGCGCCCAGTCGCCATTTGTTCAGAGAGCGCTCAGCCTCGATGTTGCGACCCGCACAGCGATTTTTGAGGCCCCATCCGGTGCGACGATCGCGGAAGCCGTTCCAACCTTGCCGCCCGCCGAGCGAGTTCGGTTGCTCAAGCGCTTGGCGCGCGCGATCGCCGCGATCCACGAGCTCGGCGCCAGCCACGGAGCGATCAGCGCGACCAGCGTCGTTGTCGATGACAGTTTGGTACCGACGCTGCTCACCGCAGGCCTCGGAATCGCTCCCGCTCTGCAACCCGGTGATGACGTCGTTGCAGTGGTTTCGGTCGTAGCCGGCATCGTCGGATGCGAGGCAACGTTTGACGCCGTCGCACGCAGCATTTGCTCGGAGGTGGGCGCCCGCCTTCCTCGCTGCGACGCGCCCTTCAACGGCGAGTCGCTATACGTCGCTGCCGACGCGCTTGATGTGGCTGTCCTAAGCGCCGTGGCAAAAAGCTAAGGTTGCGTTGGGACGCTTGGCGCACGTGACTCGTGACGAGAGAGCGCAAAGCCGTCGCGATCTTCGCGGCTCGTGAATTCTAGGACTCTGGCTTAGGAATGGCGCGAAGGCGATAGCCAAACCGATGGCGCGACTCGATCAAATCCCCGATCTCAGATTTGATCAGCGCGCGTCGCACCCGCCGCACGAGTTGCTTTACGTGGTTTTCGCTCGGTTCGCGCGTGTCCCACGACAGATCGGCGATCAATTCGGACGATCGCACAAAACCCCGAACCAATTCGGGCTGGTGGCGTTCCGCTGCCATGCGCCGGATCATCAGCGACATGAGCTCGAACTGCGTAGTCGTGAGCTGGACCTGCTTGTGGTCGACTTCGATGAGCCCGCCGCCGCCGCCCGTCGGCTCGTGCATGCGAAATCGCATCTCCGGAAGTCCGACATTGGTGTGCTCTTCGTCGTCGGAAAAGTCGCTAAACGAGGCGGAGGAAGGTTGGCTGGGCGCCCATTGGCCGCGAGAGTCGCCGGCGGGGGCTGGGCTGCTCTGGACCATGTCCAACGGTCGAATCGTGCTCGTCGCGGTTCGGGCAACGCGCGCCGGGGGAAGTGCAGTCGCATCGCGGACCAAATAGAACGCGATATGGCCGAAGCGCACCCGACTCGCATCGGTTACGACCACAGGACCTGTGACCGCCCCGTCATCGTAGAACGTTCCATTGGCGGAGCCCAGGTCGCGGACAGTCCAGACTTCCTTGTCAAGGGTGAGATGGGCATGGTGTCGCGATACGCTGGGCTCCAGGATTGCAAGTCCCTGATTTTCTATCTGCCTTCCGACCAGCGTACGTGGCTCGAGGTGGTGAACCCGACCCCATAGGTCGATGAGGGCCGCATCGGTTGGCCGGTCGATGCGCATCTGGATCTGCTCGGGGCTGATCCTCATCGGGCTGGATAGTTCATCCCGGCATTCCTCGCACAATACGCCCACCTCCGGCAGGCGAATGCGGCAAATCGGGCACTTCATCCGATCGCTAGTCTAGCAAAGGGACTCGGCCTAAAGCTCTGGTTTGGCAGGCCATTCATGGTTATGTTGCTGGGATGAGCGGGGAATCCAAACCAGACGAATCGGCCATGGAGGCAGAGGCGCCTGCAGCGCCTGTCGCGGACGTTAGCGGCGCCGTGCCGGTGGAAGTTGAGCCGCCGGATCTAGCGGAGGCGACCGATCCGGTTGCCGCACTTGAGTCTAAGCTGGCGGCGGCAGAGAAGGAAAAAAAGGACCACTGGGATCGCTATCTGCGCGCCGCGGCGGATCTTGAGAATCTGCGCAAGCGCCAGCGGCGCGAGATCGACGACGCAAAGTTCGATGCCAAGACCAAGGTGCTTAAAGAAGTATTGCCCGTGGTCGATAACCTCGAGCGAGCGATCGAGCACGCAGGAACGAGCGAAAAGTCGCCAATTTTGGAGGGCGTGCAGCTGGTCTTGCGCCAGTTAATAACTGCATTCGAGCGCCTCGAGGTTACCCCCATCGAGGCGATGGGGCAGCCGTTCGACCCAAACCTCCACGAGGCGATCTCGCAGCTAGAAAGCGATGCCCCCGTTGGCTCGGTAGTGCAGGTGTTGCAACGAGGGTACCGATCGGCTGATCGGCTCTTGCGCCCGGCGCTGGTTGTGGTTGCCAAGCCAAAATCCACAACCGAATCGTGAGTGATCATGGCAATGGCGGGAATCCCATGAAGAGCGCAGCATGACGAAGGTCATCGGCATCGACCTCGGAACAACGAATTCGTGTGTCGCGATCATGGATGGCGAACCGACCGTTATCGCCAATGCCGAAGGTGCGCGAACCACGCCCTCCGTGGTTGGGTTTGCGGCATCGGCCGAGCGACTCGTCGGTCAGGCTGCGAGGCGACAGGCCATGGCCAACGCGGAGAACACGATCTACGCCGTGAAGCGGCTCATGGGGCGCAAGTTCGACGATCCTGAGGTTCAGCGCCACCTGTTGACGTGTCCATACGAAGTGGTTGCTGCGCCTAACGGCGATGCGCACGTTCGCGTGCGTGGACGCGACTATTCGCCGCCCGAGATCGCAGCGATCGTGTTGCAGAAGATGCGTCAGACCGCCGAAGACTGGTTGGGCGCGCCGGTGAGCGAAGCTGTGATTACGGTGCCCGCCTACTTCGACGATGCACAGCGTCAGGCGACCAAAGACGCGGGTCGTATCGCAGGGCTACATGTGCTGCGGATCGTTAATGAACCTACCGCTGCTGCGCTCGCCTACGGCGTGGAGACGCAGGCTGCCGCACGGGTCGCGGTGTACGATCTCGGCGGTGGGACCTTCGATATCTCGATCCTCGAGCTGGACGGTGGCGTCTTTCGCGTCCGTTCGACAGCGGGTGATACGTTTCTCGGTGGCGAGGACTTCGACAACGCGGTGGTCGAGCACATGTTGGCAAAGTTCGCCGAGCAGAACGAAGGAATGGATCTGCGCGGCGATCGCATGGCGCTTCAGCGTCTGAAAGACGCCGCCGAGCGCGCCAAGGTCGAACTGTCAAGCGCTACCACCACAGAGGTGAACTTGCCGTTCCTGGCGGCGGGAGGCGACGGTTCACCGCGTCACCTCATCACAACGATGACGCGCGGCGAGCTGGAGTCCCTCGTCGAGCCCCTGGTTCAGGCGACGTTGGAGCCGTGCCGCCGAGCGTTGGCTGACGCGAGCCTTTCCCCACGCGATATCGACGTCGTCATTTTGGTCGGCGGGCAGACGCGCATGCCGCGCGTTCACAGCGTGGTTGCCGAACTATTCGGCAAAGACGCGAGCCGCCGGGTCAATCCCGATGAGGTTGTAGCGGTCGGGGCGGCGATTCAGGGCGGAGTTCTCACGGGAGAGGTGCAGGAGGTGTTGTTGCTCGACGTTACGCCGCTGTCCCTCGGTGTGGAGACCATGGGCGGCGTGTTCACTCGCCTCATTCACCGCAACACGGCATTGCCGGCTCGAGCTACCGAGATTTTTTCGACCACCGTCGACAATCAGCCGTTCGTCAATGTGCACGTGCTCCAGGGGGAGCGCGAGATGTCGGCCGACAACAAGTCGCTTGCGCACTTTGAACTAACCGGGATCCCACCAGCTCCTCGTGGGGTGCCGAAAATTGAGGTCGCGTTCGATATCGACGCAGATGGTGTGCTCACTGTCTCGGCGCGCGATCATGGAACCGGACGGGCGCAAAACGTTACGGTTCAGCCGACGACGGGACTGACAGAGGGCGACATTGAACGGCTGGTGGCGGAGTCGGAGGACATGCAAAATTCTGACGCTGCGCGCCGGCAACTCGTTGAGGCTCGCAATAAGGCGGAGGGCTTGTTTTACTCGTCAGACAAGGCGATGGCGGAGTTTGGCGGAATGATTCCACCCGAAGAGCGCGAGTTCTTGGCTGCGGAGCTGGCCGAATGTCGGGTAGCGATCGAGGGGGAGGACGTGGCGCTTGTGGAGGACGCAGTCGCGCGGCTGGAAGTCGCAGCGCAGCGCATCGGCGAAGCGATCTACGCTGCTGCCGACCTCGCGGGCGGAGACGGCGGAGAGGTCTAAGGACCACCGATGAATCGTCGCAAGCGCGACTACTACGCAGTGCTCGGCCTGCGCCGTGGCGCCACGGAAGCCGAGGTGAAACGAGCGTTCCGGGACCTGGCGCGCAAGCATCACCCCGACGTGAATCCGGGAGATGGCGGGGAAGCTTTTCGCGAGATCAATGAAGCCTACGCCGTGCTCTCAGACCCCCGCGCGCGAGCTCGGTACGACCGGTGGGGCGGCGATCAGCCGAGCGGCTTCGGTGCGGTGGTCGACGCGGCAGGGGACGCTATCGGCGAGATTCTGCGCCGCCGCCGCAACAAGAACCGGGGGCGCGACTTGCATTATACCCTCGAGGTGACCTTTGAAGAAGCGGCGTTTGGCGTTGAGAAGTCGCTGCGCATCCCGGCCTCGGACGGGAATTCGAAGGTCATCGCGTTCAGCGTTGCTCCGGGCACGACAAGCGGAGCAACCAAATTGATGAAGGGGGCAGGCGAGCCGGGTCAGGCCGGAGGACCGGCGGGTGATCTTCACATTGTAACGCGTGTTGCCGAGCACGCGGCATATCGGCGCGCAGGGTTCAATGTTCACAGCGATCACCGCATCGGATTTGGTCAAGCTGCGCTGGGCGCAATTCTAGATATTCCAACGCTGGACGGCGGGGTGAAGATGCGGATTCCCGAGGGAACCCAACCGGGGCGGGTGTTTCGCATTCGAGGGCGCGGTATTCCGCAAGGCTCGGGCAAAAATGCACCCCGCGGCGATCATCTCGTACACATCCACGTGGAAGTGCCCACGGAGTTGACGCCGCGCCAGCGCGAGCTGATCGAGGAGCTTTCGCGCGTTTCTGGCGATGCGGCGGGACCGACTGCACCGAAACGCCGCTTGCGCGATCGCGTGAGGTCCCTGCTTACGCCATGAGGCTGCTGCGCTGCGCTGGGCGAAAATTCGCACGGGGCTGTTTCGTCGGTGCGGTGGCGTGTGGCCCCAAACCCGTAGCGAATTGGTCCGATTACGACGTGCCCACGCAAGCTCATTACAGTGGACACCACTCCTCCCAAATTCGTTCGGACGCCGTTGCCTCCGATCCCAGCCGGTACACGCTTGCTCAGATCGAAATGCTGCCGTTTTCGGTCGCACGCGCTGCCCTTGAGCGGTTGAGCGACCGCGCTCCTGCGGCGCGCATCGCGCTACGAGCGGCACGTTTAGCCCATCACGCGGGCGACGACGCCGAGGCGAGAGCGTTGGTCGCGCGCGCGGCGATGGCAGCCGACGAGTCGGAGGTGCATTCCGAGCTTGTGGCACTACAAGCGGAGCTGGCTGCGCCGGCCGTTGACGATACAAAAGTCGCGGTTCTGTTGCCGCTAACGGGCCGCTTTGCTGCTGTGGGTGCTGAGCTTCGCGCGGCGATCGAACTTGCGCCGGCGCACGGCACAACGTGGGCATTTCTGGATACCCGCGGAGAGCCGGCAGGTGCAGCCGCAGCCGTCGAGCAGGCGATTGAAAAAGGCGCGGTCGCTGCATTGGGCCCAGTGGGCGCGAGGGAACTTGCCGCCGCAGTACGTGCCGCAGCGCCTCGCCGTTTGCCGATCGCTGCGCTTGCTCCAGACGATGGCGCCGATGCGGGTGCGGGCGTGTTTCGCGCGGTCAACTCCGCCGGAGACGAAGCCCGAGCGGTCGCTGCGCTTGCGCGTTCCGACAACTTCAGTAACGTCGCGGTGTTTGCTCCGCGCGATGATGTCGGCCAGGACACCGCAGAGGCATTCGCAACCGAAGCCCAGCGTTTGGGGCTCAACCTTGTTGCATCTGGAACCTACGATCCGACGGGCGGCGGTGTGGAGCGCGATGTGAAGCGATTCCTCAATTTGGTTCCAGCGACCAATCCACGCCTTGCGGACCACTTGCGCATTCACGGTGACAAGGGCTGGCGCACGTTCTCCCCCGACATTCCGTTTTCCTTGCTTTACATCCCGGACCGCTACGATCGCGCGGCGGTTGTAGCGGCATTTCTCCCGTACTTTGGCGTGGAGTTGCATACGACCGAATTCACAGATCCCTCGGCGTTGCGGCGCAAACACGGGGGGCGTGTGCCGCAGGTTGTGCAATTGGTTGGAGGTTCTGGCTGGAATCACCCTAGTTTGCCAATCCGCGGCGGTGACGCGGTACAAGGGGCATGGATTGTCGACGTATTCGCCGGCGGAATCGGCGACGAGGTCTCGGCGCGGTTCGCCGCGGAGTATCAGCGCAAGACCACGCGCATTCCGTCGACAGCAGCCGCGCAGGCACACGACGCCGCAGCGTTGGTTGCCACAGCGCGCGCGGCCATGTCGACGAAACGCGGCGATCCGCGCGAGCTCTTCCGAGCTTCGCTGGCCCGGGCCAAGCTAGACGATGGCGTATGTGGTCCCGCAGCCATGGCGAGCGATGGCGAAGTGGTTCGCTCAGTCACTGTGCTCGAGGTTCAGGCAGACGAGCTGCGGATCGCAGACTAAAGTAGACCCGATGCAGGACGGGTTCGCGATTCCGGGATTCGTACGGGGTGTTACGATGTAGTCGTGGAAGTGCAATCAGACTCGCCCGATGCTCCATATATCCCGATCTCGCCGCTGCAGCTTGCCGTGGCGCGCGATGGCTCGCTGGCCTTGCTTCAAGAGCCAACGCGCGTCGCGGTGGTGGAACTGCCGGGGTGCAAGGTCCGGGCTGAACTGCCGATCGATACGCCTGCTGAGGCGACCGATGTCGCGTGGGTAGGCGCGCAATCTCAGCTTCTTGTGTTGGCGCGTCAATCTGGACACACCGAGGCGACACTCTGGGAGCCCCCCAAGGGGACGTTCTTCGAGGCGCCATCGGGCGCCGGTCGCCCGAAAAAACTCGCGGAGACTCGCCTCTCGGGGTCGATGCGGTTCCTCGCGGTGGTTGGCGATTACGCACTTTTGGTGGGGTCATTGGGCGTCGTCGTGTTGTCCACTGCCTCCTCGCATTTGATGCCGTACCAATTTCCTGCGCGCCACGCACCGGTGGCAGCGGGAGCTGCCGGCAGTCAATTCGTTGTCGCGCTTTCCAGTTCGATTGAGGAGTGGGATCCGCAGTCCAGAATGCCGAAGCGGCGATTCAAGTTGCCGCAACCCGTAGCTGTCACTGCCGTAGGGGGTAGCGAGCGCGCTGTGTGGGCCGTATCTCGGCAAGATCCGACGCGGATCCACGTCTTCCCCATGGTCAATCGCGGGCAGCCGAAATACCATGAGCTTTCCGAGCCGATCGCGCACGTAGCTGCGCATCCTCGGGCCGATTTATTGGTGTGCATCGGCGCAAACAGTCGTCGCATCTACGTCGTCGATATCGACGGCAAGTCGGAAGTGCGCACGATCGAACCTGGTTCTGTCGGAGAGGCGGGTGGCAACGGTGGGGTCGAGGCGGCTGGGCTCGCATTCGGACGGTTCTTCGGAGTTGTTATTGCGAGTGCCAACCGGCCACTCAAAACGTTTGGGCTCGACGATCGACATCCGGCCCCAGCGAGTCCCCCGCCGACGTCCGTGCTGACTCGCCGCGAGTCAGAGAGCGAGCGGCCGCGCTCGACGCTCTACGAGGACGACGAGTTGTCGGTGTGGAACGTACCCCCTCCAGATGGCCCCATCGCGCTCGATGGGGAAGCGAGTGCGAAGCCGACCAGCTCGTGGCGAGACGAGCTCGTGGCCTGGAGCCGCGACTTCCACGCGGGGTCGCAGCAGCGGGTTTATCCCGAGCAGCCAGACATCCGCGAGATGTTGGCGAGGTACGGACTTGCGTCGGAGTTGGCTCCTGCGATGTCGTTGCTCTACGCGGCACACCTGTGCGGAGAACAAGGTGCGGCTCCGGCCGATGTTGCAAGCGTTCTGGGCGGCAATTGGGACGAGGCGCTCGGAAACGGCCAGCTAAACGCTACCGGCATCGCCAGGTTTGAACGCTCTCGCGTCCTGCTTGACGCATGGGTACTGCGTGCGCTCGACGGACTTGCGCCCATGACCGGAACGCTGGTGGGCGAGAAGCGTCCTGTGCGTCTGATGGGGCCTTGCGTCACGATCGGGGACGGGGACGATCTGGGGGCTGTGGCGCAAGCTTCTCTGGCGACAGCAGGGGCCGCGATTCTGGCCAGTCGAGAAGGCATGTCCTGGGCGGATGTCGTAGCCGAGGCTCGCGCGTATGGAGCTGTGGCCATGGTCCGCGGTGCAGCAGACCCACGTATTCTGGCGAGCCGCCTTCCGGTGATCATTGTGGTGCCCAATCAGTCGGCGGCTGATGGATTGCGGTTGCCCCAGCTATGAGCTTCCGACGGTTTCGTCGCGCAGATAGTCCTTCTTTTTGCCGGCTAGAGCACAGGCGATTTTGGCGGCGCTCCAGCCGGCGACAAGCGAGCCTTCAACGCCGAGACTTGGCAAGACCTGTCCGCCGGTTAGCGTGAGGTTCTTCAGGCCGGTCAGGTAGGGCGTGGCGCTTAGGCCTGCTGTCGATGCGAGATTTCCGGTCCAAATCGGCGCCATGGCCAAGGGCAAGTGTTTCGGCACGTCGTAACTGCCGCGGCCCCCGGGCACGTGCGGTAGGGTGATTTCAAAAGGCGAGTGTGCCAGCACCACGTGTCGGTCGAAGAATGGCATCACATCGGCCAAGCGATTCCACAGCGCTGCGCGCAAGGCCGCGCTTTTGGCCGCAACGCGTTCGGGATCGATGGGCCCATCGCTCGGCATTATGGCAGCGACGGTCGCAACCACATGTCCCGACTCGTCGCTTTCTCCAAGGTGAATCGAGAACGCTGCGTCGCCGACCGGCGGCATGTTCGGTGCAGCGATTACGGCTACGTTCGGCGCCATGTGTTCGGGAATGCCGGCTTGATCGAGCAGCAGATTGATCGAATAGCGGTATCCGATGATCGACATCGCCTCTGCGATCTCCGCAAGGCGCTTTGGGGCCCGCTTCCCGAACCATATAGCCACATCCGTTGGCGCTTGGCTCGAAACCACCTGGCCTACGCCGATTTCATCGCCGGTCGTGAGTTGGAGGCTTGAGATTTTTCCCCACGAAATGCCGGCCTCAACGACAGCGCCGGCGCGCACTTCACCGCCTGCTGTCGTAAGCTTCTCAACGAGCAGTTCGCGAATCGCGTCTCCATCGCCTCGAAACGACGACACGCCGTGGAACCACATGTCGAGCGCTCGCGTGACAGCGGCGGGTGGCGGGGCAGGGTGGCGGAGAGCGATCGCCGCGAGCTGGGTCAGGATCGCGATGTTGCGATCCGCGGTGCAATCCGCAGCCCACGCTTCGGCGCGCTCAGCAATCGACGCTGCAAACTTGGAGAGTTCGCGGCGCTCGAAGAAGCCCGTTCCCGGGAACGCATGATCACCGGTGAGCAGCGGATCGAGAAGTCGCGAAACTTCATTGCCGCGTTCCCAATGGGAGAGGACGCGTTCTCCTGCTGGGCCGAGTTCGCGCGCTAGTTCCGCGGCTATCCGGTCGCCTCCGAGATCGAGACGAAGTTCCGAGGTCACGACCTGCGAGGCGATTCGCGGTTCGCGCAGCTTGCGACGGAGAGACATCTCTGCGTGCAGTTCCTTGAGCACGCGATCTGCAGCCGTCCCGGACGCCAGCGGCCACACTACGGGTTCAACCGGCAGCTTGTAGGGGCCAAGCGAGTAGCGCGCGGGTCGGTCGTCCCCGAGCAAGAGCGTCCGCATTCCGCGGCGAGCCCCGAGCGCTGCGCACACCAGCGTGGCGAGGTCGTTGCCTACACACACGAGATCATAGGTATTGCTTGGCACAACTAGGGCCCTTACCGCTCGGGGATCACATGGAGTGGTGTGAGGCGCAACAGCGATGGGATTACCTTGCCGCTGGACACGATGGACATGTGCTCGAACTGCGAGCGAATGTACAGAAGCCGAGCACTCTTTTCTCGTCGCGAGAAACCAGCCACCGAATCAGGCATGTTCTCGCGGGCGACGGCGAACTTGTATTTGCGAACAAAATCCGCAGACGCTTGCGCGGTCGAGGCTCCAATGACGATCAGGCGATGCTCGTTGGCTCGCTTGCCTTTGTCAATGAAATCGTCGAAGGCGGATTCCCCGGCGTATAAGGCGTCCAACAATATAATCTGTTCGACCAAGCGATGGTCGACCCATTGCACAATGGTGCGAAATGCTCCGGAATGTCCCATGACAATGACCGGGCCATCGGGGAGTTGTATGTTTGCGCGCGCCACGGCACGGCGCAGGTCGCTGAGCGCAGGCCAGTTCACCGCGTCGTCGTTGGAGGCAGGCGCGTCGGGCACCACAAACATGGCGTTTTGGCGGCTGGCTCGAAACTGTCGGGCGAGGTCGTGTTCACGCCATGCTTCGTCTGCCCTGGTCCAGTAGCCATGGACATAGATCACAGTGCCCGCCGTGGCGCGATCGTAGTGCGGAGGAACCCACACGTGAATCGCACCTTGTGGAGCCCTAACGCGCCAATGCGTGCCTCCTGCGGCGGTGTCTTCGGTTTTATTCGGTCGACGGTCGCCCATGCTTCGTGGGCCTTCGGCTCCTGCGTGGGCGTTCGCGGCCAACGCCAACAGCGTCGCGACAAGACCCGCGAGCGCCGGGGTCATGGTGCTTCTGCCTTGCGCTGCTGTGCTGCCAGAGGCGCGGTGATCATCAGATGCACATGGCTTGCCGCGTCGGGGTAGCCGAATCGAAACGGCAGCTTGCGTTTTGGCTGCGAGCCCCACAGCTTGACCATCGCAGCGGCGACTTTGGGGTTCGCTTCCTCGAGAAAGGCTCCCGTGAACTTTCCGAACGTAGTCTGCGAAAACCCTGCTTTCTTCGCGGCGTTCGGCGCAATACCGGTCGAATCCGACACCATCCAGACCATGTTTCCAAGCAAGTAGTCGCGAATTCCTGAAAACCACGAATTCCAGATCAGATAGCTTGCAGCTTTGGTCATCGCGGCGACCTTGCCCTTGCTGCGCAGATAGCGATCGAGTCCGGAGTCCACAAACTCCTTGTCGCCGAGGTTCCAGGCGATGTGACGATGGACGATGAGTGGCGCGTTCGGGTTGCCGGCCTTGCGGAACGTCAGCTCCATGTTCGTAAACGCAGTCGAAAAGTCGGTATCGACCCAGCTGTATTTGATCCTTTTGGCTTTCTTGGGCGCCAACGCGTCGATTTCTGGTTTCGATAGGTAGTGCAAGGAGCCATCGGCGCCGACCGTGAAGAACACCAACTTCACTGGTTCGTAGCCCATGGCAGCCATGCCCGTGATGTGAAACGACAGCTGTCCTGGGATGCCGCCGATTTCCAGCTTGCGCATATTTTCGCTTGTCGAGTCGTGGAGCGCAAGCAACCCCTGAACCGCGGCGCGGTAGTTGGCAAGTGCTTGGCGTAGGGCGACCCGATCGAGTGCCTTGAGTCGGGTGGGGTCGCCTGCATGCTCGAGGGAAATGGTCGTGATGTCTCGCGCGTTGGGGTAGGCGATTAGCGCCGATGCGAGGTCGCCGCCACCGAACGGATACACGACCGTGGTCGGCAGGTCTGCGGGTCTCAGTGCCGCGAAGAAAGTCTCCGCGGGCGCTGCGTAACGCGTCGCAAACGCTTGGTAACGCTTTGTCATGGCGGCGCAGTGCCGTTCGACGGTTTTTGCATCGAAATTGGGTGGCAGTTCGTCGTTCCCACCGCACGCAACGACTCGGTAGAATAGTTTTGCGTCCGCCGTAAAATCGTGCGCAGCCGGAGTCGTCGCCGTAGCCGCATCAGCGCGGGTGACTG
Organism: uncultured Kofleriaceae bacterium; assembly: GCA_964419605.1. Taxonomy (GTDB): domain Bacteria; phylum Myxococcota_A; class Polyangia; order Haliangiales; family Haliangiaceae; genus JABFXX01. The sequence continues at coordinate 4,684 of CAYQQM010000092.1, read as the reverse complement.
CGAAACTCGCGGCTACGACGAAAATGGAAGCTGAAAACCGCATGGGCACGATCAACGTCATATGTGAACTGAACGAACGGGTCGATTTTTTGTGGAACAAACCATACCGGATCCTGGCCTTCAGCTGCCCAATTTCGGAGAACCACAGTAGGATATAGCAGTGAATCGGGAACGCTTTCTTTGCACTCTTGGGGCCGCGGCAGGGCTCATTGGATGTGGTTCATCGGCGAAACAGTCGATGACCGTCGAGCAGATGATCCTCGCAGATCCGTTGCCGCTCGCCAAGGGCGCCCGGTGGACCTACGACGTCACCGTGAAGCGCTATGATCCAGACTCCGACAAGGTCACCTCAAAGTCGCTGCGATGGTCTACAGAGGTACTCGACGCACAAGACGCCGGCGGGGTGACCGCATTTCGGGTCAAGGGATGGCCGGGCGATCTCGCGGGTTGGGAAGATCCGGCGGCCAAGCCGGTACCGACCGAGCGAACGCTCCTGCGGTCGGGAAACAGCTTTTTGTTTGGCGCCTCTGCGCAACCGACACTCGAAGGGGCGGAGGGTTGGTTTGCGTGGCCCGTCATCGATGGCCAGAAGATTTGCCCCAAGCGCGAGATGGTGTACTGCTGGCAGGTTGCAGCGGTAGAGAACGGCTATGCGTTCCAGTTTCTTACAGGGCCGGACGAGCAGACGTTTGAACTCCAGCCCGGCACCGGAGTTTCGAGATTTCATTATTCCCATCACGGCACTACGCATGAAATCGAAGCCAAGCTGATCTCCTACTCCAAGGGGAAGTAGCCCAGGCCGTTGAATACCGTTGGCGAATGACGAGTGGAGCGCAACCACGCGATAGCCGTTCGGGGAGGATTGCGCACTGGGTCGCTGGACCGTACAGTTAGCTACAATGAACCTGGCGATGAACTACTTGATCCCGACTGTCATTGAGCAGACCCATCGCGGTGAGCGCGGTTGGGACATCTATTCGCGACTGCTCAAAGATCGCATCGTGTTCCTTGGCACCGCGATCGACGACCAAGTTGCCAACGTGGTGATTGCTCAGCTCCTGTTCCTCGACTCGGAGGAACCTGAGAAGGACATCATGTTGTACATAAATTCGCCTGGCGGTCACGTGTCTGCGGGTCTGGCGATCTACGACACGATGCAGTTTCTGCACTGCGACGTCGCGACGGTTTGCATGGGGCAGGCGGCCTCCATGGGGAGTTTTCTTCTGGCGGCTGGAGCAAAAGGCAAGCGCTACGCGTTGCCGCATGCGCGCGTCATGATCCACCAGCCGCTGGCGGGCTTCCAGGGGCAGGCAACCGACATTGAGATTCACACGAAGGAGATCCTGAAGACTCGGGACATTCTAAACGGGCTGTATTCGCGCCACACCGGCCAGTCGATCGAGAAAATCAAACAAGACACGGACCGGGACAATTTTATGTCGTCAGCGCAAGCGAGAGAATACGGCATCATCGACGAAGTCTTGGTAACGGCAAAGAAAAAGCCCGACGAAAAGCTCGATAAGAAGTAGAGTCCCAGGAACGCACATGCCGATCGAGAAGCGCGACGGAACTTCGAGTCTGACCTGCTCGTTTTGCGGCAAAGCGCAAAAGGAGGTCAAAAAACTGATCGCTGGTCCCACGGTTTACATCTGCGATGAGTGTATCGGCCTGTGCAACGACATCATCGCGGAGGAAATCGAAAAAGAAGATCAACCTTATGGCGCGTCATCGATCCCCAAGCCAGCGCAGATCAAGAAAGTTCTCGACGAGTACGTCATTGGCCAAGATCGAGCCAAGAAGATCCTCGCCGTCGCAGTGCACAATCACTACAAGCGCATCGACCATAAACAGACCGGTCAGTCCGACGAAGACGTAGAGCTACAGAAGTCGAACATCTTGCTGCTGGGGCCCACAGGCTCCGGCAAGACACTGCTCGCGCAAACGCTGGCGCGGATCCTCAATGTTCCGTTTGCTATCGCCGATGCTACCAACTTGACGGAGGCGGGATACGTTGGCGAAGACGTTGAGAACATCATCGTCTCGTTGCTGCAGAACGCGGATCACGACATCGAACGAGCGCAACGCGGCATCGTATACATCGATGAGATCGACAAGATCGCGCGCAAAAGTGATAACCCTTCGATCACCCGAGATGTGTCTGGCGAAGGCGTACAGCAGGCCCTGCTGAAGATCATCGAAGGCACGACAGCTTCTGTGCCACCCAAGGGCGGTCGCAAGCACCCGCAGCAGGAATTCCTTCAAGTAGACACCACGAACATTCTGTTCATTTGTGGCGGCGCGTTCACCGGGATCGAAGACATCATCGAGAATCGAGTCGGCCAGAAGCTGATCGGCTTCGGAGCCGCAATGAACACCAAAGTGGAACGCGATCAGTGGCAGCTGCTGCAGGAGATCGAGCCCGAAGACCTACTGAAGTACGGCATGATTCCAGAGTTTATCGGTCGACTTCCGGTGATTGCGCCGCTGCATCAGCTATCGGAAGAAGCGCTAGTGCAGATCCTAACGCAACCCAAGAATGCCTTAGTCAAGCAGTACCAGAAGCTGTTCGAGATGGATGGCGTAAAGCTCAAGTTCGGCAAGGGTGCGTTGTCCAAGGTTGCGAACATGGCTGCGCTACAAAAGAGCGGCGCCCGAGGCCTGCGCGCGATTCTCGAGGCGGCCTTGCTCGACATCATGTACGACACGCCGGGACAGCCGGTCAACGAGGTCTTCATTAACGAAGACGTGATCGAGAAGCACGGCTCGCCGCTGATCACGTATTCGAAAGACGGGCCGGGCAAATCTGCGCCAGCGTCTACCGGGTAGCAGCGGGCGGCCACATTCGCCCGAACGCCATTCGCTCGACTAGCGTCCGAGGACGTTGTGTGCCCGCGCTTCCGCTTGTGGATCATCTGGCACCCCGTCCAACCATCGCTGATACAGTTGTTGTGCTCGCGTGAGGTCTCCGCTCGCCTGCGCTACTGAAGCGCACAATTCGAGCGATTCGGGCAGTCGCGGAGCGCGTACGCGGGCCCGCGCACATGCCTCGTTCGCTCGGGTGAGGTCGCGTCGTGCGAAAGCACTGCGAGCGATGCGCAGGTCCCAACGAGCTGTTGCCAGCGCCGGGCCACGATCTGGATCGGCGTCAGGATCGGAGGGAATATCCGCAGGAGGGGCAGCGCGGTCGCCTTCGCCCCGCAGTTCATAGCGCAAGTCAAACGCGCGCATTCTTCCGCCCGCGCTGCGGTCTGCAACCCAGAGCTCCATCGAGGTGGGGTCGAGGATAGCGATTTGGCTATCGCGGCCATCGTCGATGGTCTCGCGATGACCAGGCGGTCGAGGCGTGCCGTCCAGGCCTCGTTGGTCGCGCAGGATAGTAGCCATCGCGGCGACATCGGACAGGGGGGCGCGCGTCAATTGTGCCGCGCGCTCGACCCGCTTTACGGCCGCCAGGCTGCGTCGCGCCCTATCGTTGTCGGGGTCCACAGCGAATGGGTTGGTCGTTAACACGTCGCCCAGTACCCAGTGCGAGGTTGAACGTTCAACGACCGCCTTGCTCGGGGTGCGCTCAACGAGTACCCACTTGCCAGTCGAACCATCAGCGATGACGAACAGCGCAGACCCTAAGGTCGGAGTTTGTTCCACGATCCGGACGGCAGTATCGAGAGTCCTCGCTTGTTCGAGCACGCTTTGTGCGAGCGCGGCGCATGGTTTTGCCACTGTCGTCGGCCTCACATCACGCGTGCGCGCCGAACCGATCATGATCGCAATGCGATGCGCGTTGATCCCCGTAACCACACCGAGCTGACCGGGAATACCGATCGATGCGGTCGCGATTCTTCCCTCGGGATGGGAGATCGTAAGTACCGGCGTCGCAGCACCGCCTCCGTCGGCGAGGCCCGGCAGTGAAAAAGTTCTGCCGATCCAGATGCGCGACGGCATTTGTGCCTGTTGTGCGATCACCGTCAGACTGCGTGCCGTGCCCACGACCTCACCGCTCTGCGGCGCGGGAACTCCGACATCAACTACGGCTTGGGCCCGCAACAAGTCGGAAAACGAGAGCGCGACTCCCCCTGCGGCAGCGCCTCGCCACAGACCAGCGATCCGTTGAACATCACTGGCTCCGAGGCCCACGTCGATGAAACGCCATCGCCACGCCAAACGGATGTCGTGTGTTAGCCGACCCAACGTTCCCAGATCGGCGACTGTAGCTTCGACCGAGGGTCGGATCGCATCTAGCATCGGCTGAAGTAGCGGAGCCAGCAAGCGACCATGAGCCGCGCCAATCGCATGGTCGTCGCCCGTTGTGCGAACAACGGCGAGACCGCCGACCCAGGTAAGCGACGATCCCCCGTAGCCGAGCTGAAACCCGGATCCCGGCGCCGCGCGTTCGACCACCTCGCCGGAAACAGATCCGTCCGGAATTTCATAAGCGACGGAGCGTTGGAAAACGAACCAAGCAACTGTTCCCGCGACTGCAAGCAATGCGAACGCGATGAATCCGGTCCGCCAAGGCCTCGAGACCGCGGTTGTGCGTCGGGCACCAATCATGAGCTCGGGCATGCGCGGTGGTAGTACCTCGGCGCGGTCGAGCGTGCCAGTGCTGGTTCGCCGCAGTGCGCGGTTTCTCTAAGGGTCCTCGAATGAGAAAGTCGGTCGATAATCGCAGTCGAGGCGCGCGGAT
>CAYQQM010000091.1:0-20914 GCA_964419605.1 uncultured Kofleriaceae bacterium | reverse complement strand
AAACGCGGTCCGGGGTCATGAACTGAAATCGTTTTCAAACCCGATAGCTTACGCTCAAGTGAGTGGCATTGGTACTAATACCCGTGCTTGCGCAAGGACACGTTGGCCACCAGGCCCATCCCTAGAAAAAACGAAATCAACGAGCTTCCGCCGTACGACACAAACGGAAGGGTAACGCCCACTACGGGTGCGAGTCCAAGCACCATCGCGATGTTGACCACGACATGCCAAAACGTCATCGCCGCAACGCCCAGACAAATCACCGCACCCATTCGATCGCGAGCGGATAGCGCAACATTGAGGGTCCACGCGATGAGAAACGCGAACACCGCAAGCAGAAAAACCGAACCTACGAACCCCCACTCTTCCGCCCACACGCAGAATGGGAAATCGGTCCAATGCTCGGGAACAAAGTTGAACTGATTTTGCGTGCCGCCCAGGAAGCCTTTGCCCCAAATCTTTCCACTTCCGACCGCGTAAATCGACTGATGGGTATGCCAACACATATCGCGCAGCGCTTTATCGGCCACCGCGAGATTCCCGGGAACACTCGCGTTACAGTCGATGAAACCGAGGATGCGATCCTTCTGATACCCATGCAGCTTTTCCCACAAGATCGGAATTGCCAGGAGCCCGCCTGCAGTGACGTAGACCATCGGCCAAACGCTCGGCATCGCGAGGAATCCGATCGATAGCACCATCAGCGACAGCAACACCGCGGTCCCGAGATCGGGCTGCGCCGCAATCATGAGAATAGGAACTGCCAACCCTCCCAAACGCAACGCCAGCATTCGGGGCGCGTAGTTCTCCGGTTCGGCATTTGACAACATCCGAGCAAGCGCCAAGATCGCCGTGATCTTCACCAACTCGCTGGGCTGAATTCCCATGCCGCCGATGTGCAGCCAGCGATACGTGACGCCGTGGCTGCTCTCCGCCGCCTCTGCCCCACCGGCAAACCGTGCGACCACGAGGAGGCCCGACGCTACCCCAAGAGCCAACCAGGCCCCCCGCACCAGCGCGCGATAGTCGATCGCGGTCAAAACCACGAAACCAACCGCGCCGACTAGCATCCACTGAACCTGGGCAGAGAACTTCGCGTCGTTCTTTAGTCCACGCGTCGCAGAATACAAGTTTAACAACCCGACCGCGCACAGCGCCGCGACGGTCACAACCAGAGGCCAATCTACGGCAGCGCGAAACCTGCGCCACCTAGATAGCCCGATTGCAGCGCGCGGAAGTTCTACCCCGATCCCTTTCATGGCTCGCCTGCCGCACTTGCGCCGTCCGCCGTATCGGCGTTTCGGCGACGCCGTGCTGACTTCTTGTGCTCCGGCCGATCGCGAGGCGCCGGATCCCGCGGATGAATCGATGTGAAATACCCAGCGGTGATCTGACGAGCAATGGGCCAGGCTACTTGCCCTCCCGCTCCACCATGCTCGACCAGAACGACGATCGCAATCTCGGGGTCCTCCGCCGGTGCCCACCCGGCAAACCAAGCATGCGCTGCGTTGGGATCCCATCGATCGCGCGCTTGGTCTGGATCCGGAACGTGATTCTTCTCGACCTCCGCGGTCCCGGTCTTGCCGACCATGGTCAGGTTTTCGATGGATCCGTGGTCGTACGCAGTGCCTCCAGCCTGATTCGTTACTTTCCACATCCCCCGATTCCATATGTCCACACTTCGCCCCGAGACGTTCACTTTGCGAGCGACTTTGGGTTCGTATGCAACGATGAGCCGCCCGTCATACGACTCGACCCGCTCTACCACCTGAGGCACGAACAACGTACCTCCGTTTGCGATGGCCGCGTATGCCATCGCCATCTGCAGAACCGTTACTTCGACATCGCCCTGGCCGATCGAAGCATTGGTTGCGTACCCAATTTGGTATCGCCCGCGGGACTCATACCAAGCTCGCGTTGGAATTCTTCCAGCGGAATCCCCCCCCAAGCCAAGATTCGTTGGCGCGCCAAAACCGAAGTCCCGAGCGATGTCGCTGATGCGGTCTAGTCCAACGCGTTCCGCCAGCCGCCAAAAGTACGTGTCGCAGGAGTGTTGTATGGCACCCAGCAAGTTGACCTTTTCGTGAGTGCCGTGGCAGCGAAACCGCGTGCCACCTAGCCTGTACTCTCCGGTACAAAACATCGGCTCGTCCTCAGACGCTTGGCCATCCTCGAGAGCCGCAAATGTCGTGGTGAACTTGTACACAGAACCGGGTGGATACGTTGCCCGCGTCACCTTATCGATAAATGGTTTTCTCGGATCGCTCATAAGCAGGGCGTATTCCGCCTTCGTAAGGTGGCCGGTCATCGTGTTCGGATCGAACGACGGTTTTGATACCATCGCCCGGATCCGGCCGGTCTTGGGTTCCACAACCACAACCGCTGCCGCCGCGACACCAACCGCTCGCTCCGCTAATTGCTGTAGCTCACTATCGACCGTGAGAATCAGATTTGCGCCGGGCACTGGATCGATGATCCGGTCGCCTTGGATCAACTGTTCAGCGGTTTTGTCACCGAGCCGCTCGCCGCGCGCGTCAACGGCAAACCGCTCGACGCCGCGCTTGCCGCGCAAGTAGTTCTCCCATGCCGATTCGAGGCCGTCGCGCCCCACGAGATCGCTCGGGTCATAGCCTTTCGCTTGCAGTCGATCGGACTCAGCGGCGGTCATCTGAGTCATGTAGCCGACGAGGGTGGCAGCAAGCTCGCCCTGCGGGTAGTAGCGAAACGGCTCATGCCGAACTTCCACGCCCCGAAGCCGCGTACGGGCTTGCTCGAGCAACGCGGCGCGGTCGCGACCTTGATCCTCGAGTACGAGCACGGGTGCTTTGCGATCGTGCTTCGCGCCGATCGCCACGCGCTCTTGCAGCTTGCTCACTTCATCGTCATCGAGGCCCAACATTCGCACCAGTTCACGTGTGACCTCCGGCGTAAGCAGCTTGGGCGTGACATAGACATTGAACGCAGGCCGATTCAATGCGAGTGGAACTCGCTTGCTGTCGAGCAGCTGACCTCTAACCGCCGGTAGGTAGCGTTCCTTCACCACGTTTGAAACCGTGCGCTCGTAGTAACCTTCTCCCCGCATAAATTGGAGTTGCCATAGACGCCCAACGAGCAGCGCCAATGCGCCTACACCGAGGACAGCAACCCAGCGCAACCGCCGCTGCAGTTCCGGCAGCGCCGGCCCGGGACTGTCGCTCGACAGCGGATTGCCAATCATCGCGGCGATACCCCATCTAGCGCCGCATCGCGGTCCCTCTGGGTGCGCGCAAATGCTGCATCGACGCGGCGAAACAACCGCCATACGAACGGACCTGCCGCAGCCGTTGCGCCCACCGCGAAACCCATGTCGCGCAGCTCGATCAGCAGCCCCGCTCCGGGGATATCAAACGCGGAACGAACGAGACGCGCAACTACAGAGGATACAACGGCAACAAACACCGAAAACGCGATCGTCATCGCCGGCCCACGCACGTAGAGCACCTGTTGTACCCCGCGCGCGGTTAAGCAGGTAAGCGCCAAGACAAGAGCGAAGAAGCCAGGTGGAGCCCCCCCAACCACGTCTCGCAGGTATCCCAAAACGATCGAGCCTGCCAATGCCGCGGCAACATCGCGTCGCGCGGTCAGTCCCAGAAACCCGGCCGTCAAAGCGGCGATATCCGGAACGGCTTGCGCAACCGGAGTGAGCAAGAACCGCCACGCCGAGCCTACGACGACCAATAACGCGTACGCAAGTAACACAAGGGTTGCAGTCCTCATCGAGCGCGTCGAAGGTGGATCACAACACCCTCCCCCCCCAAGCCGGCTCACTCAGCTTTTGCGTTTTCGCGTTTGGGTCCGGAACGGGCGGCGGAGCGAGCACTACTTCGACGGCACGAACCCGCGATACGTCTACAGCGGGTTCGACCTCTACGCGCTCGAACAACCCGTCATCGCGCTCCACTTTGGACACCTTGCCGACGACCAGCCCGGGTGGAAAACTTGCTCCAAGTCCGGAAGTAACAATCTCGTCGCCAACCTGGACCCGCGTGCTTGCCTGCTTTTCCAGCCAGCCGATGGTGCAAAGATACGAATCGGACTTGCCGAGGCCGGCTAGGATTCCGCGCCCGCCGGTTCGCGGCACAACCACCTCGATCGACGATCGGGGATCTGAGATCAGCACAACGTCTGCGTAGTCGCCGTACACTTTGTCGATTCGGCCGACGGGGCCGTTGCCGGTGATCACGGGCATCCCCTGTGCGACCTCTCGTTGGCCGCGGTCGATGCGGATTCGTGCGACGCGAAACTGCGGCGACATCGGCGCGCCGATGACGCGTGCGCCAAGCGTATCCGCGGGCATGCGGCGTTTCACGGTTGCGAGATCCTCCAGCGCCTGAACGTCAAAGGTACGCCGAGTCATAGCTTCGAGTTGCCGGCGGAGTCGCGCATTGTCGGAGCGAAGCTCGCGGTTCTCCGCCTCGATATCGACCAGTGCGACATACCCGCCCCACAGCGAGCCCACGCCCTCCACCACGTACGCTACCGCGGCCTCGAGAGGCGCCGTAATTCGAAGCAGCGCAATCGTTAGCGTGGACGGCGCGGTTTCCGACAAGCTGGCGCGCAGCACCAACACGGGCAACAACACTAGCGCTGCCATAAGCAACCAGCGCAACACGTTGCGTCGCAACCTCATGCGGGTAGTCCAACTGCCTGTGTGGCTCGACTTGGATCGCCGAACGACGCGTTCATTGAACTACCGCAGCGCGATATCGCGCAGAAGGGACAGTTCATCGAGAACCTTGCCGGTGCCAAGCACAACGGCCAACTGTGGATTCTCGCAAACCATGACCGGAAGGCTCGTTTCTTCGCGCAACAGGACGTCGATGTTCTTGAGCTGCGCGCCGCCGCCTGAGAGCACCACGCCTCGATCCACGATATCAGCCGAAAGTTCAGGCGGAGTTCGTTCCAGAACCGAGCGGACGGCATCGACGATCGCGTTCACAGGCTCCTGCAACGCTTCGCGAATCTCATCGGAGTTCACCATGAGCGTCTTCGGCACACCCGCAACCAGATCGCGCCCCTTGACCTCCACGGTGAGCGGCTCCTCGAGCGGATACGCCGAACCAATCTCTTTCTTGATGATCTCCGCTGTGCGCTCACCGATCAGGAGATTGTACTTGCGCTTAATATACTGAACGATTGCCTCGTCCATTTTGTCGCCCGCCACGCGGATCGATTTCGACAACACCACACCGGCGAGCGCAATCACGGCCACCTCGGTGGTGCCGCCACCAATATCTACGATCATGTTGCCCGTTGGCTCCGTGATCGGAAGGCCGCCGCCGATCGCCGCCGCCATCGGCTCCTCGATTAAGTACACTTCACGTGCGGCAGCGGCCAGCGCAGAATCGCGCACAGCTCGCTTTTCCACCTCGGTAATGCCGGACGGGACGCTAACGATCACGCGCGGGCGGACCAGAGTGCGTCGCTGATGCGCTTTCTGAATAAAGTAGCGCAGCATCGCCTCGGTGACTTCGAAATCGGCGATCACCCCGTCCTTCATCGGCCGAATGGCAACGATATTTCCGGGCGTTCGCCCCAACATCTCCTTGGCCTCCTTGCCAACTGCGAGGACCTTCTTGGGGCCTTGCGATGACGCCTGAACCGCAACAACGCTCGGCTCGTTTGCCACGATGCCCCGGCCCTTGACGAAGGTTAGGGTCGTAGCGGTTCCGAGATCGATGGCGAGGTCGCTGGAAAACATTCCGTAGACCCAATCGAACAGCATGGTGATTCCTATGCCCTCCGGATCGGCCAGGCCCGGGACGGAGCGTGAAGCGACCGAACAGCTCGCCGGGGTTATCACGCAACGGCGTTGGCGCGCAAGGCGAACGCTCCCACACCTTGAGATTCTTCGGGGGTCGGTCTAGAACCCTACCCGCAGCATGCAATTCGAACAAATGCGCAAACGTGGTGCATCAGCGCTGGTGTACCTCATCTTCTGCCTGCTGATCGCCATCTTCGTGATCAACTTCCGCCCGGGCCAAAGCGGCCCCGATGGCGGTTGCCGCGGCACGTCCAACGATGTGATTTCCGTCGATGGCACAAAGTCTTCGCAAACCGCGTTCAAGATCGCGTATTCCACCCCATTTAACCGCGGCCGAGGCAACAAACAAAAGATCCACGTGGCTCTTGAGACGCTCATACGGCGCGAAATACTCGCCGATGCAGCAGAAGCGCGCGGACTGGTGGTGAGCGAAGACTTCGCCATGCAACAGATCAAGAAGGGGCGGTACTATCTCGGGGGTCAACATACCGAAATTCCAGGGATTTTCTTCGAGACCGGCGAGTGGAATCTCCAAGCTTTTAAGAACTGGGTCGGTCAGCTCAACGTTTCTCAAAACGCGTACATCGAGGAGCAACGCCGGAGTCTGCTCGCGTCGATGATGGCCGAAATTCTCATGGAATCCGTGCAAGTCTCACGCGACGAAGCGCTGCATAAATTCATGGCCGAAACCAACACCGCTTCGTACGATGTGGTTGCGTTCAAACCGGAATCGTATCGCAGCCGCATGCGATTGCGCGAGGCCGACATAGAGCGTTTCATCGCCAGCCATCACGAGGAGGTCAGTGCGCGGTACAAGACCGATGAACGCACCTACAAGGGAGTGAAGCCTCAACTCAAACTGCGACAAATCTTTATCGCCACAACAGGCGCGAAACCAACCCAACCGTCCGAAACTGAAACATCCCCGGACACCAAAGAGTCGACCGAAGCCCTCGCGAGCCGCGCCAAAGCAAAGCTCGAAGGGCTCCGCGAATCCATAGGGAACGACAAGCGCAAGTTTACCGAAGCGGCGAAAACCATTTCTTCAGACGACGTCATGAAATCCAATGCCGGGGACCTGGGCTGGCATACCGCCGATAACGCGATGCTGGAGGAAAAAGCGCTGAACGACGCCGTGAAGACGCTCAAACCAGGAGAAGTGACCCCGGTTATTGTTACAGATCGCGGCGTCTACCTGATACTTGCGGAGGACAAGCGCGAAGGAGATCTCAGCTTTGAGCAAGTGAAAACCGAGATCGCGACGGAGCTTGCCAAAGACCTTTGGGGAAAAGAAGCGGCCAAGCGCGCTGCGATCGCAGCCTTGGATCGGGCTCGCAGCGAAACCGGTTCCAATCTCAACCAGCTTTACAAACCGGACCCGTCTGCGCCAGGCCCTGGAAAGGGTCAGGGACTCGACATCGAACAACTTTTGGATGACCCGAATTTCCCTCCGGAACAGAAGCAAAAACTTCTCGAGATGTTAGAGCGCCAAAAACGGGGCGCCTTTGACCCTGGCAACGCCGATCGCGACATTCCGGCCGGATGGTTCGCAGCCAGCGACGAGGCAGGGGCGTCCAGCCCTGACCCGGCCCCCGGTTCGGCTGCCCCTGCTGCAAAGCCGCAGCCAGCTATCACCGCGACCAACGAGCAGCTGCCTACGCTGGAGGGCGTTGCAGAACCCCATGTGACCCGCCATGGCCCATCCCCCCGGAGCCGCCAGATGCCAGGACTGGGATCGTCCAAAGAGGCGATTGCCGCGGTATTCGACGAGCTCGAGCCAGGCAAGCTTGCACAGCAGATTTACGAAGCAGACGGTGGGTACATCGCGGTTCAACTCGTTGCGCGCGTGCAGCCGAACGCTGCAGAATTTGACAAGACCGCCGAACGACGAATTGCGGAGCTACGCGAAGCACGCGCACAAGAGTTTCTTGAAGAGTGGCTCAAGAACAAGTGCGACTCGCTCGCCAAAGACGGCAAGATCAAGCCCCAACCGCAGCTCCTGCTCGAACGGGACGATCAAGGTAACCCGCTCCCGATTAGCTATCGACCCTGCATGAGCTTTCGCTAGAACGCTGTACCTCGCCGGAGTGGTTCTGGCTGGTTCCGGTCGCCGAGGCGCGCCTCAGCAACCGGAACTCGTAAAAACCACTGCCATGAAGCACTAGTTTGCCCGCTAAAGCGCAAACCATCAGAGTTCTGGTAACGTACTCGCGTGAGTGTCGTCAGTCGGCCCACTACTGGCCGCTTGCCGTTCGCGTTCCAAGTTCACTCGGGCGGGGGACGGTTATCGCTGAACGGACATGCCGCCGGAGCGTTGCGAATCGAACGCGTAGAACTCGATGTCGCCACGCCCGTAGTATCCCCTGGCGACTACACGCCGGAACGATACCAGAACCAGCGAACCCGATTGCGCGGACTCACCGTTCGGTTGAGCGGCGAAGCGCTTAGCAACCGCATCGCATCCGTGGCGACACCCCTCGCCGAACACGGAATTACCGCGATCTCTGCCAAAATGGCCAAGGGGTTCGTTTCCGTGCGAGGGCACGTCATCGACGGGCCTGCGACCGCCTACGTAACGTTTCGGATCGATCTCGCAACCGCTGGAAACCATCTGCGAGCGCTCGCGAGCGACATCCGCGTTCACGGCTATCTCGCGACTCCGGGTCCGGTAATTGCGGATCGAATGTTGACAGCACTTCTGGGCGCTACGGAAACGGCGGACCTCACCGATAGGCCGCATGCGCGCTCGCTATGCGATGTCGAAATCGACCTCATCCGCGCAGCGCTGTGGCGCATCATGCCGCCGGCAGGATGGCGGCTCCCAACGATCGCGGACGTCGAGTTATCGTCGATACGGATTGGCGGCATGGCGACCGAAGTCGTGTTTGGCCCCGCAGGTAGCCGTGGGGGAGGCCTCGCAATCCGACCGGTTGCGGCCGAGCTTGCCGCAGCGCACGACCTCATGCATACGCCCGACAGCGCGCTTCGCGCTGGGCAAATCGAAGAGGCCATGCGGGGCTATCGCGCACTCCTGGCAAGCGGTGGGCACGATCAACCATTCGTACTTGAACGCATCCTCTCGATCGCTGCGGCTCGTCCGATGTGGTTCGTCTACGGACGAGAGGTCGCGCGTCAAGCGCTGGGGCAATGGCCGCAGTTTGCCGCGGCCCACTCGGCACTCGCCTCGATCACTCTTGCACAAGGAGATGCCCGCGAGGCCGCCGGCCATCTCGCCCGCGTCGCGCAACTAGCTACTGACGACGAGGGTCAAGCCTCGCACGCCGCTCTCGCCGGCGCGCGACTGCTACGCGTGCTCGACCCTGTTGCAGCAACAAAACTCTACGAACTCGCAGTCGAACGCGACCCGCACTCCCCTGAAGTGGTCGACGCATTGGCAGATCGACTCGCCGATGAACAGCGATGGCCGGAGCTGGTTCAACTGCTTCGACACCACGCACAGCGAGCCGAGAACGTCGACGCCATGCGCGCCGTTGCGCTGCGTTTGCGGCTGGCAGAGATTCACGCCCAGCGTTTGAGTGATATTGCCACTGCGCGGGTCGAACTCGCGGCCGCGCAGACGCTTGGCCCCGAAGAGCTCTCAGTCCATGAAATGACCGCGACCCTGCTGGCCCCCACCGATCCAGGCGCAGCACAAGTCGCGCTGCAGCAGATGGCCCGGTTGGCGGTCGCACGTCAAGATCGACGTATCGCCGGACGCGCGCAAACAGCTTTGGGAGAGCTACTTGCCCGCAGCGACGAGCCTGGCAAAGCCAAGCGCGCATGGCAGCGAGCGATCGATCTCGATCCCGCGCAAACCGACGCGATGCTCCGCCTCGCTCGAGCCCACGCGGACCGCGGCGATCACGACGCGGCGGTCGAGCTATACCAAAGGCTTCTCAACCTCGGACTTGCTCCGGATCGTAGAGCGCACGTCGAGCTCCACCTAGCGCGCTCGCTCGTGGCACTTGAACGCACCGACGACGCGCAATCTGCGCTGCAGCGCGCGACGCCACTCGGCGATGACGCAGCAGCAGAGGCTCATGTCATCCTCGCAGAAATCGCATCGCGATCAGAAAACCACGAACAAGCCACGGCCCAACTAGACTCCGCCATTCGCAAACTCATCGAGCTAGCGAACTCCGAGGCCAGTGATCACACGTCAGTCCCCCGCCGACGAGCACGCGCCGCGGAACTCGCGGTCATGCGCGCAATCCGACTCGACAATGCGGGTCAACTGGAACAGGCAAACGCCGAATGGACGCGTGCGCACGAGTTGGCCGAGACACATGCTCCTGCGATCGCGCGCGAAGCCGCGCACACAATGCTGTCGAGGGCTGCGTCGGCGGCGGAGCAGCGCCGGTGGATCGACGCCGCACTCGCCACACTACCTCCCGTCGCTGAGCGCGCCTCGTTGCTGGTTTCGCGCGCAGAGTGCCGCGCAGGCGCGCCTGAGCTCGACGTGGCAGGTGCGCTAGCCGACCTTCATGAAGCTCTAGCGATCGCAGACGAGTCGTCCGCGTCGATCATTGCGCGCCGCCGGGCATACGGCCTCCAATCCACCCTGCTCGTAGGAAGCGTTGATCATCGCGCGCGCGCTACCGCGCTGGCCGCCTTGGCAGAGCTATCCGAAAACCCACCAGACCGCCTGCAATACCACGTCGCGGCGGCAAAGGCCTGGTTGTTGGAAAACGAGCCCAGAGCTGCGCGGCTGCAAGGCGCGCGCGCCTATGGCGAACTCACATCGGACGTTCCGACGGACCTCCGCCGCGACGTTCTAGCGACATTCGGCGAAGCAGCGTGGCGTCAACGCGCTTGGCCAGACGTGGTTACCGTCTACCGTGAGCTACTCGGTGAAACCGAAGCCGGTAGTGCCAGCGCGTTTCGTTATCGATTAGCCGTAGCGTCGGATCACCAGGGGGACCTCGAACTTGCACTGCTCGCCCTTCGCCCTTTAACGACCGACGTCGACGTGACGCCCGTCGAGCGCGGCCAGGCCTTGCTGCTATACGCAGACCTCGCGGAGCGAGCAGGAAACTTGGCAGCCGCCGGCGCCGCTCTGGAACGCCTTGGGCAACTTGTGGACTGCCCCATCGTTCCGACCGCGCATTCGCGCGCTGACGCGCAATACCGCGCGGGCGAGATGTATCGGCGCGCCGATTCAGCTGATGACGCGATCCGGTGCCTCGAAGCGGCCTTGCAACTTTCTGCAGCGCACGTGCAAGCTCTCGAGGCACTCGTAACGATATTGCAGGACCGGGGTGATCGAGAACGCGCGATCGAAGTTGCCCGTCGCAGCGTTGCAGCGACCGAGGGGCACCCTCAGCGCCACAAGCTGGCGCTGGCGCGACTGAGTGGTCTACAGGACCCGCTGCCTCATCCACCCGCGCCGCTTGACGTCACGCATCGTAGCGACGCGGATGCCTCCGTCAGTACCCCAAACACTCCATCGGTGAGGATCACCGGCACGTACGAACAGAATTCAGAGGCTGTGAATGCCGCTGCTGCCGCCGCCGATCGCGAGCGCATCTTAGCGGCGCACCGCGAATTTCCCAACGACCCATCGCTACTCGCTGCGCTCCTTGCCAATCTTGGCGATCGCGACCCGGAATTGCGCCGAGCGGTTCTCGAACGCACGGCGGCGCAAGCAACCGGGCGGGCTCAGGCGATCGCGTTGCACCAACTCGCGCTGGGCGCCCAAGGCGACACCCCCGACCCCATTCGAGCCGCCGCGCTTCTGAACAAGGCGTACCGCGTCGACCCAACATACGCTCCAGTATGGATGCCGTTCGCAGACGCTCTCTCCGGGGCGGAGGAATACGACCTCGCGGGCGACCTTTATCGAAAAGTGGCCGAGTCCCCCGACTACAGCGCTCCCCAGCGCGCATTCGCTCGCGATCGGGCTGGAACGCTGCGCTTGGCGAACCACGGTGATTCTACCGTTTCAGCGAATCGCCAAGCCGAGGAACCCAGTCAGGGGAATGCGGAGTATCCGCCCCGCGATGCCAACCGCGATGAACGCACAGCGTTAGCTGCGCACTTCGAACTCGCCGAAGGCTACAGAGCAAAGGGCGATTTGGCAGCCGCGATAACCCAGCTGGAGCGGCTGCTTCGCGACTATCCCGACAACGTGACCGCAATCGAAAAGCTGGCTGAGCTCTATGCGGAGCGCAACAACTGGCAAGCGGCGACGCGCTATCTGTACCAGCTCGTCCCGTTTGCGCCCACTCCCGCGGAGCGCGCAGAGCGCCTGTACCAGCTCGGCGAAACGATCCTAACCCGCCTCGGCGATGTCGAACGTGCGGACGATGCGTTCCTGCGCGCATCCGACCTCGACCCACTGCACATCCCCACCCTGCGACGCTTGCTCGACGTGTACTGGCGCGCTGACGATCCGGCCGCGCTTGTCGAGGTAGCTCGCCAGCTCGCGGGGTCGAGCGCACTCCCAACAGAATCCGTCGCAACCACCTCGCTCGCCCGCGCGCTGGTCGCGGCAGCGCTGGTGCGCGACTTCGACATCGCGGCCAAGCTCGCCACCGCTCTGGGCGACGCAGCGCCCCAAAGCCTTAACGCGGTGCTTGGGGAACTCGCCGAGCGAAACCGGAACAAGTTTTCCCACACCACCGCATCCACAGCGATCGCCGAACTCGGCCACAAAGGCGTGCTGAACGTGTCTATGGCGCCCCCAAACGCCGCTCCGAACTAGAGCGGAGTTCACTCGGCTAGCGAAGGAGATAGACAGCGCCCGCGCCAGCGAGAGAGCGATCGGTTTGATCGCCGTTGATGCCGGTAGCATTACTGCTCTCACCCCACGAGCCTACGGCCAATCTGCCCTCGGACAGCGCTAGTGACCATCCGAAGTAGGCGCGTGCGATTCCGTTGTTCGATGCCTTGAGATAGCTGCGCTGCGACCAAGTAGCGCCGTTGCGTTCGAACACGTAGACGGCACCGGACTGAATTAGGGAGCTGTTGGACTGATCGCCGTTAATTCCGATCGCGTTGCTGCGATCACCATACCCCCCGACAACTAACGTATTTCCCTCGAGAGCTACTGCATTTCCAAACGATCCGGTGATCCGTGTATTGGATGCCTTGATGTAGGCCCGCTGCCTCCACTCGGTTCCAGTGCGCTCAAACATGTACACTGCGCCGGCCTGAGCGGCCGATGTATCGCTTTGGTCGCCGTCGACACCCGTTGCGCCGCTTGACTCGAGGTAGGAGCCAACCGCGAGGGTTTCCCCGAACATTGCGACGGAGTGCCCAAAGTTAGCGTCTCTTCTCGTATTGGACGCCTTGAGGTACGCCTGTTGAGACCACGTGGTCCCACTACGCGTGAACACGTAGGCTGCGCCAGCGTTTGGTGCGGTTGTGTCGGTCTGGTCGCCATTGATCCCGATCGCCGCGCTGCGCTCACCGTCCGCGCCCACAACCATCGTGTCGCCGGCTAGTGCGATGGACAAGCCGAAGCTCGCGCCAACCCCGGTATTCGACGCTTTGACGTACGCTTGTTGCGACCAGATGGTGCCGGATCGCGTGAACACGTAGGCCGCTCCAGAAACGACGTTTGCATTTGCACCACTGCCGTTAATACCAGTCGCGCTACTGCGGTCACCGATGGCGCCTACGGCAAGCGTGTCACCGAGCACGGCAACCGAGTAGCCAAACATGGCAAATCCCATAGGGTTGGACGCCTTGACGTAGGCTTGTTGCGACCACGTCGATCCGCTCCGCGTAAACACGTAAACCGCGCCGGCACCGGGAAGCGAGGCGTCGGATTGATCGCCATTGATGCCTGGCGACTTGCTCGACTCCTGATTGGCTGCGACCACGAGTGTGTCGCCTGAGATCGCGACCGCCGATCCGAAGTGCGCTCCGCCTCGAGGATTCGACGCTTTTAGATACGCTTGCTGCGACCACGTAGTTCCACTCCGCGCAAACACGTAGACCGCGCCGGCGCCCGTAAGCGACTGATCGATTTGATCGCCATTCACCCCAGACGCCTTGCTCGATTCATCCGGTGCGCCCACGATGAGCGTGTCGCGAGAGAGCGCCACCGAATGGCCAAAGTGGGCGTCCGCGCGAGTGTTCGACGCCTTGCCATAAACCTCCTGCCGCGCGGGCACCACGATCGCAACATGAACCGCCTCGCCGCCTCCGATGGGTGTCACCGCGATATCAACGGTACTGGGCGCCAGGAGGTGGAGGGAGACCTCCGGTGACGCGGTGCCCGATGGCACGGGGACGCCATCCATGGTCACCGTGGCATCGCGATAGGTGGGCGTAACGGTTAGCGGTACGCCCAGCGAAGCAACGCTCATCTCGACGGTGTAGACGTGCACAGATTGACTGAAGTCGGGACTAAGGCGACCTGAGGACAGCGCGAGACCGAGAAGCCCCGAGCTCGGAGCCGCGTCCGCTAGCGCAGCATCGCGGCCGAGAGAATCGTTCCCACATGCGGCGAGGTGCGCGCTCAGCACCAAATAGCAGATGCCTATGCAGGAGCGAAAGGACCGCATCGTTTCATCCTATCGCTCGGGGCCTCGTATCAGCAACGTAGACATGTAGTGCGCACGAACACAGCACGATCAGCGTCCCTGGGCTGCGGCTGACCAGTAGGTCACTGCAACGGCCGATCTCCCGCCACCGGGCTTTTTTTTGGCTTGACACAGCTAGGTCGTTGTTCAACCGTACCGCGATGGCTAGCGCAGCGCCCCCGCAACCACAGCAATGCCCAAGCGTTCGCTCCAACCTGTCGTGGAGCTCCGGTTTATTCCACAGGCCCCAGAGTCGCCATCCCCCCTTCTTCGTCAGATTTACCCATCACCACAAACCAGCCCAACCGAGCCGGCCTGGACCTCCCCGGAGGACGTAGTTGCAAACTGGTATAAGTTTACTGAACGTTTGGGGACAGCCTCCGGCGCTACAATGGCAGGCGCTGGGTGCACGGCTGTCGGAATTTCGCTCTGGAAAGCCCGACCGGTTGAGGCGCTTGGCTTCGGTATCCTTTGCGCTTGGGGCGCATTTGACGGCGTGACAACCATCGGCAACTTGACCACGCGCGGCGCTACCTCCCTCATCGCCAGCCTAACGGGAAACGAACAAGCTCAAATCGCTGTTCTGACGAAACTCATCAATCTAAGAGCAACTGTGGATGGACAAGAAAAGGTAGTCACCCTAGACACCGGAGTACGAGAGATGCTTGACGGTCGCATTTCTCAGCTCCAAGCGGCGCCACGTTGCGCGTCGCGCTGACGCCTCGGACAAAACGTCATCCGGCGCGGCGCCAACGCGACGACGCCGATGAACTTTCCACCTGAGCATGGCCAAGAGCCTGTATCGCGAGCTGGCCGCGCTGCTCGAAGACCTGAGTAGCGGGAGTAGAGGGAGTCATCGCCGTCCCCATATCTCGGAAGGAACCGGCAGTAGCGGGCTGCATCGACAAGAAGTTCAACACCCAGCGTTAGATAGAACGCGCGCGACGTAGGAACGTTCGACACCATCAGCGTGACGCGCGACAACCTCATGGCAGATTTGGTTCTGCGGAAGCCATCGACGAGAGGCAGCCGCATTCATTTGCCTTCACCATTTCTGGACGACTATTTAGCGGCAGATAGCGGCGTGGATAGGCATAGACGGCTATAGCAATCCAAGAAAAATGCAGTCGCCGCGGTTCTTGTGAACGCCACCTTGGTTACCTAACTTCTCATTTACGATAGCCGTCCCCGCCATGCGAAACGGACTGTCGGTCATGAATCCGAGGAGGCACATTTCGCCATCTCCGAATCCCCAGCGAACAACCCTGTCAGTTGTGTTCTCAAAGCCACACGTAATTTCGAGGGCCGTTGCTCCGGCGATCGGGATGGGTTGCTCATACGAACGACCCCAAGGCTCTCCGGATGTTTTTTCGGTCTCAAATACGATCATTCCGTCTGCATCTCCACCGCGTAGCACCGCGCGAGCGAGACGCCCCATGCCGTGATAGTGCGGCAACGCAGAGTACAGCTGAAAGTCAGGCGCGTGCCCTGTGTTGCTTTGATAGAATGAACCGATGTCGCAGGACGTCGTGAATTCTGAAGCGGAGTGAGGCGCAATCTCGAGGTCTTGGTACGCGATGCCCAAAATCCGCAAGGCATGCTTCACGTTCGCCGCTGCAGTTTGCGACATCGTTGCCGTCATCGTGGGCGTAATGGATTGATCGGACGCATTCAAGGTGTGCACGTCAGCGATGATCTTACTATTCGGAGGGATCGCGATCGCAGCGCCTTCTGCAAAGTGCGTCTCATCGCTGGGGGACTGTGTGGACTGGCCAAAGAAAATGCCGCCTGACAGCGTTCCGGAAACCGTGTCAAAATTCCGTTCCGCGCAAGGCCATAGTCCGTCTGGCCCCGGAAAGTCTGTTTCTTTGACGTAAAACCAATTGCCGTGATGAAAACCACGGTCTGATGTCAGCGAGATGTCCTTGATGTATACAGCTTCGCTATTCGAAAGCGTCCAGCTCCGACACAACGATTGTTCCTCGCCGCCTGCTGGAATTGTCGGCGAGGTCAACTCGAAGATAAGGGGCTCACTGGATTGCGGGTCGTCCCCACACGCGCTGGTAAGCATCGCCCACACCATCGCGAAACCGCTGTGACACCGTATTGCGCTTCTTCGCATCGCCGATGCGTATCGAGGCTGCGGCTCGACCGCAAGCCTAAACTCCGACCGACCCTGCCCCCGGTGACTTTGCCCACACCACGTTGGCCAAACGATTGATCATGTATATGCTTTAGGGCCGTTATTCTGGAATCGCGTCGAGCTCGGCCCAACGGGAAAACAACCGCTCGACCTCGGCCCGAGCCGCCTCAAGGCCCTCCGAAAGTCGCGGAATCTCTGGCCCGCGCCGCGCGTAGACGTCCGGATCGGCGAGCTCGGCTTCAAAGCGCGCGACCTTAGCCTCAGCAGTACTGATGGCGGCTTCGATGCCGGCCAATTCTAGGCGCTCCTTAAACGAGCGCCTGCGCGGACGTGCGACCAACGCGGCAGCCGTGGCTGAAGTGGCGCACCCAGAGGCCACGCGGGCACTGGGCGCCGCCGGCTGAGCGGCCGATTCGCGCGCGGCGCGCTTGGCAAGATAGTCGCTGCACGTCCCTTCGTAAAACGCAACGTGGCCGTCTCCTTCAAATGCCAGAATGCCGGTTGCGACCTTATCGAGGAACCAACGGTCGTGGCTGACGATGAGCGCGCAACCAGAAAACTGGGCCAAGGTTTCTTCGAGCACGCCGAGCGTGAGGACGTCGAGATCGTTGGTCGGCTCATCGAGGATGAGGAAGTTTCCTGCGTCGCGCAGTAACTTGGCCAACTGCACGCGGTTGCGCTCACCTCCCGAAAGAACCCCAACTTTGGCGTCGGCCATGCTGTCTTCGAACAGAAGCATGCGCAGGAACGTCCGGACGTGCACCCGTGAGTCGGCCAGTTCGATGTGGTCGTCGTCGCCGGCGATCTCTGCGAGCACCGTTCGCTCGTCGTCAAGGCTGGTACGCGCTTGGTCCATGAACGCAAATCGGGTGTTTTGGCCGACGACGATTTGACCGCGATCAAGGGGAATTTCGCGCAAAATGGCGCGAATGAGGGTGGTCTTGCCGGCGCCATTGACGCCAACCACACCGATGCGGTCGCCATGCTTCCAGCGCAACGTCAGGTTCCGCCACAACAGCCGACCGTCAGGAGCGCTCTTTTCAGCGTCGAGAAGGTCAAGAATCGTGCCGCCGAGCCGCGAGCCGCTGCCGAGCTTCAGAACCGCGGGCGGATTGCGCTCAGCTTCATCGATCCCTGCGGTCACCGCGGCGTCGAAGCGATCGATGCGCGCCTTTTGTTTGGTCGTACGAGCCGGCGCTCGTCGGCGAATCCACGACAGCTCCCGGCGCACAAACGCTGCGCGCTGCCGCCGCGACTCATCCTCGTGACTCCAGCGCTCGGCTTGCCGCGTCAAGAACTCTCGGTAGCCGCCATCGTGGCCAAACATGCGTCCGCGATCGAGCTCGAGGATCCGGTTGGCAACGCGGTCGAGGAAGTACCGGTCGTGCGTAACCAAGAGAAGCGCTCCGTCGCGCTCGATCAGTCGCTCCTCGAGCCACGACGTCGTCGCAGCATCCAAGTGGTTGGTCGGCTCGTCGAGCGCGAGGAGTCGCGGCCGCGCCAGAAGAGCACGAGCAAGAGCCACGCGGCGTCGTTCGCCCATCGACAGTTCGCCGATCGCTGCGCGTTCCGGCGGCAATGCCAGTGCCGCGGCCAAGCCCCGAATCTCGTGCCCTTGGTCCCAACCGCCGAGTGCAACGATGCGTTCGTGCAATTCCGCCTGGCGAGCGAGCGCGGCAGCGAGATGGCTCCCCTCGAAACTTTCGAGTTGCGCGGTCAATGCTTCAAGCTCATCGATAGCGGCAGCGTGCAGCCGCAGGCCATCTCGCAGTGTCTGGCCCACCGTGCGAAGCGGGTCCAAAACTGGCTCTTGCGCGACGTACTCGATCGAGAGATCGCGTTGCCGGGTGATCCGCCCACTGTCCGGACCGTTGTCGCGCCCCGCTGAAACATCGTCAGCAGCGAGAAACCGAAGCAGCGTCGATTTGCCGGCGCCGTTAACTCCCACCAGCGCGATGCGATCGCCATCGCCGACGACCAGCGACACGTCGTCGAGTACTTGCCGCGCCCCGTAGCGCTTGGCTAGATGCTGAACGGTGAGCAGAGTCGTCACAGTGTCGCGATGTACCACGAGGTGCCATCCCAGTAGGGCAACAAGACACCCCCGCGGACACCGAAGCTCGTAACGATGGCCCGAGTACGCTTGCGCAAGCTGGATGCGCTTTGAGCAGGTGTGCTGCAACCAAGTTCTCGAAGCGCCTACTTTGAGCGACTGATCATTTGGTTAGGACGTCCTCATAGGTAGGATCTCTACAGTGATCGTCGTCGGGGCCGGTGCGGCTTGCGGCCGCAGCCCACCGCTGCGGCCTGCCGTAAGCCGCTGCCGTAAGCCGCTGCCGTAAGCCGCTGCGGCCTGCCGCTGCGGCCTGCCGTAAGCCGCAACGGCCTGCCGCTGCGGCCTGCCGTAAGCCGTAGGCCGTAAGCCGCTGCCGTAAGCCGTAGGCCGGTGCCGCGTGCCGGAGCGGCCGTCTTGAAACTGCGTCCATTGCCCATGCTCGACCTCGTCGTGTCCTTGGCGGTAACTCGCTCGCGTTGCGCGGCCGGCTCACCCTTGCGCCGCGCCGCGCACCGATCGCGCCGAGCGCGTGCGAACCGTGCCGGAGCGATCGGTCGCCGCGCAGCTGAAAGGCAGAGGTGATGGCGTAGCGGTGTGCCCGCGCTCGTCACGACCGCCGCGCGTCTGCGGCGCTGGCGGGTGAGCGCCGGCCCCCAGGTCGTTCCACGTCAATGCGAGTGCCGTGGTCGTGCTGCCCGGTACGGCGAGCGCAACGTAGATGTCGCTCGAGAATCCGTCGTAAGGCTGAATCGCGAAATGTGTCGAGTCGAGCCCAGTGCAAATCACGCGGAACGCCGCAACGTCCGCGCGCTGAATGCGGGTACCATTGGCAGGGCACACGCCGTTGTACGTGGCCGAGGGGTTCACTCCGATGTTCGTGCGATTCATGCACGTGATCCAGGCCCCGTCGCGAGTCTGCACATCGAGAGCGTAGCTGTGGCTCGGGAGCGAGCTCCACCGCACATTAACGGGGATCGCGGCGCGCACCACACCGCCAAGGACCTCCGCAAGAGTCCACCCATCAGCGAGCATCTTCGAGGGCGATTGCGCAGTGGTATATGACGTGGTGGTGCCTGGCTTATGCCAGCGGCGTAGCGGAGCGCGGCCCGGGTGGTCACGAACTTGCGGGGGCCTGTACTAAGCGCGGCGAGCGCAGGGATGCCGGTCGCGGCGGCATAGCCGGCCAAGCGTCGTCTGCGAACGGAACGGCGCGACTGCTCGACAAAATCCGCCTCCGCCTGCCCCAGAACTGCGGTTGCCAGCGGGGCGACCTCTGCGAGCTGAACGCGGTTCCACAATGCTTCGGACGGGCGACCCAGCCGGTTCCACTCTGCCGCCGCGCGCTCCAACCGCTCGCGCGCAGCTTCTCGCTCGACGTCTCCGCCGCGCCAACCGCGCAATGTGCCCCAGCCCTGGACCAGCACATCGTGCGCGATTTGGTAGCTCGCGGTTCCGCCTCGATCTTCGACGCTGATCAGGCGACCCTGGACCAGGGTTTCCAGGACGATCCGAACCGCCTCGTGCGGCGCGTCGCCGGATTTTGCACGGAGCTCGTCTATGTCCAGGCGCGCGCGTGTGCCATCGTCGGTAACTAGGCCGGTCAGGAGTTGACGAGCCAGCGCCAGGTGGCGCTGCGGAATTAGCCCAAGCACGCTGTCGGCGTGAAGCGCGAGCGCGCCCGCGACTCCGCCCATCGCTTGCAAACTTGCTGCGCAGATCATGTTGCGCGGTACGTCTCGGGAATCCCAAAGCTGGGCTAACGCGAATTGCAGCAGCGGTAGCTCGCCCGCAGAGCTTCCGACCGAGGCGACGAGATTGTCGACGAAGGCCGTCGATTCAAACCGAAGGCCGGTGAGCCGGGCCGGGCCGACGATCGCTTCCCGGATTTGGTGCTGCTTCAGCGGTTTGCATAGGTACAGTCCTGGCGTTACCGCATCCCCAAGTCCGGGCAACGCGGCCAGCCGCGCCAGGAAATCGCTGCGCGCCGTCGCGATTAGGCGCAGTGCTGGCGCAGCATCGAGCAGCGACGATAGCGCCAGCGACGCAAATGCCGCCTCTCCTTCGTCGGACAGAGTGATCAGCTCTTCGAGCTGATCGACAAACAACACCACGCGCGGGGCGGGATCCGAAGTTTGTGCCTGCGCCATCGCGGCGATGTGATTCTGCAGCTGCCGCCCGACCGCATCGGCGTCATGGGCCAACCTCTCGGCGAGTACGCCCGCATCCTCATCTAACACGTGCGCCAGCGCCGCAGCGATCGCTGCAATCGGCCCGGGCCCAGGTGTTCTTCGATCCATCCTCCTCTCCCAGGCTTGACCTGGCGCACATGCCACTCACTTAAGCGTAAGCTATCGGGTTTGAAAACGATTTCAGTTCATGAC
>CAYQQM010000090.1:0-21519 GCA_964419605.1 uncultured Kofleriaceae bacterium | reverse complement strand
AGGGGATGTCCCCGCGGGGACACCAGGTCTTCGTTGCTCGGCCTTGCGTTACCTCGAGTAGCGCTGCGACCTCGCGCCTTGCGCTCGGAGGGTCGCTCAGAATTGTCAGAGGCTCCTGGGATCCTTCTGGTGTGACGCCGCTTGCATTGACTGAACTCGCCTCATCACCACGACCCGGCTTCGCGTCGTCACATTCTTCTGTGAGTGGATTCTGATCGACCCTGTCGGCGCGCCTCGGCGACCGGAACCTGCCAAAACCACTGTGGCGAGGTACTAGTTCGATCCCGGGCGTAGCGCTGCGGTTACGCCGGCTGCCTTTGATACCGCGTCGAGTACATGAATCAGCGGGCCAGCGAGATCGGCCGCTGTTTGAGGTCGCTTATTGGGGTCGTTCGATAGCGCGCTCATGATGGTGTCGGCGAGTACGCTTGGAACGGCGGGGACATGTTCGGTGATTTCGACAGGCGGTTTGTGCCGGTCCATGCCGTCGTACGGGGCGCGACCGCTCAATAATTCGTACAGCGTTACGCCAATCGCGAACAAATCGGCTCGATGGTCGACTTGCTCGCCGCGCAACTGTTCGAGCGCCATGAACTGCGGCGTGCCGGCGATCACGGAGGCTTGCTGAGCGCTATCGAGCGACTTAGCCAATCCAAAGTCCATGAGCTTCACTAGCCCAGATGCCGACCGCATGATGTTGGCCGGCTTGATGTCGCGGTGAATGATCTTGCGGCTATGTGCGTAGCCCAGGCCGTCGAGTACTTGTTTTACTGCGCGCAAGCTCTCGACGATGGTAAGGCCCGGTGACTGCGACATGAGACTCTCGAGCGATCTCCCTTCGACGTACTCCATGCAGATGAAGGCCCGCCCCTCCAACACCCCGACATCGTGGATGGTGATGATGTTCGGGTGGTTCAGGGCGGCGACCGAGCGGGCCTCTCTCTGAAACATCTCCTGCATGTCGTTGTTCGCCGACAGCGACTCCGACAAGAATTTTAGGGCTACTTCTCGGCCCAAGACGGAGTCGCGGCCGCGGTAGACGACCGCCATTCCACCCCGGCCAAGTTCGCCGTGGATTTCATAGCGACTCGTTCCAGTGGGCGTAGTGCCGAGCTGAGTCGCGCGCCCGCCGAGCGCTTTCTGCCAGCTGCGGACCTCATCGGCGCGTTTCCACGCATCGCGATAGCCGGCAGAGGCTTCTTCGACTGCGTCAAACGCAGCCAGAGCTTCCTGGTACTTGCCCTGGGCCAAGTACACAAGCCCTAGACGATAGTACACCTCGATATTCTGAAGGTCGCAGGCGCGACCGGCGATGAAACCCTGCAGCGTGTCCACCGAGGGGCCGCCACGCGCCGCGCGTACGGCGCCATCGAACAACAGATCGACCTTGATCGATGCATGCTCGAGTCCGGTTGCAAGAGTACCGGAAGTTGTGGGGGCGATGCCCACAGTTAGGTTGTTGCTAAACTGAATCTGCGACTGGCGCTGGATCTGTTCCGCCGCGGCCTTGGCGACTTGCTCTGCCAAGGAATGAATTTGTGCAGCCGACAGGGCGGGCAATGCCGATGCGGGCGCAGCCCCCGCTGCGGTTGATTGCGGCTGAGGCCGCGCATCTACCGCGTGCTTACCTGCGACCAGCAATTCGAGCTGACTATCGACATCCTTGTACGCGCCAACTGCCTGGCGTAATTGACGATACATATCGATTGCCGGCTGGCTGTCCCCGCGTTTGGCCAGGGCCTGCGCAAAGCGATAGAACAGCTCGGCGTTGCTGACATCCAGGGGACGGCGGCGAACTTCCTGGTCGAGAAACGCCGATGCTACATCTCGGGACAGCCGTTCGATGCGGTCGAGAAAGATTTCTGGCCGCTGCGCGAGGCGCGCTACCTCTGCCCACGTCGTTGCCGCGCGCTGCGATTCGCCGGCCAGTTCGTAGAGCTCCGCGGCGCGTTCGTGGTTGCCCCGCCGCGCTAGCAGTGGCGCAGCAAGGCCGGGTTCGCCGAGGACATTCACGTACAGGTGGATCGCCTCATCATCGAGATCAGCGTCGCGGAACACGTCGGCGGCCCGGCGGATTTCGCCCTCGGCCAATAGCGTGTTTGCCGCGGTCTGCGCCAACGCTTGAAGCTTCGCGCGATGCGATTCGCTGGTATCGGCCGACGCCGATGCGGCCCGAAACTCGGCTTCAAGCTCTCGGCCGCGCGAAATCGTTGGCGCCGCTGCTGGCCCTGCAGTAGATTTCGGCGCGCCAGCAGATGCGCCGAGGTGTTCGCGTCGCACCTGATCGGCGCGGTCCGCCATTCCGGCCTGGGCGTAGAAATGGGCCGCTCGCTCCCAGTTTTTGGCTCGCTCGTAGAGTTCTGCTGCTCGTTTGGCGTCGTTGAGCTGTGCTGCGATGACAGCCGCGTTCTCGGGCTGTTGTGCTCGCAAGTACAATTCGATTGCGACATCTAGCTTGTTCCGACTCCGGGCCAGAGCCGCCGCCTTGCCGTATTCGCCTTTTTTCACCATCGCAGCCAGCCCAGGGAGCTCGTCGTACGCGCTCGGCGCGGTCGTGCGGCGTCGTCCCATGACGAACCACACCAACAGTAATAATACTGCGCCGATCGCAATCGGAATCAGTCCCATTCCGGCGATGTTGGGTATGTTGGGCATTGGGTCCTTAGGCCACCGTTAGCAGCGCTTCGGATGGGGTTAGTAACTGCCTCGACATCAAATAGCTGGCGTAGCGCCGGAACGGGAGCAGTGCGTTTGCGTCGGCTGCGAGCTGCTCGAGCTCGCTGAGCGAAACGCCGGCCATAATCTGAGCTCGCAATGCGTCGGTGGGTTGCAGCAATTCGAGCACAGCGATTCGGCCGGAGTAGCCGGTTTGCGAACACTCCGGGCAGCCCACCGCTCGCGGCAGGGGAACAACCGCTGCGCGATCGACGAGTCGTCGCGCCACCAAGCTTTCAAGCAACACCGGCGGCGGAACCTCATTTGTCGCGCACTTGCAGAGTTTGCGCGCCAGTCGCTGCACGATTACCAGTCCTAATGACTGTGCGATGAGCGCCCGATTGCATCCGAGGTTTTCGAGTCGCTGGATGACTCCGATCGCATTGTTGGCGTGGAGCGATGTGAAAAGCAGGTGCCCGGTCATCGCCGCTTCCAAGGCGAGTTGCGCCGTATCGTCGTCGCGAACTTCGCCGATCAGGATGAGGTCGGGGTCCTGGCGCAACATGGCGCGCAGTACTTCGACAAAGCCGAGTTTGATCGAATGATTCACTTGGACTTGAGTAACGCCGGATAGCCGGTATTCGATCGGATCTTCGACAGTGACGACATTGGTGTCTGGCCGCATGCGGCGCCGTTCTCCAATCGCCGCGTAGAGTGTAGAACTCTTTCCAGATCCCGTCGGGCCCGCGACCACCACGGCCCCGTAGGGGTTGTTGATCGCGCTGCGGAGGTTCGCGAGCGCACGCGGCTCGAGAATCAGTGAGTCGAGCGAGCGAGTTGCCGTGGACGCCTCGAACACGCGAATGACGATCTTCTCGCCCCGGCTGGCCGGTAAGGTCGAAACGCGCAAGTCGACATCGCGCTTGCCGACTCGCACGCCAATGCGTCCGTCCTGCGGCAATCTGCGCTCCGTAATATCGAGCCCGGCCAATACTTTGATGCGCGCGGCTAGCCCCTTGGCAAACGACGCCGCAATGAACTGGTCCCAAAGTATCAGCT
This sequence comes from uncultured Kofleriaceae bacterium, assembly GCA_964419605.1. Lineage (GTDB taxonomy): Bacteria > Myxococcota_A > Polyangia > Haliangiales > Haliangiaceae > JABFXX01. The sequence continues at coordinate 17,805 of CAYQQM010000090.1, read as the reverse complement.
GCCCTTGGGTGCGGAACTTCACGCGCACGCCAGTCGCGTCGCTCTCGATGTGAATGTCCGAGGTGCCGCGCTCGAGCGCCGTGGCAATGATCCGATTCGTAAGAACGACCACCTCGTCGCCGATAACGCCAACCTTAGCAACCTCGCGCTCTTGATCGGCAACGTCGAACTGCAGCGAATCGGGGGCAATCGCTTCGACTCTCCTTCCCTGGACTCCTGTGCTGTCCAAGCGAAGCCGCAAAAACGTTTCGTTGAAATCGGCCTCACCGATCGCAACGATTTCAACGTCGACGGAAGTGAGCGTTCGCTTAAGGTCAGCGGCGGCTGCCTGGTTATACGGGTCGACCATTCCCAGTTTGAGCGTCCGGTTGCGCAGTTCGAGCGGCAGAACGCGGTACTGATGCATCACCTTCGCTGGGAGAAGCGAAACGTGCTTTTCGACCTCGTAGCCTGCGACTCGAACAAAGCGGAATCCCGCTTCGCCCCCGGCTGCCGCGGGTGGCGACGCCGCGGGAGCCGCGACTGGGGCATTTGCGGTGGATGCGCCGGCGGCCGCTGGGGATCGGAGTTGGGCCAGTTGAACTTGTACAACGCGCGACGCCAGCCGTTTTGCGACGGCGTGGGCGAATGGCGAAACCTTACTCAGCAGCTCCCGAAGTAGATCTTTTTCGAACAGCAGCGCAATGGAGGTGTCTTCGGAAACAATTTCGACGGCTTGGCCCATGGCAAGGACCGCACCGACCTCGCTGAACGAATCGCCGACGCGGATTTCTTCGAGTAGCGTCGACGACCCCGTCGCCGCATTGACTTGGCGAACGGAAGCCCGGCCGGAGAACAAAATTCCCAGGCTCGGATCGGGAGAAGACGCGCGGACGATGACGCCCGTCGACTCGAACTCCAGCGCCGAGACGTGCGGCGCGATCTTGTCGATGACGGGCCGATCACAGGTCCGAAATAGAGCCGTTGAATGCAGGAACTCTGCGATGGTGGCCGGGTCCATACCGGTTCGTCGGCCACCCGCAAGACGCGCACCCTCAAGAGCCATACCACCGCGATCATAACAAGGTTCAAAAACGCGAGTCTCCAGTCTCGGCCAGGAAATGCCTCTATTCTTGAATGCTTACCTGACCGTACATCCGCGGCGTTATCCGTGGATAGGCCCAAACTTTCCCTCGATATCGGCGATAACTTGGTCGACTTGTGGGGTCAGGTCGCCTATTGCGCCATCGTTGTGGATGACCCACGTCGCCGCGCTGAGCTTTTCCTCCAACGCCGCCTGCGCAGCGATCCTCGCTTTCGCGTCCTCGGCGGTCAGCGAGTCGCGAGCAACGATCCGCGAGATTTGGGTCTCGGGCTTGGCGGCCACGACGATCAGTCCAGACAGCCCGAGATGGCGCTGGGTTTCGACCAGAAGCGCTGCTTCGTAGAACACCACACCGGCACCCGAGCGCACCGCCTCGGCAATTGCTTGTGCACTTGCTGCAGCAATTCGCGGATGCATGATGCGGTCGAGGTCGGCGCGGGCCGCAGCGCCGGCGAACGCAATAGCGCCGAGGCGCTTGCGGTCGAGCGTGCCATCGGGCGTTAGGATTCCGGGGCCAAACCGGCTTACCAGGTCCGCTAGGGCGGGTTGTCCCGGCTCAACCACTTGGCGCGCGAGCTGATCGGCGTCGACCACGACGGCACCTCGCTGCCGTAGCAGATTCGCCACGGCGCTTTTCCCCGACGCAATTCCCCCGGTGATCCCGATGACGTGGGTTGCCACGGAAAGGAGCTGTACCATTGCTGTTCAGTTCGTAGCCAGGCGTTTCGGCACGGCCTACGAGTTCATGTGGTCGTTGTGCTACAGAAGGGTGTACAGAGCGGCACTCGTGACGATTCCCATCGATAGGTTTGTGGTTCGCCCATTTGATTTCAATGCCGCCGCGCACCCGGTTGCACCGTGAAGGCTTCGGCCCGCTTTGTCATTTCGGCGTCGAAACCGGACGAATTTCCCCGCGAGGACTTTCCGGAGATCGCCGTTGTTGGGCGCTCCAACGTGGGCAAGTCGAGTCTCATTAATACGTTGGTTGGACAAAGCCGGCTCGCTCACACGTCGCGCACCCCTGGCCGCACGCGTCTTGTCAACTGGTTCGAAGTCAACGGACGATTCCACCTCGTGGATCTTCCGGGCTACGGGTATGCCGCGGTGACTAGAGACATGCGCGAGGCGTGGAAACCACTGATCGAGGGATATCTCGCCAAGCGGACCACGCTGGCGGGAGTCCTGCTTCTGGTCGACGCGAGGCGTGGACCGCAAGAAGAGGAGCTCGATTTCGTGCCGTGGCTCGTCGCGCACCACATCCCCGTCGTGGTTGCCCTGACGAAAGCCGACAAGCTCGCAAAGCATCAGCGCGCGCTCGAGGTCGCGAAAGCCAAACAAGCGCTGCAGCTCCAGCGCAGCCCACTATTGGTGTCGGCTCAGACCGCTGACGGCGTAGACGCGCTATGGCGAGCGGTGCTTGCGCTCGTAGAGGCGAAGCGGGCATCGTGATCGAGATCGCGGCGGCGACGCATGCCGACGTCGATTCGCTAATGGTTATCGAACAACAGGCATTCCCAACCTCGTCCCCTGAACAGGAGTGGCGTACCGAGCTGGACCGTCCGCAAGCGCGCCTAAACGTTGCGTGGTCGCGTGGTCAGGTTGTCGCGTATTGCAACTATTGGATCGTTGCAGCCGAGCTTCACGTGCACGCGATCGCAACTCTGCCGAATGAGCGAGGCCAGGGGATCGCATTCGCGCTGCTCAATCACGCGATCTGCGCAGCGGTGGCCGAGGGCTGTGGGGTAGCCATCTTGGAGGTCCGGGCATCGAACACCGCCGCGATCCGGCTTTACCAGCGCGCGGGATTTTCGGTGCTCTACATTCGCGCCCACTATTACCGCGACACCGACGAAGATGCGCTGGTGATGTCGCGCCAACTCTGAACCGGTACGTACGAGACCCAACTGACCTACAATTCACCAAAATGGCCCCGACTTCGCTTGGCCCCGGGGCCAATTCCGGCCTCCGAGACCCCTAAATTCCGCCAGTTTTTCGCCCTAGAAACCCATCGGAAACAATCTATGGGCTATCGATACCTCATGAAAAAGGTCGAGGCCATCATCAAGCCGTTCAAGCTCGACGAGGTGAAGGAACGCCTCGCAGAGATTGGCGTTCACGGCATGACTGTTACCGAGGTAAAAGGCTTTGGCCGTACCGGTGGCAAGAAGGAGGTCTATCGCGGCTCAGCGTACGTGGTGGACTTTGTGCCCAAGGTAAAAATAGAGATTCTCGTGCATAACGACAATCTCCAGCAGGTCGTCAACATTATTACGGAAGCCGCGAAGACCGGAAAAATTGGCGACGGCAAGATCTTTATCCTACCTGTGGATGAGGTCATCCGAATCCGAACGGGCGAAACCGGCGAAGACGCGATCTGAGCCAGGGCGCAGGGATCTGGCGGAAGGCCGGCGCGTTATTGGAAACTGCGCAGGAAACCGACGACTGGTGGCGCGCTGCTTGTAACTGAGCGGCGGGCCTGGCAGAATTGGTAGCGTACTACGTATACGGGGGCGTGTAATACCCCGGTGGGCGTCGAGTTATCTGCGTGGATTTTCCCAAGCCATGATCGTCGCCGGAGCAAAAGCGAATTCATTCGCTCCGTTCGCAGCGTGGGCGCGATTGGTCGGGCTGGGGGCTCGGACCCGGGTCCCGCTGATGCTCCGCAAGCCCGCTTATCGCGCCTTTGCGCGCGCGGTAGGAGCGGATTTGGCTGAGGCTGAGCTGGAGCTGGGAAAATACGACTCCCTGGGAGACTTTTTCGCGCGCAGGCTGCGAGCTGGCGCCCGACCGATCGATGCCGATGCGGGGTCGATTATAGCTCCCTGCGACGGCTCGGTCGCCGCGCTTGGTGAGGCGACTCACGGCGAGCTCATCCAGGCAAAAGGCTTATCTTACCGGCTCGAGGATCTTGTTGTCGACCGGGGGAGGGCGAAGCGCCTAACCGACGGGCCGTATGCGACCATTTATTTGGCGCCGCGCGATTATCATCGCGTTCATTCGCCGCTCGATGCACGACTCGTAGCCTATGACTACGTCCCTGGCGCGTTGTGGCCAGTCAACCCGCGCGTTGCTGCGCGACGACCGGGCTTGCTATCGCGCAACGAGCGGGTCGTGATTTGGCTCGAAGCGCCGTTGGTGGGACTGGTAGCTTTGGTGATGGTGGCGGCGGCTGGCGTCGGCAACATTCAACTATCGCATGCCACAGCGTCGTTCGCTCGTTCGGGGGGACACCGGCGTATTGAGCTGGATGCGCCAATTCGACGCGGCGATGAGCTCGGCGTGTTTCGGCTCGGGTCGACCGTAGTATTGGTGTTTTCGCCCGGCCGTGTTGCTCTTTCCGCTCGTGCTGGCCAGATCGTGCGATTTGGGCGACGCGTGGGCACCCTGGGAGAGAGTTCGTGACCAAGCGCGGCGACAATCCTCCGGACGGCGAAGCGGGGATGACCACGGCGGAGCGGCGCCGCTATCGCCGACGCGGCGGTGGGCTCCGAGTCCCGTCGGACAATGTTCCACGTACTCCGAACGCGCGAGCACAACACGATGGGCCGGATTTTGGCGCCGGGTTGCCGCCGGTGGCTCCGGACGCAGTTCCAACTCTGGTCGATCCACCCGCGGATGGCGTCGACGGCGGCGAGGACTTCGATACGAAAACGCACGAGATGACGGCGGTCGATCTGGAGGCTCTGGGACTTGACGACCCCATGACGACGTTGCGAATTGAGGTCCCTCCGCCCGCTCTTCGCGGCAGTGCTGCGCACTCGGGCGCCCCGAAGGAAGTCCCCTTGGGGGGCGCCCCTGGGGCATCCGCGGCGAGGGGCGGCGCCGGCAGTATCGAGCGTGTGATCGCACGTGAGGCCGCATCGGCGACTCCACGCGCGACATCCGTCGAGAGCGCGCTCGAAGTCGCCCTTCATTCGATTGCGACCGATCCCGATCCGCAACGCGCTCCGGCGACCGAGGGGCAGGCGACGCCCGCCCTGCGTCGGGCTCAAACGGTCGCTTTATCCGACGATGATCTTGAAGAGGTGCGCGGCGGGCGGGCTCCAGCTCCCCCATCGAAGCCACCACCGGTCGATTCGACAACCAAGCCGCCATTCTTATCGAATCCGCCCAAGGTGCGGCCGCAAGCCCCAACCTCGACGGGGAACGACTCAAACCCAGCCTCCGATCGGGCGGCGAGCAGTCAGACCGCGTTTCAGGCTGTACCGGAGCCGGTAGCCTATGTGGCGACTGAGCCTACCGCCGATATTGAAGTGGAGATCGAAGACTCTGCGCCCGTGGAGAGTGAGGTCGCGGCACCGCCGATCGCCGAAGTGCCAATCCAGGCACCCCGGGCGCAAGGTACTCCCCCAACGCCGCCGCGAAGCGAACGGAAACCTGCATCGACGGTCGATGCGCCGCCGACTGGGGCGCCGCCGACTGGGGCGCCGCCGACTGGGGCGCCGCCGACTGGGGCGCCGCCGCCCACTCCTGCACCGGGGGGAAAATCTCCACCGCTTCCGCCACAAACGAAGAAGCCCGGAGCCGCACCGCGTCCGTCGACTCGGCTGGAGAGCAAGCCGACGGGGCCCAAGGTAAAGCCGTGGTTCGTGGACCTGTTCGACGAAGATTACCTGCGAACGCTGCCGTTTTTAACCGCGCAAGCGACCCAGGCCGAGGCCGAGTTTGTGATCGATTCCATGAGCCTGACCCCGGGTGCTCAAGTGCTCGACGTAGCTTGTGGTTACGGTAGGCATGCGATGGAACTTGCGGCCCGGGGGATGCACGTGGTCGGTCTCGACCTGTCTACGTCGCTCCTACTGCGCGGTGGCGAAGAGGCTCAGCGGCGCGGTCTTACGATCAATTTTGTCCAGGGCGACATGCGCGAGCTTGATTTTGAGGATCAGTTTGACGCTGCGTACTGCCTGTTTTCGTCGTTTGGGTATTTTGAGGACGAGACCAACAAGAGCACGCTGCTCAATGTGGCGCGTGCCCTGAAGCCGAAGGGCAGGATATTGCTTGAGATTCTCAATCGAGACTACCTGATCGCCGACCTGCCAACGCGGGTGTGGTGGGAGGGAGATGGTTGCGTGGTACTTGAGGAGGTCGAGTTCAACTACTTTTCGTCGCGCGTTCTCGTAAACCGTTCGGTAGTTTTTGACGACGGTCGTCAGCTCGAGCACGAGATCTCAGTTCGGGCATACTCCCTGCATGAAATCGGAAAGTTGATGCATGCTGCGGGGTTCCGAGTTCTAGAAATATCAGGTGGTTACCAGATGCGGGGTCGGTTTTTCGGCAACCAATCGCGTCACATCATTGTGCTTGCCGAGCGGAAAGAGTCTTTCCCAAGGTAAGCAACTTGGGTACCTTTATTCCATGCTCCCGTTTTCAAAAAGTCTCTTGGTTGTTTCACTAGGTGTGGGTTTCGGCGTCGCCGGCTGTGGGTCGAAAGACGGCAAGCTGAAAGTTACTGGGATCGAGCCGGATCGCGGTGATGTACAAGGTGGAACACTCGTCGCAATCAAGGGCAGTGGGTTTATCGAGGGTGGGACGCACAACGCGAAGGTGTTTTTCGGAAAGGAACCAGGCACTGTCGTCAGGTTCGCTAGCGATAGTGAACTACGAGTTCAGGCCCCCGGCGGTAAGCTGAACGAGACTGTCGATGTGCTGATCGTGTTCGAGCCCGGCGGAGAGAAGACCCTGTCGAAGGCCTTTACCTTCGTCGAAAAAGGCAAGGGGCCATCGGTCGAGGATCTCGATACCAGCAAAGCCCGCAGTTCCGACAAAAAATAGCCCACGACTGGACTCGGCGGAGCGCGACGTCATTTGTGGTGAGGCGAGGCGGGGAGGAGCGAGGAGCGCAGCGTACTTTAGTACGTGAGCACCGCAGGGACGAAGCCAACGACGCCTCACCCCAAATGACCTCGCGCGATCGCTAGGAGAGGTTGAGGCGGAACAGCTGCTGCCCCAACAACACGTAGGATTCGTGGCCAATGGGCCGCTCTCCGTTGACCTTGATAAAGGTTCCGTTCGAGCTGCCGAGGTCGGCCAAGTACACGTGGCCGTCGCGCAAGGTCACCCGCGCGTGGAGCCCAGAAACGTAACCGTCGTCAGGGAAATTGATTTCGCCGCGTTCCCGGCCGAGGGTGACGCTCTCACCGAGGAGGGGAAACGCAGCGCCGGTAGCTCCCCGGCCGATAATCACCGTGAGTTTTCCCCAGAAGCCGGGATTGGGGCTTCCCATCAGTTCTGTGCCGTTCGCACTGGGTTCTGGAGTTACGATGGTTTCGTACCGAAGCAGTTCTTGGCCGATTCTGACGATCTGACCCGAGTGAAGTTCCTCCTCTCCGGTCATCTTCACAAAAACACCGTTGAGGCTATCGAGGTCGCGAACAACGCCCCGGTTTCCAAGGATTTCGATCGTGGCGTGACTCGGCGACAGGTATCCGTCGTTTTCAAAGATGGCGCCGAAGTTGCGTCCGATCTTGTTTTCGCCCGGGGTTAGGTCGTGAGTTCCGCCTTCGCTGCCATCTGGCCGAATGAGAGTCATCGACAAGCGACCGCGTTTGGGAATCGCTTGCTCGACCGGAGGCTGAGCGGGTGCAATCACTTCTTCCATACGCGTTCCGCAGGAACCGCAGAAGCGAAACCCAACCGGCACGTTCGTTGCGCATGAAGGACAGCGCCGGGCGCTCGGGTCGGGCTGGGATGCCGCGATCGGGGGCGAATACCCTGGTGCGTTTTCCATTCCACCCACGGACGGGGACCGTCCTCGTGCTGGTCCCGGGTCGGAACTCAGTGGGCCGGCCGGCGGCATCCCGGACATTGCCGGACGCGAGGAACCGGCAGGTGGGGTTGAGCTAACACGCGGTCGTCCACCTTGCGGTGCGTCATGCGGAGCTTCCTGCATTACGGTTCGCATCATCGCCACGTTGCCGGCATCGCCCGCAGGAGCGGCGGCCTTGAGCTCGGCCCCGCACCCGAGACAAAACTTGTAGTGGTCCTGGTTCTCTTTGCCACACCGATTACAGACGGTCATCGTTCGCTCCGTTTCAGACGATTTCCACGCGTAGTAGTTGCTGACCCAAAAATACGTAGTCGCCGTGCTTGAGGATTTGTTCACCAGTGATGCGGACAAAAGTTCCGTTTCTCGAGCCAAGATCCGTTACGGACACCCTGCCGCCGGACAGCTGGATCTGTGCATGCCTTCCCGAGATGAACGGATCGCGCGGAAAATTGATGTCGTTGCCTTCGCGCCCGATCGTTACGACATCCGTCTCAACCCGAAACACCCAACCGGTGGCGCCACCGCGCAGCACTTGAACAAGTTCTATGGAAGCGCCGCGCGCCATGCTCGCCGAAAAATATGTACCCTCAGAGTCTGAAGCGTCCTCGACCGGTCGGGCCGGCGCTACGGAAATCACCTGCTCGCCAAGCAGGATGGTCGTGTTGGCCTCAACTGCAACGGTCCCGGAAATGCGAACAAAAATCCCGTTTAGCGAATCCATGTCGCATACGGTAAGGGCCCCGTTAACGCAGCGGAAGTTCGCGTGAGTTGGAGACAGGAACGTGTCCTCTGGGAATGAAATGGCGCATTCACCACGGCCCGCTACGTGATCCGTGCCCGCGAGTGCGAACGACACCCCGTCTTCTCCATCGCCTCGAATGACTGTCAATTTTGCGCGGGCTGCCTGCAGCGCGCCACCGAAGAACATCGTGCTGCGCCCACTCGACTGGTCAGCTGGTGCGGGGGGCCGCGATGGTTGGGCCCGTTTTGGAGCGGGAGTGATTGTAGGCTCGTCTTGCTTGGCGCCGCAGCTCGGGCAGAACGAAAAGCTCAGCGGCACGTGGTGGCCGCACGCGGAGCAGGGAACTCCTTCCGGAGTCGGTTTTGCCCCGACGTGGGGACCCGGTGACGACGCACGAGGCTGCGGATCCAGCAACATCGATTCACCGCATCGCGCGCACTGCGGTACTCCGATGGGACTTAACGCACTGCACGCGTCACACACCAAGCCGACGTCCATCTGTGTGTGGAATTGTACCTCGCAGTGAAACGGTGCGTCAAAGCGCGGAGCGACTTCTGGAACGCGTTCTCTACGGCGACCCCCGGGCGAGGGATCGAGCGGCTGCGGCTTGCACCTGAGGCACTCGATCTCGCTCGAGAGCGCGGAGGGCCTCCATTGCCGCAGGATCTCCCACCCCGCCCAGGGCGATGGCCACAGCCTCTCGAACGAAGCTCGACTCATCCGACGCGGCGACGACAAGCGGCTGCACGTCGATGGAACGGCTGATCTGCCCCAATGCAAGCGCGGCGGCCCTACGGTCTTCCCACGATCGCGCTCGGAGTGTTGCAACGAGCGCAGCCACGAGGGGGACGGGAGGCCGTCCGCGGTGCCTCGAAATGGCGGCGACGGAGAACATCGCCGCAGCGCGGACCTGGGACTCCGGGTCGGACATCGCCGCAGCGATCGCGGTATCGCCACGGTTCATCGTCGCGAGCACGCCAATTGCGAGTGCACGAACGTTGGGATCCTTTGCGGTGGTGTGGCGAGCGACGGCAGGCTCGATCGCGCTCGCGATCGCTTGGAGAGCGCGAACGGCCGCAGGATCTTCGTCCGGAGGTGTGAGTGCTCCAAGTGAAAGCAGTCCAGTGTTGGCATGCAGGTCCGAAAGCACAGAGGCGACCACGTCGTGGTGCTGACCCAATGCTTCAATAACCGCCGCGGCTACTACATCGGCATGTTGTACGGCGACGTAGGAGCGGTTCGCGGGTGGGGCGACCCAGGCCAAATGGGCGACAGCGGTAGCTAGGTCGAACTGGCCGCCGCGCAGGGGAAACTCGCTGAAATCCGCCGCCGACGGGATGGCGGATGCGTTTCCGGAGGCGCGCTCGATGGCCCATACGAGTTCGTTGGCCGCCGCGCCAGCGCGGAAGAAGTAAGCCCGAATCAAGGCGGCCAGAGTCTTCGGTTGCCCGAGTTGGCCGAGCGCCCACGCTGCGACGCGGCGGGTCTCACCTCGGTTGTCGTTGAGCGCTGTTACCAGCACGTCGCTACCGGCGGCGAGGCGATGGGCTCCGACTGCGTAGGCGCATGCGGCGCGCACAAGATCGGCTTCGCCCGGTTCGATGTCCGGCGGAGCGGGCTCCCTTACGGCGGCGATCAGCGCCGGTCCGATCGTCGGGTCAATGCCGGCTTTGTTGGGCGTGCGGTGCGAGTCTAGAACTCGCGATAGTCCGAGGCATGCGAGGGCACGCACTGATCCCTGACGGTCGTTCAGTGCCCGACGAAGTGGCGCGATCGCGCGCCGATTCTGCGACTGTCCCAGCGCAAATGTTGCTGCTTCTCGCTGTGCGACCTCCGCGTGGTCTGCCAACGGCAAAATAGCGCCAACCACGTTTGGATCGCCGAGTCGTCCTGCTGCGACGAGGGCCGCCGCGCGGACCTCTTGGTCCAGCATCTCGCCCGTGGTGCTCGGATGGCGGCTGTCCTTGGCTGGGGTCTGCGCGAGACGAACGAGGGGGGCGGCGGCGGCCTTGTTGCCCAAATGACCAAGCACTTGCACCGCAACGCGCTGCTGCGTCACATCAGCTTCATCCCGAAGCGCTTCCAGCAGTGGCCGAAGTCCACGCGAGGCAATTCGGTCGAGTTCGATGCGTGAAGACCGCTGTATCTCTTCGTTGCCTCTGCGGGCGGCATTGGCGAGCCTAGGCACGTGACGCAGGTACAAAGCTACTAGGACGCGGCGATAAGCGGGTTTGTGCGGCATCATGAAGAATAGCGGCGAGAGCACTTTTTCAAGCTCCCCGAGGGTGTCTGTCATCTCGGCCAGATCGATCGCTCGGTCACCGGCGCGGCGAATCACGTCCTCATCGTTGGCGGTACGCAGCACGTTGCGGAGAACCTCGCCTGCTTTGTTCGGGGTGTTGTCTTGGACGTAGAGTTGAGCCAGCGCGAACGCGGCCTTCGAATTGCGGGGGTCGAGTTTTAGGACCCGTTCGTACGCGGCAATTGCTTCTGGAATTTTCTGTATGGCGACGTAGCGCTCGCCAAGTCCCTCGAACGCGGTTGGGTCGGTAGGGCTTTTGCCAAGCGCTTTGCGCTGCCACTCGATTGCCTCGTCGTCGCGGTGCGCATCTGTTTTGATCTCGGAGATGAGCTTGTAGATCTCGCGCTCTCGACTCGGGGCCGTTTCAGCAAGCTTCAGCGCTAGAGCGACGGCCTCGTCGAATTTGCGCGCTGCGCGGTACGCTTTGACCAAATCGATAGCCACGTCGTGGTCATCCGGTGCCATTGCGACGAGTTTTTGCAGAGTCGACAGCGGTTCACCCGCTTTGGCATTGCCAGGGCGGCTAAAGTACTCGACGAGAAAGTAGGCCGCTTCGACCGCATCGCTACGGGCTCCGCGGTTCGCCGCTATCGGCGTGTTGAGTATTGCTTGCCACTTCGCGGTCCGCTCAGCTTCGACGTGGTGCAGTTTGCTCATGGCGGCGATGACGCGCCTTCGGGCGTCGCGTCGCGCGGGTCGGTCCCCAACATCCGTGCCGAGTAGGCTCATCACTAGATCCCACGCTTCGAGCGACTTCTTATGTTCCTTGCGAGCGTCGTACAGCGCCGCGCGGCCCCTGTGAAAATGGACGTTTCGCGGTTCTGCGGCAATCGCAAGGTCAAAGTTCTTCTCCGCCTCCGCGTAATATGCGGCGCCGTGCTCGCTCAGTACCTCACCCAACTTGGCGTATGCCGCTGGCTTCTTGGATGCGGCGATCCGAGTCCACACCCTCAACGCTCGCGCTTTGTCACCTCGTTGAAAATACTGCTCGCCGAGTGCAACGAGGTGTCCTGCGTCGTCGGGTTCTAGCCTGGTAAGTCGTTCGTACTGCGCGATCGCTAGGTCGTCCCGTCCAAACGTTTGGTAGAGCGTTGCAATTGCGCCGAGAGCGCCTGGGTCATTTGGAAACCGGTGCTCGATTTGCCGCAGCACTTCCAGCGCTTTGTTCAAGTGGCCTCGGCGCCAGTATCGCTCAGCCAAATCGAGCTGAAAGCGTTGTTGTCCAGGAGCCGCACGGACGACCGCTTCGAACTGCGCGAGCGCCTCGTCATCGCGACCCGAGTTTTCTAGTAGCGCGATCAAGCGGCGTTGCGCATCCAGTTCTCCCGCCGACAATGCCACGGCGCGTTTCAGCGCGGCGATCGCTTTGTCTTGGGCGCCGGTCTCTTCGTACAATTTGCCGAGGGTATGCCACTCGAAGTGACGGCGGTTACTCACTGCCCAGTCTGTTTCATATTGTGCGACCAGCGCGGGAAGTGATTGCTTCCGACGATAGATGTCGATGATGCGGTCGGTGAGCTCGACCTCGAGGAAATAACCCCTGGGGGAGAGCTTGATTGCGCGACGGTATTCCGCTTCGGCGTGGTCGTCGTCGCCCATTGTTTCGAACACTTGACCGCGTTTCGCGACGATCTCTACACGGCGCGACGGGTCTTTCCCCAACAGCTTTTCTGCGGCAGCGTAGCTCTCGAGCGCGACCTCGCGCTTGCCTGCGGCGAGCATGGCATCGCCGCGCTCCGTCCACAGCTGAGCGTTGTTTGGATCGAGTTCGAGGAACCTGCGAAAGTAGTTGTTCGCTTCGTCGCTGTCCCCTGCAGCAAGAGCAAGGTCTGCCAGTGAGCGCAGCGCTTTTTGCTTCAGGTCGTTGGCGTTCGTGTGTGCGAGCGCGTTGTCGTACGCGGTGCGGGCGTCCGCGTTTTTTCCAGCTGCCCGGTCGAGCTCTCCGATCGCAAGCCAGGTCGGCGCGTCGTCGCCATTTGCGGCGACCGCTCGCATCCAGAGTTCGTGCGCACGTGAGTCGTTGCCGGTGGCGCGAAACAGGCGTCCCAGCACGACGAGCGCAGCCCACTGCGCCGGCGTTTGGTCGATCTGCTTCTGGTACTCTTGTTGCAACGCCTCCACCGTTCGGTAGCGACGGTACAGAGCAAGCAGTTTCGCCAGCGCCGACGAGTCGTGCGGTCGCACCGCCAAAATCGCCTTGTAGCGCGCGATCACTCGCTGATCAAATGGATCGCGAGCTGCGCCCCAATCTCCGGCTGGCTGCGCGTGTGATGTGCTCAGACCGAGCGCGAGTCCTATGGCGATCACCGCCGCAAAACGTCTCGTCACTCATGGAATGATACCCGGAGCGGCGAACTCCCACTACTGGGTCAGGAACAGGCTGCGCAGTTTCTGCACGCCGGGTCACCGACAGCGCAGCGTTGGCGCGCCCCGGGTGTTTCGGTCCGCCGGGCTGGCCCCGGAATCGGTCCAGGAGCTGCATGGCGGATTTATATGGACTCGACCGTCATCTCTGGGCGTGGGTTAACCAAGCGATACCGCATGGGCGAGGTGGATGTCGTGGCCCTGCGCGGCGTCGACATCGACCTCTACGAAAAGGAGCTGTGCGTTCTGCTCGGAGTTTCCGGCAGCGGGAAGTCGACTCTCCTGAATATCTTGGGAGGACTCGATAGTTGCACCGACGGTCATCTCGAATATAGGGGGGATGATCTTACCGAGGCTTCTGAAGATCGACTCACGCAGTACCGACGCAATCACGTCGGTTTTGTATTCCAGTTTTACAATCTGCTGCCAAGTCTGACTGCGCGTGAGAACGTGGCACTAGTCACGGAGGTTGCCGACGATCCGATGGAACCGGCGGATGCGCTTGAGCTCGTTGGGCTCGGCGAGCGACTCGACCACTTCCCCTCTCAGCTTTCTGGTGGCGAACAGCAGCGGGTTGCTGTGGCACGAGCGGTTGCAAAGCGGCCTGACGTCCTGCTGTGCGATGAGCCAACCGGTGCCCTAGACTTTCAGACGGGAGTCCGGGTGCTTGCGGCGATAGAGCGGGTTAACAAAGAGCTCGGTACAACGACTGCGATTATTACTCACAACGTTCCTATTGCTGCGATGGCAGATCGGGTGATCACGCTTGCCGATGGAAAGATCGCAAATCGCGAGCAACACGCCACGCGCACCTCGGTAGACCAGCTTCGATGGTGAACGATGAGCATGCTAGAGCGCAAATTGCGGCGAGACCTTTGGCGACTCAAAGGCCAAGTTGTGACCATTGCGCTCGTCCTCGGCTGCGGCGTGCTCGCCATGGTCATGTTGCGAAGCACTTGGCAATCACTGCTTGCGGCGCGCGACAGCTACTATGAGCGCTACAGGTTCGCCGACGTGTTTGCGAACCTAACGCGTGCTCCAGAGGCTGAGCTCGAGCGACTGGCGCGCCTTCCGGGTGTCGCATCGGTGTCCTCGCGAATTGTCGAGAACGTGATGGTTCCCATCGCAGATGAGCCGGATCCCGTGACAGGGCGGATGATCTCGATCCCCGACCGGGGCGAGCCAGACCTCAACCGACTATACCTGCGCGCTGGACGACTCCCCGATGCGAGAGCTGGCGATGAAGTGGTTGTGCTCGAACAATTTGCATCGGCGATCGGCCTGAAGCTCGGTCAACGGTTACCGGTCGTGATCGATGGCCGCTGCCGATCGCTCCACGTCGTCGGGATTGCATTGTCGCCAGAGTTCGTGATTGCGCTGGCGGGATTTGAAATGGTCGCCGACAATCGCCGGTTCGTGGTGTTGTGGATGGCTCGATCCGCGATGGCTCCTGCGTTTCGCATGGAAGGAGCATTCAACGATGTGTTGTTTCGGCTACAACCTGGCGCCTCGAAGGCCGCGACGCTTGAGGCGATCGATAGAGAACTGATGCGGTTTGGCGGCGTGCGCGCGGTCGATCGCAGCAAACAATTGTCGAACTATGCCCTGTCGAGCGAGCTATCGATTCTTCGCACCCTTGCCGTGGTGATTCCGGCAATGTTCCTGGGGGTCGCCGCGTTTCTCGTCAATGTCGTGGTGTCTCGCTTGGTGTTTCTCGAACGGACGCAGATCGCGGTTCTCAAAGCGCTCGGATTTTCGAATCGGAGAATTGCGTTTCAGTACCTTGTAATGGTGGCGATCATCGTCGGAATCGGGGGCGTGCTGGGAACTGGCTTCGGCTTGTTAGCGGGCCGCTGGATGACTCATCTGTACGACGATTTTTATCGCTTTCCGACCAAGTTGTTTCGCGTGGAGTTCGGCGTGATCGCTGTGTCCGTCGGGATCGGCTTGGTTTCAGCCGTCGCTGGGGCACTCGGCGCTGTGCGTAGGGTTGCCGGCATGGCACCAGCGCAAGCGATGCAGCCGCCAGTCCCTTTGGCCTACCGCCGGTCGTTTATCGAACGCCTTGGCGTGGCTCGCGTCCTAGGTCCGGCGGGCATGATTGCACTGCGCGAGATCGTCCGCCGGCGACTGCGGTTCGTGTTGTCCGCACTGGGGATAGCGATGGGCGTCGCCATCTTCGTCATGGGGAGGTTCTCGTACGATTCGTTCGATCACCTGATGGATGACGTATTCCCCCGGCAGCATCGCGAAGACATGACGGTCGTGTTTTCACACGCCAGGCGGCAGCGGGCGCTTCGCGAACTCGAACATATTCCAGGGGTTCTTGCCGCGGAGGCGACTCGAACTGTGCCGATTCGGATTCGCGTTGGTTCGCGATGGCGGGACACCGCGATTACGGGGCTTACAACTCCGAGCGAGATGCGACTTCTACTCGATCATGGATCCACACCGATGCCCCTGCCTGATCAGGGTCTGGTGATCACCGATCGCCTCGCGACGCTGCTTGGGGTTCAGGCGGGCGATGTTGTGGAAGTAGAGTTGCTTGAGGGCGACTTCAGCCGGAGGCGGCTTCCGATCGCCGGTGAGATCGATGAGCCATTCGGTCTGCTTGCCTATGCGTCGTACGATTGGCTGGAGTCGGTACTCGGCGAGTCGCCTCGTGTCTCTTCAGCGCTGCTTCGAATCGACGATGCTCGACTGGACGATGTACGCGCGCACCTCAAGCAGCTTCCAGCGGTGCTGGCCGTGAACCGCACTGCGCATGTCATTGAACGCTACCGCGCTCAGACGGGGAGTGCGATGGTCGTCATGACGCTCATTCTAACGCTGAGCGCTGCGGCGATTTGTGTCGGTGTGGTCTACAACAATGCCCGTATCGCCGTATCGCTGCGCGGCCGCGACCTGGCCACGTTGCGCGTGCTCGGTTTCACGCGGCGCGAAATTTCGACGATCTTGCTCGGGGAGCTTGGAGCGCAGGTCGTTGTTGGCATTCCCCTGGGATTGTGGATTGGCCGCATGATCTCGGCGCGATTTGCCGCAAGCATCGACCCGGAAGCGGTGCGGTTTCCCCTATTTATTTCACCTACGACCTACGCGGCGGCAGCTCTCATCGGCCTGGTTTCTGCCGGCGTGAGCGCGTTGCTCGTTCGCCGGAAGCTCGATCGCCTTGACCTCGTTGCGGTCCTCAAAGCCTCGGAGTGATTTATGACCTTGCGCCCTTCGATTCGAGATCGCCGTACCAACCATCCCCACGTCCTAAAGTGGATCAAGCGTCTAGCGCTGATCGGCAGTGCAGCGGTCGCGGCCGCGCTGATCGTACGGGCGTGGCTTCCCAAGCCGGTGGAGGTGGATGTTGCAACTGTGCGGTACATGCAGCTCGTCGTCTACGTTGAAGAGGATGGAAAGACTCGCGTTCGCGATCGGTACGCTGTATCGGCGCCTATCATGGGGAATCTGGAGCGGATCGAGCTCGAGCCGGGCGCATCGGTTGCCGCCGGAGACGTTGTTGCCCGGATCTCGCCACCTGAACCCGGACTGATCGATCCGCGCAGCCTCGAAGAGGCCCGCGCTAGGCTCACGGCGGCAGTTGCCCGCGAGCAGCGAACCGCCACTGCCATCGTTCGAGCCTCTGCAGCTCGCTCAGTCGCGACACGAGACGCAGCTCGTGCGCGGACCTTGGCGGCGAACAACGCGATATCTGCCGCAGATCGAGAGCACGCTGAGCTGTCGGAACAGACTGCGATCGCAGATCTCACCGCCGCATATGCGGAGCGCGCGGCGGCGCGGGCCGAGGTCGCAATGGTGCGTGCGGTGCTGGGCAGTGGGAGTGGACCGGACAAGCGAACCGTCGTCGTCACGGCGCCGGCCACGGGGCAAGTGTTGCGGGTAGTTCGCGATAGTGCAGGTCCAGTGGTCGCCGGCTCGCCGCTGATCGAACTCGGTGATCCGCGCAGCATCGAAGTGGTCGTAGACGTGCTTTCGACCGATGCTGCGCGAATCGCTGTGGGCGC
Organism: uncultured Kofleriaceae bacterium; assembly: GCA_964419605.1. Classification (GTDB taxonomy): domain Bacteria; phylum Myxococcota_A; class Polyangia; order Haliangiales; family Haliangiaceae; genus JABFXX01. Next base: position 534 of record CAYQQM010000090.1, on the reverse strand, counting down.
GCCGGTTGAAGTTTCGGGGTGGGGGGGCGAGCAAATTCTCACCGGTCACGTGCATCGAGTCGAGCCCTCCGCATTTACGCAGATTTCCGCACTGGGGGTCGAAGAGCAGCGTGTCAACGTGATCGCAGGGGTCGACGACCCTCCAGCGTCGCTCGGAGATGGGTTCCGAGTCGACGCCAAAATTTCGACGTGGCGGAGCGATCGAGTGCTTGCGATCGCCGCAAGCGCGCTGTTTCGCGCAGGCGAACGATGGGCAGTATTCGCCGTCGAGCAGGGGCGGGCGCGGCTCCGCCACGTAGACATAGGTCATCGCAGCAAGCTCGCGGTCGAGGTCCTCGCAGGCCTACGGGAAGGCGCGCAACTCATCGTCCATCCCAGTGATCGTGTGGTGGATGGTGCAAAGGTCGCTGTGCGTGAACAGCGGCCATAAGAGCCTATTGCGGTAGGGTCACGGCGACGGTCGCCTGTCACGGTCGCCTGTCACGGTCACGGTCACGGTCACGGTCACGGTCACGGTCACGGTCACGGTCACGG
>CAYQQM010000089.1:0-22177 GCA_964419605.1 uncultured Kofleriaceae bacterium | reverse complement strand
TTTCAGCTGCTACATGCTTCCTCCTCAATCAGGCTTTCCTGGCGCACGCGAGGTATTAGTACCTCTGCTGCCTCATATCCCCATCATCGCTCCGACATTGCTACAATCGATGGATGCGCCGATGTGTAGTTCTCAGCCTGGTGATAGCCGTGGGATCAGGGTGTTCGAGCGACGAACCTCTCCGGCGAGTTGCCGTTGCGCAGCCTACAGTCCCCCCGGTCGCTGTCGCGGGAGAGCTGACCACCGCGCCGCTCAACGAAACCACGGTGGCATCGTATTGGACTACTGCCGACGAACGGACAGGGAGCGAGCGGTTTGCCGCCAACGACTTCACGGCTGCGCTCGCAGCCTTCGGCAAGGCGCGAAGTGCGATCCGCGACCCCATGGATCTTCGCGCTATCCGGCTCGAACTAATGCTCGGCCTCTGCGAAGAGGCGCTGCAAAATCACGCCAAAGCGGCCCGGCATCTTCTGCTCGCTCGTAAGTCTCTCCCTTTGCTCGGGGATTACGTCGGCTATCACGCCGCGCGATCGTTATGGCGCGCTCACGACTCGACTGCGCTGGAGGTCGCCCGTACCGTGTCGCCCGACTCCATCGTTGGCCCCGACGCAGAGATCCTGATTGGAGACTTGCTCATTGGCAAACGCGACCCCGGTATCGCAGACCACTACAAGGGCTACTTGGCTCGACGCCCCAAGGGCCCGTTTCGCTCCGAAGCGCGGTTCAACCTCGCCGCCGCATCCAGTCGCGAGGAGGCGATTGCACTGTACCGCAGGATTGCGATCGATGACCCGTTGTCCTCGTGGGCTGTAAAGGCAAAACTCGCGCTGGCAGCCTATTCGAATGTGCCTGAACTCACGGCGGCTGATCACATTGCGCGCGGGATGGTCCTATTCGACGCCATGCGAAACCCTGAGAGTGAGGCGGCGTTCGATGCTGCGCTCGCCGATCCGAAGATCACGCCAGCCGATTTGTGCGTTGCCAGCTATCACCGCGCGCAAAGCCGGTTCAAGGCACGCGATCGAAAAGGCGCAGCACCGATGTTTGAGGCCGCCGCCACTGCGTGCAAAGCGGCGAAAAATGCGGACCTCGCGACCAAAAGTCACTACCAAGCGGGACGCTCGTACTCGTTTATCCGCGAACACGAAACAGCGATCGGCCACTACAAGCAGGCACAGGTGATCGACTCGCAACACAGCTATACGGACGACGCCGCGCTCCGCGAGGCCGAAGAATGGGCATCATTAGGCGATGGAGCCCGGGTCGAAGCGGTGCTCTCGGCATTGCCATCCACCTACCCGCAAGGCGACAACATCGCCGAGGCGATGTGGCGCCTTGGGTTTCGCGCGTGGCGAGAGCAGCGCTACGACGACGCGATCAAATGGTGGAAGGAGCAAGTCCGGCTGGTTCCTCACGACGATAGTTGGTTCGGCGCCGGCGAAGCGCAATACTGGCTAGGACGAGCCTATGCGGCCAAACAGCTGACGAAAGAAGCGCTGGCGGCATGGCATGTCACAGTGCGCGAATATCCCGCCGCCTATTACGCCCTGCTGGCGCTCAACCGGATCCGCGAGACAGCGCCCAACCAATTCGAAGCGCTGGTAGCCGAGATCAGCGCTGATCCGAAGGACTTCGATCGCAAGGCCCCCGCGTTCAACTTCAAGGCGCGTCCAGAGTGGGCCGAGCCAGGCTTCCAACGCGCAATGGAATTCCTGCGTTTGGGGTTGGGAATGCCAGCCGAGCAGGAGCTCAAGAAGCTCGGACTGACCCCGCCCGGCGATCGCAAGCGGGTCGACGATCCAGACACGCTCGAAAAGCTGTGGGCGATCGCTTTCCTGTACGACAAAGCGGGCCGCCACGCGACATCGATCTGGCCAACCCGGTGGCACGCGCTCGACTACCGCAACGCCTGGCCCGTCGGTGGCAATGGCGTAAAATGGCGCATCGCGTACCCGCGCGCCTATGAAGAATTGCTAGCGCGCCACGCCAAGCTCAATAACGTCCCTTTTGCGATGCAGATCGCGATCGTCCGTGAGGAAAGCGGCTTTGACCCTACCGACGAGAGCTACGCAAACGCCATCGGCCTGACGCAGATGATCCCGCCAACTGCCAAAGACTTCGCCAAGGGAACCGGCATCGATCCGACCCGGGAAAATCTGCGCGATCCAGAAAAAAACGTCACGATCGGATCGCGCTTCCTCGGCTCGCTGTACACCACGTGGAACCGGTACACGTTGCTGGTGCCGCCTGCGTATAATGCTGGCCCAGCAGCCGTGCGGCGCATGCTCGCGGCGCGGGGCACCTGGAATGCCGACGAGTTTATCGAGGGCATTGTCGACGACCAGGCCCGCAACTACAGCAAACGCGTCCTCGGGTCGTATTTCACCTACACCTGGCTGTACGAGCATACGGTGCCAGAAATTCCAAACACCATTCCACCAGAGCTGCTGCCGAAGCCGAAGTAGTCGGATCGACCCGCCCACGGCAAGCCCGCGTCCACACCGGAACTGCGATGTTGAAGCGCGCCTACAAGTCGTCGCAGATTGCGCCTAGCGTTCCGTAGATTCCTAGGTCGCGATAGATCAAGTACCGGTTGTCGCTCACATCGAGGACCGTTAATGCACGCTTCTTGCCGCGCTTGATCCAATAGGCGACTGAGCCTCGATCGGCGACGATCTTGAGCTGGCCGCTCTTGGTCGCATAAATATCGCCGGCAGAATCGGAAACGACATTGAGCATCGGCAACTGCTTCATCGCGCCCTTGAGCCCCACGTATACGCGAAACCCGTTGCCGCCGTTCTCCTTGCGAAGTTCGTCGACATAGTAGTACGTACCGTCTTCATCCCGAGCCAAGAACTTGGCTTGCCGTTGCCATAGCTGGGCGTAAAACTTCACCGATGAAAAAAGCGCTTGTGCTTCGTCCGGCTTTAATTGCGTGAGCAGCCGGTCCGTCCCTTCCGTGCAGGTGACGGAGAACTTTCCCTGCACTGGCCCGAGGCGGCCGGGCCAAACCTTGGCCCGCGGAGCCCACATGCCCCAGGAATAGTGCTTGCCGGATTCCGACCCGGAACTGATGATTCGCTGCTGATACACCGACTTCGCGTCGCCGTGGAATACCCACGCCGCCGCGTCGTCGAGTTCCTTGAACGCATCCGGCGCCGGCACAATATAGATGCCACCTACGTCGTCGCGAAATGCCAGGAGCTTGGAGAGCACCGGCTTTGCGTCGATGAGTTTCGGCTGACCGGCCTTTTCCTCCACCTTTTCGGCGGTTGGCGCCGCAACAGCGGGTACAGCAGCCCACATCAGTAGCATTGCGAGTCTTCGCATCATTCGCTCCTCAACCCTGCGTCGTGCAGCGTGCATCGATGTGATTCTCATTATACGCTCGGCTGCGTGCAAAATTCACCCGCCCGCCCAGCAATCGATGTAGGCGCCGTTATCGATGGCACTTACACGATCGAAGCGGTGATCGGCCGCGGTGGCATGGGTGAAGTGTTCCTTGCGAGTCACAACCGATTAGCCGGTAAAAGGGTCGCCATAAAGACGCTGCACGCAGAGCTGGTCGGTGAAGAGATCTTCGCTCGGTTCAAGCGCGAGGCGGATATCGCATCGCAGCTGAACCACCCGAACATCGTCAAAGTCGAAGATTATAAGGTGCTCCCGGATGGCACCCCGTACATTGTCTACGAATACCTACACGGCGAGTCGCTCGCGCAACGCCTCGCCAGCGTTGGACGCTTGCCCGTCGATCAGACCCTGGCCATCGTGCGCCAAGTCGGTTCAGCGCTCTCCGCTGCCCATCGATCAGGAATTGTCCACCGCGATCTCAAGCCGCACAACATCTTCCTCTGTCCTTCCGAAGTCGAAGGCCATGCCATCGAAATCGCGAAAGTTCTCGACTTTGGCATCTCAAAGATTCGCGGCTCTCAAACCGTCAAAACGCAAGAGAGCTCGCTCCTCGGCACGCCGCAATACATGGCGCCTGAGCAGGCCAACGGCCAGCATTCGCTGATCGATGAACGCACCGACATCTTCGCACTCGGCGCGATCGCGTATGAAATGTTGACCGGCCGCCCGGCGTTTCACGGCACTACGATTCCTGAGGTCGTATTCAAGGTTGTCTATGAGCAACCCGCGGCGATGACGACACTGGTCGATGCTGTGCCTTCCCCGGTGGTCACTGCGGTCGGAAAAGCCATGGCGAAAGCGGTGAACGATCGGTACGCAACCATCCCCGAGTTCATCGAAGCAATGACCGGCGTTCCGCTCAACCTCACGCGGCGGCCCACAGGGGCGATGCCGCCTCAAGCAACTTCCGGCGAACGGAGTCGAAGCGGGTTTGACGCGTTCGCACAAACGTGGGGCTCTGGAGATGGGTCCAAGCCGGTCGCAGTTCCGCCCCTCGGCACGCCGGCCGCAACAGCCCCGCCTAAGGAAGCGCCAAAACGCACAAACCGCCGAGCGATCATCGCAGTTGGGCTGGCGATAGCATCGGCAGCCGCTGCCGGAGTGACCTACCTAGCCACGCAGCGCCCGGAACCGACCGCCGAACCTGCTGCGCTCCCTGGTTCTGCCGCGGTCGTCGGTAGAGCGGGGATTCCGCTTGCAGATGCGGCCAGTGCGCGCCCCTCTGACGCGCCGAATCCGCCTGCGACCGATGCTGCTGTGGCAGCCCCGTCGGATGCAGCCGTTGCTCAAACGCCCACCTCCGTCCCTACCAATGGCTCCGCCGACAGCAAACCTGCTCCGAAACTCCCTACAAAAGTTCCGACCAAGCCGACGAAACCGCGAGAACCCGAGTCAGGTCCCGATGATGAACCGACTGCGCAAAAACTGAAGGACTCAGAGCTTGCACTGCGCGACGGCGGATACGACCGTGCACAGCAGCTCGCAAATTCCGTGATTACCAGCTCAAGCGCCAGCCGCGCCCAAAAGGCCCACGCCTACGCGATTCGCGGCGTGGTCGACTGCGTTGCCCACAGCAACGAAGAGCGAGCGCACATCGCTCTGCGTCAGCTTACCGGCTTCCCCCGACTGCGCAAGCGACTCATCACAAGCTGCCAGGCCAAAGGCCAACTGATGACTCAGTAACATCGTCCAAGCGGTCCGAGCCCAAGTTCGCCCAAGTTCGGGCGACAAGGAATTCGATTCTTGGCTCCGTTTCTCTCAAGAATCGACTACCCTGGCTTCAGTCGTGAGAGGGATTCGACGCGTTCACTGGGGAACTGTTGGCTTTCGCCGATGGAACGAAGACCCTGGGTGCTTGTTTGCGCTGTGGCCCGAACCGGTCGACCACGACACGTGCTTCAGGGCAGCGGGATTCGAACTTATTGGGGACTTGGACGAGACGTGGGATGCGGACTTTGAGGGTGTGCTGCGTGGGCTAGTGGCGGCACTGGCAAGCAATGGGAATGTGGCTGTGACGGGCGATCCGCCGGTTTGGCACCGATCGCTTCTAGACCGATTCCTGCGCAGGCCAGTCCCGGAACTCTCGCTGCCTGAACATCTCGCCCTCGTTGCCACTGACGATCAGTTCGCTCCGTGTCGCGTTGAATTTGGCTCGCCGACGAGTGCGGCAGTGTTCGTAAGCGATGGTCATCCAATCGTGTGGATCTGGCTTAGCGATGCGGTTGCCGCGACTTGGCACAGCCTTTTGAAAGCGAGCGTATCTGGCCGCAATGTTGTCGAAACGACTCTGAACTGGATGCTGCTCCTTCCTTCAGCTTTGCGGGACTCGGTAGACACAGCTTCGTTCTAAGGCATCTTGAAGAACCACCGGAATCGGCGCGTTTAACGCTGCGCCCTCAGGGCCGCGTCGAGCAAGAGTCGCTGACAAGTGCACGGGCTTGGTCCATCTATCGTGAGTCGGTTGCATTTCCTACAATCTAGACATGTGCATAGAAGTCGTTATGTTACAACTTAACAAGTTATAACTTGACAAGTTACAGCTGAACACAATACTAGTAGCTGTGCCGAATGGGTTCCTAGGGCGCACGCGTGAGCTCGCGCTGCTGTCGCAGGCGTGGAGCAGCGACAAGGGTGCGTTCGTGCCGATATACGGCCGGCGGCGAATTGGAAAAAGCGAGCTGATCTTGCGGTTCGTTGAGGCGCGCCCCGCCATCTATCACGTCGGTAAGGTTGCGACGGCAGAGCTACAAATTCGAGAATTTCTCGACGAAGCCGCGCGCTCACTTGGTGAGCCGTTGCTCGCGCAAATCGAGCCGACCGGCTGGCGCAAAGCGCTCGAAGCGGTAGAACAGGCCTGGAAGCCGCCGAGTAAGTTGATTCTCGCGTTCGACGAATTTCAGTGGACGGTCGCGGCAAGTCCGGAGCTGCCATCACTGCTTCAAGAGCTGTGGGATCGGCGATGGAAGCGCGGCCGCATGATGCTAATCCTGTGCGGTTCGATGATCGGGTTCATGGAGCGCGAGGTACTGGGCTCGAAGAGTCCGCTGTTTGGGCGCCGAACGGCACAGATTCGACTTCAGCCGTTTGGCATGCATGAAGCGGCGGCATTTCATCCAAGGTGGTCGCGTACCGACCAGGCGAAAGTCCGTTTCGTGGTCGGTGGCGTCGCAAGTTATCTGCGCGCGTTCGAGCCATCGCGGTCATTCGAACAGAACCTCATGGCAACGCTGCTGTCTGAATTCGCGCCGCTATTTCAGGAGCCGGAATTTCTACTGCGCGAAGAACTGCGCGACATCTCGAGCTATCAAGCAGTACTGAGCGCGATTGCCGCGGGTGAGACCTCGATTCGAGGCATCGCGACGTCGGCGGGCCTACCCGAGCGGGGGCTTACGTATTATCTCGATCAGCTCCAAGTGCTCGGGTATGTAACGCGTCGCTATCCGTTATCGAAAAAAAAGCCCCACGCACGACAGCTCCGATTCGTGCTCGACGACCCGCTGTTGCGGTTTTGGTTTCGCTTTGTGTTTCCACACAAAAGTGCAGTTCAGCGCCTCGGGTCCACACGGGCTTTCGCGGAGCTGGTGAAACCACAACTCGATAGTTACTTCGGTTCGTGTTTCGAGCGCTTATGCCGCGAGGCCCTCGCTGCCGAGTACTCCCGCGACGGCATTGCGGAGTACGTCATCGGCGAGTATTGGGACCCGAACACGCAAATCGACGTGGTTGGGCTACGTAGTGATAGCTGGATTGACCTGGGCGAATGTAAGTGGGGCACAATCAGCTCCACGACCGCGATCATCACCGAGCTGGGTAAGAAGACGAGCGCATATCCGAATACGGCGGGGGCTACGATTGGCCGACGGATATTCGCGCACCGTCTGCCACGGGAGGCCGCAAAGCGACACCCAGATATCGTTTGGCGATCGCTCGAAGATCTTTACGGCGATAGGTGAACGGTCAATTCTTTCCTAACTATTTGTTGCGCCAGTCTCCCCGCCACCCGCAACTAGCGTTACACCTTCAGCATGCGTTGGGATCGCGACTACTCCAGCTCGGATGTTGAAGATCGGCGAAGCGAGGGCGGCGCAGGACTGGGGTCGAGCTTCGGTGGTTTCGGCGGCGGCGGCGGGATGTATTTGCTCGTGCGCGCGCTATCCATGTTTGGCTGGAAGGGGATGTTGGTAGGTCTCGTCATCGCCGGGCTCGTGATGGCGAGTGGTCGGTGTGCGGACCTGGGATCTCGGACGAGCCCCAGCTCGTCTCGGCAGTCCAGCGTACCAGCCGAGACCGCGAGCGGTCGGCCAGTGCAGGCATCGCCCGAAGAGCAGGAATTGGTCCGGTTTGTCGGGTTCGTGTTCGACGACATCCAGAAATCGTGGCGCAAGCAGCTTCCCGACTACCAAACGGCGCGTTTGGTTCTGTTTCGCCGCGCAGTGCGATCGGCGTGTGGCACAGCGTCGACAGCGGTGGGCCCGTTCTATTGCCAGCTCGATAACAAGGTGTATGTCGACCTGTCATTCTACGACGAACTTCGAAGACGATTTGGCGCTCCTGGCGATTTTGCGCAGGCGTACGTCATCGCTCACGAAGTGGGGCATCACGTCCAGAATCTTCGCCGCTTGCTCGGCAAAGGTGATGTTGACTCGGTGCGCGTCGAGCTGCAGGCAGATTGTCTCGCTGGAGCGTGGGCCAAAGATGCTAGCGCACGCAATCTGCTCGAAACGGGCGACATCGACGAGGCGCTCAATGCAGCCTCATCGATCGGCGACGACACCCTTCAAAAAAAATCGCAAGGATACGTTCAGCCGGAGAAGTTTACCCACGGCTCGTCGGCGCAGCGCCGCGCCGCGTTTGACAAAGGGTATGGCGGCGGCGTCGAAGCCTGCTGGTAGAAACTGCCTCTTACGGCCAGGGTGCAGAAGCAGGAGAGATGATGCCGGTGCTCGGCACTGGCCCGCACGCGACGGCGATGTAGCCCGTTCCACCGCCGCCGCCACCACCGCCGCCCTTGTCGGGACCGGCCGCGGACACGCCACCATTGGTTAGCCCTGCGCCACCCGCCGCACCGTCGCCACTGCTGCCATTGCCCTTTCCGCCAGACGCTCGGGTAGCGGCCGCTCTGCCAGCTTCACCCGGGTTGCCGTTGGTAGGCGGGTTACCGTTGGTAGGCTCGCTGGCGCCTTCGCCACCGCCGCCACCATTGGCCACGATTGCGCCGGTGAGCGTCAACGATTTGCACTCCACAACGATCATCCCCCCGGATCCACCTCCCCCGCCGCCGCCTGCGTTTCCCTCGGCGCCAAATTGACCGCCACTCCCTCCTGCACCGCCGACGTTCACAGCACCTTTGACATGAAGCGCCTTTGCTGTGGCGATCGCGACGGCGCCGCCGCCGGCTCCCCCGATTCCACCAACAGCCCCTGCGCCGCTACCGCCGTTGCCGCCGCTGCAGCCGCCAAGCAGCGCCGCCGGGCGGCCCGAGGAGCTGCCACCTGCGCCTCCGGACACACTCGAACTACCCTCCGAGTTTCCGCTGGAGCGGCCCGCGCCACCTACACCATGAAACCCTCCTCCCCCACCGCCGCAGGCGAGCTTTGCGTCGCAGCCATTGGCCCCTTTGGCCGTTCCACACACCGCGCCCGATCGCACACCGGAGCCGCCTTGCGAGGCGTCGATCGTGCCATCGATTTGGACATCGCCAGTAGCGGCGATACCAAAGGGAATCGAGCCCTGAACCCGTAGTGTAGCGGTCGTCGCGAGGGAAAACGCGCCTACGGCAAGGACGTCCACCTCCCCTGTTCCGGTCGTCACTACTTTGTGTGCCGGGTACAGCGTCGTGCCAGAGCTGAGTACCAGCGTGTGTTGATCGGTGTTGTACGTAGCGTTCTCGGCGACGGCGAGGTCCGAAGTTCCTGCGCGATTTACGCTGCAGGTGTCGAACAACTTCGAGTAGCTAACGCACGGCGCGCTATCGGCCGTGGGGGGGTCCGGTTGCGCATCAACGATGGCGTCGGGCGGCTCGCCGTTACTATCCTTCGTCGCTGCGGGCGCAAAGCTGCACCCGCTAGCGACAGCGGTTACCAAAAAAAATGCGCGCACGTCTCAATCTAGCAATCGCTACCGGGGTACGGAAGTGTGTGAGGTATGCACAGTGCAACAAGCCCACGTCACGACTCCCGAAATGGCCTATTATGTAATGTAAATCAGCGCTTACCCGAAGCCACGTTTAGGGACCAATGGCGCCGCTATCCACGATCGCGCACCCATGGCCGCGCATCTCGGAAAAGGCGTACTCACCATCCCGGGGGGTTCGGTCATAGGCGCGGCAACCGTCCTCCACGACCCACACGTCGAGTCCCAGCGAACGCGCGTCGATGGCGGTGTGCTTGACACACCCCTCCGTTGCAAGCCCCATCACATAGACTTGCTTGATCCAGCGAGCCGCCAACCACTCCGCGAGCCCCGTATCCTTACGCCGTTCGCTATCGAAGAATCCCGAGTGGCTGTCCACCGCTGGATCCATCCCCTTGCGGAACACCCCGCTGATACGCGAATGGTCGAGCGTAGCGTGAAACTCCGCGCCGCGCGTACCTTGGACGCAATGCGGCGGCAGCAGCAGCTGTGAGGTGCCCCCGATGTCGATCGTTTGGTAAGGCTGGCCACCCGGATGGTTTGTTGCAAAACTCGTGTGGTCGCGCGGGTGCCATTCTTGCGTTGCGGCCACGATCGAAAAGTGCGGAAGAATTCGATTCGCCACCGGAATGGCTTCATCGCCGCGCCGAACTTCAACACTGCCCCCGGGGCAGAAGTCGTATTGCAAGTCGACCAAAATCAGCGCCCGCATGACTACAGCTTACCGCGGAACAGCGGGGCGCAATCGCCGGGGCCTGTCCGAAAACACGTGTGAGATAGACACACACGTCGCACAAGTATCAAACCACCTCAAATTGAAACCCATCGTTGGCTCCCTAGCCGATCGTATCGGGCCCGGTCGAACCGGTACAGCCGCGCGGCGCGATGCTGTACCCCCTGCTCCACCTCGGGGGTCTCGACGAGGAGTTTTGTAGCGAGCACCTTCCTCCGAAAATTGCGTTTGTCGAGGCGAACGCCAAGAACGAGTTCGTAAACTCGCTGCAATTGAGTCAATGAAAATCTTGGTGGTAGCAACTCGACGCCAACGGGAGCCCAGCGCAGCTGGTCTCGCAGTCGCGCAAGCGCGCGAGCGATGATCGCTGCGTGATCCGGCTGTAGGTCGGGAAGCATGCGAATCGGCAACCACGCCAAAACGTCGCTGTGCCGGAGCGTCGCGTCCTCGATATTCATTAGGACGTAATACGAAACCGTTAGCAGACGCTCGGTCGTCGCCCCTTCTCGAGCACCCTGCATCGGTACGAGCGATGTGCAGAGTTGTTCGACGTGGTGCGCCGAAACGCCGGCGTGCGCCAACTGGCGGAGCACCGCTTCGTCCAGGGATTCGTCGCTGAACATCATACCGGCTGGCAACTGCCAGATGCGACTTGAGGATGAACCGCATGAGGCGAGCAGCACTACGAGCACACCCTCTCGGATCCCGATCACCACGCTTTGTACGGCGACCCGCACGCGGGCCGAATCGTCGGGGGTCACCATGGGTTAGACCGAACGCGTGCGCGCAATATAGTCGCGGAGCTCGATGAGCTCGCGCTCGAAGTTGCCCGAAAGAATCGGGAAGCGGCACCAGGACCGCGGATCGACATTGCGATCGTCGAGGTGGAAGCTCGGCGCAATGCGTTCGCGCTTCCACTGATTTTGGCACCACCGGCGAAAAAACCGTTCGATCCAGGCTGCGAGCTGCGACGGCGCGTGATGAAGGTAGCGCGGCGCAAGCTGATGAAGCACCTCGAGTGGTGTGAGTTTGTCGCGAATCGCAGCGTCCTCGATCGCCTCGAGGATGTCGTACGGCATCAGGTCCGTTTCATCGGTTTGGCCTTGTGCAGGAGGCCGCAACTCGGCCGTCGGGTGCTGCGCATTAATGACTGCCAGCGCAGGGATCGGGACGAGCCCGAGCGGACCGACCGTCTCCATCCAGCGCAGCCATGTGCGCAACCACGACTTGTCGATGCCTCCGAGCGGCGCGAGCCCCCCTGCAGTATCGCCGTCCATCGTGGCATAGCCCACCGCCGCCTCGGACCGGTTCGACGTGGTGAGCAGCACCGCGCTGCGCAAGTTCGCGAGCATCCAAATCGAGGGCGCTCGGGCGCGCGCTTGGATGTTCTGCAGCGTTACATCATCGCGATCCCAGGACAGAGGCCGCCCCATCGCGCGTTCGAGCAGTGCGATATACGCTTTATTCTGTGCGTCGATGTCGATGACATGAAATTCCGCCGCAATCGCTGCCGCGATTTGCGTAGCCGCGTTGCGGGTAACGCCACCGGAGTTCTCCGTCGGCTGGTACGCGCACGCGAGCAGCGCCCCCACCGCCGCGCTCAGCCGAGCCTCACGCGATGGCTCGGCGGCAATAAGCGCGCTATGCAATCGCGTGCACTGCGGCAGCTTTTGAACCACCTCCGCTTCCCCGAGCTCGGTGAATGCCAGCCGAACCGCCATGGCGACCAACACCGCGCATGCCGCCGAATCGGCACCGCCGGAGACTGAGATGACGTAGCCCTCGGCGCGCGACTTGCGCAGGTAGTCCCACAGCCCCAACGCAACTGCACGACTAAACTCCTCCTCGCGCAGCGATGCTCCGTCTTCCCACGTTGGCAGCGTTGGCGCTTGTGCCTGCGGTTCGCGCTGCGGCCAGACGAATGGCACCTCAACGACTCGACCTTCTGCGTCGTGCCGAGGGCGATGACTGCCGCGCCGCGCTTGGTCGCGTCGATTGCCGTCGATGTCGACCACAGCCGTTGCCAGCTCCACGTCGCGAAACGACAGCCGAGTGCCGCGGGCCACGAGTTCCCCGCCCGTTGCAATCAGCCCCCCACCGTCGTAGATGATTCGGCCCGCTTCGTTACCGAGTAAGTTCGCGTACAAGTACGCGACTCCGAAGGCGCGCGAGCCCTCGATTACAAACCTTTGCCGCACGGCAAATTTTTCGAAGGCAAAGTGGCTCGCCGATGGATTCATGATCACGTCGACACCGCGCAGGGCCAGGTCGGTGCCTGGGCGATTGGCAACCCACGCGTCTTCGCAGATCTCAAACCCGAACCGCACTCCGCCGACATCGAACACTAGGTCGCCAAACGGGAATTGTTCGATCGAGCCTCCCAAAGCGGCTTCGCTCGCAAGGCCGTTATCCACGCTGCGTTCGAGCACATCGACCTCGCCGCTCGGCCACGCCTTGAACCATCGCGGCTCGTAGTGAATGCCATCGCCCGCCAGAAATTGCTTTGCAACAAAACCAACGACGGCGCCGTCGACGAGGAGCGCAGCCGCGTTGTAGAGCGCCTTTTCATGGAAGATCGGCAATCCAACCCCAACCACCATCGCTTTGGTCAGCGGCGCCAAGGCGCGCAGCTGAGCAAATGCGCGGTCTTGAAGCCCATCCATGAAAAACGCGTCTTCACATCCGTAGCCAGTAATCGCGAGCTCGGGCAGGCACAACACGGACACATCGAGCGCACGAGCCCGCTCAATCGCCGACGTGAGCTGGGCAAAGTTGTCGTCCCAGGCAAACGGCGTTTGGTTTACGCATGCGACTCCAACGTGGATAAGTTTCATGCTTGGGTTCCGAGGTTACCGGTTGGAAATGAGGTGTTCGGATAGAAGCGTGGCGCAGGTTGAAACCCGAAGGTAGTCACTCGCGTGGGCAAGTGCGTGCGGATGACTATCGGTCGTGGCTATCTGATCGATGAGCTGCGAAGCGCGAATTCGGTTCAGGGAGTCGCCGGGGAACACGCCGTGGGTTGCAATCGCCGCAATCGAAGCAGCGCCGGCGTCTCGATACGCCGTGGCTGCATTCACGAGCGATCCGCCGGTGCGAATCATATCGTCGTAGATCACCACGCGCTTCCCCGCCACTTGCGCGGATACACCGGTGACGTGACTAGTCCCGCCGGACGTACGGCGCTTGTACACAAAGGCCGCATCGACCCCGAGATCGTATGCAAGAGATTCGACCCATTTCGCTCGGCCAGCGTCGGTACATGCCAGTACAAAATCGGTGCCGCCGAGCAGCCGTGCCGCCGCAGTCACAAGCGGCTTGGCGTAGACATGCACCGGACGGATTCCGCCTTCGAAATAGTGGGCAATCGATGCAACGTGCAAATCGAGCAAGAACACCTGTGTGCCGCGGCTCGCTTGCGGGATGGAAGACAACAATCGCGCACGGGTTTTGGCAACGACGATTTCGCCGGGATGCACCGACCGCTCCATTGTCGAGTAGCCGAAGTACGGAATGACGAGGCGCAGACGGTACGCGCCGTCGGCGATCAGCCCACACGCCAAATCGTAGAGTTCGAGGGTGCTTCGATCGTCGATCGTGCCGCCGACGAGAATGATATCCCGATCGGCCGGATCGGTCGTTAGCCGGCAGTAGTGCTCACCGTCCGGGAACGTTTCGCGATGCAAACCGCCAAATTCCCAGCCTCCGCACGAAGCGATCGCCCGCCCGAGATAATCGTATGCTGCCGTCGAGAAGATCAGCGGTGTGGTCATCGGTGTCGATCGGGCGACCTTCCCAAGGATGCCCTCTAAAGTGTACTAATTACAGCTCCATTTCGGTGACGGATCGGCACCTAATCCAGGCAGCTATCCCTTTTCTTACGGGACAGTGCCTTAGAACCGGCCGAGGATTGTCAGCGTAGCAGTCGCGCGTTCGGCTCGGATTTCGACGCTTGGCTCGACGTGTAGCGCCCGATACCAGGCGTATCCACTCGCGATCGCCGCAACTCCAGCGACCGCACCCGCTACCACCAAGGTAGCGTTCCAGCGCTGAATCGCGCTGCGATCTTCCTCATAAGCACCCGAGTCGAGTGCACTCGCGGCTCGATCTGCGCTAGCGCGACCTTTCACGGACGAGAACACGGCGACTCCGGCGGCGACTGCGGTGGTGGCAGTGAGCGCAATGGCTGGGATCCACGACGGTTTGGAACGTTGGGAATGTTGAACAAGCGACTGCGGCTCGGAGGCTGGCGCGGGTCCTACGACTCGCACCTCGACGGGCCTGCGCAAGGTGATCGTAACCGTGCGCGGTGCTGGGGTAGATATCGCGATCGTGTCGGTTGCATCGACATATCCCTCGGCATGCGCTTTAAGGTGGAAGGTCCCAAACGCGAGCCACACGACGCGCGATCCGACAAAGCTTACATCGGGGGCGAGCTCGGTGATCGCGAGCGTTGTCGTTGCTGGGTCAACCACGAATCGGACCGGCGCGTGGCCAGAGGTGCGCAGTACGCGCTCCACCGAAACCAACGCCGTGCGCACTGACTCGGCAATCGTGGGATCGAGAGCTGCCTGCTCCAGGCACTGACCCAACAGCAGATGCGCTCGCACCAGGTCCTTGGCTTTGTATTGCGAGATCCCGATATTGCAGAACAATTCGCTGCGCATTCGGTCGGCTTGCCACGCAAGGCGGAACTTCGCTGCTGCCGTAGAGTAGTCGCCCGCTCGGGCTAGCGCCTCAGCCTCGGCGGCAATGCGGTCCGCTTCCGAAACGGGCGGGGAGGCCTCAACCGGGCCATGCAAGGCAATAATCGAGAAGGAAAGGCCGAAGGCGAGCCACCTGGCGTGCACGGCGATAGGCTAACACGTTGCCGCCTCGCGGCGCTCGAGAGATACTGCCGCCACATGAAGGCCGCGTTCGCCCTGATTGTGCTCTCCGGGTGTACGACGATCCCCGATTCGCCGTTTGTCGATTCGCCGATCCGAGTTTCGACCGACGCAAAGGGATCCGTCGCGGTGAGCGGACCAAACTTCGAGCTCTCGTTTGCCGCGACCGGAATCCATTTGCCGGAACATCTCTGGGTGGACAAGGGGCGCATCGATCTGCTCGGTACCGAGGACGTGTGTAACGGGGAAAGCCGCGTCGGAATCGTCGTCGTCCCGGCGGCCCAGGCGTCGGCTGGAACCCGGGGCAATGCACTGCGTTCGGAAATCACCACACTTCTCGCGGGACCCGCGGTGGCCAAAATTCGGGTAACGTTCGCCGTGGACTACGATTGCCCAGGCCCGCAGTCCCTCACCGGCACCTCGGAGTTCACGGTGTTCCCAACCGGGCGGATCGTTCGCGAGGACATCGCGGTCCGGCCAAGCACCGACCCACTCGCTCGCGTTGGCAACTGCGGATGCCAGCACGAAACCGAACCGATCAACTTTCACGACCTGGTCTTCAGCAGCTTCTGGGCGTTTCAACCCAACGGTGCGACCCAGGTCCAGCCGGACGGCAGCCCTATTGCCAACAGTCCGTACCAGGTGTGCACGATGTACGCCCAACGCGCTGTGGGAGTCGCCTGGACTCAGCCACTCGGAACGGCGACGCGGTACCACTCCAATCTGGCGGCATCGCACAATCTCGACTGGCCAACCATCGATGGCAAGATCGAGCCCATGCCCCAGTCCGTCACTTCCGCCGTCGTGTTGTCGGACACGCCGCCGGGTGCACTCAGTGACTGCGCCAAGGTGCTCGCCGGTCTCGCAAACGTAGCGCTCACCATCGGAAATACCCACCTCGAGGCGACCGACCACGACGGCATCTATCGCGACCCCGCCCCGCATTCGACCTCGTTCGATGTAAGAGCTGTGAATCAGCCTATACCTCCGGGATTTGCGATCTCCGTGGACCTCGCCGGAGCGAACCACGCCACCTTGACGCGTTCACCCGAGACCGGCCGAGTCGGTATCGCGCAACGCGAAGCGGGCAATCGGTTCCTTTTCACATTCTTCGACGGACTGTCTCCTGGAGATCGCATTACCATCGAGCCCCACCCGTGAGTACGTCACAATTCATATCGATGACGGGCGAACTGTCGGTGACACCGTCGGACCGTGACGAGGCGTACTGCGTAGCATGCAACCAATCGTTCTCCCTCGACCAGCTATTTTGTCCGAAGGATGGATCGAAGTTGATCAAGCTACGGTCATCTCCGGACCAGTTGGTCGGGCGCGTGTTCGACCAGCGCTACGAGTTGCGCTCGGTACTCGGACAAGGCGGGATGGGAACCGTATATCGAGCCTGGCAGCGATCGGTCGACCGCGAAGTCGCTGTCAAAGTGATCCATCCGAAGCTCGCCACGGAACGCGAGGTCGCAAAGCGATTCTTGCGCGAGGCTCGTCTGGCGAGTCGGCTCAATCAGCAGAACATCGTCAGTGTGTACGATTTTGGCCAAACCGACGACGGCATCCTCTACCTCGTCATGGAATTGCTGCAAGGGCGGTCACTCGCGCATGACCTTGCTGCCGGTCAACCCCTGCCTCCACGCCGAATTACTGCGATAGCGGCCCAAGTGTGCGATGCACTTGAGGCGGCGCATCGTCACGGCATCATCCATCGCGACCTGAAGCCCCACAACATCCTCGTTCTCGATGCCCCCCCAGGACGCGACGCGATCAAGATTCTCGACTTCGGTCTCGCAAAGTCGCTGATCCAGGAAACGTCGTCCCTGGTGACTCAGTCCGACGCGCTACTCGGCACGCCGGCCTATATCTCCCCGGAACAAATCCTGGGCAAACCCGTCGACCCGCGCTCCGACCTCTACTCGCTCGGATGCATCTTGTACAAGATGGCGAGCGGGCGACCACCGTTCCGGGGCGAAACGATGAATGCGGTGCTCGCCATGCACCTTCGCACAGCGCCGCCACCATTACCGGAGTCGGTGCCGCCAACGCTGGCAGCGATCATCGAACACTTAATGGCGAAAAATCCCGACGACAGGCCAGCGAGTGCAGCTCTGGTGCATGCCGGATTGACCTCGCCGACCCCGAGCCGCATTTCGGTCAGCCATGAACCAACGCTCCCATCCCCCATTTTGATCGACCGAACTATCGGGTATCGCCGCGCGCGCCGGATTGCGGCGACTGCTGCGATTGCGATCGGGATCGCGGCAGCTGCAGTGGCCGCGATTGCGTTGCGGTCGCAACGCCGGGTCGAGCTCGATGCTCCGGCTGGCTCCATGAGCATTGTGCCCGCGAATGTCAGACCAGGAACGCCTGTCGAGGATACTCGCATCGTTCGACCTCCGCACTCCCACGGGAGTGCTGCGCGCCCCAGCGCCGCTGGGGCTATCGAGATCGACGCGCCGGTTGCAGCTACGGCGCCACAGGCCGTGCGTACACCTGCAGATCCAACGAACCGCGCTGCCACGGGCGCGGCCGCTGCCAAGGTTACCTCGGACGATGTGGCGCCCAACGCGGCGGGATTGCCCACCAGGCCTACGCCTAGACCGCGACCACGGTCCGAAGCAACGACCGAGCGGACCAAACCGCCCAAGCCGCGCGAAGTCCGCGCGGTTCCCGTGGATAGCGGCCTACCCGACCTCGACTTGATCCCGACGGCGCGGCGGACTTCACCCTAGTCCCGCCGAAACTTCGCATCTATGCACCTCGCGAAGATGATCGATCACACTCTGCTGCGTTGCGACGCCACGCACAACGAGATTTCCACGCTCTGCCACGAGGCGCGCAAGCACGGCTTCGCCGCGGTTTGCGTCAATACAACGTGGGTGGCGCTGTGCGCGGCGCTGCTGTCCGAGTGCGCCACAGCCGTGTGCACGGTGGTTGGGTTTCCACTCGGCGCGACGGCCACCCGAGCAAAGGCCTTCGAAGCGGCACACGCTGTGGAGCTAGGGGCAACGGAGGTCGATATGGTGATGAACATCGGCGCGCTGAAGTCCCACGACTACGACGCGGTGCTCGAAGACATGCACGAGGTCATCCGGGCGGCGGCACGAGCGAAGGTCAAAGTCATTCTCGAGACAGGCGTTCTCACTCATGAGGAGAAAGTCACGGCGGCAACGCTGGCCAAACGCGCCGGAGCCGCGTTCCTCAAAACCTCTACCGGCTTTGGTCACGCCGGGGCCACCGTAGCGGACGTTCAGCTCCTGCGATCGATCGCAGGCAGCGACATTGGAGTGAAGGCATCCGGCGGAATCCGCACCACAGCAGACGCCATCGCGATGGTTCGGGCCGGCGCCACGCGCCTTGGCACCAGTGCGTCGATTGCGATCATCACCGGAGACACACGCCCGAGCCCCGAGCGATACTGACGACATGCTCGCCGTTCAACTCATTCGCAAAAGCGCGACGGTGGCCAGCTGCACGATGCGGAAATTCGAGCGTTCATCGCCGGAATCACCGACGGTTCGATCCCCGACTACCAAGTAAGACAAGATCCACCTGAACGGCAAGCGCTTGGTGGGTTCGTTCATCAAGCTCTGCCTCGACGAGAGCGGAGGTGCGCGCCGAAGCACCCACTCGCGGTGGTGTGGAAGATGATGTGAACCGCACCGCGCAGTTGTTGCCGTTTCGCGGCGCCAAGCGCGAACTCGAGGCGCAAATGGGCGATGGCAAACGGGTTGCGCCGGTGAACGCATCGGCGCGCTATCTCGCCCACATCCGCGCCGCATGGGATCATGCGCACGATGACGAACCAGCGGACGAGCAAGATGTGTTCGTCACCGTGCCCGCCAGTTTCGATCCAGTCGCGCGCGAACTGACGGTCGTGGTCGCGCGCGAGGCGGGGTTTTGACCTCATCACCCTACTCGAGGAACCGCAAGCTGGGATAGTCGGCCACGGAATCCACCAATTGACGCTCGCCCGCAGCCACATCCTTGCGTGCAGCGTCGCCGCGTTGCCCACCGCCTTGGGCACCTTGTTCGTGCCGCATGGGTTGTTGAACTTGGGCCAAGCTCCCAATCGCGGGTTTCGGCTCATGGCGATCGCCGAAAACGGCGGATGGCGATCACCGAAAACGGGGCATGGCGATCACCGAAAACGGACATGGCGATCGCCGAAAACGGCGATGGCGATCGCTTGAGCTAGGTGGTCAGACCGATAGCCGACCTTCGGTGATCGGAGGTCGAGCGGACGACGCTGGACGGTTCTGCAGCCGCAGCCTCCTCAGGAGGTTCGATGGCTACGGAGCGACTGCCCATGCGCAAAGCAAGAGAGATTCTTCGACTGAAGGAACTGAAGCGGAGCCACCGCGAAATTTCGCGTGCGCTCGGGGTCGGAGTAGCGACGGTGAGCGAGGTAGCCGCGCGCGCAAAGCTCGCGGGGCTGGACTGGACTGCCATCGCAGAGCTGAGCGACGCCGAGGTCGAAGGCAGGCTGTACCCCAAACCAGCCGAAGGCGTTGACCGAGCGCTTCCCGATCCGGTGAAGCTCGACATCGAGCTACGCAAGACCGGTGTAACGCTGCGGCTACTCCGCCACGAGTACCTCGAGCAGAATCGCACAGGCGCGTACGGCTACACGCAGTTCTGTGCGCACTACAAGGCGTGGAAGGCGAACCAGCAGCTGACGATGCGCCAGGTTCACCGTGCCGGCGACAAATTGTTCGTCGACTACTCTGGGAAAAAGCCGAGCGTCGTCGATGTCGAAACCGGGGAGCGGGTCGAGGTCGAGCTGTTTGTCGCCGTGCTGGGTGCGTCGAACTACACGTACGCCGAGGTCTCGCGCACACAGACCGTGGCGGATTGGGTGATGAGTCATGTGCGCGCGCTGGAGTACTTCGGGGGCGTACCGGCGGCGATCGTCCCTGACCAACTGAAGTCGGGCGTCGCCAAGTCGAATCGCTACGAGCCCGGCATCCAGCGCACGTACGACGAGCTTGCGCAGCACTACGACACCGTGATTTTTTCAGCGCGGCCCGTGCATCCTCGAGATAAGGCGAAGGTAGAGGCCGGCGTGCAGGTCGCGCAGCGATGGATCCTTGCGCGACTTCGCAACCAAACGTTTTTCTCCATCGGGGCAGTGCACCCCGAAAAAGACCTTGGCTGGCCGAACGATCCCAAGCTAGGTTCGGGTATGCACGTATCCTACTGGGGCCTGGACCGTAGCGTTATCAGCGTTGCTCTCGCCCTAGTGGCGATAGTCGTTTCGGCGGCTTGTTCTATCCGCTCGGATGTAACCGAGACGCCCGACGGTTCGCCGACTACCATTGAGCTCACCAGTTTGACGATATCGGAGGGGCGGTTGGAGGGCGGCATGGTCATCGCGCTGGCTGGCGAGCGATTCGACGACGGATCGGGGAGCCTTACAGTTTCGTTCGGAGACAAGTCTGCGGTCGTGGGCCGGTTCGACAACACGTCAGCAGAGGTCGCGGTTCCAGCAGGGACCGCGGAGGGTCCGGTCGACGTCTCGGTCGCGAATCGGTCCGGCACTTCGACGCTGTCCGGCGCATTCATCTATCGCTGCCCGACCCATCACGTCGGCCTTGCCTCGCAATGTGTAGACTTTGCGACGGATAACAACCACTGTGGCAAAGCAGACAATGTCTGTAGTGCGACCACGACCTGTTTGGGCGGAACGTGCACCGTGCCAGCTCCGATGCCCACCGCTCGGTCCGCGCGAAGCGCCGTGCGAGGCCCCGACGGAAAGATTTATGTGATCGGTGGTTTAGCCCTCAAAACGTTGGAAGCCTATGATCCGCGGACAAATCTCTGGACAACGAGGGCTCCTTGTCCAGACGTCTTTTGGGGTCGGGCGGTCACGGTGGGCGACAAGATTTACGCCATCAGCTTTTCCGGTCGTCGACTGTACGTTTACGACGTAGCGTCGGATACCTGGTCCGATCGCCCCGGACGGACCATTGCAGGTGACGTCCCGGGAGTCGCACTTTCGACCAACGGGCGTATTTTTGTTCTCGGTGGCAAAACATTCGGGGGCGATATTGCTGCTGGCGAGGTGTATGACCCGGTATCCGGTACGTGGACCCCCGTTGATCCGATGCCCAATGCCCGCAACGACTTCCCGATGGCGACTACCGCGGATGGCCGGGTGTTCGCCATCGGAGGAGTAGCCCCGTCAGTGACAGGAGCAGGGTACAGAGCAGTGGATGTGTTCGATCCGCCGGCCAACAAATGGTCATCCGAGGGCACGGGGCCGAGCACCACCCTCGGAGGATCGGCGGTCACGATCGGGGATGGCAAGATCTACGTCGCCGGATACTCCGGCGGAGGTTTTTCAATCTACGATGTCGCGGCAAAGATGTGGACCACCGGTCCGTCACTATCCGCAGCACACGCAGGCAGCCTGGGATATCGCGCTGGGGTTGTCGGTGGGAACGACGGTCGTATCTACGTGATCGGTGGAGGATTTCCCCCTGGCACGTTCGATGGCGCAGCCCTAACACGGGTCGTCGAAGTTTACGATCCCAAGCGCGGCACTTGGGTCGCTGGTCCGCCATGAATCAGCGGTCGCCAAAACCACTTCTAACCTCGCCAGTGTTGCGGCGTGTCTCCCGTGTGCTTGCGGAAGATCCGTCGGAACGTACTTGCATCGGAATACCCGACTTGTGTCGCGATCTCCTCAACAGACTCGCGCGTGGTTTCCAGCAAATGGACCGCGTGCGCGATGCGCATTCGCTGAACCAACCGCTGCGGTGTTTCACCTGAGCTCGCCTTGATCCGTCGGGCCAATGTACGCGCGCTTGTTCCCACAGTCCGAGCAAGCTCTGCGAGCGACACCTGCCGTTGCATGTTCCGGGCCCCCCCGGGCCCCCGACCGGGAGTAATCGGTATTGCCGAGCTCCTGCCGAGGTCCCACGCCGCGCTCATCAGATTTGCGAACTTTCAATTGAAGTCCTCAGAGTGCATTCACTAGCCGTTTCGGCCACGCCGCGACGCGCGA
>CAYQQM010000088.1:0-22226 GCA_964419605.1 uncultured Kofleriaceae bacterium | reverse complement strand
CCGGCCGCGCCGGGATGCGCAGCACTCCCGCTGAGGGAGTGCGGAGGTGGATCGATAATCCCGGCCGCGCCGGGATGCGCAGCACTCCCGCTGAGGGAGTGCGGAGGTGGATCGATAATCCCGGCCGCGCCGGGATGCGCAGCACTCCCGCTGAGGGAGTGCGGAGGTGGATCGATCGCTCGAGGTGGCTAGGACCCGGTCGCCAACTCGTCGGCGATCTTCCGAACTTCTGGATCGGGACTTCTGCGGGCCGCTCGTAGAAAGTCGCTGTACTTCCCGGGATGAACGCGCATGGCCATATCCATGAACCACTTCCGAAAGGCGCGCGGTGAAACACCAGCCTGCGCAGGGCCCGTCGCCAGGGACTCCGCGAGGACGTTTTCGATCGCGGTCATCGCAGCTGGGTGAGCCTTAGCGAGTTCGACCAATAGCTGACCGGCACTCGAAGATTGCGCGTTGTGCTCGCTAACCTGCTTGCCAAGATCCGTAAACGCACTCGCGTCGCCCGCTCTCGCCGCTGCGTTCAGCTCGTCGATCGACCGTGGGTTCATCGCCGAACCAGCTTCCTTGGCCATGTTCTTGCGCGTCACCCCTGCTAACGCGTCGTCGGCGCCTTTTAAAAGGTGTTCGACGCCCTTCTTGATAATAAAATCAGCGCCTCCCACGGGCCAAGCGCGACCCTCACGCGCAAATTCAAGCGCAGGCTGAGCGAACGCCCGGACGCTTCCTTCGTCGTTCTTAACCGAAGCAACCTCGTCTTGTACCGCCTGTTGAACGGCAAGGCTTATATCTGGCTGAGGGATGGCCATAGCTCGTATGCTCAGAGCCGCCGAGGCGGCCTACCGGATAGTCCCTCACTTGCGCACCCAGCGCACGGCTTGAGCACACTCTTGTAGCGGTTCGGACTGAACAGGCCTCAGGATCGCTGGCGATCCGCGAGATAGCCGACGACATCCTGGTTGACGAGGTCGTCGTCGAGGTGCTCGCGAATCGCCGAGCCCATGCGCGACGTCGATACGATATCTCCGGAGCTGCCGGCGGGCGCGATGTCGGCGGTGCGATAGCCGGCGGCGATGGCCGCAGCAACCGCGTTTTCGATCGTTCGCGCCTCGCGCTCGAGCGACAGCGAATGGCGCAGCAGCATCGCCGCGCTGAGGATCGTGCCGAGCGGGTTGGCTGCGCCGGTGCCGGCAATATCGGGTGCGGACCCGTGAATCGGTTCGTACAGCCCGCACCGACCATCGCCCACTGAGGCACTGGGACATAAGCCGAGTGAACCGGCAAGCACGGCAGCTTCATCGGTGAGGATGTCGCCAAACATGTTTTCGGTCACGATGACGTCGAAGCCACTTGGAGCTGTTACCAGGCGCATTGCGGCGGAATCGACGAGCTGGTGATCGAGCGCGATGTCTGGGAACTCCTTGCCCACCTCGACAGCGACCTGGCGCCATAGCCGCGATGATTCCAGCACGTTGGCTTTGTCGATCGACGTCACCCGGCGCCGCCGCCCGGCCGCGAGCTTGAACGCAAGCGAAACGACGCGAGAGATTTCGTGATCGGTGTACTCGAGCGTGTCGAACGCGCGCCGGCGACCGTCGACCTGATCGCGGCCGCGCGGCTGGCCAAAATACAGCCCGCCGGTGAGCTCGCGCACGACCAGCAGGTCCACCCCAGCGAGGCGGTCGGCCCGCAGCGGCGAGCAATTACCCAGCTCCGGAAACGGCTTTACTGGCCGCAGATTCGCCCATAGCCCTAGGGCTTTGCGCAGTCCCAGTAGTCCCTGCTCCGGCCGAACTTTGGCGTTTGGATCATCCCACTTCGGCCCGCCTACCGCGCCGAGCAGCACGGCGTCGGCGCGTTGGCATGCAGCGATTACATCGTCGGCCAGCGCGGTACCGTGAGCATCGATCGACGCGCCGCCGATCAGGTGCTGCTGGTATTCGAACTCGTGGCCAAACAGGCGCCCCACCGCGTCGAGAACGCGCCGCGCTTCGTCGACAACTTCAGGGCCGATGCCATCACCGGGGAGTAGTACAATCGTGGCTTTCATGCGTGTGCCTCCATGACATGCGCGGCGGATTGCGCCGCAGTAACGATGCCGAATTCGATTCCATCGGCTAAAGCAGTCCACGTCGCCTCGAGAATCGAGGCCGATGCCCCCACGGTCGACCAGCGGTTGGTCCCATCGGTAAAATCGATCAGCACGCGGGTGACAGCTCGTGTGCCCGAACTGCCGTCGAGAATGCGGACTTTATAGTCGGCAAGCGAGATTTTCGCGACCCGCGGGTACGACACTACCAGAGCTTTGTGCAGCGCCGCATCGAGCGCATGCACCGGACCCTCGCCTTCCGCAGCGGTGTGGACGATTCGATCGCCAACCCGCAGCTTGACCGTCGCCTCAGCGGCAACCGGCTCTGGACCACCGCCATGAGAAAGTACGCGGTATTCCACCAGCTGAAACGGCGCCGCGTAATCGGGCGCGTGGCGGCGCAAGATCAGCGCGACCGAGGCGTCTGCGGCTTCAAAGGCCGCGCCGCGAGCTTCCGCTTCCTTGATTGCGGCCAACGCTCCGGTGGCGATCGCCGGATCGATCGATAGGGGGCTTTCCCGCCCCCTCTGGCCCGGCGACCCTTGCGACCCTTGGAAGTCCCCGACGGGGGGGGAGTCCCTGGCGAGGGGCAAAGCCGGTCCATTCACCCCACCGCGCGTCGCGTCGCGCGGATCGGTCTCTCCGCCCCCCAGCAACTGAGATGAGGAACTGTCTTTGACCACGAGCCCCAACTCCTCGGCGCGGGCCAACAAATTCGCGCGTCCAGACAGTTCGCTCACCACGATGCGACATTCGTTGCCGACTAACGCGGGGTCGACGTGCTGATAGCTCTCGGGAGTGCGTCGCATCGCCGCTACGTGCACCCCGCCTTTGTGAGCGAATGCCGAGCGGCCGACATACGGCGCATGATCGTCAGGCGCTACATTGGCCAGCTCGGCAACCATGTGCGAGACCTCGGGCAGTTCTGTGAGCTGGCCTTCGGGCAGGACGAAAATTCCGAGTTTCAGCGCCAATCCGGGTATCACGCTGCACAAATTAGCGTTGCCGCAGCGCTCACCGTACCCGTTGATCGTGCCTTGAACGTGGGATGCCCCAGCGCGCACAGCGGCCAACGAGTTGGCAACCGCACATCCGGCATCATTGTGGGCGTGAATGCCCAGCGGCGTTGCCACCGACCGCTGCACCACGCGCACCACCTCTTCGACCTGCCAGGGCAGCGTTCCACCATTGGTATCGCACAACACGACGGTGTCAGCGGCGGCGGCCGCTTGCAGCGTGGCGATCGCGTACTCCGGATCAAGCGCGTAACCGTCGAAAAAATGCTCGGCGTCATAGACCACCTGTCGGCCAGCCGCGCGCAGAAATGCAATGGTATCGGCGATCATCGCCAAGTTCTCGTCGAGGGAAACGCGCAACACCTCGCGAACATGCAAGGTCGAACTCTTGCCAAAGATCGTGCACACAGGAGTCTGAGCGTCGACCAATGCCTGTACCTGCGGATCGTCGACCGCGGCCATGCCGGCGCGCCGGGTCGAACCAAATGCGGCGAGTTGGGCATGCTTCAGCACCGCCTCCGGCGAAGCCATTCGCGCAAACAACGCTGCATCTTTGGGATTTGAACCGGGCCAACCGGCTTCAATGATATCGATGCCCAACGCATCGAGGCGCCGAATGATGCGGAGCTTATCCTCGAGCGACCACGAAATCCCCTCTCGCTGCGCGCCGTCGCGGAGCGTTGTGTCGTAGATCGCAACCCGCCGATCAGTCCCCCTGAGGAAGTCCCCTTGGGGCCCGCTCCCGTCGACAGGGGCGATTGCGGCGCGACTATTGTTGTCGCCGCTCATAGTCTTGGATCTCCGACATGTGCTGGAGCAGGAAACCGAGCTGATCGACCCCGTCGAGAAGGCAGCGGCGCGCAAATCCGTCGATCGTAAACGGAGTTGTGGGCACGCCGGGCGCCGATAGCTTCTGCGCCTCGAGATCGATGGTGATCTCGAGCGCAGAACTCGTGGCTAGCGCAGCAACGATGGCTTCGTGCACCGCAGCCGGAACAACGACGGGAACGAGGCCATTCTTCAGCGCATTACCGCGGAAAATGTCGGCGAACGAGGTGGAGATCACCGCTCGAAACCCACCGGCAACCAGTGCCCACGCCGCGTGCTCGCGCGACGAGCCGCAGCCAAAATTGTCCCCCGCAACCAAGATGTGCGCCCTGCTCGGGATCGCAAACCCGAGGCGAGACCTCCAGTCTGCAAACAGCGCATCGGCAAGGCCCAACTTATCGGTCACTTTCAGGTATCGCGCCGGAATGATCTGGTCGGTGTCGATGTCGACGTCGAGCAGCACAGCGGCTTGCGATGTAAGTGTCGTGAAGCGTGGGGCGGTCATAGCGAAGCTCCTTTTGCCTCGGCGAGAAGCGCGCGGGGATCGGTCACCCGACCCGACACAGCTGCCGCAGCGGCAGTCCATGGCGAAGCGAGAAGCGTTCGCCCACCTTGACCTTGGCGTCCTTCGAAGTTGCGGTTCGACGTGGAGACCGCAAGTTGGCCTGGCGTCAATTGGTCGCCATTCATCGCGATGCACATCGAACAGCCCGGCTCTCTCCACTCGGCACCCGCATCGCGAAACACCTTGTCGAGTCCTTCGGCTTCTGCCTGGGCTTTTACCGCTGCACTGCCCGGTACCACGAGCATGCGAACACCCGGTGCAACACGCCGACCTTTGACCACCTGCGCAGCAGCGCGCAGATCACCGATCCGGCCGTTTGTGCACGATCCGACAAACACTACATCGACGGAAACGCCCAGCAACGGCAATCCCGGAGCCAGTCCGGTGTAGCGCAGCGCACTCTCGATCGCAGCGCGGCCGGCGGCGTCGTCCACGCGCGCCGGATCGGGGACGCGCTCCGAAATCCCCACGCCTTGGCCGGGGTTGGTGCCCCACGTGATCATCGGCTCCAACTTGGTAGCGTCGATGTGAAGCTCGCGATCAAACGTCGCACCCTCGTCAGTTACCAGCGTGCGCCATTTCGCAACCGCGCGATCAAACGCCTCGCCTTTGGGCGAGTTTGGTCGACCTGCGACGTATGCAAACGTAGTTTCGTCGGGCGCGATCATCCCCGCGCGTGCTCCCGCTTCGATCGACATGTTGCAGACGGTCATCCGCCCTTCCATGTCGAGCGCACGGATCGCTTCACCTGCGTACTCGATCACGTGACCGGTCGCGCCGCCCGTACCGATCCGGGCGATCATCGTTAGAATTAGATCTTTGGCCGAGACCCCCGCGGGCGGCAATCCGTCGAACGTAACGCGGAACGTGCGCGGCCGGCGCTGCAGCAAGCACTGCGTTGCCAGAACGTGTTCGACTTCGCTCGTACCAATGCCAAATGCGAGCGCGCCAAACGCTCCGTGCGTAGAGGTATGCGAATCGCCGCATACAATCGTCATACCAGGCTGAGTCAAGCCTTGCTCGGGCCCGATGATGTGAACGATCCCATGTCCGGTAGAGCCCAGCTTGTGCAGGGCAACGCCGTGCTCCGCACAGTTCGCCTCAAGCTTTTGCAGCTGAGCCCGCGCCTGGTCATCAGCGAGCGCGAGCCCGCCGCGCGTGGGCGTCGAGTGATCCATCGTCGCAACCGTTCTGTCCGGTCGTCGGACTTTTAGTCCTCGTTCGCGAAGACCCGCAAATGCCTGCGGCGACGTGACTTCATGCACGAGATGCAGATCGATGTAAATGATCGCAGGCGCGTCCTTGGGCGACGCCACAACGTGTGCATCCCAAACTTTATCGAATAGAGTACGCGGGGTTGTCATAGGGGGAGCTCCCTGGCCGGGCGCGGCACACCAGCGCGCGGCGCAGCTACTGCAACATCATCGATGACGCGATTTAGCGCCGCGAGGTAGGCCTTTGCGCTGGCCACCACAATGTCGGTGTCGGCGCCATAACCGTGAACGGCCGGCAACCGCTCACTGCCTTGTGCACTCGAGGTCCGCCGCGCGCCTGCATCGGCCGGGCGCACGCGCACGCTCACCTGACCAAGGGCATCAATGCCCTCGGTGACGGAATGAACCTGATATTCGAGCAACGCAACGCGCGCGCCGACGATCAGATCGATCGCCTTAAACGCGGCGTCGACAGGACCGGTACCGACTGCCGCTTGAACCACGACATTGCCGTTCGGTCCGCGCAAACGTACCGTCGCGGTGGGCATGCCCATGGTGCCGCAACCGACCTGAAGCCCTTCAAGGCCATAGTGCGGCTGGGCCGCAGCGCGCTCGCTCGATGCCAACGCCAACAGATCGGCTTCGCCGATGTGCTTTTTGTGATCCGCCAGAGCTTTAAAACGCTCGAACGCGCGATCCAGCGCTTCGCCGTCGAGGCGAACGCCCAGGGCCGCAAGCTGCTCGGCAAACGCATGGCGCCCGGAGTGCTTGCCCAACACGAGCCGGGTGCCCATGGCTCCCACCGACTCCGGGGTCATGATCTCATACGTGGCCTGATGTTTGAGCATGCCGTCTTGGTGAATGCCCGACTCGTGCGCAAACGCGTTGCTGCCAACCACCGCCTTATTGGGTGGAACTTGGAAACCGGTGCAGGTCGAAACCAGCTTGGATACCCGGCCCAATTGCGTCGTATCGATGCCGGTTTCAAGTCCGAGTGTAGGTCGCCGCGTACGCAGCGCCATCACGACTTCTTCAATCGAGCAGTTTCCAGCACGCTCGCCGATGCCGTTGATGCACCCTTCTGCTTGACGCGCGCCGGCGCGCAAGCCCGCCAACGTGTTCGCGACAGCGAGTCCTAGATCGTCGTGGCAGTGCACCGAGATGATCGCTCGCTCGATACCGGGGACATTGGCTCGGATCCCAGCGATGAGCGCACCAAACTCATCGGGAAGCGTATAGCCAACTGTGTCCGGGATGTTCAGGGTAGTCGCGCCAGCATTGATCGCAACCGCGAGGACTTCGTACAAAAACGCAGGATCACTGCGACCCGCATCTTCAGGCGAAAACTCAATATCGTCGCACAGCGACCGAGCATGCGCCACCATCTCGCCAACGCGAGCGATGACCTCGACGCGCGTCATCCGCAGTTTGTGTTCGAGGTGCAAGTCGCTTGTTGCGAGGAACGTATGAATGCGAGGTCGCCGCGCCGCCTTGACGGCCTCCCATGCTCGGTCGATGTCCGTTCGCTTTGCTCGGGCAAGCCCTGCGATGATCGGCGGCTGTGGGCGATCCCCGGACGGATTGCACCCCACTTCGCGCGCGATCGTACGAACAGCGTCGAGATCGCCCGGCGATGCCGCGGGAAACCCAGCTTCGATCACATCGACGCCAAGCCGGGACAACCCGTGCGCCACCTCGAGCTTCTCCGCCAGCGTCATCGTCGCGCCCGGCGCTTGTTCGCCGTCGCGCAGCGTGGTGTCGAAGATTCGCACATAGGCGGACCCTCCTTCAGAAGTGGCATTATCGGCGGCTTCGCTACTCATACGTCCTCCAATCTATTCGCCAGGTTTCACGGTCTTCGGATCGAGGAACGGCATCATCGAGCGCAGCTTCGCGCCGACCACTTCGATCGGGTGATCTTGCTCAGCGCGGCGCGTCGCCTTGAACTTTGGCGATCCGGCCGCAACCTCGGCAATCCACGCCTTGGCAAATGCGCCGCTGCGAATGTCGGCGAGTAGGCGCTGCATGGCCGCGCGCGACTCGGCGCCGATGACTTGGCCGCCGGCGACGTAATCGCCCCACTCGGCGGTGTCCGATACCGAATACCGCATGTAGTTTAGACCGCCCCGATACATGAGGTCGACGATCAGTTTCAGCTCGTGCAGGCACTCGAAGTACGCAACCTCGGGTTGATAGCCGGCGGAGACCAGCGTTTCGAATCCGGCCTTTACCAGCGCCGATACGCCGCCGCACAGCACGGCTTGTTCGCCGAACAGGTCGGTCTCGGTCTCCTCAGCAAAGGTCGTTTCCAGCACCCCCGCGCGAGCGCAGCCCAACGCCGAGGCGTACGACAGCGCAAGCGCATGCGCGCCTTTGCTCGAGCTGGAGTGAACTGCGAGCAACGCCGGCGTTCCGCCGCCTTCTTGGTAGGTCTCTCGCACGCGATGTCCCGGCGACTTCGGCGCGATCAGCGAAATATCGATTCCCTGTGGGGGCACGATCGTGCCGTAGTGAATATTAAAGCCGTGGGCGAACATTAGGGTCTTGCCGCTGCCGGCGGGAAACTGCGCTTGCACGCTGTCCTTCCAGATCGCCGCTTGCGCGGTGTCCGGTGCGAGCATCATGAGCACATCGCACCATGCGGCCACTTCGCTGACCGAGCCAACGGTGAGCCCGGCAGCTTGCGCCGTCGCAATCCGCTTGGAGGTCGGTGCGAGACCCACGCGAACCTCTACACCCGAGTCCTTTAGGTTGAGCGCGTGGGCGTGGCCCTGCGATCCGTAGCCGACGATGGCTACCTTCTTGCTCTTGATTAGGTTGATGTCTGCATCGCGATCATAAAAAATTGTCGGCATTACGCGGCTCCTTGGGATTCGTGCGAGTCATGGCTAACGGAATCAGATGAACTACTCGATAAGGTTGTTACGCGCGAGTCAGAAAATGCTGGACGGTCGCCGCGCGCCATAGCGACCACCCCAGTGCGAACCATCTCTACAACGCCCTCGGCGGAAAGCACGCCGATCAGGTCGTCGATCTTGTCGTGGGTAGCGGTGAACTCCACAGTCACGAGCTGCGGCGTTAGGTCGACCACGCGAGCGCCAAACACTTCGCAAATCTGAAGTACGCGCGACCGCGTGTCTGCGCTTGCCCGAACTTTGATGAGCGCCAGCTCGCGCGCGACCGATGGCGCGTGCGTAACATCTTCGACCAGAAGCACGTTGACCAGCTTGTAGAGCTCGGCCTCGATGCGGCGCGCCGTATCGTCGTTGGCATCGACCATCAAGGTGAGCCTCGAAACACCTGGCTCGGCGGTCCGACCGACCGTGAGTGAGGTGATGTTGAATCCTCGACGGCGAAACAGCGAGGCGATGCGATTGAGCACGCCCGGCTTGTCCTCGACGTGAGCGATGATAGTGTGAGTGTGAGCGTTGCTCGACATGGTCACGGATCCTCCGCCGTCTCGACCAGCGGGTTAGGTTGTGGACGACGAATCATCTCGGTGAGATCGGATCCGGAAGCAACCATCGGATACACCGAATCCTCTTGCTCGACTCGGAAATCGATGACGACGGTGCCGCTGGTTTCCCGGGCGGCGCGCACGCAGCTCTCGACCTCCGATCGCTGGGTAACGCGCATGCCAGTGAGGCCGTGCGCTTCGGCAAGCTTCACGAAATCCGGCGAGCGCATCGGCGTTGCCGCGTACCGGCCGCCGTAGAAGAACTGCTGCCACTGCCGGACCATGCCCAGGTAGCCGTTGTTGATGATGGCAATGTTCAGCTTCAAGCCCTCTTGCGCCGCTGTCGACAACTCGCACGCAGTCATCTGGAACCCACCGTCCCCGGCTATGACCCATACGTCGTCTTTGGGGCAAGCGAAGCGCGCACCGATCGCAGCAGGCAGCGCAAACCCCATCGTTCCGAGGCCGCCCGAGGTGATCAGCTTCCGCGCGTGATCGTGCTTGTAGTACTGCGCCTCCCACATCTGGTGCTGGCCCACGTCGGTGACGACCAGCGCTTTGCCTTCGGTCAGGCGCCACAAGTCGTGGATCACGTGGGCGGCGTACAGCCGGCCATTGTCCGGTAGGCCCTGAATATCGCGCACCGAACTATCGCCTTTGAGCGCGTCGATGCGCGCGATCCACGGATCGTGGCGCCGCGTCGCCACGCGCGGCATGAGGGCGCTGAGCACGCGACCGACATCGTCGAGCAGCGCGACGTCGACTTTGACGTTCTTATTGACTTCGCTGCGGTCGATTTCGACGTGGATCTTGCGCGCCCGAGGAGCGTAGCTCGCGAGCCGCCCAGTAACGCGATCGTCAAACCGCATACCCAACGCGATGAGAACGTCCGCCTCTTGGATCGCGTGGTTGACCCAGGCCTCGCCGTGCATGCCCATCATGCCGAGCGCCATTGGATGGCTCGCGGGAAAACCGCCGAGACCGAGCAGCGTCGAGGCCACCGGAATGTGCGCCTTCTCAACGAACTCGCGCAGTAGATTGCCGGCGCCGGCCTTGACGATACCGTGCCCCGCAAGGATGAGCGGCCGCTCCGCGTGGTCGATCAGGTAAGCCGCTTGCGCCAGAAGATCATCGGGAGCGTGGGACGACGGGCGATAGCCGGGCAGCCGCGGCGACTCGTGTGGAGCTCTCCACTCGCCATGGGCTTGCTGAGCGTCTTTGCAGATGTCGACGAGCACCGGCCCAGGGCGACCACTGCGGGCCAAAAAGAACGCCTCGCGGATCGTTGGCGCGATTTCCTCAACGCGCGTGACCAAGTAGTTGTGCTTGGTGAGCGGCAGCGTTACGCCGGTGACGTCGGTCTCTTGAAACGCATCGCTACCGAGCAGCGACGACGAAACCTGACCGGTGATGAACACCGTCGGCGTAGAATCCATCATCGCCGTGGCAATGCCGGTGACCAAGTTCGTCGCACCCGGCCCGCTGGTCGCGATCGCAACGCCGACTTTGCCGGACGCGCGTGCGTATCCATCGGCCATGTGCGCTGCACCTTGCTCGTGGCGCACCAGGACGTGGCGGATGCGATCGCTGTACCCCAGCATCGCATCGTAGGCGGGCATGATCGCTCCGCCTGGATACCCGAACACCACATCAACGCCCTCGGCCGCGAGCGCCTCCCACAGGATCGCCGCGCCGATCATGCGCTTTGGACTGCCATCGCCGTTTGAGGTCATGACCGCCTCCATGCCGACACGTCGGACGTAATCGCTCCATCCGATGCGCCGGCGACTGATGCGGCATACTTTCGCATCACGCCGGCGAGAGCCCGTGCCGGCTGCGTGACGAGCGTGCGACCGCTGAGATCGTCGAGCACATCGAGGCGACGCGCCGCCACGTCGATGCGAATGCGATCGCCATCGCGGATAAGTCCAATCGGCCCGCCATCCACCGACTCCGGGCACACGTGTCCAACCATAAATCCGTGAGTTGCGCCGCTAAACCGACCATCCGTGATGAGAGCAACGTCATCGGCAAGTCCGGCACCGACGAGTGCCCCCGTGACCTGCAGCATCTCGCGCATACCTGGGCCACCGCGCGGCCCTTCGTTGCGGATCACCACCACATCGCCGTGAGCCACTTTCCCCGCGACGACCGCGGCGTACGCGTCTTCTTCGCGCTCAAACACGCGCGCTGGCCCCTCGTGCAGCTCGCGATCGTGACCTGCGAGCTTCACCACGCAGCCCTCAGGGGCCAGGGAGCCGCGCAGAATCGCGAATCCCCCGCGCGCTTTGAGTGGTTTGCCCGAAGTGACGATCACGTCCTGCCCTGCCCGCTCGCGCGCCGCCTCGGCTTCGGCCCGCAGCGTTTTGCCGCTCACGGTTGGTGCATCCTCGAGCAGGCCCAGCTCCAACATCCGCTTCACCAGCAACGCAACGCCACCTGCGGCGTGCATGTCGGCCGCAGTGTAGCGCCCCCCCGGCTTCAGATCGGTGATCACCGGCGTGCGCGTCGAGATGGTGTCAAACTCGTCGATCGACAGCGGTACCCCGGCTTCGCGTGCGATCGCTAGCAAGTGCAAAACCCCGTTGGTCGAGCCGCCAGTTGCAGCAACAGAAGCAATCGCATTGCGCAGCGCGGTCGCGGTCATGAACTGGCGCGCTTTGGCGCCCGTGCGCACGAGTTGCATCACCATCGCGCCTGCGTCGTACGCAACCTTGGCTTTGTCGGCAGCGGTGGCTGGAACTTCGCCAGCGCCAATCGCCGCGAGCCCCATTACCGCGAGCGCGGTCGCCATGGTATTGGCGGTGAACTGACCGCCGCACGCTCCGGCCCCCGGACACGCCTTATCCTCGAGCGTTTTGAGGTCGCTGTCGGTCATGCCGCCGCGCGCGTGTGTGCCGACCGCTTCGAACACGTCTTGAATCGTCACGTCTTTGTCGCGGAACCGACCGGGCTGAATCGGTCCACCGTAGAACACCAGCCCGGGCAGATTCAGTCGGGCAAGGGCCATCGCCGCCGCGGGAAGGGTTTTGTCGCAGCCGACCAACGCGACCACGCCGTCGACCAGATGACCGAAAGCGACGAGTTCCATCGAGTCGGCGATCACTTCGCGCGACACCAGCGATGCCCGCATCCCTTCGGTTCCCATCGTAATTCCGTCAGATACCGCGATCGTCGTGAACTCTACCGGTGTCCCACCCGCGGCCCGCACCCCGCGCTTGACTTCCTCGGCGAGGGCGCGCAGGTGCAGGTTGCACGGCATCACATCGGTGTGCGTGCCGATGACCGCCACCAGCGGACGTTCCAGGTCGGCGTCGGTCAGTCCGGTGGCTTTGAGCATCGCCCGGGCTGGCGCGCGGCTGGGACCTTTTTTAAGTGAATCGCTTCTCATGTGGTTGGCTTTGTTCGATGGTTCTTGGTTGTCGATGGTCGGAAACAAAAAAACCCGCATCCCTGGGAGGGTGCGGGGCCAAATTGCGTGAACCGTTTGGTGTTAGTTCAGTTGGCAGCCCCGCGCCCGGCGGTAATTGGCAATACACCAATAATTAGCCCGCCAAGCCCTAAGGAGCCGCCTAAAAACACAGATCTAAGCACTCGCGCGATCGCCGACGAAACACCGACCGGCGTCTCCTCGAACAGCTCGTTCGCAAAGCGCTTCATTTCCGGGCAGCCTACGAGGCTTGCGGGTGTAGGTCAAGTGGTTTCGGCACGAGGCGGTATGTTGGCGGAAGGATTGAGCGAGGTGGGCTCGCGCCGCTCGGGATAGCGTCGAGGGGGTCACCATCCAGATTGAAGATGTAGTGCGAAGCGCTGTTCCCCTCGTTTGGGGAACTCAGGATCCGCTGGCCGTGTCCCGTGGGGGATCCCGCGGCAGGATCCTGATTTTGGGCGAATTGTCAGCAGGCTGCGGCAATTTAACTGCGTACGGCAGGGACGCTTTGAGCTTGTCCAAACCGTAAGGGGCCGCGAGAAACGACACAGCTCCAGCGGCGACAAGCAGTTCCCCGAGAGCAACCATGCCCTCGGCGAGCGAATCGCGTGGTCGCGCTGCTAGGCGAAATCCTTCAGTAAGGCTTCGTTGGGCAAATGCATGTGCAGCCCACTCCTTCGCGAACACCGATGATTCGAGGACGGGCCACTCAGGGAGTTTAAGAAAGCTGCGGAACCATTCCAGGCGCAACCTCTGCACGAGCTCGAGCGTGCTAAAGGTATCTTCTTGCACGAGAATTCTTCCATCCTTGAGTCGTTGCGACGTCGCGCGTACCCATTCGAAATCATATTTCAGGCTATTTCCCAAATTCCCGAAGGTTAATTCCCAGCTCCTGCCCAAAGGCAGGGCGCCACCGCCTTGCGGTATTGACTGCATAACTTGCTGGTCAAACGTTTGTGCGGCGCGGATGAATCCCACTAGCCCGGCGATACGAGCTGTTACAGCCTCTGCCACCATGGGTGCGCCCAGCAGAACTGTCGCTCCAATGCCAGCCGTGGTGACGACGGTCGGAATCGCCACCTGACCGGCAGCTTGCAAGAACACGGGCACGGACGACGAGAAATCTATGGTGGCCCGATCCAAGCTCCACGGCATGACGGGGATCGTCTTCCACGAAGACGTGCCAACCCTCTCTACCGGCTCGATGCAAGTGACATGGGTATCGCCGGTCGTTTCTGGAGCGAGAACCGTGCCTCGGCCTACCCGTTCGTCTCCGCGCGTGTTGCTCTCGAACGGAAACGTGCCGTGATACGAAAACCCGGCCATTGTGCCTGTGCCAATTTGAGGCGAGATCGGCTGGAGGTCCGCACCGCCCGCACCAATGAGCGGAAGCTGCGGAGCAAGCCCTATATCTCGGCGCCCGATGCAGGCTTTCATCTCATCGATTGGTAACCCAGCTCGAAATCGAGGACAACCCCAATTTTGGCTCGAGCTCATCGCCCCCGGTAGGGCAGGGTCTGAGTTTGGGAAGATATGACCAACTCTGCGTTGTCAGAGCATGACCAAACTACAACAAACGCGAACTGCCACTTCCTTCCTATTCATACTGACCTCGTTGGGCAGCGCTTGCATGGACGATGACGCCGAGCTGGAGCTTACGGACGTCGACCTAACCTCAGCGATCAGCGAGGATTCGTCATCGGGCAAGGCGAGAATTCGGACGCCGGATGGCGAGATGGAAGTTTCGTTCGATGTCATCGACGGCCATGCCATCGTCGAGGGCGACATCGATCTCGGCCCCGTCGAGAGGCTGCGCAAGCATTCCGCCCCCTTAGGAGCGTTGCCTTCGCCGCTATATGGCAGATGGAAAAATGGAATCATTCGGTACGTCGCCCCAACGTTCAACCAGACCGCAATCAACAGCGCGATTGCAACGCTCGAAGCGCAGACCGATATCGACTTTGTTCAAATAACGACCCCGTTATGGGGACAGGACATTCTATTCTTTTCTCAGTCGACCGATCCCAATGTTTCGAGCTCCGCCGTCGGTAAGCAAGGCGGCTGGCAATTCATCAAAATCTGGCCCACGCATGGAAAAAGCATCGTGATGCACGAGTTGCTGCACGCAGCCGGGATCTGGCATGAACAGTCGCGCATCGATCGCGACAACTTTATCAACGTCCATCTGTCGTGCGCGCCGAAATCGCGCTGGCACAACTTCGCCGTGAAGAGCCCGGTCGATGGATTGCCTTTTGGCCCGTTCGATTTCAAGTCGATAATGCTCTACGGCTCATTCACATTTAGTAACAACGCCAATTGCCCGACCATGACAAAAAAGGACGGCACTACGTTCGGCGGTAACAATGTGTTGTCGGCCGGCGACATTGCTGGCGTCAACTTATTGTTCTGAGAAAGTCGATCGATCAACTCTCGGCGTGCAACGCGCGGTGTCGTCGCTACAAAATGTACCGAGTCAAGTCCTCGTCGGAGACGAGAGCGCCGAGCCGTGCTTTTTCATCGTTGTCGGCGATCGTTATCAAACAGGGTCTCCGGCGCTGGCCCTGGGTTTCGGGCCGGGGCAATACATCGTCGGACGTTTCCATCCCGACTCCCCGTATCCAAGACAGGTAACCGGCGCGCGCCTCTTCGAGGGAAGTCAATGCATTCTGAGCATATCGGATCGCGTTGTCATCAGCCTCAACCGCTCACTCACGACGCTGTGTGGCTCGCATTTGCTTACCTGGTAAGACGACGCTATAATCAGCCATGTCGTCAGCTACCTTGACCCGCAAAGGACAAGTGGTGATTCCTGTAGCCATTCGACGTCGCTACGGGCTTACACCCGGAACCCGAGTTGAATTCGTTGACGATAAGGGGGTCATCCGACTCACTATCAAAAAGAGAGCGGCAGTACCCGAATCCGGGTATGGCCTCATCCGAGTTCGCAAGACCGGCAAGCCACGCAGTTTGCTTGACTTCGATGCGGCGAACATTGTCAGAGCGACTCAACAAGGCACGTCTCGAAAATGATCGCGGTGGATACGAATGTTCTTGCACGGTTCTACTGCGACGATCCGGATGATCCAGAGGCAGCGCGGCAGCGTCCGATCGCCAAAAAAATCCTGCTTTCATCGGAAGCAGTGTTTGTTCCGATCACGGTGATTCTAGAGCTGGAATGGGTGATGCGTGGGTTTTACGAGACGCCACCCGCTGCGTTTACTCGTGTGATGAAACATTTGCTCGGATTGGCCAACGTCACGGTGGAGGACTGGCAAGCGGTCGACAGCGCGCTGGATCTCCACGACGCAGGGATCGACTTTGCCGATGCATTACACCTGGGAAAAAGTGCGCACTGCACAGAGTTCATAACATTCGACGACAAACGATTTGCAAAAAAGATAACACGCGCCTCCGATCGGAGCGTGGATGGACGTAAGGGCCCCGTCGTTCGAGTCCCTAAGTGATGTTTCGGAATCATATTGCAGCACGCGATTGCTGTTTGGCGCACTTGAACCAACTAAAGTCGACGCCGAATGCGCATCGTGCGAACGAGCTCACCATGGCCCCCAACATCCCAGTCAGGTGGCGCGTATCGCTTTGGCTGATCCCTTATTTCGCAGCCTTGATCGCCGCTTCCGCGAGCAGTCGGGCCGCCGCGGCGACGCGCTGCAGACTCTCGATTTCGGCAGGACCGATGGCTTGGCCTAGTTCAGCGTACGATCTAGTTGCGTATTCCTTTGTGAGGCGCTCAGCGAGACTTACACACTCGGCCACAAGCTTGGGGTTGGCTGGGATCTGCCCCTCCCTGACCAGGCTCTGCAACGCAGCTCTGACAGCGTTCTGTACCGCATCGACTTCCGCCTGGGCTACCGATGGGACTTGGAGGATTTCGAATGCCGCGAACCTCTCGCGTGGGTCTGGGCCTTTCCCCGCGATACGCTGCCAAAGCTGGAGCAGGAGGTTACGGATTTGCGCTTTCGATGCTGTAGTCGCAAGAATCTGCCGCAGTTTTGCATCTTCGATCTCGGGCCCGTTTCCCCCCAGCGCGTCGCAATATTCTTGGTTCGACGAAATGAAGAAGTCCCGCAGTCCTTCATAAGTTCCGTTCGCTGGCCCAATGGGCTGCGCGGGAAAAAGTTTATCGAACGCCCCGGCGTTAGGTGCCATGGCAGCGAGGCAGGCAGTAGCCGGGCCAGCCCCTCGACGGACGTCCCGCGGCCGGTCGAATTGCGTTGGAAGAGGATCGACGTTCTTGCTCAGCCGCAGCTGAGGATCTTGAATCGTAGCACCGGCCATCGAAACACCTCGGTCGTAGGGTCACACGGTTGTATCGCGACCGCGGTTGACGCCGCAAGGCTATTCTGGCTCCCCTCATCGCTACACTTTCCACTGCATTTCGGAATCGCACCCGACGGTAATGTACCGAAGCAGCTCTTTTCGAACGCACGTTGGAAGGTCCGAGACGAACAAGAAATTCTGGGCGTTCAGCGGCGCTAGGGGCAAGTAGATCCAAAACGCACAGCAAGCATACCCGTGGTGCCGGATGGGGTACGTGGCGTCGCCGTCGGGCGGCGTGTCATCGGCGGCCTGTCGGCGTCCCGCTCCGCCGCTGCGGCCCTCTTCTCAGCGACCTTGGCCTCGAACTCTTTGACCGAGACCCCCGCTTGCTTCGCCAGCATCTTGATGAGCTCGTCCTTCATCGTTTCAACTGGCCGACCCGTTTACGGCCGGGCCGAGCCCGCTTTGGGTTTCGACGGGCTTTGACCCGCGCCTTCTTTCGCCCCACACGCGTCTTTCGAACGCGCGAGTTGGCGATAGCGCCTGGCTTTCCTGTTGCCGACTCCGTCGGAGGCAAAGCGGGCCGAGCACCTCTCGAGCCAGCTGTGTGCTTACGCTTCATCGACTCCGCAATGGCCACTTCCAGGCCTCCAACCAGTTGCGGAGCATCTGCTAACTCGGCGAGCGCCTTCACTCTGGATCGAATGCGCATCAGGTTAGCGTCAGGGTATAGCGTTAGCAGTGCAACGGCGTCGTCGTGGTCCTTGCCACGCCCCGCGATCGCTTTGAATACCACGAGATCTTCGGCCTGGGCCATCGGCGCTTTCGTCGCACCAAATCTCGCCGTGGTCGCTGCGCCAATGGCCTCATGCTCAAACTGGGTCCAGGCAAACGACACATCGAACTCCACATCGGACGACGCGTGACGTAGAAGCAACACGAGATTGTCGCGAGCGAATGCCTCAGCATTCGGAATCCGTGGCACGATCCTCCGCTTTGCCAAAGCCTTGATTGCAGCCGAGACCGAGACCTGGTCGCCCCGGATCGCTGCGTCGATGTCGGACGTAAAACGCCGCACTCCGCGCGCGATCACGGCGATACCACCAATCACCATCCACTGCGCCCCGGTGGAGCACAGCGCGGTCGTAAGGTCTTCGAGCGCCTCCTCGAGTTGACGACTAGCCTGCTTGGCCACGCTTCGCCCGTTTCTGAATTCGCGCCCATCGATTGCGCACATCAATCACGGCGTTTTCGCTGGCGGGATCGCGCGGCCCCGGCCACATCCCCATAACAGCGAGCGCATTGACCGCCGAGAGCGCTTCAGTCGCGGCTTGTTGCGAGTCCGGTCCGCGCCGCGCGGCGACTTGGAGGCTGCGTACCGCAGCAGCCGCTTGGCCGCGTAACCAGCGCCGAACCGCCAGGCGTTCTCCACCGATCCGGCTACGCGATCCTCGTTGAGGATTTGTCTCCTTCGATCTCATGTTCGGCTGTCTGGAAACAGAGCGATCTTATAATACTGTAGCACAGCTGGCCTGCGCCTCAGGAGTAGTTGTCGACGTGATGAACGGCGACGATCGTCTGTTTTTGACGTTGCGGTCCCTCAGTTCATGCCGTTCCTGAAACAGTGCGAGCGCTGTGGCATCTTGGCGTATGGTCTGATTCGCGCTCGATGCGAAACGTGTGGCGACGAACAAGTCGCGGCGTACCCGAACGAGAAGCACGATCGAAGGCACATCGCATTTCGGCGCAACGTTCGCTGATCGTCCCAATCTCGGTTCAGCCTCGTTGAAAAGCGTTTTCGCATCGCGCTCGTCTAGGTCGTTGACATTTTCATAGTGTCGATGATTGTCGACATCACGATCACTCAAGCCACCATTAGACCTGGTCCAGTGACACTTTCCCCAGGAGAAGCTTCTCTGCTCGTGCCTCATCGATGAACTTGGGGGCTAACGTTCCAGGATGTTCACGGGCAAATTCCTCGACCGCGGCAAGATGTCTAGTTTTCGTGTCAGCGTGAGAAACCTGAATGGGAAGTAGACCTTGTGGGGTCTGCACAACAAAATCTACTTCGCCTCTACCCCGCCAGTAGTACACGGTGCGGAAATTTCGTCGCAGATGATGCAGCACTGCGCATTCGAGCTTTTTTCCTTGATCTCTACCTGGGGTACTCACGATCGCGTTCCGCAAGCCAAGATCGATGGGATAGTACTTGCGGGGACGCACCTGACTCTTGCGTTCAGAGAACGTAAAGAACGGACAAGACACGGCGAGATACGCCAACTCGAACGCAACGATGTACGTCTTTACCGTATCTGCGGTTGTGGCAAAGGCTGTCGCGAGATTGCGCAAACTCACCTCCGAGCCCATTGCCTCAAAGGTGGCCTTGGCGATTTGTGCCAAAGGCACCGTGGAGCGCGCGCTGACGTGGCGTCTCACGTCGCGTTCGATGATGTCGATGAAGTACTCTCGCAACAACGCCTCACCGTCTGGGGCCGTCAGCGGTCGAGGGAACCCACCCCGCCGAAGATAGTCCT
Organism: uncultured Kofleriaceae bacterium; assembly: GCA_964419605.1. Taxonomy (GTDB): domain Bacteria; phylum Myxococcota_A; class Polyangia; order Haliangiales; family Haliangiaceae; genus JABFXX01. The sequence continues at coordinate 2,815 of CAYQQM010000088.1, read as the reverse complement.
GAAAGGTTCCACGGGGTTTTGCGCGTCTAAACTCTGCGAAAGAAAAGGGGAACAACTCCAGCGAAATGTGACGCCCGGTTAGTGCAGAGGCTAAGTTCCCACCAAGCAAATTGTAATTGGAACCGGTGATCACAAAAAAACGTTGCTTGCGCTCCAGTTGAATATGCAGCCACTTTTCCCAGCCCGCAACATTCTGGATTTCGTCCAAAAAGTAGTACTGATTTCTCCTGGACCGACCCTCATGAAAAGCAACCACTTCGTCGAGTAGTCGATAGTCCAGGCGGTCGCTCAGCCGCGGATCTTCGAAGTTGATAAAGATCGCGCGGTCGACGACATCTTCGCGCGCTGCGATCTGCCGAAGCAGTGTGGACTTTCCGCAGCGGCGCACCCCTTGAATCACCAGTGCAAGATCGCGCTCCAGGGGTGCAAGTTGATCGTCATGGAGAACGTCACGCAGAATTCCAACATCATGAGGTCGGTGCTCTTCCACAATCGCAGCGAGAGTCTCGCGAGTTTCCAAGCGCATGATCCAAGCATACGTAGAGACTCTTGTAGTGTCGATATTTATCGACACTATTGCGTACAGCGCCGCGCGATCCGGCGCCGCGACGCGCACCTGTGAGGATGTCCTCGCCGCGCCGCGGAACAAAGTCGCACCACGTGTGGTCAATGGGCGATGTAGTCTCGTTGGTCACACCCATATCCATCTATGCGAACTGGGCGCTTGTGGCACGGGGAGTGCGTATCGTCTTGGCTAAAGAGCGTGACTTCTGCCATTCGCCTCCCGGCACACGAGCAGCACAGCGTTTTGCGCTTACATAAAAAGCCCACGACATCTTCGTCGCCACAGGTCTGGCACCGTGCCCGAATCAGGCCGTAGGCCAAGATGCCGCAACGCTCGTACTGGTCGAACTCATCTCGAACATGACGCGGGTAGCCGCGCCCGCTCGCACTCCGTGCGTCCGCTTCGGCAAACAGCGTCGCCTTGTGCTCGCGCACCACTCGGTGCAACACCGTGGCCTCGGGTCGCCGGACCTGGCTCCCCGCTGACGATCGGCCAGTGCGATCGAACGCCGTGAGACGATTTGCTCCGGCCGGTGTCCTTGCCTGTGAAGACGGCACAATCCCCGTCACAGGAGGACATTATGGAACGGAAACATTTCATTTCATCTCTGATCGGCTCCACTGCGCTCCTAGCGGCGTCACTCGTGGCATGCGTGGACGACGGCACTGGCAGCAGTCATGGCGGTGACACCAGTGGCACGACACGAGTCGCCACCGTCGATTTCGGCAGCGGCCCGATCGAAATCCAGTTTGAGGACCGCGATGGCGAGGCGATCTTTGAAGGCGATATTGTCCTTGGGAAAACCGAAGACGTGCAACGCGGCGTCATCAATATATTCTGGCCATCGCGGCCCAAGGGTCCGAAACCTCCGGAAGACCTGGAGCCTCCTGAGGATCCCGCTGTCGTCGATGCCGAAGAAGCGCGAAATGTGCTAGAAGCACCGGAACCGCCCGAAGATCCGAATGCCCTCGACGAGCTTGAGGTACGCGAACAACCTGAGTTACCCAAAGCGCCACCTCGCATCGCGCTTGCGGCACTCTCGCACCTGAATCCGTGGTCCGGGGGCCGCATTCCTTTCGAGGTAGACAACAGCCTTCCACAGATCGTCAGAGATCGAATCCAAACCGCGATCGACGACTGGAACAGCCAAACGATTGTGCGCCTTGTGCAACGGCAATCGAGTGACAATGGGCACTTTGTCCGATTTACAGGACGGACGCGTGGCATGGACCCGGGAGAGGGAAACTCGGCGATTGGCTTTTCAGACGACCTGCTTTCCGACGACCCACAATTGATTCGGCTAGGTGACGAGGTTTCCACCTCGACGATTCGCCACGAGATTGGCCATACGGTAGGGCTATTTCACGAACAAAGCCGAACCGATCGCGATGACTTCATCCGCATCAATTGGGCAAACATCGAGGTAGACAAATGGGGCAATTTCATGACGTACCTTGCCTCGGGCGTCGTGGGACTCGACTATAAGAGCTACGATATCAACTCGATTATGCATTACAATTCATTCAATGGGTTTGCAGTAGATCCTGCTCTCCCAACCCTGGTGAAAGTAGGCTGTTCGCTGGTCTCCACCGACCCTGCTTGCATCGTTACCCGATCGAACACGCTCACGTCGCGCGATCGAAAGGGGGTCACACGCCTGGTTTCGGGAGATCCGGCGTTCAAGTTCCGCGTACGCAACGAAGCGAACGGTAGGTGCCTGCGGCCATCCGACGGCACGACGGCTGCAAACGCACGCGTGATCTTGTCATCGTGTGACAACACCCCGAGCCGACGCTGGTACGAGTACACCAGAGCCGGTACCACAGTGCCGATGATCATCAATGAGCACAGCCGCTTGTGCCTGTCGCGCGATGCCAACAACAATCTCATCCAGGCGCACTGTACGGGCCGTGCATCGCAGCGCTATCGCACAGTCGATGCTGGCTTCGACGCCCTCTTCGGCGGAGACGTGTTGCGCAGCAATGGGCGTTGTCTCAGTCGCATCTCGGGCGAGTCACAGCCGCGAATGATCACCTCGTGCTCGACCAATGATGCTGATCGCCGCTGGTTCAAAGACTTCATCTAGAACAGCGACGCATTGGTCACGAGCCAAGCAACCGCGCGACGCGACGCGCGGAGGGGTGAATGGACCGGCTTTGCCGGTCCAGAGGGGGCGGGAAAGCCCCCTTTTGTACTAAACAGTGACGCATTGGTCACGAGCCAAGCAACCGCGCGACGCGACGCGCGGAG
>CAYQQM010000087.1:0-22445 GCA_964419605.1 uncultured Kofleriaceae bacterium | reverse complement strand
GGCCGATCCATCCCGGCTGGCTTCGTTGCCGGCTCCGGTCCTCGGGTTACATCCGTCCAGGATGCTCCCCTCCGGTCCTCGCCGTTGCCTAGCCAGCCCGGCGGCTCGACCGCGATCATCGATCAAGTTATTCATGTACGGGTCCTAACGGGGGCCAGGAATCTGCCGCAGCCACAGCCGGAATGCAACCCTTGGATGAACTCTTGCGCCGATATCCGTCTCGCCTGGTCGTTTGAAAAGAGATTTGCGTCTTCCCACCTGGGCCTTTACCTTGTCCGCTCCATGGACAAGCGAAGCGCCGTTCGAATTGTGGTTCAAGTTCGAGCACGGTGCCGCACACGCGCAGGCGTTATCGACGGCCTCATCGAGGATGTCTCGCGTTGCGGAGCGTTCATGAGTTCACCGGAACAGTTTGAGCCCGGATCCCCGGCGGAGGTCGAACTGGAACTTCCGGAAGAAGAACTCCGACTGGCTGCGGAAGTCGTGCGAGTCGAAGACGGGCACCGTTCCGGCATGGCACTTAAATTCCCGAAATCACTAGCACAATCCCGTGTCCCATTAGCCAATTTCATTATGCAACAACACCACGCAGGTCGCTAGGTCCGAGCCGGCGGGCCACTCGACACACCGCTTCAGCGTATTCCCATTTCCCCTGATGATTCGGTTGCTTGCGACTTTGACCAGCGGCCTTTCACCGCTATGCTGCCGCCTCCGCGGTCCCGTGTATCCCAGCGAGTCGTATTCCTGTTTGTCGAATCTGCGCGACAAGTTCGTTACTCGACGAGAGCTGTTGGCTCGTCGCAACGGCGTTTCGCCAGACCGCCGCGAGGCCGCCAGCCACCGGATTGCGGAGCGGGTTCGCGTCGTCCTTGCAGATCATGGAATGTTTGGATCTACGATTGCGCTCTACGCAGCCAAAGGCTCTGAAGTCGACACCGGCACCATCGACTCCGAAGTCCGAAAGGCAGGCGGACATGTCGCCTACCCGCGCGTCGTCGATCGCACCCTCGAGCTCACGTTTCACCGGGTTACGCCCGACGAGCTCATCGGCGGGAGCTTTGGCTTGCGCGAGCCGCGACCCGACAGTAAAACTCGCGTACCGCTGACCGACATCGGCGCATACATTGTTCCTGGAATCGCGTTTGATAAGGACGGTTGGCGAATAGGCTGGGGGCGCGGTCACTACGATGCAACGCTATCGCTGTCCTCCGAGCGTGCGCTGCGGCTCGGCATTGCGTTCGAGTGCCAAATCATCCGTCACGTGCCGCACGAGCCGCACGACGCAAGGCTTCAATTCGTAATCACCGAGCTCGCAACCTATAAGGCGGTGTAGTGGATCCCATCATCATCCTAGTCGGCGTGGGGCTTGGCCTCGGCGCAGGTGTGCTGCTCGGAACCCGGATCGGGAAAGCGCACCAACGTGGCGATTCCGGCGCGCAAAAGCTCACCGAGATCGAAGCGGAGGCCGAAAAGCTTCGCAATGCGGCCAACGCCGAAGCACTCGCAATCAAAAATTCGGCTAAAACCGAAGCCGTCGAGGCGGCTCGCAAGCGCAAGGCGGAACTTGACGATGAACTTCGACAGCGCCGAGTCGCGCTGACCGAGCGCGAACAGCAGATCGCCGCAAAAGAGCGCGAGCTTGAGAAAGTGCGGCGTGAGGCGGAGCGCCGCGTAGGCGATCTCGATAAACGTGAGAATAGCGTCGAGGGAAAACTCAAGCAGGTCGAGGCCGACATCGTACGAGCACAAGCCGCACAAGCCGAAGCGCGCAAGCAGCTCGAGCAGATCGCAAACATGTCGGAGGCGGAAGCTCGAAGAACGCTCGAAGAACAAGTCCGTGCCCAAGCGCTGCAATCGGCCTCCACGGAAATCAAGCGAATTGAGGACGAGGCCCATCGCGAAGCGACCGCTCGCGCAAAGACCATCGTTGCCACGGCGATTCAGCGCTTCGCCAGTGAGTTCGTACACGAGCGCACCGTTGCGGTCATCCCACTGCCTTCAGACGATCTAAAAGGCAGACTCATCGGCCGCGAAGGTCGGAACGTTCGCGCACTCGAAGCGGCAACCGGAATCGACCTGATTATCGACGACACCGCTGAGTCGATTACGATCTCCTGCTTTAACCCGGTGCGCCGTGAGATTGCCCGGATCGCAATTTCCGCGCTGGTTGCGGATGGCAGAATTCATCCGACCCGCATCGAAGAAGTGGTGCGTAAAGCCGAAGCCGAAGTGGACAAGGTATGCAAAGAAGCCGGTGAACAAGCGGTGTTCGATCTGGGCCTCAACCGCGTCCATCCAGAACTCGTACGCCACCTAGGACGACTAAAGTTCCGGCAGTCGTATGCGCAAAACGCGCTGCTGCATTCCGTCGAGGTGGGATACCTCGCTGGACTCATTGCCGGCGAGATCGATACAAACATCAAGCTCGCGCGCCGTGCCGGACTGCTACACGACATCGGCAAGGCGGTCGATCACGAACACGAGGGGGCGCATGGCGAAGTCGGAGCTCAGCTCGCTCGCAAACATGGCGAGTCCCCCAAGATTTGCCGTGCGATCGCCTCCCACCACGGCGATGATGCCTCCGTCAGACCCAGCTCGCTGCTCGACCACATCGTCGCAGCGGCGAATGCGTTATCGGCCGCGCGCCCCGGCGCCCGACGCGAACAACTGGCTTCCTATATCAAGCGCCTCGACGACCTGGAAGCCATTTGTCGAAGGTTCGACGGAGTTGACCGCGCGTACGCGCTGCAATCAGGCCGCGAAGTCCGCGTGATGGTGATGAACGATCGTATCGACGACGTTCAGGCAACAGTCATGTCAAAAGAAATCGCACGCGCAATCGAGACCGAAGCCACCTATCCAGGTCAGGTTCGCGTGGTTGTGGTTCGTGAAACGCGGGCCTCCGACTACGCGCGGTAAGGTCGGTACCTACCCCAGGCGCCGGCCAGCGCCTCGAACTGCGACCACAAACTTCAAATAGTTCCCCTCCGGGAACCCTGGTAACGTGGGAAAATCCGGCGGTAACCCGCGACGATCGACGATCTGCAGGCGTGTGCCAGCTGCCAAAGCCCCTTCGGCGAGTGCAAGTTCGAACTCGCCGGCCGACATTTTGTGCGTTGACGAAGCAGCGATTAGCAGACCTTGCGGTTCGGTAACGTCGAGCGCCGCCGCAATGAGCTCTTTGTAGTCTCGCATTGCACTCCACGGCTTACCCCCGCGAGCAGAACTACTTGCAAAAGCCGGTGGATCCAGGATGACGAGGTCAAACCTCCGCCCGCGCTCGACAAAGCGGGCGAGCACTTTGAACACGTCGCCCACGACATGCTCGGGCACCTCGGGGTCAAACCCCGACGCCGCAAAGTTCTTCCGGGCACGCGCGTGGGCCTTGGCGGAAACATCAACAGCGCAAACCGCAGTCGCCCCGCCAGCGTGCGCGTACGTCGAAATGGCGCCAGTATACGAAAACAAGTTGAGCACGCTGCGCCCCTTCGCCCACTGCCGAACCGCTCGGCGACCTTCCCGCAAGTCGGCGAACAGCCCCGTAGACAGCGGTGAGGTAACGTCGACGACGAATGTTAGGTCGTCTTCTTTGACCTCCAACTCGACCGGAGCCGCGGTGCCGCGCACGAGCTCCGCAGCCACCTGATGTGGGGCTTCGCCAGCGAGCGAGCGAAACCTACGCTGCTCGTAAATTGCGGCCGGACGAACCAGTTCAACGAGAGCGTCCAAGAGATCATCGCGAAGGTGCATGACGGCAGACGTGTAGAGCTGAACCAGCAGATAATCTCCGTATCGATCCACGACTATGCCGGGCAGGCCATCCGCCTCCGCGTTGACCAGGCGAATACAGCGAATGGCCTCCATGTCCACGACCTGAGCCCGCAGCGCCACAGCGGCGCGCAACCGATCGCGGACCATTTGACCATCGATCTGCCCGTCCGAATTGCGAACGAACACTCGGACCGCAATGCTGCTGTGCGCATCGTAAAGCCCACGGCCGATGAACTCCCCATCGGAGTCGACGAGCTCTATCTCCGTGCCCTGTTCTCCGGATACCGGGCGCGTCCCGAGGGCTTCGCGATACACCCAGGGGTGACCCGCTCGAATCCGGTGGGCAATATCGCTCGCGAGTCGAATCGTGTTCTTTCGCACCTGGGCTCCCACCCGTGAGCGATGACCCTGGCGTCCCCGGCCCGACGCCCCTTGAACGCCTCCGACGGAGGACGAGCGAGAAGCCCCTAACGAGGGACGAACTGTGCCGCGAATCGACGCCATGGTGATCGGGGTCTTATGCCCGAAGACCGCCCGGCTGGCAACGCCGTGTCGTACTTTGGGTTCCTATATCCCAGCTTGCCCGATACAGAATCGGTGACCTTGGCTCGCCGGGGCGCGCAGCACGCCCCGCGAGGAGTGCGGAGGTACGTGCATGACTGCTTAGATGGCAGAAGGTGGGTCGGCAGTTTGACGCCGCGGCAGCTTGCACGATACCCTGAAAAAGCTGAGTGTATTAAGGGGGATCGTACTCGATGAGCCGTATTGGTGAGCTGCTGGTTCGCGAAAAGTTGGTGTCGCTCCAGCAGTTACAGCAGGCGCAAGATGAAGCCAAGCGTACCGGCAAGCGGCTCGGAACCACCCTGGCCCGCCTGGGCTATGTCAACGATCAGGCGTTAACGCAGTTCGTTGCCAAGCAATACAGTCTGCCGTCGATCGATTTGGGAGAGATCGAAATCGATCCCGCCGTGCTGAAACTCGTACCGCGCGAAATTTGCGAAAAGCACCAAGTCATTCCGGTGCGGCGCAACGGCCCAACGCTGATCGTCGCGATGGCCGACCCCTCAAACATCTACGCGATCGACGAGCTTAAGTTCCTCACCCAATACAACATTGAGCCCGTCGTGGCGTCCGAAGGCGGGGTTGAAGCCGCGCTTTCTCGCTACTACGACAAAGGGCCCGACCTCGACCAGATGGTGGGCGAACTCGATGTCGACAACGTCGACTATACGTCGGACAGCGACGATGCAGTCAATGTCGTCGATCTGGAGAACCAAGCTGGCGAAGCTCCGGTCGTAAAGCTGTGCAACGCGATTCTGTTGTCGGCGATCAAGAAAAAGACTTCGGACATCCACATCGAGCCGTACGAAAAAAGCTTCCGCGTTCGGTTTCGCATCGACGGCATCCTTCAAGAAGAAATGCGCCCTCCGCTGAAGCTCCGCAATGCGATCACCTCGCGCCTCAAGATCATGGCGTCGCTCAACATCGCCGAGCGGCGACTCCCGCAAGACGGCCGCATCAAGCTCAAGATCGGCGGCAATCGCGAGATGGACTTTCGCGTGTCCGTGCTCCCGACGCTGTTTGGGGAGAAGATCGTGCTGCGGTTGCTCGACAAATCGTCGCTGCAACTCGATATGACCAAGCTCGGCTTCGATACCAAGCCGCTCGCTGACTTCAAACACTCGATCAAAAAGCCCTACGGCATGGTGCTGGTCACCGGTCCAACGGGATCTGGAAAGACCACAACGCTGTACTCCGCGCTGTCGGAGCTCAACACCACCGAACGAAACATCTCCACCGCCGAAGACCCGGTGGAATACAACCTTCACGGTATCAACCAGGTTCAGATGCTCGAGGGTATCGGCCTGAACTTTGCAACAGCGTTGCGAGCGTTCCTCCGCCAAGACCCCAACATCGTCATGGTTGGCGAGATTCGAGACTTCGAAACGGCTGAAATCGCGGTCAAGGCCGCGCTCACCGGTCACTTAGTGCTGTCGACGTTGCACACCAACGACGCGCCCTCAACGGTGTCGCGATTGCTCAACATGGGTATCGAGCCATTCCTCGTGACCGCGTCGGTGAACCTCGTGGTCGCTCAACGTCTCGCACGACGGATTTGCGAAGGATGCAAACAAACGGTGGCCGAGAAACACCCGGAGGCCTTACTCAAACTGGGAATGACCGAAGAACAGGTTCGCGTCGCCGTGGTCCACAAAGGTCGAGGCTGTCAGGTCTGCAACAATACCGGCTACAAAGGACGGGTGGCATTGTACGAGGTAATGCCGTTTACCGATCCGCTCAAGGAATTGGTGCTGCAAGGAGCGTCCGCCGCAGAACTCAAAGCAGAGATGATACGCGGCGGCACGCAAAGCCTTCGCATGGCCGGCATTGCGAAGATCCTCGAAGGTATGACCACACCGGAGGAAATATTGCGCACAACGGTGGAGGACTAATCATGGCGCAGCTGAGCCTCCAAGCCCTCCTCAAAGCCATGCTCGACAAAGGCGCGTCTGACCTGCACATCACCGCCGGATCGCCGCCCCGTCTACGCATCGACTCCGAGCTGGTGAAGTTGCAGATCGATCCGCTCGGCCCGGTCGACACAAAGACGCTGTGCTACTCCGTCATGAACGACGCGCAGAAACTCCGTTTTGAGGAGGATCTGGAGATCGACTTTTCGTTTGGAATTAAGGGCATGGCCAGATTTCGGGCCAACGTCTATATGCAGCAGGCGTGCGTAGCCGGCGCGTTCCGGTTGGTTCCGTATAAGGTGATTCCTCTCGAGGAACTCGGGCTGCCCCCCGTGGTTATCGACTTGTGCGAAAAACCGCGCGGCCTGGTCCTCGTCACCGGCCCAACCGGATCAGGAAAATCGACCACATTGGCGTCGATGATCGACCGTATCAACACCAAAAATCGCGGTCACATCATGACGATTGAGGATCCGATCGAATTCCAGCACACCCACAAGGCTTCACTGGTCAATCAACGAGAGATCGGTCGCGATTCCAAATCGTTCTCTCGCGCGCTCAAGTACATCCTGCGCCAGGATCCCGATGTTGTGTTGATCGGCGAAATGCGAGACCTCGAGACCGTCGAAGCGGCGCTCGCCGTCGCCGAAACCGGCCACATGTGTTTCGCGACGCTGCATACCAACACGGCGATCCAAAGCATCAACCGCATCGTCGACATGTTCTCCGCTGATTCACAGGAACAGGTCCGGTCCATGCTGTCGTTCATTTTGGAAGGCGTGATCACGCAGACCCTGATTCCGAAAGCGTCCGGCGTTGGCCGCGTCCTGGCGGCGGAAGTGATGGTCCCAAACCCTGCCATCCGCAATCTCATCCGAGAGGACAAACTCCACCAGGTGTACTCGCAAATGCAGATCGGCCAATCCAAGTTTGGCATGCAGACGATGAATCAATCGCTATGCGATCTGTACTTGCGCAAGCTGATTTCACTGGACGAAGCCTACGCCCATACGAGCGAGCTGGACGAGCTCAAGACCATGATCGCGAATGCCGGCGTCAGCACTGGCACTGACCCGCGCCTACCGTCCCAACCACCGCGACGCTGAGGAACTCACCATGGCCAAATTTCAATGGCAAGCAACGACCCGTACGGGGGACAAACGCAGCGGGATCATCGACGCGGATAGTGCTGCCGCAGCCGAAGATCGGTTACGCGGTGAGGGGCTATCCAACATGCGCGTTAAGCGCGAGGGTGGTCTCAACATCACCCTTCAGCTCGGATCGGGGGTCCCACCCAAAGATCTGCAGATTTTCACGCGCCAGCTCGCCACGATGATCGACGCGGGTCTGCCACTCGTACAGTGCCTCGACATCTTGGCGACCCAGAGTTCGAACCCCGCGTTTCAGCGCATTTTGTCCAGCGTTAAGAATTCCGTCGAGCAAGGCGCAACGTTCTCCGATTCGCTGCGCAAACACCCCAAGGTATTTGATGAACTCTACGTCAACCTGGTCGCTGCCGGCGAGGTCGGCGGTATCCTCGACACCATTCTAAACCGATTGGCTGGCTATATTGAAAAAGCGGTAAAACTCAAAGGCCAGCTCAAGAGCGCAATGTACTACCCGGCGGGAATCTTGTTCGTCGCCATCGCCGTGATCTGCGTCATGCTAATCAAAGTCATTCCGACATTTGAGAAGATGTACAAAGACCTTGGAAACGCGAAGCTTCCGGGTCCAACGTTGGTTGTCGTTAATCTGTCTCACTCGTTCGTCAACTATTGGTATTTGATCTTCGGCGGTATTGCCGGGGCAATTGCAGGAATTGTTCTCGCCCGACGTACGGAGGCTGGACAAGAGTTCTTCGACCGCCTGTTGCTAAAAATTCCCGTCGTGGGATCGGTACTTCGCAAGATCGTCGTTGCACGTTTCACCCGAACGCTCGGCACGCTACTGTCATCGGGCGTTCCGATCCTCGATGCACTCGACATTTGCGGCAAGACGGCTGGAAATCGCGTCGTCCAGGCTGGCATCAACAAAGCTCGCGACAAGATCTCGGAGGGTCACGACATGGCGGGACCTCTCGGGGACTCGCGCGTATTTCCAACGATGGTAGTGCAAATGATCGGCGTTGGTGAGCAAACCGGCGCCATGGACCAAATGCTCCAGAAAATTGCCGACTTCTATGAAGAGGAAGTCGATACTGCCGTCGCCAGCATGACCTCGTTGATCGAGCCGATCATGATGGCGTTTTTGGGAGTCGTGGTTGGCGGTCTCATCATTGCGATGTACCTGCCTATATTCAAGCTTGCAGGCAACGTCTCCGGGTGACACCCGTGCTGGCACCAGGCGCCTCGCCCGCCGATCTGCTGCCAGCACCAGGACCATCAAGCGATCTCGCGACTCGTGTCGTGCGCCTCATGGTGCTGCGCACGCTGGTCATTACCGTTGTGCTGGGCCTCTCGTTTTGGCTTACGGCGACGAGTCTCACGGTGCAGCGAACTCCGCTGTTTCTCCAACTTGCGGTGATCATAGCAAGTTATGCGTCATCGATCTTCTTTGCTGCCTTGCTCGCGCGAAATGCCTCGCCGACGCGCATCGCCCACGCGATGCTTGCCACCGACCTTGTGCTCACCTCCCTGCTTATCTTTGTAACCGGGGGAGCGCTATCGCCGTACACATTTCTATTCGCACTCTCGATCGTATCCGCAGGCGCCGTGTCGTATCGCCGAGGTGCCATCGCAGTTGCAGGATCGTCTCTCGTTCTGGCCATTGGCGTGTCACTGCTTGCCTGGGCTCATGCGATCGACATGCCACTAACGGGCTCGTTGCAACCATGGCAACAAACCGGGGTTGAACTCGTGCGGTCCCTTGGCGTAAACGTCGCTGCATTAATTGGAGTTGGTGCCCTCGCGATTATCTTTGGCGAGCAACTCGAACGCGGCGCCGAGACGCTGGCCACAACTCGTCGCGCCGCCGCGGATTTACTCACGCTACATCACGATATCGTCCGTTCGCTATCGTCGGGCCTAATTACAACAGATCCCAATGGATCGATCCTGACTGCGAATCACGTCGCAGCTGAGATTTTGGGGCGACCGCAAGACTCCCTCGTTGGGCTGGCCGCAGAAGCAGCCATGCCCGGAATTGCCGGACTGCTGACAGAGAACCGAAGCCGGCTGGAGTTATCAATTTCTACTCCAAACCGCTCTGCCATCCTCGGTGTGTCCATCTCTCAATTGCGCGACGTCCATAATCAGCCACTCGGCCGCGTGATCAACTTCCAGGACTTAACCGAGCTGCGCAGGCTCGAACTCCATTCGAGGCGCGCCGAGCGACTTGCGACCGTCGGTCAGTTTGCGGCCGGCATCGCGCACGAAATCCGCAATCCGCTTGCAGCGATTTCAGGTTCCATCGAATTACTTCGAACATCGCCACAAATGTCTGAAGATGATCGAACGCTGATGGCGATCGTGAATCGAGAAATCGTGCGACTCAACGGCCTAATCGGCGAACTGCTCGATTATGCCAATCCGCGCCCAGCAGTTCGCGTCGACTTCGATCTCGGCGCATTGACACATGAAACACTACAGGTCGCGCGGTCGGAAGCCGCATTCTCCGAGATCGAGCTAACAATGGACGTAGATCAGCCCCTACTCGTGCACGCCGACCCAGCAAAGCTTGGCCAGGTGGTTTGGAACCTGATTCGCAACGCAGGTGATGCGGCGATGAATGGTGGCAAACACGTCCGGATTGAAGCGCACCGCCGAAGTCGGGAAGTGATCGTTGCCGTTACTGACGACGGACCCGGTATCCCCAAGGAGGTGCTCGCGCACATCTTTGACCCATTTGTCACAACCAAGCAGAAGGGAACCGGACTTGGCCTAGCCACCTCACATGCTGTGATTGCTGAGCACGGCGGCCGTATCGACGTTGAGACGGCGGCCACCGGAACGAGGATGATCGTGACATTGCCTGCACCACAAGTCGCGACGCCCCACCATGGCAACGCAGTTGGTTACGAGCGTGCCTGAACTGACGCTTGGCGTAGCGATGCGTAAGTAGCGAGTTGATCGGCGGTAAGAATCCCGATGATTGTTTCGCGATCACCAACGAACACAATACCTTGCTCCGGCCCCGCGAGCGCTACGAGCAATTCCTGCGCAGGCCGATGAGGTATCCGCTGCATTTGCGCAATGCCGCCTATCGGAAGAAGCACGATCTCACGCGTCAGGCAATTGAACCTTCGCGCGACCAACGCATGGCCGAGCTCATGCGCCACAATGCACGCAAACACCAGCACACCAAAGCCAGTTGAATGATCACCTGGTGCACAGCCACGCCAGAGATCGGTGCAGCGACTGCGATCCAAACGAGCAAAACGATCAGCGTTACGTGGACGCGGATCGAGATTCCAAACAGAGAACCAAGCTGCCACGACCAGCGCGCACCGCGTTGCGTACCCATAGAACGTTGCAAAGCATGGGGCGTGCCGACAGCTACATCGACACTTCGACCGAACGCCCTGGCCTACCTTTTGCTCTACCAACGATCGAACACAACCAGGAGGAAGGTCATGTCCGAAATCGTCGTAAAGAAGAATGGCGGGGAAGTAAGCGAGTGGGCTCCGTTGCGCGCCATGCGCGACATGCTGCGCTGGGATCCGCTGCGCGAGATGCTGCGGTGGGATCCGTTCCGCGAAATGGCGCCGCTATTGTCGCCTACGCTTGAGCGGGTCGGGTGGAACCCCAGTTTCGATGTTACCGAGACCAAGGATTCGTTCCTGTTCAAGGCGGATGTCCCCGGCGTCAAGAAAGAAGATCTCGAGATCACGACCACAGGCAACCGCATCCAAGTCTCGGGAAAGCGCGAAATTGAAGAAGAAAAGAAGACAGACACCGTCTACACGTACGAGCGGCAGTACGGCTCGTTCGCACGTTCATTTACGCTACCCGCTGGGGCGGACGTCGAGCATGCCAAGAGTGAGCTAAAGGAGGGCGTGTTGACCCTCGTCGTGCCTAAACTTGCGGAAGCTCAGAGCAAGAAGATCCCAATCGCTTCTGCCGGTGCAAAGTCCTAACTGCAGCGCTCCATATCCTGGCGGCGATCAGGCGCCCACAACTCGCTTCGCGTCATTCGCAAGTGCGCGAAGTTGATTGCCGATGCGAGCGAGCAGTTGTCGCCTGGTCGATTGGGGCAGATTCGCCTCTGCCCACGGATACATTGCGAGATCCTCGTCCGCTGCATGCGCGCGCAAGGCCGCGGTCAAGCCATCGATTGTATCCGAACGAACGCAGTGGAGATCCACCTCAACGCCGACTTGCTGCAAGCGTTGGCGCAACTCATCGTGCGCCGTTCGAATCAACTCCGCATCCCGTGGCGCGTACTTTGAATATTCCGGGATGATCGATTCCTCCTCAGCCTGAAGGTGTTCAAGAACCGCATGCTCGAGACTGCGATAGCGCGCGATCACATCGACCGGATCGCCCCCTTGTCCGGCTGCACGCAATTCTTCGCATGCCACCTCAATTCGTTCGTGGTGATCCGCAAGAAGGCGACGCGGCTCGTCGGCGTTAGAACGATCTCGTTCAGCAGTTGTCGGCATGCAACTGACCACTGCAAACTACGCGCCGCGAAGCCCAACGCGCTCCGCGCCATCTTAGGTGTCTCTCGCGTGTTCAAGATAAGTCGATGGCACATCGGTGGCACAAGGGTTGCTCGGCTAGTACCTCGCCACAGTGGTTTTGGCAGGTTCCGGTCGCCGAGGCGCGCCGAGCGCGAGGCTTGCGGAGTAAGCGCTACTGGCGGTAACTGTGGCGAGGTACTAGCCCTGTGTAGTCTGCGAGGAGTTTCCCTATGGCCAGAATTCACGTTTTCGATTCACATGTTGAGACCGCAAATCGTTGGGTGAAAGAGCTGATCGCCAATCTCGAGCTTCGACAGCATGACCAAACACGAGCTTTGCACGCGCTGCGCGCGGGTCTGCACGCCATACGCGATCGGCTACCGACCAACGAAGTGGTCGATCTAGGAGCGCAACTTCCGACCCTCATCCGGGGTTACTACTACGAAGGCTGGAAGCAACAACGCGATGGCAAACCCGCGCGCAACAGGGCAGCTATGATTGCCGACGTAGAGAAGCAACTCACTCCGGACCGGCGCCTCGATCCGGTCGATGTGCTTCGCGCCGTCATCCAGCTTCTCGTCACACACGTTTCCGATGGTGAACTACGAGATGTCCTTGCCACCTTGCCCAAGCCGATCGCTGCCCTGTGGCACGACCTCACCGGACAGGCTTTGACCGCGCCTCCGATTGCCGCACTGGAACGCCGCACAGGATACAGCCGATGATCAGTTGGAAACCCTGCGCCATGTGACCCGTGTGCTTCGAACCGCGGCACGAGTTTTGTAAGGCAGTAGAAGTGCCATGATGCGAACCCCAGCTAGGACGCGCGCTGCGAGCGAATCGATCGGGAAACTTTGTATGGGTGGTGACTGGGCATGCGCGCACGGGGACTTCGGCGGACTCCGAGAGGTCGCGCGGCAACTAGCAGCGCACGTAGCTGAGCCGCTCCATTGCGAACTGGAATCGCTTGCAGCCGCATGCGCGGCCCACCCGGCCAAGGCCGTGTCGCTGTGGACGGCGCTTAAGAACCGGATATTCCAGGAGGCCCGGACATGACGTGGTCGAGCGGAGAGGGCCTGCCCTACCCGCTCGGCGCATCGTGGTGCGAAGCAGACCGCGCTTACAATTTCGCAATCTACTCAAAGCACGCTACCGACGTGCGATTGCTGCTGTTCGACGAGCACAACTATTCCGAGCCACGCATCGACATTCGGCTCGATCCTCTGATCAATAAATCCGGCCGTATCTGGCACTGCCGTATCCCGGAAGCACGCCTTGGACTCTGCCGTTACTACGGTTATGTCGTCGAAGGACCAGAACCCACTAAACCATTCGACCTGCACGCGTTTCACCCAGAAAAACTCCTACTCGATCCGTACGCGCGCTGTATCGACTTCCCACCCCAGTTCGACCGCGCTGCGGCGATGAGTGCCCATTCAAACTTCGGCAAGGCACCGCTGAGCATGATTACCCCGTGCGAGCGACCATTCGCATGGGGCGATGAGCACCGGCCTCGACACGAGAGCGATACCGTGATCTACGAATTGCACGTTGGCGGTTTTACGCAATCTCCGAATTCGGATGTCCCTGAGGGCGAACGGGGCACATTTGCAGGCGTAATCGCAAAAATCCCGTATCTGCGCGAACTCGGCATCACCGCCGTTGAGCTGATGCCAGTCTTCCAATTCGATCCTCAAGGTATCGATCGCTGGGGCTACATGCCGCTCAGTTTCTTTGCGCCGCATCGGGGGTACACGGCGCCGGGAGAGTTCCCAATCGATTCATTTCGCACAATGGTAAAAGCGCTACACGACGCCGACATCGAAGTCGTGATCGACGTGGTTTACAACCACACGTGCGAAGGCGGACCTAATGGACCCATCTATAACTTCAAAGGCCTCGACAACAGTACCTATTATCTGATGCGCGACGGCAGCTACGCAGACTACTCGGGATGCGGCAATAGCGTAAACGCCAACAACCGGTACGTGCGCAAGATGATCCTCGACAGCATGCGTTACTGGGTGCGCGAAATGCACGTTGATGGATTCCGCTTTGATCTGGCCTCGGTGTTTGCACGCGCTCCCGATGGCTCAATGGGGCTCGACGACCCAGCGATCTTCAGCGATATCACGTCAGACCCGCTATTCGACGGCGTACGAATGATCGCTGAGCCCTGGGACGCCGCTGGAGCCTACGCGCTGGGCCGCGCGTTTCCCGGACTTACGTGGCTGCAGTGGAACAGTCGGTTTCGCGACGACCTTCGCCGATTCGTACGCGGCGATCTAAACACTTCCGGTGCGTTGATCCAGCGCATCTATGGGAGCGATGATCTATTTCCCGACGACCGGCTACACGCCTATCACGCCTATCAGAGCGTGAACTACGTTACCTCGCACGATGGGTTCACCCTCTACGATCTCGTATCGTATTCGCGCAAGCGCAACACCGACGGGCCAGACGAAAACTGGAGTTCCAACTGCGGTCACGAGGGCGACGAGGCAACGCCGTCCAGCGTGGAGGCGCTTCGCAAGCGCCAGACGCGAAACTTCATCGCCCTGCTCATGTTGTCGAACGGGACGCCTATGCTGCGCGCCGGCGACGAATTCCTCCATACCCAGCACGGCCACAACAACCCGTACGACCTTGACGACGAGACGACATGGCTAGACTGGAGGCGCCGCGACGCCCATGCTGGATTCTGGCGGTTTGTCCAGAAGATGATCGCGCTTCGCAAAAAACATCCCTCGATTGCCCGCAGCCGGTTTTGGCGCAACGACGTGCAGTGGTTTAGCCCCCACGGCGTGGTTGACTTTTGTAGCTCCACCGTTGCATGGCACCTAAGCGGTGGGTCTCAGAACGATTGCAACTTCTACGTGATGGTCAATGCGAGCTCTGTTCCGACGCCGTTCGTGCTTCAGATCACCGACCGCCCATGGCGGGTGGTGGTGGATACATCGCGCGAGTCGCCTGCTGACATCGAACTCGATCATCCTGGGATACTCGATCGTCCGTCGTACTTGGTAGCCGAACACTCGGTCGTGGTACTGGTCTCGGACTGAGATCAAGCCATGGCTTCGCGGACCTCAGCCTGAAGGACGTCGGTTACGGTGATCAAGCCAAGCAGAGCGCCATGTTCCACCACTGGCAGCGCGCCGATGCGCGAGTCGGCAAGTCTGCCCGCAACTTCCGTGAGCGAATCATCGGGACCAGCGGTCTGTACCGTTGCGATCATTGCGGAGGTCACAGGAGCCCGTTGCCAGTCCTCGCGAAATGAGGTCACAGCCCGATAGTGGAGGATGTCGCGCTCCGACAGCAATCCGCACAAGCGTTTCTCGCGCACGACAGGCAAATGGCGAATCTGGTGTTTCATCATCGTGTGCATCGCTTCGCCAAGCCGAGTCACTTCGGTAACTGTGATCGGATTCGACTTCATGATTTCTCGAACTTTCATCGGACTTTCTCCTTTCAAATGCGCTTGTGCGCGACAAGCACGGGACATCGCGCATGGCGCACGACTTTTTCGGCGACAGACCCAAGGAGTACTCGCTTCATCCCCGTGCGGCCATGGCTGCCCAACACCACGAGATCAACCGTAGGATCATTGTCGAGCGCGGCCAAGATCTGAGCGCCTGGGTAGCCGATCCGAGATTGTACGTCTACCGAACGCGTCGTCATCTGCTTGATGCGAGCAGACTCTGTATCGAGCGCAACTCCTGCGGTCTTGTCGAGGTCCTGCGCAAAGTCTGCGATCGGCAGTTCGCCCGCGTAGACCACGGGCACCTCGATGACATGCAAGAGACTGATGGAACCAGATGCTTCCACAAGTGTTGTCGCCACATCGATCGCATGCGCCGCACCGTCCGAAAAGTCGGTCGCAGCGAGCGCGTGACGAAACGGACCTGCCTCGCCGGTGGGATGGACCACGAGCACCGAACAAGGCGCGTGGCGAACGACTTTCTCCGCCACCGAGCCGAGCAACACCCGCGCAAGACCGGTGCGCCCGTGGGTGCCAATCACGCAAACGTCATACTCGTGGTTGTTAAGCTCCTCGATAATCTGCGCCCACGGCAACCCCGATACCAGCTTGGCAGTCGCCCTCGACGCGCCGTTGTGTGCCGCCCTTTTTACAGCCGCCTGCAGCCCGTTCTGGGCATCATCAGTCACCTCCTGCACCATCGTGGGCGGAAACACCGCGTCGAGCGAATACGCCGCAGTTGGGATGTGCCACGCATGGAGGAGAACGAGTTCCGCTCCATTGTCCCGCGCCAGGCGCGTTGCTACCTGCAACGCTCTCTCAGAGCCGGGAGAAAAATCCGTGGGGCACAAGATCTTGGAGAACGCCATGCATGGACGTGGTGCAACGCGAGCGCCAACTCCTGTTCGCTGCCATCCCCGTGGGGTGGCGCGAACATTTTGCACCAATCAGCGAATATCCAGCACCGCTTGCGCACTCCGGAAATATTGAGGCACGGTGAGATGGCCGACACTTTGCACGGACCTCTCGATATGTACCGAACCTGCATCGCCGTGGCAGATGCTTCGCGAGTTCGCATCTTCACCTACGACCGCTCTAACGAGGCCGAGGGACTCCAGGAACATCTGGTCGAGGAACGCGATCTTGTAAATCCGGCCCGCAGGCTGCGCGCCGCAGAACTGTTTTCAGATAGCCGACCGGGAACGAACCGGACCGGTAACCTCCAGTATGCGTTCGACGACCATCGCGACGATCACGTCGACGAACTCGACGCAGAGTTCTCGAAAACCGTGATCGACGAGCTGATTTCCCTCGTACGGACCGGTCATGCCCAACGCGTGATCCTGTGCGCAAGCCCTCGAATGCTCGGCGAACTACGGCGCGCCGGGACAGAGCTGCCGCGAGAAGGCGTCGTGATCGATGAACTGGCTCGCGACCTGGTCAAGCTCTCCGTTGCCGACCTACGGCGGCACTTGGAATCGCACGGGCTATTGGGCGCCGGCCCATCGCCTGCACGTCCTATGTAGTTGTTCTCTTCTGGTTTCCGTACGTTCTCCCACCTGTATGTGGGAACGTGAACTTGGTTCGGCACGCCTCGTGCTCCGGCTCATACTGTGGAACGAAAATCGATCACGTGCCCGGAAACCGCGCATCTCGAACAAATCGAGTTCCATCGAACACCTCGTGGAATCGTGATCGAGGGCTGCTCGCGTTTCGCCCCCTCGTGCAATGTCCGATGTGACCGCGAATGCGCACGGCGAATGGACCGCCGCGATCGCGTGAACGATGACGCCGACAAAGCGCGCGTGCTTATCGTTTACGCCAATGCTCGGCGCGCTCGCCCCGTGGCTCAGGCGCTGGCCTCGCTGCTATCAAAAGACGGTCTAACGGTCGAACTGGCAGACGCTGATTGTGGAACCGCACCCCCACTCGACGACTACGATGCCGTCATTATCGGCACAGCACAACGATTTCACCGCCACCCCCGATCCATCGTGCAGTACGTAGCCAGCCAGGGAAAGGCTCTCGCCACTATGCCCGGGTTTCTGTTCTTCATTGGAGGCGCGGCAGCAGAGGACCTCGGTTCACTAGCAGAGCGCACAGGATGGCTGCCGAAGCGAACCGCCAGATTCGATCCGCCGCCAAGGCTCGCGCGCTGGTTTGGCGCCCCAGAGACCATAACAAGCCGCGATAACGGTGCACTCCGCTCATTCGCCCTGGCGATCGCCGAAAATGTACCAGTTGTTAACGCGTACTAGGGCCAATGCTTGATTCGTTGACGTTGACGTAATCGTTGACTCCACCATTGGCCATAACCCCGATTTGGGCATGGACGAAAATCGTTTCAAACTCAATAGCTTACGCTTATCTGATCGGCATTGGTACTAGGGCCAGTCGGGAAAATGGGGGCATCGGGGTATCGGGTGGATCGCGGACGAGGTGGTTGACCTCGACCCTACCGTTGAGCTTGACGGCAACGTTGGACGATGACCCCACCCTCGACGTGGACCTCGACACCGGGATTCGCGGTTTTCATCGCAACCACCGGAGGCCTCGGTCGATACCCTCAGCATGCTGAGTTGGAAGCGCCTCGAAGTCTACCAACGCTCGATCGAATTCTTCACCCACGCCCTCGAAATCATCTCCGAGCTGCCCACGAAGGGGCATGCGGACATCGCGGACCAGCTTCGCCGGGCGGCGCAGTCGCAACCGCTCAACATCGCCGAGGGCGCCCCCCAAGGGGACTTCCTTCGGGGCGCTGGCAGAACGTCGCGTCCCGACGTGGCGAAGCACTACACGATTGCTCGGGGCTCGGCGATGGAGTGTGCGGCTGTTCTCGATGTCATGAAGGCCCGGGTACGATCCAACCACATCGCTACGACCGCGGCATGGATCTGCTGACCCGCATCGTAGCCATGTTGACGAAGATGATCTGAGGTCGACGTCGAACGCCAAGGTCGACGGTGGGGTCGAACGTTTACGATGCCGTCAAGGACAACGGTAGGGACAACGTCCCCGACCCGGGGCTCCCGAGTGAGCGGGGCCGGCGAGGTAGACCACCCATCCTTCTGAATCGCACGATGATCAACGCAATCTTTTACATCGCGAAAACGGGACTACCCTGGCGAGACTTGCCGGAGAAGTTTGGCACGCGGAGCTCCATCCATGACCGTTTCTGTGCGTGGAATCGTCGAGGGGTGTTGCAGCGCTCTCGCGGAGGTCTCACAACCAAAATCCACGCTTTGGTGGATCGTCTCGGCAATCCCACCCACGTGCATCTCACCGGGGAAAACGTCCACGATGTAACGCAGGCCGACATGCTCATTGACAAAGCCGATGCCGATGCGTTTCTGGCAGACAAAGCCTACGACGCCGGTCATGTCATCGAAAAAATCGAGGCCAAGGCCATGGGGCCAGTCATTCCCTCGAGAGACAACCGAAAACAGAAGCGTCCCATCGACAAGCACGTCTACAAAGCAATGCATCTCGTTGAAAACTTCTTCTGCAAAATCCTCGCGAGCCTCGGCTCCTGCTTCTTCTAGCTTTCGGGACCCAATTCCGCGGCCTGCACCCTCGCTGTCTACGCTTCGTGATCACGGTCACCCGTCTACTTCTTTACGATCACGCAAGACTCGCTTCCGGCGTGGCGGTCTCCGTCTTCGCCGGTGGGATTTTCACCCCGGGTCGCACTTCGAAGTTTCAGCTGCTACATGCTTCCTCCTCAATCAGGCTTTCCCGGCGCACGCGAGGTACTAGTTTGTTACTGCGCGATTGAATTACGCCAGGCGAATCCAGCGCGCCCGTACCGCCTCAATCTTCGAGCCAAAGCTCGCTGGGAAGTGGTGGATCGTGTAGGCAAACGCTTGCTGGATGAGCTCTCGATCGAGCTCCGGGGGAAGTTCCATCGCCTGATCGCGCGGATCAGGCCGGATCCCGAGTCGAACAATTTCGGTTAGGCGAAGAACGTGAAGCCGGTTAACGAACAACGCGTGGGCAACGCCGAGAAACAGCTCTTCAACGACCGGATCCAACGTGCCCATACGGAAGCCGTTCTTAGCACAGTCCAGCCACAGTTGCTCACCCTCCGCTGGCCGGTCGCCTCCCAGTACTACCTGGTCCACGACACGAGCGTGATAGTGTGGAAGCGTGGTGACAGCTCGATGGGTCGGCGCAGCGGTCGCAGTAGCGAGTATGGGTCTCCACCCTGCGCGGTCACAGCCCGGCTCCGCCAGCACTTCGATCGACCTCCGCACTTCCCTGCCGGGAGTGCTGCGCGCCCCGGCGCAGCCGGGACTATCGATCGAGGTCGACGACGAAACGAATCCGAGCGCTCAGGCCGACCATCTCGTCGCTCCACAAGACCTCCAGGATCGAGCGATCTGGCTCGCCGGAAAGATCACCGCCGCGATCGCCTCGCGGCCCCCGCTCGCCGCTGCCAAGATCGCAATCGCTGTCGCCGACCTCGCCACTGGTCGAGAGCTGTTTTTGCACCGCCCAGACCTGGGAATGAACATCGCTTCAAACGCGAAGCTCCTCACCTCGGTTGCAGCGCTGGGGACTCTCGGCGGCGGATTCCGGTGGCGAACCTCGGTTCACGTCGACCAGCTTGACGACACCACAGGCGTGGTAACCGGTGACCTGTACATCCGCGGCCGCGGCGATCCGTCGCTGTCGGCCGCAGATCTCGACGCTATCGCGAGTGACGTTGCGGCACGAGGCGTGCGCAGCGTCGAAGGACAACTCGTGGTCGATAGCGGATACTTCGACAACGTCATCGAGCCCCCCCACTTCGGCGAACAGCCGGCTGAAGCGGCTGCGTTTCGCGCCCCCGTTGCAAGCTTTGCGGTTGCGCGCAGCGCTGTCACCATCACCGCCGTCGGAGAGCCCAGCAAGCCCGCAACGGTGCGGATCGATCCGGACTCCAACGGCTACATTCGAATCGGCAAATCTTCTGTGAAGACCGCGACCGCGGGCCGCACCAACATTTCCGTGATTGGCGCACCCAAGGCCAACCATTTCGAGCTCGACGTCAGTGGGGTCATCCGACTTTCGACCGGGCGCTTCGAGCATCGCAGGCGGGTCGACGATCCAACGCGATTTGCCGTGGAAGTATTTCGAAAGGCCTTGACCACATACGGCATCAAAGTCAAACGCCCGGGATTTCGCGCTGGCTCGATCCCTGCGGGAAGCAAACTGATCGCTTGGCACGACAGCGAGCCGCTCGCTTCGATCATTCGCGACATGAACAAGTTCAGCGATAATTACGCCGCCGAGTGCGTGCTCAAAACCCTTGGTGCCGAGGCGCGCTCCACCTCTGCCCCCCGAACCCCGGCGACGTGGGCCGATGGCACGACCGCAGTCGCTGCCTACCTTGGCGGCATCGGAATTCGCCCCGGCTCCTATCGCTGCGACAACGGATCCGGGCTGTTCTCGTCCACCGAGGTATCGGCTCGTCAGATCGTGACCCTCCTCCGCGCCGCGTACCGCGATTTTCGAATTTGGCCTGATCTCGTTGCGTCACTACCCGTCGGCGGGATCGATGGAACGCTGGCCAAGCGCTGGCGTGGCAACCCCACGCAAGGACGCGTACGCGCCAAGACCGGCACGCTCGACAAAGTCACTTCGCTCGCCGGTTTCATCGGCGTCGATACGGCCCGCCCTCTCGCATTTGCCATCGTCGTCAATGACATCCCGAGCGGGCAGCGCACCGCGT
Organism: uncultured Kofleriaceae bacterium; assembly: GCA_964419605.1. Taxonomy (GTDB): domain Bacteria; phylum Myxococcota_A; class Polyangia; order Haliangiales; family Haliangiaceae; genus JABFXX01. Next base: position 1,392 of record CAYQQM010000087.1, on the reverse strand, counting down.
CGCGCGCGATGGCCGATGACATGGTGAACGCCATGACCGCGTACCTAGAACCGGGCTTTCCGCCGCGCTAGCGGTCAACGCCGCGTCGTGGCCATGCACGGCGTCGGCCTGACACAGTGCTAGATTATCCCTCGCCATGACTCTCGCCCTCCCGTTCCAGCCGCCGCTCGAGCCGATGCTTGCAAAATCGGGGTCGGAGATCCCGCAGGGAGAGGCGTGGATCTATGAACCCAAATGGGACGGGTTCCGCGCACTAGTCTTTAAGTCCGGCAACGAGGTCTACATTCAAAGCCGGGACAAAAAGCCGCTCGGGCGCTATTTCCCGGAACTCGAAGCGACGCTGCGCGACCACCTCCCCGATCGGTGCATCCTCGATGGAGAAGTGGTGATTGCACACGGAGGCCGCCTCGACTTCGACGCGATGCTGCAGCGGATTCATCCGGCAGCATCGCGCGTCGCCAGGTTAGCGGCGGACAAGCCGGCGTCCTACGTAGCGTGGGACCTGCTCGGGTTTGGCGACGAAGACCTGCGCCAGATCCCGCAAGTCCAGCGCCGCGATCGACTGGTCGCCGCGCTCGCCGACGCCAAGCCGCCCATTCACATCACCCCCGCGACGCGCGACAAGGCGCTCGCCGCCGATTGGTTTGCCCGATTTGAAGGCGCCGGCCTCGACGGAGTGATCGCCAAGCCCATCGACCTTGCGTACGCCCCTGGCAAGCGCGTCATGCTCAAGATCAAGCACAAGCGAACCGCCGATTGCGTGGTCGCCGGCTTCCGATGGTACAAAGGCGAAAAGGATGTACTCGTCGGCTCGCTGCTCCTGGGTCTATACGACGCCGACGGCATACTCCACCACGTCGGCGTGTGCGCTGGATTCAAGCGCGAAGTTCGCGGCGAACTAGCAGCTCAACTAGCCCCGCGTCGCGACCGCGAACATCACCCCTGGAAAGACTGGGCCGAATTCCAAGAAGAAGACGAACCGCAGCGCCTTCCCGGCGCCACGAGCCGCTGGAATCGCGGCAAAGACCTGTCGTGGGAACCCCTGCGCCTCGATCTGGTGTGCGAAGTCTCCTATGACCATCTTCAAGGTACGCGCTTCCGCCACGGCACCCACTTTGTCCGCTGGCGCCCCGACAAAGCCATCGCCGACTGCCGCTACGACCAGCTTGAAGAAACCCCGGCGTTTGAGATCGCGCAGATCTTCGGCGCGAATCACCCGGGATAGCGCCAGTCTCGTACCTGATGTCAGTGGTTTTGATCGGTTCGGGCCGCCGATCCATCCCTCGTCAGGGACTTCCCAGGGTCGTCGCCGATCGCTTCGTTATGCTCCGTCGCGTTACCGCCAGTCTCATGATTGATCACATTTCCCCTTTCTGTTCTGGAGGCCGTGGC
>CAYQQM010000086.1:0-22552 GCA_964419605.1 uncultured Kofleriaceae bacterium | reverse complement strand
AACGACGGCCGGGTATGGGTGCCGACGAATCGCAGCGACATTGCGAAACATCCCGATCAGATCGCTGACGCTGACCGCGACTACTACCTCGAGCGCAAATATCCAGCATTCGGCAACCTGTCGCCGCGCGATATTGCGAGTCGAGCCGCCAAGGAAGTGTGCGATGAAGGCCGTGGGGTAGGTCCCGGTGGTCGCGGTGTTTATCTCGATTTTCGCGATGCGATCAAGCGCGACGGCAAAGACCGCATTGCCGAGAAGTACGGCAACTTGTTTGAGATGTACGAGCGGATTACCGGCGAAGATCCGTATCGCGTGCCGATGCGCATCTATCCCGCGGTTCACTACACCATGGGCGGGTTGTGGGTCGACTACCACTTGATGACGACGATACCGGGCCTGTTTTGCCTTGGCGAAGCCAACTTTTCTGACCACGGCGCGAATCGCCTGGGAGCAAGCGCACTGATGCAGGGCCTTGCCGATGGATATTTCATCATTCCGGGCACGATCGGTCACTACCTTGCCGGCATCCCCGCCGCATCGCTCGCCGACGCGACGAGCTCGATGTTCACGTCCATCGAGGCCGAGGTGCGCGGCAAACTGGATACGCTGCTCGGGATTCGCGGTAAGCGTTCGACAGATTCGTTTCATAAGGAGTTGGGGCAAATCATGTGGGAAGGCTGTGGCATGGCCCGCACCAAGCAGTCGCTCGAAGACGCGCTGGCGAAAATTCCCGCGTTGCGCGAGGCGTTTTGGAGCGATCTCAGCGTGCTCGGGTCGCGCGACTCGTTCAACCAATCCCTGGAAAAGGCAGGCCGTGTCGCCGACTTTTTGGAGTTCTGCGAGTTGATGTGTCGCGATGCGCTGGAACGCGAAGAAAGTTGTGGCGGTCACTTCCGCGTCGAACACGCAACGCCCGATGGCGAAGCCAAGCGCGATGACGATCGGTTTTGTCACGTTGCGGTGTGGGAACACGGCGACACGCCGAAGCGCCACGTGGAACCGCTGAGCTTTGACAACGTCAAGCTCGCCACTCGGAGCTATAAATGAGCCGAACGATCGACCGCGTGTCCGAGTCCGCGAGGATGCGCGGGACCCTATGGCGAATGCATCCCGGAGGGATAAATGATATGAGCGGCCAAAATCTGGATTTGGTTCTGCACGTGTGGCGGCAAAACAGTGCGAACGCCAAGGGCGCGTTTGTGCGCTACGACGTCCGCGGCGTCTCGATCCATGCGTCGTTTTTGGAGATGCTGGACATCCTCAACGAGCAGCTCGTTGCTGCTCGACAAGAGCCGGTGGCGTTCGATCACGACTGCCGCGAGGGAATCTGCGGCATGTGCTCGCTCATGATCAACGGTCGACCGCACGGCGGCCAGCGCAACACCACGACGTGCCAGCTGCATATGCGGCTGTTCAAATCCGGCGATGAAATCTGGATCGAACCCTGGCGCGCCGCTGCATTTCCGGTGATCCGCGACCTATGTGTCGACCGCGGCGCGTTCGATCGCGTGATCGCCACGGGCGGATTCATCTCCGCCAATGTCGGCTCTGCCCCGGACGCAAACGACGCACTCGTGGCTAAGGACTCGGCGGACGCTGCAATGGACGCCGCTGCGTGTATTGGCTGTGGCGCGTGCGTTGCCGCGTGCCCCAACGGCTCGGCGATGCTGTTTGTCGCGGCCAAGCTGTCGCACCTACACCACCTGCCGCAAGGCCAACCCGAACGCGCCCGGCGAACACTCGCGATGGTATCGGCGATGGATGCCGCCGGCTTTGGCAACTGCTCAAACCACTACGAATGCGAAGCCGCCTGTCCCAAAGACATTTCGCGCGACGTCATCGCCGAGCTCAACCGCGACTACGCCCGGGCTAGCTGGGCTTACCCTGAGCGCACCAATAAGTCCGACGGCGCGGGGTAGCCCTTACGCTAAGGCACTGTCCCTAAATAAGCTGTCGAGCGAGGCACAGCAGCCCGGAGCAGATCGCGAGCGCGCCCGGAGCGACCGACCGAGCCGTACCCGACGGTACGGCGACCGAGGGAGCGAGGACGTAAGCCGCGAGCTGCCCGGGATGCGAAGCCGCAGCCGATCAGCTTATTTAGGGACAGTGCCTAAGTCGAGAAATGTAACCCGGTTTCTGATCGTCCGCGCGAAACGCACAACCGAGGTGTACAGGTCGGGACTCCAGCGCAAATCCGCAGGGGACATCGGACATTGCGCGTTGGCTAGCGCAGCGCGAATGCGAGCTGTGGGCAGAGCTATGCGCGCGATGTGGGAAACCGCTGCCTCCCAGTTGGCAGCCCAACGCCCAGTGTCTCGCGCAGCGCTGAGCGCCTGTTGCTTGGCTGCATATTCGATGGCGACGCGGGCGCCTACTTCCGGGCCGAAAAACGCCATGATGTCGTCTACCGTTGGCGTGGATGGTGCCTGGGGTGGATCGCTGCGATCGAGCCAACGATGCTGCAACTCCGACATGGTGAGGGTCGCAACGCCAACCTGTTCGCCGTGGAGCGCACCACCGCCCTTGTGGAGTATCTCCACCGTGTGGCTGATTAAGTGTTCGCCTTGACTCGCCGGTTCGCTGGTGCCGACCAGGGTCATGCCGTAGCCCGACACCACGAGCGTAGACACCAAGGCGCGCATCGCCGCGAGGTCGCGGTGAACCAGACCCTCGGCGCCGTCGAGGAGCTCGGCTTCAAACGGGGCAAGCATGTCAAACGGCTCCGGCGAATACGTCGTGGCGATGAGATAGTGGGACAAAAGCCAGTCGGCTTGGGCGGTCGTGCGACACACGCTATCGCCAAGACCCGAGCGGATCATTCGAGGCGGCGCATTGGAGAGAACGCGCAAGTCAAAAAACGCCGCCCGCGGCGTGGTTGCCGCCACCGAGCACTTGTGTCCTCCGACGTACAGCGCCGCGTTGGCTGAAACGAAGCCATTCATCGACGGCGCGGTTGCAAACACTACATACGGACGCTGCAGCCGAGCCGCTGCCAGTTTGCACAAGTCATTGATCGTGCCGGAACCCACGGCGATCAGCGCATCGCACCGCTCGGCGGCGCGTTCAATAACCGCGACGGTCGCTTCGTCGGCGACCGGGCGGGCGGCAAGGGCAATGTGTTCGATCGCGGCGATCGCCGATAGCTGGCGAATGAGCTCGTTGCCAAAAGCAGCATGCGTATCGGGGTCCGAAACTAATCCCCAGCGCCGGCCGAGGTTCAGCGCCTCGAGATGGCTACGTTCCTGGCCATTGAGTGCGTCGGCGATCACCACGACATCGACGCCAAACCGGCGACTATCAGGCAGGGCCTGGCTGCCTTTGTCTGCGCTCACGATGCCGCGACCGAAGGCGATGCCTTCACCATGTCGAGGATCGCTAAGATCTGCGCACGTAAGCTGCCGCACCGCGGGGCGAACGCGCCTGAAAATGCCGCGCTTCCTACCGTGAAACCGTTCGCGCCAGCCTCGGCCAGTGCGCGGATTTGCGCTTGTGTTTCAACGCTGCCGGCAACTAACAAATACCCCGGCGTTGCCGAGCGTGCAGCGCGTACTAGCTCTAACGGATCGGCCTCGGTCGCGCGATACGCCAATAGGTCAACGCCCGCGCATCCCAGCTTGGCGAAGCGCTTGCAATCTTCTGCAACCGATGCACCGGTACCGCCGAGCCGTGTGGGATGGCCAGTGGGGACACCGGGAAACGGCAAGTAGGCAATGCCCGAGCCCTCGAGTTCCTTGAGCATCTCATCGGCATTTACGCCGCCGAGCACTCGATGCACGCCGATCTCTTTTGCCGCGCGCGCGGACTCCAAACAGCGTTTCGGGTCGATGCTTACCACTTCGAGGTAGGTTGTCGCTCCGTCGCTTTGCATTCGCCGATTGAGCTCGCGCAGCGTTGCGGTTGTCGCGCCTACATCCTTGAATCCAAGATGCCGCAGGCCAAGATCGCGAATGCTGTCGTAGACCTCAAGACAATCTTCGATGGTTTGGTCCGCCCGCGTCAGCATGAAGTTGAAGTCCATGGCTGCGATCATTGTAGAACGGTAGCTCTTATTCTGACACTGACGACGCGAATCGCGCGAACTCGGGTCAGTAGGATATGTCTGCACGTTCCTCACACAGGGGACGCGTCCACACCCGTCCGGCGCTTATCGTCGGGGAGGATGCGCAAACCGGTCGCCGGGGAAGGGATCAGCAGTTTCCCGCAACATCACATCGTTCGGATACGGGAAATCGTGAACATGAATTCCGAGCGCCACCAGGCCAGCAGCATCGTTGTAGCGCAGTTCAGCGATAGCTACCGGACGATGGGTGGCGCGTTCGAACCTAGTGTAGCTCGCGCCAGAGTAGCGCGACTCGCCGAACTCGGTGCCAAGTCCAGAGCGATAGGTCGGACGTTCCGCTGTGGAATAACCGCCGTCGTCGCTGCGCTTGCTCGGCGCCGCTTCGCTCGCGGATTTGGACGGAGCGCCAGCTGCTCGATCGGCCGGGGCGGGAGCCGCCTTTGCGTCCGCGCCGGGTGCGCCGCCTAGATACTCATCGTCGTGACGATGGCGATGCGGGTGCACCGGCACTGCGATCTGCTCGCGGGGTGGTTTCCGCTCCTCGAATAGCGCAACGGCGATGACACCCACGTTGCGCGCCTTGCCCTTGAGGCCGGCATAGGAGCCATCGACCGATGAGAATCGGAACGTCGCCACATCGGATAGTGAAGTGCGGAACCCCTCGATGTTGACTTCGCCGTACGGCGGCACGATGTAACCGCGCTTGCGGAGATCGCCGGATTCACCGTCAATGGCATCGAGACCGTCGACCGAAACAATCGCTTCGACACGGCGCGGGGTGGGATTGGAAACTCGAATGGTGTACCGCTCTCCGGCCGAGCCTTGAACGTAGTACCGACCATTGGCTACGTACGTCGGAAGCACCTCGCCATTGCCGCGCAGGATGTCGACGTCGTACGGCGCCCGGACCTTGGCGGGTGCCTCGGCGATGGCGATCCGCGGTGAGGGGTTATACATGGCAACCCGGTCGGCGTACGCCGGCGAACAGGCAGCCGCGAAGAGGATGGACGGGATGAGATTGCGCATGTCCTGTCAAACGCGCGACTCGCCTTCCCGATCTGTCTTCGTGGTCTGGCCGTAACTATCTAATATAATTCACTAACCTGCGTTGGCGGGAGATGATGGGTACGTGAAGGGACGAGTGCGACAAGGGTCACGCTTCGCCGTGGCATCGCTTGTATTTCTTGCCGCTGCCACAGCTACACGGCTCGTTGCGGCCGATTTTTTCGGGTGCCACGATCGTGCCTTGAGGATGTCCGGGGCGTCGGCCGGTGAGTGCTGCATCGAAGGCCTCGATCACAACCTCGACGGGATTCATGATGAGTCCAGCCGTTTCTGGCGTGACGGCGTTGGCCGCGAGGTCCTCGGTCAGAAGTTGAACCAGTTTGGCATAGATGTGCGGCTGCCTGTCCACGAGCTGTTGCGGAACGCGCTGATGAACAGGGAGATCCGCCGAGTTTGAGTCACTCGCGAGCACCTCGCTTACGGCCGCGTCGGCGTCGGTGAGATTTTGCGCCGTGAGGCGTGGGAGCGTTCCCTTGGTGGATCGGTCGAACATCGCCCACATCAAGGTGACGTAAAATACGGCGGCCTCGCCGACCGTATCGCCGTGCTGGTTCCGCAACGCCGCGGCGCGTTCGAGCAAGAACGGTTGCTCCTTCTGGAGCCGCTGCGCGAGGCGGTTCATCGCCTTCTTGTCGCCTCGTTGATCGAGGCGCGTGAAGGCAGCGATGGTGGTTTCGACCTGTTCTGCGGTCACGACATGGCGGGACATGGCGGTGTGATCTTGCATTGCAGCACCAACGTCAAGCGCCCACGCCTATCGCTACCCAAGTTTGCACAAAGTGTGGCCAGCAAGTGCCGAAAACTTGCCCAGATTAGGCGAACTGGACTAGCGATTACGTAAGAGCCTATGGACGCATCAACAGCCCGCGAGCTGCACGATGGGGATGGACCCCGCCAAGACGCGCCGTGCGCGATCCTGCGCGGTACTGCGCGCGGTCTAGAGATGGTGGTCGATGGGCGCGGGTCGGTCGAGGTGATTGCTGCCGCTCTCGAGACTCGCCTGGCCGAGGCTCCAGCATTTTTCCGCGGCAGCGATGTTCGGGTCACGGTCGACCACGGTCCGCTTGCGGCGGGTGCGCTCACGCGTTTGGACGACCTGGCGCAGCGTTTTGGGCTGCGAATCGTGGAAGTCGCTGCGCGGTCGCGGGCGATCGACCCGGCGCTGCTTGCCCTCGGAAACGTGGCCATTCCCGCAACTTCTGCGGGCGCCGGTGGTTCCGTCCCAATCGCCGTGGAACCCGAGGTAGCGTCTCAACCGAGCAAGTCCGTTGCCGAGCCGAGTACCGCAGCGCAGACCTCGCCGACGCCGGTCCTCGTTGACGACGAACGCCGGCTAAAGACCCGCATCGTCGAAGGTCCGGTGCGGTCCGGGGCGATTCTCGATCACATCGGTCACATGATCGTGTTCGGCGACGTCAATCCAGGGGCGGAGGTTCGCGCGACCGGAAATATCGTCGTTCTGGGCGCTCTGCGCGGCACCGCTCACGCGGGGATCGGTCGCGATGCGGGTTTTATTCTCGCACTGCAACTCGAGCCACAGCAGCTCCGCGTGGGTCGCAAAGTCGCGCGCGCAGACGTCAATATTCGCGCTTCAACCGCCGAGATCGCGTATGCGACCGGCGATTCCATCGTTGTGGAGAAATATAGCGGCCGCTTGCCGCGCAACCTGTCTGCCAGCATCTAAGGAGTTAGCCATCATGGGTCGAGCCATCGTCATAACGTCAGGCAAAGGGGGGGTCGGAAAGACCACCACGACTGCCAATCTAGGAACCGCGCTTGCGCAACTCGGCTATTCGGTCGTTTTGGTCGATGCCGACATTGGGTTGCGCAACCTCGATGTCGTCATGGGGCTCGAGAATCGAATTGTTTTTCATGTCGTCGACGTACTTCGCGGGAAGTGCGCGCTGCAGAAAGCGCTGATCCGCGATCGTCGAATCGAGAATTTGTGGCTCCTTCCCGCCTCGCAAACCGACGCGAAAGATGCGGTGACTCCTGACGAAATGCGCGAGCTGGTCGAAGAGCTCAAGGAGATGCACGACTTCGTGCTGATCGATTGTCCTGCTGGCATTGAGCAAGGGTTTAAAAATGCAATTGCCGGCGCAGATGAGGCGATCGTGGTCGCAACCCCTGAGGTGTCGTCAATTCGCGATGCCGACCGCGTCGTGGGCCTGCTCGCTGCCGCCGACGTTCCGGCGCGGTTGGCGGTCAACCGCATTTCGCCGCAGTTGGTGAAGCGAGGAGATATGCTGTCTCAGGCAGACGTGTACGAGATCCTTGCGCTGGAAATGCTCGGTGCAATTCCCCTCGACGATCATGTGATAGCCACCACGAATAAAGGAATCCCTGCTGTTCTGGAAGGCAAATCGATGGCTGCCAAGGAATTCGTCCGCATCGCGAAACTGCTTGCGGGCTACGAAGAAGCGGTCAAAGCGCCGATTGGGTTCTTCACTCGAATTGGTCGCGCTCTTGGACTCTCGGCAACGCCGGTATGAGGAGCACTTCATCCATGTGGTACGATATAAAGAATTGGTTCAGCGCCAAGCCGAGTGGGGAGGTGGCCAAAGGCCGCCTGCATTTGGTCCTTGCTCATGACCGGACCGGTCTGGATGGGGGGCGCTTGCAAGAGATGCGCAGGGAAATTGCCGAAGTGATCGCCCGCTTCGTCGACATCGACCTCGATGCCGTTGACATTCAGATCGAGACCCGCAATCGCGAAACCCAGCTTACGGTGTCGAGTGCCATCCAGCCCAGGAACGCCTGAAGCGCACGGTCATTTGCGATGATGCTTCGTTGGCTTCGTCGCTCCGGTGCTCGAGTACTGTTTGTACACTCCACTCCTCGCCGCCTCGCCTCATCGCAAATGACCGTGCGCTTAAACTACGCCATTCGGGGGCGGGGATGGAAGGTTCGATGATGCTGTCGAATTCGCTGTCCTTTCGTTCGACGGCGCCCAATCTAGTTTACGATGGCTACGTGGCTGTCGTGCGTCTTGAGCTTCGACTAACGAGTCAATCTGACTGGCTTCGGCTCTTTGATCCGCGCGATTGGACGCTGTTGATTCCCACCGAAGAGCCTCTCGCGAAGGGAGCGGCGTTGCGGCTCGACTTGGATGTAGGGGGCTGGCTGGTGACCCTGCGCGGTACCGTGGTGGGTCAGCGCGCGGAGCCAGCGGGTGTGGTGGTGGCGCTTAGTGCGGCGGAGCGTGAGAAAGTCAACTATGTCAATGGCTACGTGCGCGGTGGTCTGTTGAACTTGCGCGAAAAACGCCGCCTGCCGCTTCGATTGGAAGTTACCTACGGCGCGGTCGAGGGGCCGTCGAAAACACTGACCAAAGACATCAACGAGCAGGGCGTGTTCTTGTTCACCAATAAGCCACTGCCGGAGATGTCGCAGGTCCATATGCTGCTCACCGTTCCGGGCCGGGACGCCCCGCTTTCGTTGGTGGGAGTTGTGTCTCATACGATTACTTCTAATGACGACGAGCCGCCCGGAATGGGCATCGTGTTTGATCTCGACGACGGCCAGCGCGATTCACTGAAGACCGTCATCAAGGAACTCGAAGACGCACTGAGCGCTGGAACGCTGCCTCCGCCGTCGATCGAGTAGTGCTGACTCGCTGTGGCAAGGACTCCTCGCGTTGTAACGCCACCGGTGACCTGGCGAGACGGAGTGCACCTTACGCATACGTCGATCTGGTGCGACGCGGTTCGTCGCCGCGACGTTTGTTTCGTGTCATGGAGCGATCGCATCGGTGCAATCGGTCATGGCCAGCTCATTGGAACGCCGGTAGCGCTTGCGATGATCGGTCTACGTCACCGCAAGGAATTCACGGGGCACCTCGCCGTTCCGGTGCGTCGGCCTTTCACTCTCGGCACGCTTCGCCTTGAGCTGATTCCTTCAGGCCGAGGCGCGGGCGCAGCGGCGCTACACGTCGACGCACGCGGCCGCACCGTCCTTTACGCAGGGGCGGTTCGCACGGCCCATGCACCTCGCGGTGGGGACGCCGCGGAAGTTCGCACTGCCGATGCCGTTGTTGTCGCCGCACCCCTGGGCGAACGTCGCCATGCGTTCGCGTCCATCGATGAAGTGGCTGGATCGCTTATCGCGTGGATACGGCAGCAACTGTCTATCGGCAAGCCACCGACGATCGTCGTCGATACTGCGCTTGACGGGGTGGAAGTCGCGCACCATCTGGGTAGCGAGGTGCGCATCGCCGGGTCACCGGAGGTGCGCGCAGCAGCAAAGCTCTTGGCGAGTTTCGAGGCTTCGCCCCTGGTGCAGGCGCCCGGGAAAGTCCCCGCTGCGACGATCTACACCGCCGGTGAGCGGGGAGCACAGGCCGCCGGGGCGGTACGAGCGCTGGTCTCTGCCCGAGCTGCCGATCCGCAGCCTGATTTTGCTGCGGCTTTCGCGTGGCCGTTTGTGGCGGGACACGAGCAGCTCCTGGCGTGGATTGAACAAACCAGGGCGCGCCGGGTCTTCGTCACTGGCGCTTGCGCGGGAGCAATCGTCGCGGCCCTCGGCGACAAAGCACAGGTCTTAGGCCCACCCCAGCAGATGGCGCTATTTTCGTAGCGGGCGATCAGCCTGCGGATGAAATAAGATCGACCCCACTGAATATGTTGGGGGCATCCTGGTGAGAGTCGTCATTCGCAATCGCCGCCCGAGTGGTTGGTGGCGGCCTTGCTTGTTTGCGATCGTGTCGCTTGGTGTCATTGCACCGCTTGTGGCCACCGCTACTGTGGCTGCAACAATTCGGCGATGGGCATCTGATCTCCCCGATGTTCCCGACTTGGGCCATTGGCGCAGCCACGCGAATCAGACCACCCTGATCGTGGCAGCCGACGGAACCCGGCTGGCAGAGCTGTCCTTTCGCGACCAGCACATTGTTGGACATCGCACGTTGGCGCCCCTCAGCGCGCTACCGCCGACGTTGATACAGGCCGTGCTCGCAGCCGAAGACGTTCGCTTTGTTTTTCATCGAGGCGTTGACTATCGCGCGATCGTTCGCGCCGCGTGGATCAACGCTCGAGTTGGCCGCGTCGTTGAAGGGGCCTCCACGATCACGCAACAAGTAGCGCGGAATCTGTTGCCGGCAGACATCGGCTATTCCCGCAATTTGAAACGCAAGGTTCGAGAAGCGTTGCTCGCGCGCTCGATCGAAGCGCGTTGGAGCAAGCGCGATATCCTCGAGACCTACCTGGATTTTGTCTATCTCGGCCAGGGATCGTACGGCATGGTCGCCGCGGCGCGCGCGTATTTCGACTGTGAGGTCGGTGAGCTCAGCCTCGCTCAATCGGCGCTTCTCGCTGGGCTGATTCAGGCGCCGGGCCGGCTCGATCCGGTTCGCGACCTAAGAGCTGCGACCGCGCGGAGAAACGAAGTCTTGGCCCGCATGGCGCGAGCAGAATTTATCGATGACGCGACGCGGGCGGCAGCCGCCGCCACTCCGATCGTGTTGCGGCGTCCGCGCCGGAGCTGGGGAATGGTGGTTCCATGGTACGCGGAGCGAGTGCGTCGGCTTATCGACTCGGCGTTACCGGGAGATCATGGCGGCTTGGTCGTAGAGACTGCGGCGCTGCCGGCACTCGGAACCGATCTGCAGCGCGAGGTGTTCAGCACCGCGCAGGCTTGGAGGCAGCGGGCCACCGGATACGCGCCACAGGCGGGTGCAGTGCTATTGGATCACCGCACAGGGTATGTGGAGGCGCTCGTAGGGGGCCGGACCTGGAGCGTGGCCACCGATCAGTTCGACCGAATGACCCAGTCGTGTCGTCAGCCAGGCTCGGCGTGGAAGCCGCTGGTGTACGTCGCCGCGCTCGCCGCGGAGGTAATCACGCCGGGGACGCCACTTCGCGATGCGCCCATCGCCGAATACGATGAGGCCACCAACGTCTACTGGAAGCCGCACTCGAGCGGTCGATTTCGCGGTATCGCGCTGGCGCAAGATGCGCTGGCACAATCGCTCAACGCGCCGACGATCGACGTCTTTACGCGGATCGGGCCCCGGCCGGTGATTGCTCTCGCTAGGCGTCTCGGAATCACCAGCCCCCTAGCGGAGGTGCAACCTATGGCGCTCGGTGCTTCGTGCGTACGGCCGATCGAATTGGCGCAGGCCTATGCTGTGATCGCCCGCGGCGGCTGGGCGATTGCCCCTCACTTCATCGTGCGCATTCGACGGGGCAGCACGGTGCTGTTCGATATGGCGGCTCCTGCGGACCCTCAACTCGATCAGGCACGGCGCTTCGATCGGTGGGTCGCCACCGCAGGGACCGATCCGGCGACGCGGATTGGAGCAGACGGTGGAGCGATTCTCGACACGCGAACAGCATTCCAGCTCTCGGATATGTTGGCGGCAGTCGTGAAACGCGGCACGGCCGCCTCTGCTGGGGCTGCGCTTGGACGTCCAGCCGCGGGAAAGACGGGAACCACCAACGACAACACCGACGCGTGGTTTGTCGGCTTCACCGCACGAGTGGTCGGTGCAATTTGGGTCGGATTTGACCAGCCAGCGAACAAATTGGGCCCCACTGGTGATGGTGCTCGTGCCGCGCTGCCTTTGTGGGTACGCGCGATCCAGGCATCCGAAGGCAATCGACCCGCCGCTGCCGTCCCAGGTCGTCCACCTGACGGGCTGGAGCGCGCTGTGGTTGACCCAGAGACTGGACTCTTGGCCGCGCCGGGTGCGGGAGGCCTGGAGCTGTGGTTTCGGACTGGCACGGCGCCCACCGAGATGTCGGAACGGCCCAGTTTATCACCAACGGACTTCGGCCGCGCTTCACGAGAGTTCTGACAGTGCTATTCTGCGGTCATGTTTGGCATCGGAGGCAGCGAGATCCTCGTGATCTTGGTCGTTGCGCTGCTATTTTTGGGTCCGGACAAGCTGCCCGACGCCGCGAAACATATTTCCAAGGGAATTCGGGATCTTAGAAAGCAGTCTCGCGCGATACAGCAAACGATCGAAAACGACGAGCACATCGGCGGAGCGATCCGCGATCTGAAAAGTGCGTTGCGCGGCGAAGATCCGCCAGTTCGATACGTTCCACCCGTGGTTCCAGCCGGGACGGACCAGCTCGCTTCGGGAGAGGAGGCCCTAGAGCAGGCGTGCGACGATCCGCACGTTGCCGACGATCCGAGCCATGCTGTTACCGAGCCGCAGTATTCGGGGGAGCCGGGCGACGTAGCCTCCGGCGCGGACGAAGCGCTCGCCGCGACCCAACCGCTCGTCGCGCTCAAGCCGCCCAGCGGGGATACAGCACCGCGCAACCCACCGGCCGATGATCCAGACAACCCAACGCGCACGCATGGCTAACGACGATCCCGACGAAAGTGACCTCGAAGCCGGTCGGATGCCGTTTTTGGAGCATCTCGCTGAGCTGCGCGATCGGCTCCGCAACGCGGCGATCGTCTTCGCGTTCGCGTTCTTAGGTTGTTGGTATTTCGCCAAACCCATTTTCGCCTGGCTACGCGCCCCGCTTTTTGCGATCTGGAACCAGCATTGTAATGCAATGGTGAACGGCGTTGGCGATGGTCCAACGTGCGTCGGGCGCGATATTCCAATCGGCCAGAGTTGGGGGCCTCCGAAGCTCATTTACACCAACCTCACGCAGCCGTTTTGGGTCGACATGTCGATCGCGATGTGGGCAGGGCTTTTTGTTGCCTCGCCCATGATCTTCTACCAGCTGTGGAAGTTCATCGCACCCGGGCTCTATAAGCGCGAGCGCCGGGTTACCATTTCCTTCGCGATTTTCTCGGCGGTGTTTTTCTGCGGTGGAGCGCTGTTTTGCTTCTATCTCGCACTGCCGAAGCTTTACGATTTTTTGCTGTCGTACAACTCGCGCGATTTGCTCTCGTTGCCAAACATTCAGGAGTACCTCGACCTCACGCGCGACATGATGCTCGCCTTTGGTGCGATCTTCGAGATGCCGCTTCTCATCTACTTCTTGGCGAGGGTTGGGCTCGTCACGCATCGCAGTTTATGGAAATTTAGCCGCTGGTTCGTCGTCGTTGCCTTTATCACTGGCGCCATTTTGACTCCGGGCCCCGACGTCATGTCCCAGTTGATGATGGCGGCGCCGATGATCGTGCTCTACAACGTTTCCATTCTACTCGCTTGGCGCGTGACCAAGCGGCGCGAAGCCAAAGCCCAGTGAGGGAGTCGCTGCACGGGCAACCAGAACGCTTGCGGATGTCCGGTCCTTGGGACCCCGGACGGCGCCGCCTACGCTGCGCGTTCGGCCCGGCTGCGGCGTGTGCTGAAGCGCGCCGGAGTATGACTCCAGCAAAATCAATGGGCCGCGTCGGCGCGGGGCAAGTGCAGTCTGAGCGACGAGCTCGCTTTGCCAAGAACTACGTTACACGGAAGCTCGCGTGATAGTTCACCACCCCCCGAGGCGTTTGGGGGGCCGCTTTCGCTCTAGGTAACTGGAATCACTTCGAAACATAGTTGCGCGCACCTTCGGAATCGTGTATATACTTACGTGTCATGTCGAGTCGTTCGGTGAAGTGTTTGGCCGATACTGGTGCTGTAGCTCGCGGCACAGCTGGTTTCGTCGAGACTCAACGGGACCACGCAGACCTTCAGCATCTCACGCTCGACGACGAGAGTCTTCGCAGATTCACAAGCGATAACGACGATACGCCAGATGAGCAACTGATTGCGCTCTTCAAAAAGTACGGCCGATAGGACGCTCGGCGATCGTGGTGGTGGTTAGGGCGTTCGAGCCGGACATCGACGTTTCGAACTTCGACTCCGGCCATGCCGAGCTAGATCGTTGGCTCAAAGAAGACGCGAAGAAGCGGCACCGCTACACGTGCTTCGTCGATCTTGCCGTTGACGACACGCGCAACATCGTGGGGTTCGTCGCGACCGCGCATGCCGTTGTTGCGGGGAACTCTCTTGGGATGGATGTCCGCTCTGCGCCGGTGCTGCTGATAGCCCGCATGGCAGTCAGCTCGAACGCTCAAGGGCGCGGAATTGGGCAGCAGCTCGTTCACCATGCGTTCAAAAAAGCGATCGAGATGCACTTCGGCGTTGCCGGTGCCGGTTGCTCTGCGGTCATCGTCGACTCCAAGCCCGAAAAAGAAGGCTGGTACCGCAAGCATTTTCCGTTCAAGAAGCTGAGGTATCGCGACGTGGCGCCCAATGTGCCAATGTACATCAAGATCAAGAAGCTCATCGCTTCGGCCGAGGCAGCAGATCTCAACTTCCAATGACGTCTGAACCGAGGCTTGCCGCGAGCCGGAATGAGAGGAGCGAACGTTGAGCTTCTTCTTCCAATCAGTGGGATGTCGCGGAGCGCGAGTACTCGCCTGACCTGCCTGGGGAATTTCGGACCAGCCGAAACTAGAAATCTAGGTTCTCGTGCATTACCAACGAAGGGAAAGCACGATGAGGAAGAGCCGATTCATCACTTTGATGACGCCGAGGCGGCTCGCACATCCTGGCGGCGCAGCTCACAAATCATGACCATCTCTCTGAGCCTCGCAGGCGGATGCGCTGTAGTAGCCGCCGTCATGACGTTCGCGCAACCCCAGGATTCCGAACCGGCAGTAAATCGGAAACGCCGCTTCGGACAAATCTCGGACAAGGCGATCGTTGGTTTCGATAACTCCATCCGGGGGACCGGGAGGAAAGCAGAAGTCGGACGCTTGTGCACATCTCACGTGCGAAACAGCGCCTATGAAGCTGGGCACTAAGCTCGTCAGCGAAGTCTCCAGCTCCACCGCCCGGGCTCCCACGTTGCATCAAGCTCGTTCGCGAGGACGGGATCGAGGAACGTCTGAACCGCCCTGGTAACCTCGTCGAGGTTGGCAAGTCTTACGTTGCGCACGGACGATCCGGCTGCGACTGCTGCGCTTTCAACACGACGTAGGCGGTCATGTTGACGATTTCTTCTACGGTGACTTCGTTCTGAAGTGCGGCGCACGGTTTTCCGAGGCCGAGTAATATCGGGCCGACGGCCGAGGCCCCACCGAGTACCTTGAGCACCTGATAGGAAGCGTTCGCGGGGTCGAGGCCTGGAAACACGAGCGTATTTGCGGCCCGAGTGAGGCGCGAAAACGCGTACGATTGGAGCCGGCGGTCCGGATCGAGCGCCATTTCGGGCTGCATTTCACCGTCGATCTCGAGGTTCGGGCGCTGCGCACGCACGATCGCCATGGCTTCGCGGATTTTTGCGCCGGCTTCGCGCACCGTGCCGAAGTTTGAATACGAGATCATGGCGACGCGCGGCTCGACGCCAAAGCTCTGTACGGCATCGGCGATTTGCAGCGTAATGCTCGCCAACGTCTCGGCATCGGGGTTGATGTTGAATACGGTGTCGCCAAAAAACTTCACCGAATTCTTCAGCACCATCATGTACATGCCGGCGGCGACCTTGCAGCCGGGCAACGTGCCGAACACTTCAAGAGCTGGCTTTAGGGTCTCTGGGTAGTTGAGGCGGAGGCCAGTCACCATGCCGTCGGCCTGTCCCCGATCCACCATCAGGGCGGCGTAGTAGTCGCTCTTCTGCAACAGCACCTGAGCGGCGTGGAGGGTCAGACCTTTGCGCTGCCGCAGTTCGTACAATCGCTCCTCGTAACTCGGGTTGCGTTCGAGTCTTGGGTCGATCACTTCAACGCCGCGAGACAACAGGTCGAGAGACATCTCGCTGCACAGCGCTTCGATCTCTTGGTGGCGACCGAGCAGGACTGGTTTCGCAATGCCTTCGTCGACGATTTGTTGCACAGCGCGCAATAGGCGAGCGTTGGCCGCGTGAGGAAACGCAATGCGCTTCGGATCGCGTCTCGCTTCGCGACCCATGGTTCGCATGATCGAGTACGCTGCGTTGGAGCTTTTTGACGTAAGTCGTTCGCGGTACTCTGCAATGTCGAACGAGATTCTCGCCACACCGGAGTCCATCGCCGCCTTCGCGACGGCAGGCGCGACCCACCACAGCACACGGGGATCAAACGGCTTGGGGATAAAATAGTCCGGTCCCATTTTCAGCGATTTTCCGCCGTAGGCATGGATGACCGAGTCGGGAACCGGAGAACGCGTAAGTTCGGCCAGGGCATGTGCGGCGGCGAGCTTCATCGCCTCGGAAATTTGGCTCGCTCGGCAGTCGAGTGCCCCGCGAAAGATGTACGGAAATCCAAGGACGTTGTTGACCTGGTTGGGGTAGTCGGAGCGCCCCGTCGCTACCAGCGCATCTGGGCGCGCGGCGATGGCTTCGGGGTAAGAAATTTCGGGGTCGGGATTGGCGAGCGCAAATATGATCGGTCGGTCGTTCATGCCCGTCAGCCATTCGGCCTTGACCGTATTGGCAACCGAGAGTCCGAGGAACATATCTACGCCTTGCAACGCTTCTGCCAGCGACCGCTTTCCGGAATCCGCAATCGCAAACTTGAGTTTGTGTCGATTAAGGTCGGTGCGATTCCGGTGGATCACTCCTTTGGAGTCGACGAGGATCACGTTTTCGCGTCTCATGCCGAGGCTGCAGAAAAACTCGACGCAGGCGATCGCGCCAGCGCCGGCACCCGAAACCACGAGCCGAATGTCCTCCAGTTTTCTGCCTGAAAGGTGCGCCGCATTGATGAGACCTGCGCCGGAAATGATGGCAGTCCCGTGCTGGTCGTCGTGGAAGACCGGAATCCGCAGTCGGTTGCGAAGCTTTTCTTCGATCTCGAAGCAAGCGGGAGACGAGATGTCCTCGAGGTTGATGCCCCCAAACGTGGGCTCGAGCGCAGCGACGAGATCGCAGAACTTGTCTACATCGGTTTCTGCGACCTCGAGGTCGAATACGTCGATATCCGCGAATTTCTTAAATAAACACGCCTTGCCCTCCATTACCGGCTTACCCGCGGCCGCCCCGATATTGCCGAGGCCAAGCACCGCAGTGCCGTTGGAGATGACGGCGACCAGATTGCCGCGCGCGGTGTACTCCCAACTTGCGTCCTCGTCGGCTGCAATCGCGAGACACGGCTCCGCGACGCCGGGCGTGTATGCCAGCGACAAGTCGATCTGGCTGACGA
Source organism: uncultured Kofleriaceae bacterium (assembly GCA_964419605.1). Lineage (GTDB taxonomy): Bacteria > Myxococcota_A > Polyangia > Haliangiales > Haliangiaceae > JABFXX01. The sequence continues at coordinate 5,412 of CAYQQM010000086.1, read as the reverse complement.
GCGGCTTGGTCGGGACGACTTCGAGTTTTCCTTTGCGGCCGCGGCTGTGGTAGTCGAGCGCGTCGTCCTTTCGCGTCATGACGAAAATGGTACACTGGCTCGGCCGCGGCTGCGCTTTTCTGGCCAGATAGCCAGCATGCGGCGACGGGCCTTGTCTCCCGAAGGTTTAGACAGTAGAAACCGGGGTCTGCGCACCCGTAGCTCAGCTGGATAGAGCGTTGGCCTCCGGAGCCAAAGGTCACAAGTTCGAATCTTGTCGGGTGCACGATGAAGACTCTCGCCGAAATCGCCATCGAAGCCGGCCTGGTCACCAAAGATAGCGTCGTGAAGGCTGGCCGAATCGCTGCGACGCGTCAGGAGCCGCTTGTGTACGTGCTGATTCGCGAGCTTGGCGTCGACGAATTGGCCCTCATCGGCGCGTTGCGCAAACAGACGCGCGTTCCGCTCATCGATCCCGCCGATGTAGAGGTCGATCCCGAGGCGTTGCGGCTGGTGGCCAAAGATGTGTGCGCCCGGCTGCGGGTGTTGCCGCTGTCGCTGAGCCACGAGGGATCGACCAACGTCCTGCGGATTGCGATGGCGGACCCGACTGACACCTCGGCAATTCTCGAGCTGGAGCAGTTAGCGGCGTGCGAGATCGAAGTCACTGCGCTTCCACTATCGGCTATCGAGGAGCTGGTCGAGAAAGGCTACCACGGGTTCTCTACGGCGATCACAAAAGGTCGCGACCGCCTGCTGGGTGCCAAGCGTCCCACCCGCAATGGAGTGCGCGTTGTAGAAGCCGATCAGGAAGTATCGGTCACCATGCCGATCCCCGTCGCAGCCACCCAGCCGGTGCCGGCGCCCCCGGACTTTGAAGAACGCGTCACAGCGCTGTACCAGCTACTGGTGGCCAAAGGCCTTATAACCGAGCTCGAATTTTCAGAGACTCTGCGGAAACTGCGCGCAATCAAGGGAACCTAACCAAGCCTTAACAAAGCCTAACCCCAGTTCTAATCGAGCAAGCGCGCGAATAGATCCAGCACTGCGTTGGGAGCATCGATGTGCAACCAGTGCCCCGCGTCGATGGTGTGAACGCGAACATGCGGAGGTGGCGTTTGCAGTCGGCGTTGGTCGTCGGCCGTAACGATCGGCGACCGCTGCGCGATCACTACTTCTACGCTGCCTGGCAGCTCGCGATCGAGGAGTACCGACCATAGGTCGCGCTGGTAGAAATCGGTCATCATTTCGCGGATGGCGGTGATGTCGATCCGCAACGCATAACCGCTATCGCTTGGGACGAGGTTCATCGCCAGCCATTGCGCGAGCGAGCGAGCGTGGCCTGCGGCGACAATCGCCTGGACAAAGTCGTCGCGTCGTTCCCAGCTCCTCGGCAGCTGGTCGAAGAGCGCGAGTACTTGTGCGACCAGATCCTGCCGATCGTCAGCGCGATGACTTGCTGCGCTTGGGCTCGCGTCGAGCACGTAGGTTTGGAGTAGGTCGGCTCGGGCCTGGGCACGCGCAGCGAGCGCGACCTTACCTCCGAAGCTGTGACCGGCGATTGCCGCGGCACCGCCGAGTTCGTCGACGAGCGCGCGCACGTCATCGGCGCATGACGCGAGGTCATGCGGGGGCTGTCCGCCTTCGGACTTGCCATGGTGGCGTAGATCGACCAAGGCAACGGCCCATTCGGGCCGCCGCTCGGTCAGTGCGCGCGCGATGCTACGCCAATTGCCACCAGAGCCGAGGATGCCGTGCAGTAGGATCAGTTGCCGGCGTGCACTGGTGTTCCCGACTCGCTCGCAATGTAGTCGGGCTGGCATGCCTTCAGTGGTTGGCGACGCGAATCAGGAACGCCGCGAGAAGCGCATTGTACGCGAGCGGGCGTTCCCACTGAACGATGTGCCCCGTGTCGGGGACCTTAACAATGCGGTGCAAGAACAAGTTCGGAATCGACGGTGCAAGCCCATCGAGATAGGCCTGACGGACGAACGAATCCTGCTCTCCAACCACAAGGGCCACCGGAACATTGAGACCGCGGATGACCGCGACTTCATCGGCGAAGGTCGGATCTTGTCCGGTTACGGCCAGAAACACCGCTAAGCGGGTGCCGGGATCCGTGCGTTCGCCATCGCTAAAGAAAAATGACGGTATTGGAGCGTAGCCGGGGCGGAAAAACGCTGTGACGTACGCCGCAATCAATTCCGGGGTTAGACCCGGAACCGCGCCAAACTGAACTGCGGGGCCGGCTGGGGACTCGGCGGGGCCGAGGAACGGAGGGGGAAGCTCCGGCGCGATGCCGATAGGAGCGGTTCCGTCGAGGAATACACCCTTGATCTTGGGCAGCGCTGATACCGCTTGCAAAGCGAGGTCGCCGCCGAGGCTAAAGCCAGCGAGCACACCGTCGTCGACACCCAGCATGGATGCCGCGGACGCGATGGTGCTGCGAAACAGCTGGGCATTGTAGCCACTCGCGTTTCCTGACTGACCGTAACCGGGCAAGTCGATCGCCACAAAGCGCATGACCTTTGCCAGCGGCGAACGCATGATGCGTGCGAAGCTATTCGACGATGCGGTGTTGCCGTGCAAGAACAGCACGCTGGGCTTGAGTCGGCCCGTGCTCTCAAATACCGCAATGGAAATTCCGTTCACGGTGATGAATCGCGACGGGGTAAGGGGCTCACTGCTCCTCGCATAAGCGTCCTGTGGTCCAAGAGCTGGAAGGTCCGTGGTGTCTGCTGCTGGCCCTTCGTCCGCGGGTTGCGCATCGGTACATGCTGCGGAAGCAAGCATCAACGCGGCTGCGACAAATGGGACCGCAATACGGCGGCCGATGTGGGGTATGTATGACAACTTCTTCACGGGTACCTCCTGGGCGGGGACTGTGCGCGCATTCACGCCTGCCGATCAAGCACTTTTCGCAGTCCGACCCGAAAGAATCACGCCTTTGCTACGGCGGAATCCCAGCGCAGGAGGTGGTCCTTTACCCAACTGCGGTCGGCGGCCGGGGTAAATCGGCGCTGCTCCCGCCAGGTGCTGGCGATTTGCGCCTTGTCGCGCCAAACGCCAGTGCCCAGCCCGGCTAGGAATGCCGCGCCAAGCGCAGTCGATTCGACGAGTTCCGGGCGAGAAATTTCGACGCCAAGGACGTCGCTTTGGAACTGCATGAGCAAGTCGTTCGCGGCGGCGCCACCATCCACTTTCAACGTGGTTAGAGCTCGCTGCGCGTCGCGTTCCATGGCCCGCAAAATATCCACGTTCTGAAGCGCGATGCCCTCGAGGGTGGCGCGCGCGATGTGCGCCCGCGTGGTACCGCGGGTGATGCCTACGATCGCTGCGCGCGCCTCAGGGCGCCAGTGCGGAGCGCCGAGGCCCGCAAATGCGGGCACCACAATGACGCCGCCCGAGTCGGGAACAGACGCGGCCATCGCTTCGACATCCGCTGCGCGTTCAAACAAGCCGAGGCCGTCGCGCAGCCATTGGACCGCCGCCCCAGCCACGAATGCGCTGCCTTCCAGCGCGTAGCACAACTCGTCGCGTACCTGCCATGCAACCGTTGTCACCAGCCCAGCTTGCGAGGCGATGGGCCGCTCACCGGTGTTCATCAAGATGAACGCACCGGTGCCGTAGGTGCATTTGGCGTCACCTGGCGAGAAACAGGCCTGCCCGAACAGCGCTGACTGCTGGTCGCCGGCGATCCCAGCGATCGGAGTGCCGTCCGGAATTCCTGGGACGCCACGCGTTGTGCCTACCACGCCAGACGAAGGCACTACCTTGGGTAAGATCGCGCGTGGTACGCCCATGGTTTGGCAAAGTTCGTCGCTCCACGACAAGGTGTGCAGGTCAAACAGCAGGGTACGGGATGCGTTCGTGACATCGGTCGCGTGAACGGCGCCTCCGGATAGCCGCCACAATAGGAATGTGTCTACCGTGCCAAATGCCAGTTTGCCCTCGGTGGCAGCGGGGTGGACTCCTGGCACGTTGGCAAGCATCCAGTGGATTTTTGTGCCCGAAAAATACGGGTCCAAGGGCAGGCCGGTGAGCTCGCGAACCCGCGCCTCGTGGCCGGCAGCCTTGAGCGCTGCGCAGCGATCGGCGGTCCTGCGGTCTTGCCAGACGATCGCATGGCTCACAGCCCGGCCCGTGTCCCTGGCCCAAAGCATTGAGGTCTCGCGCTGATTGGTGAGCCCAACGGCTGCGATGCGCTGGATATCGATATCGCGGGTGGCCTGGCGCAGCGCCTCCACCACCGAATTCCAGATGTCGTCTGGGCCGTGCTCCACCCATCCCGGCTTTGGGTAGATTTGCCGGAACTCTTGGTAGCCTCGGCCCCGCACGACGAGCTGTTCATCGAGGACGAGGACCGTGGACCCCGTCGTTCCCTGATCGATCGCAACGACGTATCGCATGCCAACCTGAAATATCACACCGGAGCCTACATTGACATGCTGCGTCGACTGCGCTTGGATCAATGAATCACGTGTAGTTGCTGAAACCTACGATGACCGAGTGGAAGACAGGTGTCACGAAGGTCCAAGACGTCAAGCCGGCTAGAGATACCGGCCAGACGTGTTTGGTCCTGATCTATCCGCCCGGCCCTGAAATGGGACGAAGATTTCCCCTGCTGACCAATGAGATCGTGCTCGGCCGCGGTTCGGACTGCGACATCCATGTCGATCGCGATTCGGTCTCGCGCCGTCACGCTCGCGTATTTCGCACTGGGACAACGTGGTCGGTCGAAGATTTGCAGTCGACAAACGGTACCTATGTCAATGATGTTCCGATCACCAACTCGGCTCTGCGCGATGCCGATTTCGTGAAGATCGGTGCAGCAATCTTCAAATTTCTGTCCGGTTCAAGTATCGAAGCGAGCTACCACGAAGAGATCTATCGCATGACGATCGTGGACGGCCTCACGGGCGCTCACAACAAGCGGTACTTCCTCGAGTTCCTCGAGAGAGAGATCGCACGGTGCGCGCGATATCGGAGGTCGTTATCGCTGCTCATGTTCGACATCGACCACTTCAAGGCGATCAACGACACCCACGGTCATCTCACCGGCGACTTCGTGCTGCGTGAACTTTCGCGACGCCTCCTTGCCCGGGTTCGTCGGGAAGAACTCCTGGCCCGGTATGGAGGGGAAGAGTTTGCTGCGGTGCTGCCAGAAACCGACTTGTCCGGAGCTCGGACATTTGGCGAGCATATTCGACACCTGATCAGCGATCATCCGTTCGAGTACGAGGGGGATAGGTTTGAGGTGACGATTTCGGTGGGTGTGGCAAGCCTCGAAGGCCAAGACGTGGATGTCCTATCTTTTATCAAGACGGCCGATACCCACTTGTATCAAGCCAAGCGCGAAGGTCGAAACCGAGTCGTCGGCTAGTACCTCGCGTGCGCCAGGAAAGCCTGATTGAGGAGGAAGCATGTAGCAGC
>CAYQQM010000085.1:8310-23685 GCA_964419605.1 uncultured Kofleriaceae bacterium | reverse complement strand
CCTGCAGGTCCACGCATGAGACTTCTGCTAGGAATCACCGATCCAGGGGACTAGCCGGAGGCGAACCATGGATAAGTATGATTCGATGACGAATCTGTATGCAGATCCGATCAACGTAGAAGGCGTTACGTATGGCAAGCGATGGCGACGCCACGCGTGGAGTCAGCTGGTCGAGGAGCAGGCCTCCGATAACGCGGAAACGCAAACGATCGTCATGGCGATCCACGGCGGCGGGATCGAAAGTGGGACCAGCGAGCTCGCCCTTGCGGTCGCCGGATACCACCCGGCTACCCTGGTGCCGACGTTCGACGGTCACGCGCGACACGACTTCTGGCTGTTCGAAGGATTGCTCTCCGGCGGCAATCGCGCGCTGCACGTGACGGCTGCCCACTACGATGAGCCGATCGCTACCGAACTCGTGAAAAATGCGCAACGCTGCATCAGCTTGCACGGCTGTACCGATCGACAGGCGAAGGTTTCGAACACCCATCCGTTGGGACTCATTCAGGTCGGCGGGCTGGATAGTGAGCTCCGGGACATCGTGTTAGCGGAACTCGAACATGCAGGTATTGCCGCCGAAATGGCCACCAACAACGACTTGGACGGCAGGAACCCGAAAAACATCGCCAACAAGACCAAGGTGGGTGGATGCGCGCAGCTTGAAATGGGGACGCGCTATCGCGCCAGCTTGTACGACACCAATAGTCGGCCGCGACGAAAACACACGACAAATGCGGGATTCTGGCGTCTGGTCGGAGCCCTGCGAAGAGCGATGAGTCAGGTGGCGATCGGCGGACAGCTGTTTCGACGATAGTGGCGCTATGAAGCGGATCCCCTGGCTGCCTCGAGATATTTTACGAGCAGCTTGGGCAACGTGAGGCCGGTTCTTGCGGTGCGCGCGTAGTTTGCCGATTTTTGGATCGGACTTAGCGGCCATCCGAGTTGTTGACCGATCGCAGACTGTACGACGATGAAATTTTCGCCTTTGCTCCAGGAGGACGCGACAAAGTCCATCGCGCCGAGAGCGCCGTGTTGTTCGGCAACTTTCGGTGCGTCCATCATGTTTTCCTCGATAAGGATTGCTTTCGCCAGTCGGTCTTTGAACGCAGCAACAGTGGCGCGGTTCGGGATATCTTCATTGTTGGTGTAGAGAATGTAGGCCCACGAGTCCGGAGCATCTTCGAGTTTGCCGACAAACACAGCGGCCTCGAGGGTTCCGCCGCCGGTCAACTCGCGCGCCAGCTGATCAGGATGCCACTGCGTTTTGAAGTGCTCGATCGCCGTGGGATGAGCATCGAGCACTAGAGTGATCACCTTGGTCATGGGCCTTCCTCGACAAGAAGTATCAGGTCAAAATTGATATACACGTTCATGTCGAGCGGAATGGGTTTCATGCCGCCCGATCCGTCGGGGATTAGGATCGACTTGTGCAGGTCGTCGTGCAGTTTGGCCATGGAAGGTGGGTCGGCCAAGTCGCCCATTTGGTTTGCGTAGTAGTTCATCAGCTCCCGCAGGGGGACTTCCTGCGGCACGCCGGGCCCAAATTCGATGCCGGTAATCACATGACCGGATTGGGTCGCGATCGTACGCCCGTATTTCGCCAGTGCGGTTGCATAGAGCCTATCAGCCAGCGATCTAGGTATAGCCGCCTTGCGAGCGGTCTCGACATTGGTTCCCTCCGCGAGCATCGCCGCATGGACCTGCATCACGGTTGCGACGTTCTGGATGGTATGAAGTACCAAGCGTCGTAGGCCTCCGAACGGGATGCGCCACTGCTGCATGTGGCGCCACGTCGCGATCATTGGTGTCGGCGTTTTTCCTGCGTGGCGACCTGATGTCACTAGCGGCGGCGTCGTCGCAAGTGACTCTGGCAATAGCGTGTTGAAGAAGTGAGCATCGAGGATGAGCTCCGCTTTTGAGGCAACCCATTTGTTGCGAATTTGCGCTCTGCGGCTGCCTTGCCGCAATGTGGTCGTTCGCTGGAGCTCAGACGGAGGGGACGCCGGGTTAGCCACCATCGTTGCCGAATCGCTTGCGTTCAGCCCGGGAAACGCAATGTCTGAATCCAGATGCGGTACATCGGTGTACAGCTTCGGAATAGGGTCCGCCGCATAGTCTGGCCCAAACGATGCTGGAACCGGTTCTCGCGGTTTCCTCGGCGCTGCCGGATCGAAACGCATCGTGCCGGTGCCCGGGTCGTAGATCCGTGGCGTGAAGTTGGGGTCGTTCGCTTGATACTCGAGGCTGCCCTCGCTCTTTAGCTCCCAGTGATAGCCGAACTCTGATGGCAGCTTGCCCTGGTACAGCGCTTCTTGTTCGGCACTCCACGGTTTGGAAGGATCTGGCGTTGGGAACGCCGGGGGACGTTTGTCGTGCAGCTTTTGGTGAGCTTCGATGGCGTCGACGATGTCCTCCGGCTGTAGCGAATAACCCTCAACCTTCTCGGATACCCGAATTTCGAGCCGGTCGCCGTTTCGCCTCACGCTGACGTGGTTCTGTGATTTCGGCGCATCCGCAATGTCGATGCGATCGAGCGGGATGCCGGTCACGATATGCGCTTGTTGCCTCCCGTCGCGCATCGCCTGCTCGCGCGGGGATAGCGGTTGCGAGGTGTCGTCGGCTGCGATTCGCCCAGTGCTGCGCGAGGCATCCTTCAGCGCAGCTTCGTGTTTCGCCAGCTGATCGAACAAACCCGCGATGTAGGCATCGACATCCTTGGGTGTTTTCGTCCCGGCCGCAATCTCCGCACCGAGCATGCGCATGTAGTCGGTGATCTGCTTGGGCAACTTTTCGAGCTCAACCCGCGCTTCCCAGGCGCGAGATGTTCCCACTTTGCGCGACGGGTCTTTTGCAAAGTATGCACGCGCCCACGAGATCAGGGTACGAGCCTTGCCAAGGACACCGGTGAACTTGAACAGCTGGCGTGCCGTTGCTGCGTGCGATGGAATTTGCGCATCGCCGGCCTTGGGACCGAGCGCGATGTACACGTCGTCGATAAAGCCAAACGCATCGAGGACGTAGCGCACCTCGGCAGTCTTGCCTTTAAGCTCGGGATCGATCACGACGACCACGTCGCGCTTGGCAATCGCCTTTACTTTGGCGTGAACATCTTCCGGTGCGCGCTGGAGGTTGCTCGGCAGCGAGCGTTCCTTCACCGGCGGCAACGAGTAGTCATCGGGCAGGATGCCCTTGGGCAGCGGAAACTTCGTTGGGTCACCGCCGTGTTTCATCATCTCGCCGTACATGTGCATGGCAAGCATGTGCCCCACCATGACGCCGTCGTTCATGAGCGTATTGGAGAGGGCGAGTGCCAACTTGTAGCGCCGCTCGCCGGGCAGCAAGTTTGGATCGGTGCTGATGTCCTGCAGTTCCTTCAGCAACTGCGCCTTGCCCATGATGATGTTGAGGCCATCTGCGCCGTGTCCAGCCAACTTGAATGCGCCGGCGAGGCGCGTGAACTTGAGCGATGACGAAGTCATCTGACCGACGCCCAAAAACGCGCTCGCGATGTTCAGCACGTCGAGCGCTGTTTCCATGTCCCAGGCGAATGTGCCCTCTTCGTTGCGTTTGGCGATGCGGTAGCCCGATGGGATCGCGCCGATAATTCCCATCGGGATGAGAATGGTCAGGCTGGCGCCACCTGTAAATGGTGCAGCGAGCAGGGCCAGCACCGAGATGATGATCGACCCTCCCTCGACCATTTCGGTGAACATCGATTCGACGTCCTTGCCGACTTCAAACGTATCGCGCTCGTGGTCCGCGATGCCCGTGGTGCCGTTAGCGGGAACGAGGATGGTGCACCAGCCGCGGCCGTAACCCGTCACCGAATTCTCGAGCAAGTTCGCCAGGGCATCGCGAATCGCGGCCAGCCGGGTCGGTTTTTTGCGCCGCTCGAATCCGCTCTTCGGCGTTGTTGAATCGACGACAAGCACATCGAAGCCGTCCGCGGTGCTTACGTCGACGGCCTCGATGAGGAGCTTCAGCGTTCCGGCGTCGGTGACCAGCGTGGTGATTACGCGGTACGGCGTTCCGGTTACGCTGGAAAGTCGGCGCGTGCGCTCAGCGAGGATCTTATCGATTTCTTCGAGTCGCTCGCGGATTTTGCTTGGAACTTGCTCGGGGTCGGTGGAAATCTGAGCGGCGACCGCCTTGTCGGTCCTTCCCCGTTCGAGGTTCGCACGCTGGACCCCGTACATCGAGACTGCATCGCCGGCGAGGCTGGCGTTGATCATCGCCAGTTCGGACCGTTTCTGTTCCAGCTCCTCACCCTCGAACGTTTCTTGCTTGAGTTGAGACTCGAGCAGCGGCTTCCACAGCAGGTCATTGAGTCGTAGCTCTTCGAGCGCGGCGTTGGCTTGCTCGGCTGCCAGGTCTTTCTTCGCCACGACCCGGAATAGGTGATAGGCGGCGCTCGGCACGCGGTGCAACGGTCCCTTGTTGCGCGTACTGCCTGCGATGCATCGCAGCATGTAGAAGCCGGGTCCTGGCAGGACGAGACTTTTTTGGTACGGCTTCTCGAAGATCGCCCGCAGTACATCTTTGAGAACGGTTCCCGTAAAGCGGATGATCGCCAGCGACGATGCGACGCTGGATGCGCCCACGACCGCCGGTCCGCATTCGTCACCCACCTCGCGCTTGAGGCGCTGGAAGTCGGCGCGGCTGTATTCTTCATCCCGGCCCAGCCGACGGCTCAACATCGTGAGGCGGCTCATCGACGTTTCCACTTTTCTCCCATCGGGTTCGATCCGGATCAGGTCCCACCAGTAGTGGTAGTTCCATAGGCTCAGCCAGTGGTCGGCATCGACAGTCATATCGGCCGACATATCGCCGCCAGCGGGCAATGCTTCATCCTTCGGCGATACGGCGAGCGTGCACGGGAACGGATTCGCGTTGGCCTGCGAGATCTGATCGTGCAAGATGTCTTCACCATTGGCGTTTGCCATGGTGTTGAGGTCGAGCATGATCTTGTAGTCCTCGGCGAAGCGGTCGAGCAGCTTCTTGCGCGCGTCGTGACCCTGCTTGCTCCGAGCTTCCTTCGCCTTTGCCGCGAGGCCAGGTTCCAGCGCGAGGCAAAATTGAATGAAGCGAAGTCTCGCCGGGAACGCACTGCGTTCGCTATCTGCCCCGGGGAATAGGTACTTGTAGCCCGGATGAGATGCTAGCTCGGCATCAGCGCGGGTTGCGTCGAGTGGGTCGGCGCCTTCGTTAAAGCGCGACCACAGCGCTTCGATCGCTTTGGTCCAGTTGTCGAAAGCGGCATCGCCATACTTGGCTGAAGGATTCAATTCCCGTGCGAGGTATGCCACACGCGCTTGCTCAACGAGCGGGCCGAGGCCCCATGCGATCGCCGTAAACATCGCTTGCGTCACCCAGTAGTAGCGACGGGCCTGTGGCAAGATCGACGAATCCCAACTGCGGCCGAAAGTGCCCGCAGTTTTCGTATGCTCGAACACTTCGAGCCATGCATCCTCAACGGCGACTGCGTGCTCTAGTCGGCGCCACAACAGGTCGTTAAACCGCTTTGGATCGAATTCGATGTGTTTTGTGTCGCGCAGCCAGCGAACGAGTTTTAGACCGATCAGAGCATCGGTGGTGCCGATGTCTGACTGTCCGTTCGAGGCAATGACCTCGTTGTCGCCCGCCGGGCCCGTAGGGTCCTGTACCCCGCTCAAGTTCAGTTCGAGCGCAGTGCTCATCTCCTCTGCCAACAGCGGTGAGTAGGCTTTGCCGACGAGTGCAGACAGGATCATCGCAAACACCTGTTGGGCGCGGCTGACGCCGGCGACGTATACGACGTCGTAGCCGACGCGCAAAAACAGGCCGCCGCGGCTTACGCCGATGACCGCCTTTTGTGGCGAGTCGAGAAATCCGCCAATGGCTTCGGCGTGCGTCAACCGAGGCAGTGTGGGGTTGACCGAGCCGGTTTGCTGGGCGTTGCGCAGCCGCCGGCTGGGGGCTCCGATCGAAACGACCACCCCATTGGCACGGCGGGCCAAAAGACCGGCGCCCGCTGGCATGAATCGGCGTGGCGCGGCGTGGATACGTGGCCGTACGATGACTCGATTCGAGCGGGCCTTTTCTGCCTGTGGTCTCGTCTTCTCGGAGATTACGACGAGCGACGCGAGGTTGCCTTCTCCAAGCGCGCGCTCGATCAGCATGTCGCCGGGTTGGATGGACTCGCAAGGCGGCGCACCGGGCATGGCGACTACCTCTACGTCTGGCACGGCGAGCTGGAAGCTGGAGGATCGCGCAACCGAGTCAAACAACTCTGCAGGGGACTGCGCAGTGGACTTCGCGTTGTTAGGAGAGGCGAGATATTCGCGCAGTTTCGCGACTGCGGCGCGGAGGTCGACTCGGGGCTGGCCCTCGCTTCCTCGTCTAGCGCTATCGATGAGAACCGTCTTTACTTCGTCAGCCGTTAGCGCCCGGCCCGCGGCCTCATACAGAACAGCGACGCAGCCAGCGACATGCGGCGACGCCATGCTTGTGCCTGACTTCACCGTGAGCAGGTCATCGCCGTCGACATCGTCGCCCCCATCGCTGCGCGCAGCGACGATTCCGACGCCTTTGGCTAGCAGATCGGGCTTGTTGCGCCCGTCCCGTGTGGGTCCGATGCTCGAAAACCACGCTCTCGCTCGCGTGGCTGGATCGTACGCACCGACGCTGATCGTATGATGCCCGTTGCAGATCGTTCCAGTAGTGGTTGTGGCAACGAAGTCTTTGCGCGCGAGCCGAGACTGACTGCCGCGCGTAACTTCGTCGCGTTCGATCCACACGTGGTAGCGACCATCGGCGATGGTCAGCGCTTCGAGCTCGATGCGCCACGGTCCGGGCCGCGCGAGTTCTGGATCGACAAAGATCGAGGCTTGATTGTCGCCGTTGTTGGGATCGCCGCGGCGATGTGCGAACCGGCCGATGTGTCGCCCGCCGTCGACGATAGGACCGTGGCTGTCGGGAAGCGCGCGGGCGATCGTCCTGCCATCGGGAGCGATGAGGTTCATCGCAATGGCGTCGCCGCTACCGTACCAAAGCTCGATTTCGTTCGGCGTTTGATCGCTTGGGTCGACATGCCACGCCAGGAGGCGACGTTGGCCGCGCTCGAGTCGACCCGCGGCATGGACTGGGCGCTGGCCGTAGTTGCCGCAGCTCTGGACGATGGTTCGGCCCGGGCCGCTGGTAACGATCCAGTCCAGCGCTTGTTCGACGAGCGTGGTTCCGTCGTGCGGTCCGTTGTGACTGCCAAGGCTCAGGTTGATGACCCACGGTTTGTAGCCGGCGATGCGGGCGATAAAATCAACGGCTTCGAGCAGGCACACCGAGCTCGCGATGTGGCGCGGTCCCCACGATAGCGCCGCCATGTGCACAAACACGAGGTCGGAGCCAGGGGCGACCCCACCGGGGCCAACGCGTGGTGCACCGGCGGCGATGTCCATGACGTGGGTGCCGTGAGTCCCGTTGCCCTCGTCATCGGCGTCGATCGGATCGTAGCCGAGCGTGCGAAACGGATCGCCGCTGGCAAGTGCGCGATCGATCGCTCGCGAGCTATGAACAGTACCGTAGCCATACGGTCGAGGCGATGGGCCGCGCGCGCGTTGATCCCACAGAGCCAGCAAGCGCGTGCGGCCACCGGGGCCGATGAAGTTCGGGTGGGAGTAGTCGCATCCCCAGTCGACGATGCCGATGACCGCACCCCGACCAGAGGGTTGGCCGCGACCGAGCGATCGGATCGCGAACCGGCGTGGGTTCCCGCCTCGTGGTTCGCGATCGGACCGATCGGGCCGGTCCGGAACCATAGGTCGCGGTGCCTTCAGGCTCGCTACTGCAGGATGAGCGCGCAATGCGAGCAAGTCACCACGTCGCACCCGAATCGTCGCGATGTCGCCGAAGCGAGCGACGATCCGTACGCTGTTGGGTAGTGTACGGAGAGTGTCCGCAGGGTCGGGAGCGCGTGGCGACGCGTTTGGTGCAAAGCGCACCAATGCGGCGACAACGTCGTCCCGAGGGCCTTCTAGCTCAGCCCATAACGCCGGGTCCACGCATCACCGCGGCTACGATCGGGCGACGGTCGACTTGCGGGATGGTGGCGAGCGACGGGCGGCTGGCGGCCCCTTGGAATGTTCTGCAGTACTGCGGAGCTTCGCGGGTGGTTCCTCGCGGCCAGCTAACACGACACCCATCATCATGCCCCACGGTCCGGGTAGGAAGCTGGTGAGCAGGCCGAGCTTGTTCGCTCGATCCGCGTCCTCGGTTTTGTTGAGGACGATTTGGCGCGTCAGGATGAAGTTGAAGAAGTTCACGCGCGCGCCCCTTTCTTGTTGCTTTCATTGATGACGAACACCATCATCATCATCATCATGGGGTCCATGCCACCCTGGCTTTGACCGTTCATCGTGGGCGCGTTGCCCGGCATCGACATCATCATCATCATCGGCAGCATCGAGCTCATGATGTCGTTGTCGTCGACCACAACCTTCGTGTTGGCGGGAAGGGTTCCCGAGGAGGTGACCGTCGCCGTTTTTTTCGTGAGCAACGGCAACAGCGCCATCATCTGCATGCTCTGATTCATGTTGCCCTGGCCGCGGCGCGCAGCGGTCTCGAGCGACTTCACGTTGGTGTCGAGCGCCCGGATGTCTTTTGCGATGCGTTCGCTGACCTGCTGCAGTTGGGCCTGGGTCGCAAACGACTTTTCGATGCGCGGTTTGTTGTAGCCGCCACCCCGCGTGCGATTGCGTCGCCGCCGCCGCTCCGAAAAGTCATCGTCTTTTAACAGCGCGTCTTCGATGTCCTCGTCGTCAGCTTCGTCTAGATCTTCGTAAACGTCTTCTGCATATAGCGGCATTACGGTTCTCCTCGTTTGGTGATTGCTGGCGTTATGAACTCTTCGAACAGCTTCGGGTCCGGCGCGCGCCAACCGGGGCGTCCTCGACCTCGACACTCGCCGCAGTGCTTGACGCGGCCCCAACACGTGGGGCAAGCGCCCAGCGCGTCTGCGAGCACATCATTGCGCTCGTGCAGCTCAACGAGCTCCTCGCGCATTTCCTTGAACATCGAGCGGATCCGCTCCGCCCGACTCGGGTCGCGTGGTGCAGGCGCGTTGGTTGCTTCATCGCGCTGCATGTAGTCGAGCATCGCAGCCAAGCGCGGATCCGAACCCGCGTGGGCGCGAAGCGTTTCCGCCATGTACTGGCGGCTCCCCGAGGGATTCTGTTGCATCATCTGCAGCAGCTGTGTGAAGTCGACTTCGCTCACGGACTCATCTCCCCTGGATACAGATCCTCGGCATCGAGTTCGTCTTCAAAGTCAGCGTCGGCTTGGGGCAGGTCATCGTCCCAAGCGTCGTGAACGAGCTCGAGCAGCGCTGCAGTGCGCACCGCGGGAGTGCTGATGTCTTCGCCGCGTCTGCGGGCCTCCGACAAATAGCGAGGCACTCCGCCGCGCGGTTGGATCGCGTGATGCGTTGCGGATGCCGCTTCGGCGAGCGACTGGATCAAGTTGCTGACAGCGGCAACGGGTACCGGCTGGCCCGAGATGTCGACCCCGCGCGCGCCATTGCGGCCCAGCACCATGGCGATCAATGCTTCGACAACCTCCGGGCGCAGCAGCGTCAGCAATAACTGAAGGGCAGCGGGATTTGCGATCGGCACACGGGACTGCGCCGCAGCCGTCGCCGCAGAACCCGTGGGCGCAGGCTGGTTCACACCGGGAAGAGCGCCAGAACCTGAAAGGCCGCCAGCGAGCCCGCCGGCGAGCGCACCGACGGGTCCACCCAGCATGAATCCGGTGGCGGCTCCTTTGAGAGCGCCCGGCGCTGCCTTCGCGACCAGCGGTGCGACGCTTTGCACGACGCCCGCGAGACTCTCAAGCTCATCGGCCAAGTCTGGACCGAGCGCGCGATCGATCTGTCCGCTCGATCCTTCCGCCAGCTCCGGCGCCAGCGACTCCCGCAAATGGAGGTACCACACCCGCGGACAAATCTAGGCCTCAGCCAAGAACCTGTAAAGTCCGATCGGGCGCCAAACATCAAACCGAGCGGAGGGTTTGCGAACGGAGAGGCTCGATCGCAATGCACGCCCTCGCCTACATCGACTTGGACAATGGGAAGGATGTACTCGCGCTAGAGTCTATGGGTGCTGCGCGTTGGTGTCCCGATTCAGAGCATGCAGCGGAGAGCAACGAACGCTCTCATGTGTGTGACGATGTCGATGTCACCCTCATCCGATGGATGCTTTCGCTCT
Organism: uncultured Kofleriaceae bacterium; assembly: GCA_964419605.1. Lineage (GTDB taxonomy): Bacteria > Myxococcota_A > Polyangia > Haliangiales > Haliangiaceae > JABFXX01. Next base: position 13,450 of record CAYQQM010000085.1, on the reverse strand, counting down.
CTTCGCTAGAACGCCTCGCCGCATCGGCTTCGTCCTCTTCATGTACATGTCGGCGGGAGCGCCTGGGTCAAAAGCTCGAACGGTCGATGTGGACGTCGACTGCTGTATTACCACAGGCGCAAATACGGTCTTGAGCTCCGCATGTTTCGGCGACGAAGTCCGTTACTCCAAACGGTTCTCGATCGTGCGGCATTTCTGATGCTTGATCGTTGGATATCCACGCGACGGTTCGCAAATGTACCGTATCGACGCAGCCAATGCCGCCTGGAGTTTTATAGGCTGCTGGGAACGAGTTTTGGGTGACGGTGACTGCATCGGAGTGCAACCACAATGGAGTTCCCAATTCTTCCGCGGGATATATTGGCGTTTCAAATAGCCGGACGTGAAGAAACGACGCGTTGGCGACTGGAATTTCCGAGGCCAACGTGATTTTTCCGGTCGTCCACGGCTCTGCAGGGTCATACGCCGACGGACCAGGCCCACACGCAAAAACGACGGTCACAATTAATATGGAAGCGTCGCCTCGCCGTCGAGAATTCATAAGCAGGCCGACACTACCACGCCGCTGGTCTCCGCTCACTGTTACGTCGCCTTCAGCGAGGTTCGAGGGAAGTTCAATTCACCTTGGATGCCTCCACCTTCGCTTTCCCTTCCGCATTTTGTGGATCAGAAGTCCTATCCCTCGGCGCTGGACTGGCGGTTGTCACTGGCGGCGTCCTAGACGACATCGTGTTGGTCAGCCTCGACCAGACGCTCGAGACCATCGAGATCCGCGGACAGGCGCCAGTCGAAGCGCCGGGCTCCGAGGTCATCGATAGTGCTCATATACCTGGCAGCGGGCGGTTGGTGCGCAACTAAGATGGTCGGACCGTAGACTTGATCACTGCAGCGGCATAGTGTCGGTTCGAATTTTCCGACGACGTGCAACAAATCGGCTCGATCGTCCTCATATTCAGTCGGAGAGGAGCATCACATGCGACGACATTGGGACACGGCCACGACGCTGTTCGCGGTAGCGACGTTCGCGGTAGCGCTCGCGTCAGCGTGCGCCAACACACCGCAGCGGAAACCGCCGCCTCAGCCTGAAGCGACGCTGGTCGGGGAACCAGTGGGCGGGCGCGTCGAGGGTGTCGTTGGACCGGGCGGCGGATCGCTATCCAGTTCGGATGCCCAGGTTACGATCGAGATTCCCCCGGGCGCGCTTGCCGCAGACACTGCGCTGCAGGTCGAAGCCATTACGAATACCGCGTGGGGCGGCCGAGGAAACGCTTTTCGACTGTTGCCGCATGGGCAAGTATTTCAAATCCCGATCACGATTCGAATGAAATATGCAACTGCAGAGATCAATGGCACTTCCGCAGAAGCGCTACGCGTTGCGTACCAAGACGATCAGGGATTTTGGCATCGCTACAACACGGTTTTGCTTGACACCACCGCACAGGAACTGTCTGTGAAAGCCACGCATTTTTCGGATTGGTCGCGCGTGCATGGCGCTCAGATCGTCCCCGGTTCTGCGACCGTGCGTGCCAATGACACGCTCAATCTTTCGGTCGAATTTTGCCAGGCCGTGGACGAGGGCGATGAACTCATGTCTCTGCTCGCCCGCTGCGAAGTCGCGGCCGACGATGACGTCCTCACGGCCTCTGATTGGACTGTCAATGGCGTAGCGGGTGGCAACGCGCAAGTCGGGACGGTATCGGGCGGGGGCACGAGCGCAACGTTCACAGCACCCCCGTCGGCGCCGTCGAGTAATCCCGTCGCGGTCAGCGCGTCGATCAACGCACTTCCGCCAAGTCGAATCATGCTCACATCCAATTTGCTTATTACCGGCGGTAAAACGTGGGGGGGGCAAGTCAGCAGCGAACGGCACTCGTTGCAGCCCGGTGGCGTCACCGTCGTCGAGACCGTCAACACCCAAGTGACGTTCGTCGAGGACCCCGCGTTTCCGGGCAGCGGGACGTTTACGCTTACCGACGGCACGTTTAGCGGCAGATTCACGCTGACATCCCCGAGTTACGGCGGGTGTACGACCCAGGGCACAAAGGCGGGGCCGCTGCGCGGTGGACCAGGAGGCATCCCGGCGGGGTCGCTTACCATCTCGGATTTTCCGGGTACGGGAATTCCGGCTCAGTTCCTTTTGATGGTCACTGTGATCGATGCCTACGACGGGACGTCGGACTGCAACGACATGCACAACGTTGAGCAGCTCATGAGTTTCCAGCCCGTGGCGGGACCTGCGGTGCCCCTAACCCCGTTCCAGTCGGGTGCGACAGAAATCAACGAAACGGTGATGGTGCCCGATGTCGCAGGCGGGACGATGACCGTTCGCATCGGCTTGCGGCAGTTGTGAGATCGATGGAACGTTCGCGAACGCCACTTCCGAGTAGTTCAGAGACCGCCCGATGCATCTGCGTCGGGGTCGCCTTCGTCGTCATCGATCTCGTCGCCGAGCGCTTCGGCGGGTTTGGCCATGGGCTGTTGAGTCGGAGCCGGGTTTGACTCGCGCGCCTCCGCCTCGCGGACCCACGCAGGCGCGGGAGGTGGGGCCGGATCGTATGTCTCGTCGATCCGCACGCGCTCGGTTCCGCGCTCGAACCAGACTTGGTGACCGCGCAGCCATAGTTCGTGTAGATGCTGTTTCGCGCGCTGCTCGGAAGCGAACAGATACGCGCTCGCCTTCACCGTTCGGTACATCGACGCCGGCTTAACGGTGCCGTTGAAGCGCTCGAGCGCGACCCAGTACATTTCGTTGGTGTCCACGCTGCGATCTTTTGCCAGCACCCAGGTCGTTTGAGTTTTGTGGTCATAGATCGCGTCTTTGGGAAGCTGGTCGCCTGGAGTCTCATCGAACCAAACGAAACCCGTGGTGCCGTCGTAGCGGGGTTCGAGCCGCGGATACGCGTCCTTCGCCTGAGACCAGGCCACCTCTGGCGACTTGGCACCGAGATCGTAGAATTGCACGAACGTCGTATCGTTCGGTCCGCGCAGGACGCGCCACGGTCCCCCGTGTGTCAGCCAACGCCGCGAGACCAGAACGTTGTGGCCGTCGCCGCGAAACACCGCTGCGAGTCCGAACGAGCCGTGCTGTCCGGCAAAGCCGCGGTGCATAAAGTAGTCTGGCGGGAAGACCCACTGCGGCCCGTAGAAGATGCCGCCGACTGTGGCAAGCGTGAATGGAATCGTCGCCAGGCCAGCGACCAGCGACGGAATCGTGAACGTTGTCTGCCGGTTGACAAGGGAGGTCGTGCGGACGCCGAGGTCGAGCTCCATCACCGCGCGATCTCGCGGCCCCCAACGTGTCATCGCGCCATATCTCGCTCGCTTCCATGCCTGTTCAAACCAATCTTCACGCGGCGCGATCGACCGGCCGTCGACCTTGACGATGTCGGGAACCTCCGGCGGATGCCACCCCAGTGTGTGCAGTGCTCGCAGCATGTCGCGGATTTGCGCGTCTGCAGCCGCCCGCGTCGATTTGTCGAACGTCCAGGTCGCGGCGGTCACCACGATCTCGAGCCGCGATGGATTGCTCATAGCTGGACTCCTGGCTCGCCGTTGATGAATGTGCGGATCTCCGCAGCGAGCTCGGTCGGAGAAAGTCCCGTGGTATCGGCGCGCATCTTGCTCTCGTGTGATGTCCAGGTCTTCATGCCGCGCTCGTGGTCGAACAACATGAAATCAGCGTTCGCCTCCCTCGATAGCAATTGCTCGGCGATCCAATCGGCATTTGCGATCACGCCTTCGGGATGGGTCAGCGCGTACTCCATCTTGTGGATGGCGACGCCCTCGGACGGCAGCTTGGCGTTTTTGATGCGCGCACCAGGGAGCCGCTTAAAAATGTCCCACTGCCGACGGTTTCTCCCACCGAGCAAAGGATCGGGATTTACGATTTGAGATCGGCCGTGTTTCACCTCCTTACCTTTGCCAGCCGACATGGTAACTCCATCGAGGATCGGAACGTAGCTAGGGTCACTTCCCATCGCCCTCACCGTGTCGGCCCCGATCGAGATCTCGCGGATGGCGTCCTTGGGTGCTACTGCATCGAAGAACCAGTTGGCGGCGATGTGGCCAGCATCGATCGGGTGCAGACCTTCGGCGTGGACCCGGCCTTGCGGCTCGGAGGTGATATCGAGCAGGGCGCGATGACTGACGGCGACATCGGCGGCGGCGTCGGTGCCGAGGATGTTGCGCGCTCGTTGCCACAGCCGTTCGTATCGCGCTCGTTTGCGCAGCTTGGGGACGTCGCGGATCGCTCTATCGAGAAGTGGTTGGACGTGTTCTTTGACCTGCTTGAGAATTTGTCCTGCGGTCTTTCCGGTCGGGTCTTTCATCTGCTGGCGGATCCATTCTCTGGTGATCGGCCCGTTCGCTCCAGGGCGCGGAAGGCCGACGCCGGGCTCGTGGCCGAGCATGCGTACGAGCACGCCGTTCTCGCCGGTTACGGTCTCAACCCATAGCGCAAATGGCTCGCCAGGCGAGTTCGCGCCAAGGATTTCCATTGGATCATCTCCCGGCTTGAAGATGATCTGCTCTCGTTTGGGCCGTTTCTTAAACGTATCGCGCTTCGGGTCGTAGCGGTACGACGCGCCTTCGTCGGCTTTTCCGGGCCGCTTAATATGTTCGATGTCTTTGCCGCGCCAGACGTAGTAGTGGTCTTCGCGCGGAGGTGGATAGCCACGCCACAGCGCCTCTTCGTTACCAGACCAAAGTGCTTTTCGGCCCTTCACCTTGCGCGTGCTCGGGTCGCCGGTGGGCGCGCTGGGTGGCTGCGGCAGCCGCAAGCGCTCGTCGACCGCCGCCATCACAGCTGCGTGCGAGGCTTTGCGCCGACTCGGAACCAGAATCGTAAAGCTTCCGTCGGAGTTCTTGCGGATCCGCGCGCCAGCATGTTTTGTTTTCTCGAACTGAACGGCACCACCTAGTTTCTCCGCGGCCGCCGCCCCGGTGACTGCCGGGTCGTACGGAACCGCTCTTGTCCTACGCGGCTTGGCCTGCTCCGCAGGTTTCGTCGACCGCGGCGGCGGGGCCGGTTGGGGCTCGGCGGTCGGCGGTTTTGCCGGCGGCTCGTCGACCTTCGGCTTCGCTGGGGGCTCGTCGACCTTCGGCTTCGCTGGGGGCTCGTCGACCTTCGGCTTCGCTGGGG
>CAYQQM010000085.1:0-8210 GCA_964419605.1 uncultured Kofleriaceae bacterium | reverse complement strand
GCTCGTCGACCTTCGGCTTTGCTGGGGGCTCGCCCATCTTCGGCTTTGCCGGCGGCTCGTCGGTCTTGGGTTTCGGTCGCTTTTCAATCGGTGCTTCGCCTGGAACCGCGCGTTTGCGCGCGTCGTAGTGATGCGGCCGTTCGACCGAATCGACAATCCGTCGCAGCGTGAATTCTCCGGGTTCGATCTCAACCACGTACTGGCCGGGTGGTGGCTTGTCGTACTTGGCGGCAACAGCACGCGCTTCGGTCGGTTTTTGCGCGTCGAGAAACTTCTTGCCACCGCGCAGTTCTGCCAGGGCGAGCTGTGCCGCTTCGAGTTCGGTGCGAATGGAATCGAGCCGGGCATCCACGGCGTCTGGCTCCATGGATTTCTGCAGCATGCCCTCGGAGAGCTCGGCAAGGCGCTTTGGCGCGCCCTCGATCGCCTTGAAAGCGTCACCGGCGCGGCTTCCGGCCGGCGGCTGGCGCCCATCGGTCTTGATCGACTCGACGCGGTCGGACAGCCGGCGCACCGCGCCACCAAGCTCGTCGATCCGGAGATGCGACCGCACGGGGCGGCCGACGGCGTCGACCGACAGTGAGGCCTCGGGCACCACGACATGTAGATTGCTGGGCAGGCCGTAGCCATCGATTTCGATCCTGACCGTGGCAACACCTTTCGGCGCGTCGGGATCGAGGAACACGGGAACATCGGCATTCACCAGTGACTTGAGCTTTTGGCTAAGCTCGAGGGGTGCTCGCTCGAACACCGGTCGTGCGTGATTGCCGAGCGCCTCGCGTCGAAGCATTTCCGCCTTGCGACCTGCTGCCTTGCCGAGCTCCATCATGCCGAGCTGCATGAATGCTCCCGCCATGATCTGGACGAGCTGGGCATGGCGCGCTGCCGGCGGCTGGATATTGGCTGCCTGTGCGATCTGCTCGGCGATGTCCGCGGTCATTAGTAAACCGCTGGCCGCGTCTGCACCCAGACCCATGATCATGAACCCCCGGCTGAGGTTGATCAGCTTGAGGCCGCCCGTCACGGCTTGACCGAGCCCCGCCATTGCGCCGATCACGTTGACGATATCGAGCAGAGTCGCCATGTCGAACGTCGCTGCGAACTCTCCCTCACTTACTTTCTTGAGGATTCGATACAGCGACGGAACTGCACCTACGATCGCCAATGGCAGCAGCAGTGCAACACCAACCGCCCCGCCCGTGGCGACGACCACGACCAGAGCTACGGCAGTCGCGAGCTGGATCGTGTTCTCAAATGAGTGGATGAGAACCGCTTCGAGATCAGGCGTCGTCCGGAAGCTCTGTCGCGACGATACGCCGTCGATCGTCACAAAGAAACTGACGTGACCGCGGCCGTATCCATGATCGCTACTGTCGAGAGTTTTCTTGAGCGCTTTGCGGATTGCCACGGCGGGGTCGGCATCCGAAGCGCGGCCGAGCCCCGAGTGCGGCTTCGTCGAGTCAAATACGTAGAAGTCGCCTGTCGTCGGATGGCGAAACGCATCCGCGACGAGCTCGATGATGTCTCCGGTGTCAGTCACCATCGCACCGCGCAGGCGCGTCATCTGCTCGGGGCTCGGGGCATGCTCGCCGAGGTCGCTCCGCCACTTCTGGCGGTGCTCGATCCGCTTCCATAGAGCGTTCTGTTGCTCCGTCGCGTCTTTTAGCGCCTTTTCGGTCTGCTTCTTGTCGGCCCAATGCGGTGAATCGCGCTGTTTGAGCTCTTGCAGATACGCAAAAAGCGTCTGGTATGCGTGGTCGAGCACACCGTCGACGGACCCCGAGAGCTCGAGTTCGAGACGTTTGATTTCGTTGCGAATCTCCTCCTTCTCTTTGGCGTCTTTAGTCCTCGCGAGCCGTTCGCGTAGTTTCGTCAACGTAAGCGGCGTTTGGATCCAGCGCGTGATCTCGAGGTGGAGCGCTGCGTTGTCGGCAACCTCCTGGACGGACTGCACCCATAGCGGCACGTACGCTGCCGAGGGCGGTCGGATCCGATCGGCATCGTCTGCGGTTACGGGCGTTGCGATGCAACGGAGCAAAAACAACCCGGTTTCGGTCAGCGCGATGCGCTTTTCGTCTTGTTTTGCGGTGAGCCACTCGATGACACTGCTGATCACTTCGCCGATGAACCCGGCGATTGCGCCCACACCTACCATGGCGGACGCACCAATACCCGCCAGTCCCAGTGCACCGTCCAGTGACTGAAACACGCGATGGACGTCTTCCTTGGCGTAGCCGTAACGTCGATCGAGCTGGTTGGAGAGCGTGGTTCTGAGTCCCGGAGCTTCGCTGTCGGTTCGTTCGTAGCCGAGGTCGTTGCCGCGCTGGATCGCAGCATCAACCGTGTCGATCGGCAGCTTCACCAGCTCCCAGCGATATCCAAAGGTCTGGAACGCTTCGAACACATCTGGGAACTGCAGCACCATATTTGCGCGCACTTCGGCGCCGACCGGTACCATGTAGAGCGGCGCGGCTATCGCGGGCGACGTCGAAAGCGACGACGGCAGCGGCGGCGCGTTTGCCGTGCCGGGACTGTACGCCAGGGCACCGCTGGTTCCTGTCGGTGCTTCGTCGGCGGCAACCCCGGCGTAGCGCGCAAAACCCTCGATCAATTTTCGGCGCGCCTCAGCATCGTTGACGGCCTCTTTGGCCCAGCCCGAACGGCGTTGCCACGCGTACGTAAAGAAGCGATTGAGGTAGCTGGCGTCGACTGGGGTCTTACTCGTCGCCTTTGCACCCTTCGCCGCCTTCCACAACATCTTGTAACCGCGCGTTTTGACGAGCGAGTCGTCGTCTCGGATCGCTTCCAGGGGCTCGACCGTTTGGTGCCATGCGTCGGTCAGTGCGTTGAGTGCGCTCTGGAGCTCTTCGGACGGCAGCCATGACCTCGCCCACGGCAGCAGCAGCCGGTCGTTCTTGGCGAATGCTTCCATGGTCTGCGCACGCCACAGTTGCCAGCCGCTCTGATCTAACGAAACTCCGAACACGGCTTTCTTGCCAGAACCGATCACAGCGTGCAGGTCGTCGAGGTAGGCGCGGCGGCGCCAGGCGAACGCCGTGAGCGTGTGCTCGTTCATCCACGGATAGAGCGAACTGAGGTCTTTGCCCTGGCGGTTCCAGAGCAACGATACTGCTACAGCGCGCTCGATACGGCCGATTTCATCAACGCTAAGGGTTGTTTTTAGCCCGTAGCCAAGCTCGAGCCATGCTTGAAAAGCGAACGCGAGCGTCGGCAGGACGGTGATCGATTTGATCTTTTGCTTGTCCGTCGCCTTGCGGTTGATATTCGCGCCGGACCACGACGCGCTGGCTACTAGCGGGGCCGCCGACTTGATCAGGTCTTCGGTGACCCACGTCGGCGGGAGCAGGCTCGTCAGGATCAACTGCGCGTATTGCGGCACGAGCGGCTGCCCGCCCACCCAGGTCTGCGCGCGGTTCACAGGTGTCAGCTTGATGCCGCTACTCGTAACCAGACGATGAACTGGAATGAGGCCGGATACATCTTCGGCTACGTCAACGACTTCTGAATGGATAGGGACTGCTGCCAGCCGCTGCGCCGCCCTTATCGGGTCGCTGGCGCGGAGCGCGCTCCGGATGTCCGCCCCGCTCAGCGGTCGACGCGCCGCCTCGTAGATGCGCGCGATCGTGGTCGCAAGGCGCGGTGACCGGCAGACGATCGATCGGCCGAAACCGCGGCTCAAATCTGTGAGCATCAGGTCGAGTGTCGGCGTCGCATCGCGTCGGACATCCAGGTGAGCCACCCACGGCTTCCCGCCGGCCAGCTTCGCAACCAGCTCAATGCCATCGCGGATGTCGCTGAGCTTCGCCGGCTGCGCGAGGTCGATAAAAACCAATTCTGCGCCCGGTGCACCACCGGCAATTTCTTCCACGGATTCGTCGGGCTCATCTGCATCGTAGCGCAGCGTTCGGAACGGATCGGGGGTGCGGAGGGCCCGATCGATGGCACCGCTCGAGATGATGCGCGCCGCCGATTGATCGGCAAGCGCGAGCAACATGGTCTGGCCGGTCGATCGTCGAAGCCTGCCGCTCGTGACGTCGCAGCCACGGCCGAATACTCCGATGACCGTTCCACGACCGGTTGCTACGTTTCCGGTACCCGCCACCACGCGCCACGCAGATTATCGACCGCGGTTCGAACAGGCAATCGCAGCTGGAGCAATTCAGGAAATGCTACCCCGGTGACTTCAACTTAAAGTACGCTGTCTGCGGACGAGGTGTTCATTGAAGGCTCTCACTCTGCGGGCAATTGCGATTGCAAGTTTTGTTCTTGGCAGCTGTGTGGGGACGGCTCTCGCTGAGGCGCCATCCAGCCAGGGCGTCGGACGGATTCACGGCCAGGTGACGATCCGAGAGGCCAATGGCGCGCCGGTGAATGCCGAAGCGATTGTGTACGTGGTCGGATTTTCGGAGCCGCCGGAAGCGGGAATCCGGGCAACGATCGCCCAGAAAAACCGGACGTTTGTTCCAGACATCGTTGCAGTCGCTGCAGGAGAACGCGTGAACTTTCCCAACGGCGATGATTTCTTTCACAATGTGTTTTCACAAACGACCGGGGCAAAATTCGACCTGGGTTCGTTCAAGAAAGGCGCAGCAAAAGTCAGGGAGTTTCCGAACAAGGGCGTCGTTGATGTGTACTGCAACATTCATCCCGAGATGGCCGCAACGATTCTAGTGGTTCCCAACCGCCGTCATAGCCGTCGCAACCGAGATGGAACGTACGCGATCGAGGCTGTACCCGCGGGGACGTGGACTGTACTTGCATACGCGCGTCGCGCCGCGAAGCCGGTGAGCGCGAGCGTTACGGTCGTTGCGGGAGGCGATGCAACCGTCGATTTCGCCTTGGTGAGAGGCGCCGAGCGAGCGCACCTCAACAAGCACGGAAAAGAGTATAGTGACGATGACGACACCGACGTCTATCCCTGACCGTCGGTTTGCGCACGTACCTATCGACGCCGATAGGAGCGATTGTTTAGTCGTGCGCGCGCAGGTGACGCACAATACTCGCGTCGAGTTGGCTGCGAACGAAACGGATCGCGCTCTCGATCTCGTCGAGAGGCAGCTGTAAGCGGTCTGCGAGTCGGCGATGGGTCGCCGCGACCAGAGCTGCGCGCGCGCGGGTGAGCCAGCGCGCTGCGGTTGCGCGGTGAACCCCAAACGCTGCGCCGATCGCATCGATGGACAGTCCCTCGGCAACCTGTTGGCGCAGCAGCGTTCGGTCCTCGGGAGACAACAGTGCGATCGCCTCGCGGAGTGCCGCCGCGAATTCGTTGCGATATTTCGCTTTGAGCGCCTGAAGCTCCTGGCTGTCGGCAGCGAACAGCACCTCTAGGCTCGGCGGAAGCGATACTTCGCGCTGTCGCTTTTTCTTGTGGCGAATCAGCTCGCGCGTTGCGGTGATCCGCAGCCAACCGCGCAGCGACCCTTTGCCTCGATACCCGGCAATACCCGGCGGTTTGTCCCCATTCGGGACGAGTAGCTGGACTCGCAACAATTGCTTAACGTCATCGCTGATGTCGCGCGATGCTCCCACCGCTTGGCCTGCAGCGTCCACCTCGCCGAGCAGCGCATCGAACGCGGTATGAGCGGTGGTTTGTTGGGCGAGGCAGGCGGCCGCAAGCGCCATATCTCCAGCTGGAATCGATTCAAGCGCCGAAACGATGTCGACGCCAACAAGGCGCGGTCCCACGAATCTCGCGATCTCGTCCTCGTCAAGCGTGACCTCCGGCCACTGGGCGCGCGCAGCGTCGACGAGGGCATTCCACGTAGCTAGGGCTGCCGTGTGCGAGCTCGCAGGGATCCCGCTTGCAGCCGCCAATTGTGCCACTCGGTCCGACGTCACTCGGCTAAGATACCACGGTGCCAGGTGTGGACTGTCTCGACGCCAATCTCGTTCAAGATCTGATGTCGGGCGGACTCAGCGAGGTGGAGCGCCATTGCGTGGTGCAACACCTCGACACGTGTGAGGAATGCCGCGAACTGCTCGCCGTCGTGGCGGGTGCCACTACGCAGTCCGGCAATGTTGTCGCGTTGCCAGGCGACCCTGCCTTCGACGCAACGCTTTCGAGTAACACAGCTGAGCCTAGTGACGGAGTGGAGCGCTCTCCGTCGCTCGTTCCTGGGAGCTCGCTTGGACGTTATACGCTGGAGGCACAAATCGGCGAGGGCGCCATGGGAAGGGTGTGGCGGGCTCGCGATCCGAAGTTAGGGCGTTTGGTTGCGCTCAAGGTGCTCCGGCAACGCAATGATCTGTCCACGAAGCAGTTGATCAGCGAAGCGCAGGTCATGGCGCAGCTGTCGCACCCGAACGTGGTGAGCGTGTACGACGTTGGAGTGGCTGAGGGGGTCACATATATCGCGATGGAGCTGGTGGTCGGCAGCAGTTTGCGCCACTGGATCAGTGGCGGCCAGCGCAGCGTTCCTCAGATCCTTGCAACGTTTATCGCCGCCGGACGCGGCTTGGCGGCAGCCCATGCGGCAGGCATCGTGCACCGCGACTTCAAGCCCGATAACGTTCTTGTTGGCGACGACGGCCGAGTCCGTGTGTCGGACTTCGGACTCGCAGCTCGACCGGTCGATCGCGATGTGGAGCTGGACCCAAACAGCCTGGATGTACTTGCTCCTGGGGCGCTTTTGGGGACTCCGGCGTATATGGCCCCCGAGCAGTTTTCTGGCGCAAATGTCGATACGCGCACTGACCAATTTAGCTTTTGCGCGGCGCTGTATGAGGCACTGTACGGTCAGCGTCCGTTCAGCGGTCGGACGTTTTTCGAACTCGCTGACAACGTGGTGAAGGGCAACGTCAAGCCGCCCCCTGCACATCGCCATGTTTCGAGCGGTTTGCGGTCGATCGTGATGCGCGGAGTGCTGCCTCGGCCCGGCGACCGTTTTCCGTCTTTGGATCACGTGCTTGCTGAACTCGCACGCGATCGGGCTCGACCGTGGCGGCGCGTCGCAATCGGTTGTGCGGCGCTCGCAGGCGTACTCGCACTTGGCCTGGGCGCTGATGCTGCGGTGCGCGCTCGCGTTGACATCCAAATTCGGCAGTCGTTTGCACTTACCGGCAAGCATCTCGACCACACGGCGAAGCGCCTGAATCAGCACTTTCACGAAGTCTCGGCGATTGCGTATCGCGAGCCCGCGCTGCGGCACGTCGCAGGTCATCGCGATCAGGCGGATTTTTTTCTGGGCACCCCGGCGGCCGATCGGAAGGAGCTCGAACGGCTTCACCAGATGTTGGCGGCAACCGACTGGGCCAAGGTCGGCGACAGTCAACGTGCGGTGATCGACTACAAAGGGCGACTGCTCTACACCAGCTTCGCGCCGCAGGTGTGGAACACCGATGCGCGCGTACTGCCGCCCATCAAGCGAGCGCTAGATGCCGGTCGAGGGGATAGTGTAACGGTACTGTCGACTACGGATCCTGCGCTTGTCGCTACCCAAGTCCTCGGACCCCGTCCGAATCCGGGGCTGGTCGTCGTGTTTGTGCGCGTGCTCGCGCTCGGCGACACGGCCAACAACCGCAGCGAAGCCAGGGCGATCTATCTCGAGCTCGAGGACGCCCGGCACTTGCTCGAGGAGTTGCGGCTCGACGACAGGACGCTGCTCGGGGTCGTCGGCAATGACGGAACTATCGTCGGTGATGCGGAGTTGCCCACGGCGTTGGTACGCGCTGCGCCGCCTGAGGGGCAGATCGCAACGCTGTCGCATGGAGACCGTAGCTTCCAAGTTCAGTCGCGCAGCTTGCGTGGTCTCGATGGTACCGGTCAGGTTGCCCGAGTCGTGATGGCTCGCCCACTCGAAAGTGTTCTGCAATTGTTCCCCGGCGCGAGGCTCGGCTTCACCCTCGCAGCAATGGCGGCGCTGGTTGCTGCAACTGTAACCGGGCGCCGGGCTCGCCAGCTCTCTGGCCCACGCATCGCCTAACCGATCTGTTAGTACCTCATGTCAGTGGTTTTGACGAGTTCCGGCCGCTGAGGCGCGCCGAGCGCGAGGCTTGCGGAGTAAGCGGTACTGGCGGTACTGGCGGTACTGGCGGTACTGGCGGTACTGGCGGTACTGGCGGTCTCATGATTGATCACATTTCCCTTTCTGTTCTGGAGGCCGTGGCCGCTCCCCTGAACGTTGGCGTTCCCCTAGACGTGGCCGCGCTCGGGAACGTGATCGGCTGCGTGGACGTGATCGATGCCGTCC
>CAYQQM010000084.1:0-24286 GCA_964419605.1 uncultured Kofleriaceae bacterium | reverse complement strand
GCAACGCGTAGATCGTCTTGCGCTGCTGGTTCATCACGTCGTCGTACTCGAGCACGTTTTTGCGCTGGTCGAAGTTGCGACCTTCAACCTTCTTCTGCGCGTTTTCGATCGACCGCGTCACCATGGGCGACTCGATCGGCACATCGTCCTCGAGGCCTAGCCGCTCCATGAGGCCGGTCATGCGGTCCAGGCCGAAGATCCGCAACAAATCGTCTTGGAGCGATAGGTAGAACCGCGACGAGCCCGGATCGCCTTGGCGACCCGCTCGCCCGCGCAACTGGTTATCGATGCGCCGAGATTCGTGGCGTTCGGTACCGATGATTTTCAGTCCGCCGGCGGCGAGGACTTCCTCGCGTTCGGCCTCACACGCGGCTTTGTATTGGGCGACCAGCTCGTGATGGCGTCGCGCCTCGTCAAAATCGGCTGTCGCCGGTTCGAGCGCAGCTTTCTCTTCGGCCAATGCGTCTTTGGCCATTGCTTCGTAGTTGCCGCCGAGCAGGATGTCTGTGCCGCGACCCGCCATGTTGGTGGCGATGGTGATCGCGCCTTTGCGGCCCGCTTGCGCCACGATCGAGGCTTCGCGTTGGTGGTGTTTGGCGTTGAGGACGCTGAACGGGAGGTTCTTGGCCTTGAGAATACTAGCCACGACCTCGGACTTTTCCACCGAGACCGTGCCAACCAGGACGGGCTGGCCGCGCTTGTAGCAGTCTTCGATGTCCTCGGCGACCGCGCGGAACTTGCCGGCTTCGTTCTTGTAGACGAGGTCCGCGAGGTCTTTGCGCGTGATCGGCTTGTTCGTTGGGATGACGGCCACGCTGAGCTTGTAGATCTGATGAAACTCGGCCGCTTCGGTGTCGGCTGTGCCAGTCATCCCCGACAACTTCGAATACATGCGGAAGTAGTTCTGGAACGTAACGGTGGCCAGGGTCTGGTTCTCCTCCTCGACGGTGACGCCTTCTTTGGCTTCGATCGCTTGGTGAAGACCATCGCTCCAGCGTCGGCCGGGCATTTTGCGACCGGTGTGCTCATCGACGATGACGACTTTTTCATCTTCGACGAGGTAGTTGACGTTGCGCTTGTACAGCGTATGGGCGCGCAGCGCTTGGTTGACGTGGTGCACGAGCTGAATGTTTGAGGCCTCGAACAGGTTGTCGACCTGCAGTAACCCTTCCATCTTTTCGACACCGTCGTCGGTTAGCATGGCCGAGTGCGCCTTTTCGTCGACCGTGTAGTCGACCTCCCGCTTCAGGCGAGGAATGAGGCGGTCGACTTTGACGTACAGGTCGGCGGATTCTTCGGCGGAACCCGAGATGATAAGCGGCGTTCGCGCTTCGTCGATCAGAATCGAGTCGACCTCGTCGACGATGGCGTAGTTGAGTCCACGCTGGACCATGCGGTCCGGCGATGTCTTCATGTTGTCGCGAAGATAGTCAAAGCCAAATTCGTTGTTTTGGCCATAGGTGATGTCGCAGTTGTAGTTGCGCTGGCGCTCGAAGTCCTCGAGGCCGTGCACGATGACACCGGTCGATAGGCCGAGAAATTTGTGGATTTGCCCCATCCATTCGGCGTCGCGTTTCGCCAAGTAGTCGTTCACGGTCACGACGTGAACGCCTTTTCCGGTGAGTGCATTGAGATAACACGGCAGCGTGGCGACAAGGGTTTTGCCTTCGCCGGTGCGCATTTCGGCGATGCGACCCGAGTGCAGCACCATGCCGCCGATCAGCTGCACGTCGTAGTGGCGCAGCCCGATGGTGCGAATCGACGCCTCGCGAACGGCGGCGAATGCCTCGCACAAAATGTCATCGAGCGTCGCCCCTTGGTCGAGTTTGGATTTGAGCTCGGCGGTCATTGCGCGGAGCTCGGCATCGCTCTTTGCTTTGACCGCTGCTTCGAGCTGGTTGATCCGCTCGACATTGGGCTGGAGCTTCTTCAGCTCCCGCTGGTTTTTGCTGCCGAATACTTTTTGAAGCAATCCCATGGGTAAACCGCCGTCAGCCGGCCATGTGGCCAGCGGTGCGTTCTACCACGTGATCGCAGCACCGTTCATTTGCCGCGATGCTTCGTTGGCTTTGCTCTGCGCGCTCACGTACGAAAGTCTTGCGATCCGACAAGGTTGCCTGCGGTAACAGGAGAAAAAATAGGGCCCGGCCTACATCCCGGCGGCGGAAATAGACTTGCGCTACGGTGGGTTAGGTGCGCCGTACCCTAAGCTCTATGCGACGCCCGGCGCGGGGATTGTTCCCGATCCCCAAACTTGGGGGGGGGGTTCCCGCGAAATCGCGTTCGTAGCTACGCGGGTCGGAAGCTGCGGACAAACTTCCACCAGTCTTTGCGGAGGTCGAAGGTGGTGGTGCAGGTTCCCACCCTTTGCTCGTTCGGGTCGTAAATTTCGGCGGGCAGCGTCGTAAAGGTCGTTACCGGCTGTCGCCAGCGGATGTGTTTTTGGCCGATGATTTCGTACCGCTTGCCGTCGTCGGCTTGAAACGCGATCTCGTACCGAATAAACTTGCCGCCGAGCGGCCGAATCGTGATCGTCCCCTCCGCCTTCGCTGCGCGGGTCAAGGGCGGCGCAAATACGGTTCCCTCCAACCGAGCCACCCCAGATCTGAAGTAAGCGAGCGCCGAGGCCGCATGCGCCGTGACATCGAAGCGGAACGGGTGCTTCTTCCCAGGCTGCCGATTCCACTCGGCCGTTCCCGACATCGTCTCGGAAAACCGAAACCCCACGCTTCTTAGTATATGCCAAAAACCGGCTCCGGTCCTCCCGTCCCGCGTCCCTGGGTGTGATCACAAACCATGGGCGCGCTCGCGATCTCCTCCGGGCTGCAGCGCCTCGATCGGCAGGTCACTTGTTCGAGGCGTTTGGCGAGGACTCGTGAGTAGCCAGCAGCACCGTGGTAAAAGGCTGGAATGCGACCCCTAGGGATCCTTGTTATTAGCCTGCTCGGCGCAATCGCCTGTTCGAACAAGCCTGTTCCTGAGGCTCCGACGCGGCAGGACACGGCTGGTGCGAAGCCAGCGTTGACTGCAGCCGAGTGTGCCGCGAAGGGCGGGGAAGTCGTTGGCGATATCGGCGATGGCGCCGTGCACCGGCCCGACTATCGCTGCGTTGCGACCGGTGAGCCGCCGCTGGGGGCGATCGCAGCCGATCCGGGCGGCCCGGTTGCAATCGAGGGCGCGGTGTGTTGCAAGAGGAAGTAGCTTTCCCGGCAGTGAACACCATGACTCGCGACGAGCTGCCCCAGTTTGTACGTGTGCAGCCGAGGGCGGTTGCTAGCGGCAGAACGGGGGCGCTACGGTGACGGAATACGTAGTTTTCTGGACCTGATCTTGTGCCGTTACGACAATCGTTGTTGTCACTCCCGCGTACACATTGACGGCGCCACTTGGAACTCCGGCGGGTACAAACTTGCCGGGCATCGACATGGTCGCGTTTGGATCAGACTTCGTCGCGGTGAGGGTTTGAATTCCCGGGAAGCACGTGTTGAACGTCCCACCATAGGCCGTTGTGGTGGGAGAGAAGCTCGGCGATAGAGTAGCTACACTCACTGCCAACCCCGACAACGTGCTTACTGTTGAAGGAGGCCCTCCGATAGGTGGGGGGTCTCCGTTGGGGAGAAGTCGGCTAATCGCAATGTTGTAGATCCGAAAGTTGCCATTGGGCGCAGTCACAGTTACCGACGCGTAGCTAATCGTCCCCGCTTGGGTGAGCGCAATGGCCGTCTCTCCGGTCGTAGCGCCCGCAGCCACAGTGACAGCGCCAGACAACGTCGCGTTACGATCCGCTTTCGTGGCGCTGAGGGTCACGTTAGTAACGTCAGAGTTTACGTTCACCTTGTAGTTCTCTACGCCGGGGTCAAATGCGGGTTGCAAAGAACCGCTGCTTACGCTCAGGAACGCAAGGCTAACGTCTCGTGAAGCGAGCCTGGTAACCATGACGGTATACGTGGTCGACTGCCCTGTCGGCGAGGATGCGACGACCTCAATCGGCGTTTCCATTCCGAGCGGACGCAGTGCCACAGACTGTTTGGCGCCGGATGGGGTGACCATCCCGTTAATCGCGATGGTTGCCGATGCGTCTTCGGGGGTCGCTTCAACGCTAACGCTGTTTACGTCGGTTGGAACCGTCGCCGCATAATTGGTCATTCCACTCGAAAATTCCGGTAGCAGATCGCCCGCGGGGGTAATGGTGAGGCTGGAAAGCGGGACCTGTTCGGTTCGGGGCTCCGGCGTTATGGACTCCGAGCAGCTTGGGCAAAGGATCAACGCTACCAGGATGCAGACGTGGTTGGTTACGTACTTCAAACTCATAGAGTCACCGTCGCAAGGTTGGTGGGGGTGCCGAAATTAGCATGTGCAGATATGACGTGGATCACAAATCTCGCGCTCGCTTCGGGCTGCATAACAAGTGAAAAAGATTGCTGAATTAACTCAGGGCCGCATCGCGTGATGCCGACGTGCTACTGGCGAATCCAGCGGTGGATCTTCTCTTCAAGCACGGCGAGGGGCAGCGATCCGTCCCGGAGCACTTGGCTGTGAAAGGCTTTGATATCGAATTTTGCACCCAGCACCTGTTGTGCTTTCGAGCGTAGCGCCGTGATCCGCAATTGGCCCACCTTGTAGGCGAGTGCCTGCGCGGGCCAGGCGATGTAGCGCTCGACTTCGGCTTCAACTTGGGTAGCGGCCATCGCCGAATGATCGAGCATATATTTTATCGCCTGTTCTCGCGTCCAATTCTTAGTGTGTAGCCCGGTATCGACTACGAGTCGCATCGCGCGCAGATTTTCATCGTCCAATCGACCGAACCATTGGTACGGGTCGACAAATAGTCCGAGCTCCTTGCCGATCGATTCACAGTAAAGTGCCCAGCCTTCGGCATATGCATTGAAATCGCCAAAGCGCTGGAACCGGGGTAGGTGCGTTAACTCTTGTGCAATCGTTCCCTGAAAGTGATGACCGGGCGATGCTTCGTGAAGCGACAAGGTCTCCACGCCATATAGCGGCTGTGCCTTGAGATCGAACGTATTGACGTAGAACATTCCGGGCCGCTTTCCGTCAGCTGATGGGGATTGGTAAAATCCACCTGGCGCGGAACGCGCGCGAAACGCCTCGACCGCCCGTACTTCGTAATCGGCTTTTGGAAAGTCGGCAAACATCGCGGGCAGCAAACCCGCTACACGTTTCTTGAGCTGGCGAAATTTCTCCAGCAGCTCATCGGCGCTTTTCGCGACGAACTTCGGGTCGGTTTGCATATGGCGCAGAAATGCAGCGAGGTCGCCTTGAAATCCGACCTGGCGACGCACTGCGTCCATATCGTCCCGAATGCGGGAAACCTCGGCGAGGCCTAGGCGATGAATTTCGTCGGCAGTCATCTGCGTGGTCGTCTGAAGCTGAATGCGATGGGCGTACCAGGCCGCACCGTTGGGAAGGGCCGTCCATGCCACGGTGGTTCGCGTGTGCGGCAGGTACTGCTTTTCGATGAAATCTGCGAGTCGGCGATATGCGGGCAGCACGGACTGGCCCAGTTTTGCCGCGTACGCTGCCGCGAGCCGCGCGCGCTCCGCTACCGGAATCTCCGATGGCATGTTCTTCACCGGCTGCCAAAACACGCTTTTTTCCGGATCGGTTACGCCGATGTCGCGCAACTGGAGAAGTACCTTACGCATCACCACGCGCGGCTGGACCACGCCGCGCTGTACGCCTTCCTGCATGGCGCCGATCGCCGAGTCTACCCACGTAGGGAACCCATCCATGCGGCGAAGGAAATGGTCGTAGTCGCGCACCGTGCGAAACGGCTGGGCGTCAGTTCCTCCGCCCAACACGGCGAGAGTGAGGGCCATGTTGTCCATCTGGTCGATGGGCAGCAGGCGATCCGGGAACGCTTCGCCGGCGAGCTCGAGCTCACGGCCATACACAAATACGTCGTAGCTGATGCGGGCCGCGCCTTGTAGCGTCGCTGGCCCAATCGCTTTGGCCTGCGACAAATACCGCCGCTCGATGTCATACATTTGTGCGTAGTACTCCTCCGAGGCAGGATTCTCTAACCTGTCGTTGTAGCGGTCGTCGCCGAGGTAGGTGGCGCGGATCGGCGACAAGCGCAGCTGCGCTTCGAAGTACTGGTCATAGATCTGCGCCAGCTGCGCCTCGATGGCGCCCGCGTTGTGCGCAGCTCGCATCGCGGGTTGGACCGATGTTGCCGTGCAGCCGATGAGGGCCACGGCTAGCGCGATTGCGGCCGCCGGCGTGATGAACGGTGGGGGAAGGGCCATGGGATAACTCCGGTTGCACTGTACCCTGTGTCGATGCAAGAACGTTCACCGTAGCGGGCCCACCCCTGCTACGGTGGAGGAACCATGGCCCATGCGCTCGAGACTGCGCTGCACAAGGCGCTGGCAGTCC
Organism: uncultured Kofleriaceae bacterium; assembly: GCA_964419605.1. Taxonomy (GTDB): domain Bacteria; phylum Myxococcota_A; class Polyangia; order Haliangiales; family Haliangiaceae; genus JABFXX01. Next base: position 17,887 of record CAYQQM010000084.1, on the reverse strand, counting down.
GCCTAAACCTTCAGATCAGTTTATCGCAGTTGCCGATGATCGAGGAGTGGATGGACATTCATCTCGACCGTTGGCTCGAGCACAATCCAACGCCGCCAGATATGCCGAATGGTGAGGGCGTTAGCTACCTCGCTATGCTCGGCACAGACCTGCAGCGCATGTGGTGGGGCAGTTGGGGTGATCCGCGTGGTTTCGTGCCGCGCATGGCGGACTACTTTAAGCTGTGCAACATCGCGAAGAGCGATGCGCACTTGCTCGATCAGATCGGCGAACAACTCGAGCCGGCACTCGTGGGGTCGTGGATCGGGGTTTGGAGCGGTAAGGTGGTTACGGGTTGGCAATTTGTAGATCCTCAGCCGTGGCGGAAGATCGAGGAGTTGTTTGGCACGCACGAGGCCAAGTACGCACTCAAGAAATGGGTCGATACGCATCACGTCGAACGCATCGAGCGGTTTTCTCAGTCGATTGGAGACTCTCCATTTTCGGAAGTAGAGTTTGCCATTCCCGGTGCGACGGTCAGCGACCAGGTCGAGGTTCTGTCAGCGGCGTTCGGGCAATTTGCAGGGGCTCCGCTGTCCGCGGCTGTCCGCGATCGAATGCTCGGCGCTCCCACAGCGCAGTTTGGTTTGGCGCTGAGGATTCGAGCGGGGAGGGTAGTTCGCGTCGGAGGTTTGGTGCCCGGAACGGCCATCGAAGACGTCCCCGCCCTGTGCAACGACGCGCGACTTTCCTTCGACGCAAAGTTTGCCAAAACCGCGCATGCGATTGGCGGAGGCGTGTCGCGCTTCGAATACAGCCGAGCGGGAGACCGAGCTGGGGTCAACGTATACATCGAGCCAGGCGAGGCGGCTGCTGCACCCGGCTCCGGACCCACGGCAGAAGCGGCGAACTAGCGGACGCCACATGCCACGGTTGGACTACCTGCTTGCAAGCGACGACGCGCTGATCGCGCAATGCGAAGTCGATCGGTATCGGGCCTCGGGGCCAGGAGGGCAGCACCGCAACAAGACCGAGAGCGCAGTGAGGCTGCGCCATCGTCCAACCGGAGTCGCGGCGTTGGGGGTTGAAAGTCGATCGCAGATCGAAAACAAACGCCACGCAGTTCGCAGACTGCGCGTCGCGATAGCCCTTGAGGTTCGCGAACCGGCGGTCGAATACGCGTCGGACCGCGTGCAATGGTTGCTATCGCGCGGTACCCCGTCGTTCGGACCGGCCATGCGGCGAACGGGAGAATTTTGGGCAGCGATGGCGGATCTGCTGGATGTTCTCGTCGATGGAAACCTTGAGATCGGCACCACGGCGCACAGGCTCGGCATCACGACCGGGGCGTTGTCCAAGCTATTACTGCACGACGATCAGGTGGGCCGAGCGGTCAACGAGTGGCGGCGAAGTCGTAACATGCGGCCGCTGCGGTAGCTGGCACCACGACCCTCGACCGACCGCCGCCGCGGGGCGAGACCCGGATATGGGCGTGGACTCGATCGAGCAGCGCCGGGACATGAGAAATGATGCCGACTTGGCGTCCCGTTGCTTGCAGTTCATCGAGAACCGCGAGTGCGCAGTCGAGTGTAGCCGGATCGAGCGTGCCGAATCCCTCGTCGATCAGCAGTGTGCGCACGCGGACGTCGTGCGCCGACATCGAGGATAGGCCAAGTGCGAGCGCGAGCGACACCAAAAAACATTCACCTCCCGATAAGCTCTGGACCGAGCGCACCTCGCCGCCGAAGTCGCGGTCGAGTACTTGCAGCTCCAAGTCGTGCTTGGGGACGCGCTCCAGCTGGTACCGCGGCGACAGTTCTTCGAGGTGTGAGTTTGCAACCGCAAGTAAACTGTCGAGCGTAAGGCTCTGGGCGAAACTGCGAAACAATTTGCCATCGTGCGAGCCAATTACTTCACCCAGCACGCGATCGATCTCGACTTCGCGTTCTGCGTTCGCAAACGCGCTCAACGCAGCATCGCGACGATCGCGGGCTTCGCCATCCGCAGCTAACGCCGCGGCATGCGCCGCTGCCTTTTGCTCGGTGGCGACCAGCGCGCTTGCCAGGTCGCCCGCTTTCGCTTGTGCGGCGGCAAGGGCTGCGGCGATATCGGTCGGGGTTAGAGGTTCTGAGCCAGAACCAGCGGCGTCGACCGCCGCATCGCATGGACGCAGACGCTCGTGTTCGTCGAGCAACTGGAGGCGTTCGGCCACCCGAGTGGCCGCGCGTTCGATCGCTCGCTGCAGCGCGTCGGTTTGTGTGGTGAGTGCGGCCACGCGTTCGCTGTTGTGCGCGAGCAGATGGGGAAGCTCGAGCGGCTCGAGGTCTGCTGAGCTGCACGCTTCGCCGAGGGCAAGAGCGGCCTCATTGTGCTGGTGGGTGAGCTCCAAGGATCGCCTCAGTAGCTCGCTGTGCCTCGCCGCCACCGCAACCATCTCGCGCTCGATCGTCGCGATCGAGCGATCGGCTTGTGCGAGCGCAGCGCTGAGTGCGGCATCGGCGAGGGCGACTTGGTTGGCGTGGTCGCGCCACACGGCCGACAGCTGAGCGAGTCCAGTTCCATCCGGTCCTACCTGGGGCCGGTCCGAGGCGGGGAGGGCCGCCGCCCAGCGGGTCGAAGCCGCAGTTAAGAATTCTGTAAGATCTTGATACTGCTGCAATATTACAGTGCGTTCGGCCTGACAACCCGCAATGTCGGCGTCTACTTTCGCGATGTTCTGATCGACGTCAGCGACCTCGATCTCCCGCGCTTCGAGCTGGGTGCGGCATACATGGATGCGGGTCTGGGCACTTGTGAATGCTTTGGCGTTGAAGATGGCGTCGTTGCGAATCTGGCGGGATCTGGCGAGTCGCTCGTGCGCCGCTGCTGTGCAATCGGTTACGAGAGCCCCAGCCGCGGGATTGCTGGGATCGTCGATATGCTGCTCGTTGCGCGCGAACTCGCTCAGCTGTGGCCATTGTTGTTTCCACTGGCGGGCAGCGGTTTGGGCGTCCTCGATTGCCACGGCGAGCTTTCGCGCTGTCTGCTCGTGGTCTTTGTTGCGCTGAAGTTCCGCTGCTTCGAGCTCTGCCAGTTTGACCGCAGCGGCGTCGGCGTGAGAACAGGCGACAAGATAAGCGCGCTCCGCATCATCGATGAGATGATCTACCGCGCCTCGGTTCGCCCATGGGTGATCGGAGCTGCCGCACAACGGGCACGGTTCATTGTCGACGAGTTCCGTGCGAGCGTGCGCGTAGCTGGCGACTTTGCGTAACTCCCCGAGTGCGCGCAACCGTTCATTGCGCAGGGCGACAGCGACATCGCGTTCGCAAACGCACGTCGTGCGGAGCTGTTGCCAGGTGGCAGCGCGCTGTTCCAAGTCGCGGAGCTGCGCAACGAGGGTTGCTTGCGCCGCTGCGGCGCTGCGCGCCGACGCGGCAATGGCGGCAAGTGCCGATACGTGTTCGAGGTGAGTGCGCGCGGCATCTTCGGCGCGCCCGGCAGCATCGAGGGCGGTTCCAGGGTCATGTGCAAAGGGTTCGGCGTCGCTGTACGCCAACGCAAGTTGATGTTTTGCTTGATCGCGCGTCTCAACGAGCTTGCGCTTGGTCGCACGCAGCGCGTCGCGGCGCATCGAACACGCTTCCAAACCCGCCGTTGCGCGGCCAATAGTCTCCGCGAGCGTACGGTGTTGGGCAAGTTTGCGTTCAAGTTCCGGCCACGCCGCAATCTCCGTCGCAAGGGCCTTGCGCTCGGACAGCCATGCCGCGGCGGTCGTTGCCGCTTCAGCCATCGGCTCGATGTGCACAACGGGCGGGGAGGAAGCGCGGTCGGACTCGACGATTCGCGCGCCAATCCGAGCGGCGCGTATGGGGGCGTGAGCGGCTGAAAGCTTCGATCGGGCCTCGCGGAGGGTGCGTGCCTCCACATCGGCCTCGCTGGCCGCCCTGTCGATCGCCGCGAGTTCGTCGCGAATCGTCGACGATTGAGCGCCAAGCAGGGCGACGTTTTCCCACAGGGAGCGCAACCGTTCCGCGCGGCGAAGTAACGCGAGCTCTTCGCGTAGCGGCGCCCCATCCTGCGCATGCTTACAAGCCGTTGCATACGCCTGCTCAGCATCGGCAAGCGCGCTGTGCCGCACAATCGCTTCGCCGAGCCACCGCGCATACGCCTCGGCTGCCGCCGCTTGGACTCGCACGTCGTTGCAAGTTGCCCGGGCGATCGTCAATTCGACTTCGGTTTGGGCGCGCACGTCGTCGGTCATCACCGAAATCGCCATCGCGGCGCCTCGGCATTCGCGCAGCTGCTGCTCGGCGCTGGCCGCGCGGTGGTGAGCCGCCAACGACAACTTGGAGTAGAGTTCGGTACCGGTCATGCGTTCGAGCAGCTCGCTGCGGTCTTTGCCGTCGGCGCGCAGAAACGCGGCGAAGTCGCCTTGCGCGAGCAGGGCAGATCGCCGGAACTGATCAAACGTCAGGCCCAGCCGGTGCTGGATCTCTTTGAGCGTTTCGGTCTTTGTGCCCCCCAGACGTTCGTTGCTGGTCATGGACGCAAGCGTTAGCTGTTGGTCGAGCAGGTTTCCGTTGGTTGCGCCACGCGCTCGCCGTACGGACCATCGCGCGCGGTAATGTTTGCCGTCGCCGCCTTCAAAGTCGACTTCGGCCCAGCCGGCCGCGGCACCGCGCCTCAGTAGCGTCCGCACGTCGTGGGCGCCAAGGGCGGAGGGATCATTGTCGCCGCGGCTGATCTGAAACGGGCTGCGGTTGGCTAGGCGCGGCGTGCGGTCAAATAGCGCAACGCAGATCGCGTCGAGCAGCGTGGTTTTTCCCGCTCCGGTGGGTCCGACAATCGCGAATACACCCGCCTCGCCAAGAGTTCCGCGCGCCAGGTCGATCTCGAACTCTTCAGCGAGGCTAGCTAAGTTTTCGCCGCGTATGGCTAAGATCTTCATACGACACCGCCCAATTGCAGCTGTGGCGAGTCCGCGCGTTTCTGGGCTGGATCTTCGAGGTCGCCGCGCACCTCCGCGAGCAAGCGATCAAATGCAGAGGCGACCGCTTCGCTCGGAGGCTCGGCGTGACCGCGCGCCCAGAGTTGCTTGAACACGTCGCGTGGGTCGAGCTCGGCCAGTCGGCGCGTGGACTCGCGGTCTCCGAGCGCCATTCCATCGCCGCGGCGCGTCACGCGCAACTGGACCAGACGAGGCAGTTTTCCATCGAGCGCCCGCTCGATCAGCGCCCGCAAACGCGGCTCGGGCTGGTCGAGGGAAATCATGAGGTCGAGGTAGGGTCGCGCCGCGTCTTCGCCGCGATTCATCGATGGAAGCGCTTTGATCGCGGCGATCACTTCGGGTAGCGGCGCGGCCCCGCGAGCCGGGATCCGGACGATGTCGATCGCTTGCGGCACGGCGATCGGCCTGATGTCGACGACTCGACCGCTCGCAAAGTCCACCGCGACGACCTGATGCCGATACGACGCTTCGTCGAGCGCCAGGGCGATCGGGGCGCCGGCATACCGAATCGAATCGCGGCCTACGCGCTGGGCACGGTGCATGTGGCCAAGCGCGACGTAGTCGATATCGGAGGGAAACAGTCGCGGCGATGCCGCCTCTTGACCGCCGATAGAGATCCGGCGCTCGCTGAGCATCGAAGGATCGGCTCCAGTTACATAAAGGTGCCCGAGCACCACGAGCGCTTGCTCGGCGCCCCGGACGACGCGCGCGCGTTCGATCACTTCGCCGTAAACTTCCGCGACAGGATCCGCGCCTCCTGGGCTCGAGGGCCCCGAGCGTTCCGCCGCCCCGGAACCAACGCGAGAATGCCAAGGCAAGTCGTTCGGGCGCAAGAATGGTACAGCGGCGACGAGCCCCTGGGATCGTGCAACTGGAATGAGAATGCGGTCGATGTCGAGCTGGCCGTTCGGCAGCCGTGGCACGCTGCCGATCACGTGCACCGAGAGTTCGCGCAGCACGCTCTCCGACGCGCTTAGCCGCGCTGGCGAATCGTGGTTTCCCGCAATCGCAACGATGTCCATGGCCGGGTGAGCGCGCCGAGTCGTCGCTAGAAACTCAAACCACATCCGCTCTGCGCTCGCCGGCGGTGTTGCGCTGTCGAACACATCTCCCGTGATGATCAGAACGTCGGGCCGCTCATCGGCCAGCGTTTCGACCAGCCACGCTAAGAACGCCCCGTGTTCGCGTTCGCGCGTTACGTCCTTGAGCGTGTGGCCGAGGTGCCAGTCCGAGGTGTGCAGGAGCCTCATTCCAGACGTGACGATCGCACGGGGGTCTGATGCATCGGTCGGGTACGCCGCACGAACAGCCGTTAGCAGTACTCGAGCCGGGCAGTGCACGAGCGAGGGTGTTGTGGGGACCGCATCTCCGTGCTAGCACGACCCATGGCAAATGCAGCGCAGTGTTCGCTGAAAGTCGACCCAGCGGTCGATGTTCAAGCGGACGTGGATTCAGAGCTGGCTGTCGCCTCGCACACTGACATCGTGCCCCAAACTGCGGAAGACTGGGCCGAGGTCCTGTTCCAGATGATTCCGAACTGCGTAGCGTCAACCCGGGGTTATTCGGGGCCGGTGGGGCTTGTTGCCGACGTCCAGGAGTATGTTCCGCTGTTAGGGCGGGTGTACTGGCTCGCACTGCAAGCGAAGTACAACCGTCAACCATCGCTGGATTCAAGAAAGGCTACGTTCCATATGGAGCCAACAATTCCCAAGAACGGCGCGGCAGCGTTGGGCGCTCTGGCGGCGACAACCCGAAGCCAAGTCGCCAAGTGGCTCATGCGGGAACCAGGGCATGTGGTCCACGTGGAAGAGGGCTTGGCGCGAATGAAGGTAACGCCCAGTGCCGCAACCTCAAGCACGGCTGAGCTTGTGCAGGCAGTCACTAGCTCGTCGGGCAAGAAAGCTCGTCAGGCCGCAGGGCTCCTTCTGGCCGACGGGAAGAAAATCGGCGAACTGGCGATCCTGTTCCGCCAAGGAGAGGTGTCGCCCCGCATGGTTGAAGGCATTCTGAAGGTCGCAATCTCCCCCTTTGTGACGGAGTCAAACGCACGAGTTCTCATACAAGCTGCGTACTTCTCGGCTAACAAGAAGGTCCAGGAGGCTGGGCGCAAGGGTCTCGAAGCTTGGGCCAAGCGCAAGGGAATCGGTGTTGACGCGGCGGTGCAACAAATCTCCTAAACGGAGTTGTCGTACATCCGTTACGTGCGAGCAGTAGGCGTTCAAACGCTCGCCGTTACGAATCCGATTTGCCCTGTACTTCGCGCAAGAATATCTCTTCGGTCGGGCTCAACGGGCGGCCTTTTAGTCGCTCGAACTCATCGCGCGACAGTCCTCCCACATGCTGGCGATGGCGCGCCATGGCTAGGTGGGCGCGCGCCATGGATGCCAGCACATCTTCGTAGCTTTCGAAGCTCGTCGGCGTGTGTTCGGGATGCGTTCGCAGCGCCTCGGTAATGCTCCGTTCGTGCTGCCCGACCACGTCGGCGAGCGATGACCGTACGGGGAGCCGTTCCACCTTGGCTTGTGGTGGCGGCTCGAGCCGATCGACCCCGTGGGTGTTGCTGGTTACGATGAACGTTCCGGCGATTTCGGTGACCAACTCCACTACGCGAAGGTGACGCGGGTACAGTTGCACCACCTGCAGCAGCGAAATGACCAACCCGCGCGGATGCAGGTGGTAGCAGCTCGCCCGAATCATTCGGCCCTTGTCGTGAAACAGCCTGATGAATGTTCGATTTTGCGGATAAATTCGCGAAAGCGTTACGTCTTCAATGTCGGCGAGCCACGCGTATCCTCGCGACTCGAGGTCGGTTCGCGTGCGGTCGTAAAACTCGATGTCGGCATCGGGAAATGCCGCGGGGCTGATGCGCACGCATTCGTGTGGCTGGCCGTATACCGCGTCGAGTCGGGCGCGCAACGCCGCGCCACCTAGACCGGACTGCCGGCGCTTGCCCAGCGCCACCGCCACCACCACCCACAGCCCCATCATCAGGAAGAAAACGTCCACGCCCTGAGTGTAGCGCGTTGAGGAGAGTAGGTTGTTTCAATACATCGCGTTGTTTCTGGGAATGCATCGGTGCGCTGTGGATTCGCATGACCTGTTACGCTGGGGACGTGGACCGCACGGATTTCCGAGAAGCGTTGCTTGGTGTGATGGAGCGCAAAGTGCACTGGGCGTGGCGACATTTCACAGCGGGTGCGGTGCCGCGCGACCGGCTCCATATTCACTTCGAACAGGAGTACGCAACCTACGTGCGCGACTTTCCGGTGCTGGTGGGGCGCGCTTACGTGCAGTGTCCGATCGCGAATGTGCGCCGCGACCTCGCCGAGAATCTCTACGAGGAAGAAACGGGCGGCGTGGTGGCCGGCAAGCCGCACCCCGAATTGTTTCTCGAGTATCCGCGCGGTCTGAGCATGGATATGACGAGATTCGACGCGATCCAACTCGGTCCGGCTGCACGCGCCTATCGAGCGGTGATCGATGACCACACGCATGCCCGCGGTTGGGAACAAGCCGCCGCGGTGACCACAATTTTTATCGAAGGAACCGACCACGAGCGCGGTGAACTCGATGCCGCTGCGCCGCGTCGCCCAGCGCCGCCGCTTGAACTGCACCCCCTCGTGGTGCACTACGGGTTGCCTCTCGAAGCGTTGGCACTCACCAAAGCGCATCGCAGCGTCGAAGGCGGGCATCGCGCCGCCGCATGGCGCAGCCTGCTCACCTACGCGCGTTCGACCGAGTACCTAGGCATCGTCGCGGCGATGGAGCGAACGCTCGCGGCGTGGCTAGCCTACCGCGATGAAGTCGCGGTCTCGTGCGGCCTTATCAGATAGAGAGCACGGTCAGAGCGATCTGAAAGCGGTCTGGGACGATCTAGTACCTCATGTCAGTGGTTTTGACCGGTTCGGGCCGCCGATCCATCCCCCGTCGGGGACTTCCAAGGGTCGTCGCCGATCGCTTCGTTATGCTCCGTCGCGTTACCGCCAGTAGCGCTTACTCCGCAAGCCTCGCGCTCGGCGCGGCTCGTCGGCCTCAACCGATCATCTTCACTGTGGCGAGGTACTAGGGCGCGAGTCGTTCGCGGATCCACTCCGAGCCGGTTCGCGTGTAGCGCACGCGGTCGTGCAAACGCGACGGTTGCCCTTGCCAGAGCTCGATGCAGTCTGGCACCACGCGGTAGCCGCCCCAATGGGCCGGTCGGGGAATCACCGCGCTGCTCGCGCTGGATGCCAAAGAGAAACTTCGCTCGAGTTCGGAGCGGCTAGCGATGACCTTGGACTGCGGCGAGATGATTGCGCCGATTTGGCTGTCGCGCGGTCGAGTCGCGAAGTAGGCATCGGATTCGTGCTCGTCCACCCGCTCGACTGGGCCTTCGACCCGAATCTGTCGCTGCATCGGCTCCCAATACAGCACGAGTGCCGCGTGCGGATGCGCGGTCAGGTCGTGACCCTTGCGGCTATCGTAGTTGGTGAAGAACGTGAATCCTCGTTCGTCGACTTCCTTGAGAAGCACGATGCGTGCTGCCGGTCGTCCCCGAGAGTCCACGGTCGCCAGCGTCATCGCATTCGGACTGCCCAACTTGGCCGCGATGGCCGCCTCCAGCCATCGCCTAACTTCCACGACGGGATCCGGATGACAGGTCGTCGGGTCTAGCGCTAGGCCGGTATAGTCGTGTCTGAGGTGCCATAGCTCATTCGGCATGGGCGCGTTGTAGTACGGCGCGCCGTAACGCGGGGATTCCCAGGGGGATCCAAATGCATATCATGTTGTAATCACAATATGTTTCATCCATTCCCCGGCCGCTGAATAGGCTCTGGATAGCCAGTGGCTGCAGATCGATTCTATTTCAGCGTGGTCAGTTTCATAAGCGCGTGAAGTAACGACCGCAGAAATTGCGCGCAGTCGCTTGCAGTGATCGAGTTACCGGCGCAGCCTTGGCATTCTGTAGTCCAGGGCGCAGGGCGGGTGGGTGCGATGGCAGTTGGATAGTGATCGAGTATTCGACGGGGCTGAGACGCGATGGATTGCGACGACCTCATTTTCGACTGGAACACGACGGGGCGGCAGGTGCGAGCTCTGCGTCATCCCGTTCAGTTTCTCGATGAAACGCTCCGCGATGGGATTCAATCGCCTTCGGTCGTTGATCCGCCGATCGAGGACAAGTTGCGACTCGTAGAGCTCGCCAACGAGCTTGGGATCGACGTGATGGACATCGGGCTCCCTGGGAGCGGTGAAAGGGCAGTTTCCGATGTCACCGCGATTGCGACACACATTCGCGACTACGCGTTGGGAGTGAGGGCATCGTGCGCGGCCCGCACGCATCGCGACGATATTCAGGCGATCATCGACATATCCCAGCGAGTTGGAATCGAGATCGAAATTCTGTGTTTCATCGGTTCGTCGCCAATCCGCCAGTACACCGAGGATTGGGGGCTGCCGAGGATGATGCAGTTGTCAGCAGACGCGGTCGAGTTGGGGCGTCGTTACAACCTTCCGGTCGCCTACGTCACGGAGGACACGACGCGGTCGCGGCCCGAGGTGCTCAAAGCGCTGTTCATTAACGCGGTCGAGCGAGGAGCTCACCGCCTGATCGTATGCGATACGGTGGGGCACGCAACGCCGGAAGGCATTCGCAACTTGCTCGCGTTTACGCGCAGTGTCCTCGACGATGCCGGCCACAGCGGCGTGGGCATCGATTGGCACGGACACAACGATCGGGGCCTAGCCGTCGTCAATTCGCTCGCCGCGATCGAGTACGGAGCGACTCGGATCCACGGCACGGCGCTTGGTATTGGTGAGCGCGTCGGCAATGCGGCGCTCGACCAAATCCTGTTGAACCTCAGCCTGGCGGGCGAACTCGCCAATCGCGATCTGACCAAACTCATGGAGTGGTGCGCCACGGCCTCGGCGGCGATGGCGGTGCCCATTCACCCGCAGTACCCCCTGGCGGGCAGCGATGCATTTCGCACGGCCACGGGGGTACATGCGGCTGCAATCCTCAAGGCCGAAAAGAAAGGTGACGCCTGGCTGGCAGATCGCATCTATTCTGCGGTACCTGCCGGAGCATTTGGCAAGCAACAGCAGATCGAGATTGGCCACTGCTCCGGGGAGTCCAATGTCGTGTACTGGCTGAGCAAGCGCGGTTACGAGCCCACCGAAGATCTGGTGCGAGCCGTACTACGAGCCGCCAAGCGCAGCAATCGCGTGCTGACGGACTCTGAGATTATTTCGGTCATTCAAGCGCATTACTTGCGAGGCTTCCGATCCGGCCGCGCGATCGCTGCATTGACCCAGACAGGCCGGTAGCCTAGTACCTCATGTCAGTGGTTTTGACGGGCTCCGGTCGCCGAGGCTCGCCGAAATGGAAGGGCGTTTGCTGTCGGGGGCTCGGATGGGCTTGGGTCGATCCGGCCTGGTAGCTCCACGACGCGAGAGAGTTTACGCTAAGCGCGCGATCCGTTCTTTGGTCAGAAGTTTTTGTTTTTTTAGCTGAGAGATTTCGTTTTGTTCGCTCGGCGTCAGGGCTCGTCGCTTTTCGAGCTGCTGCAATCGCTGATCGAGGCGGCGATGTTCGGCGGTGAGTTCGGCGAGCGAGTCATCCGGGCGGGGCCGGGTGGTCAGTGTTGGGCTCGGTTTGGGCGCCCCGGCCGTATCTGGCTTGGTCAACACGTCCTCCAAGGCTTCATCTCTTCAACGATACGCTGGCGCGCTTCGATCGGCAACCGAGAGTTCGCCTAGTACCTCATGTCAGTGGTTTTGGCAGGTTCCGGTCGCCGAGGCGCTCCGAGGCGCGAGGCTTGCGGAGTATGCGCTACTGGCGGTCTCATGATTGATCACATTCTCTTGCCGTTCTGCGGGCCGTGGCCGCTCCCGCTGATCGTGCGCGTTCCCCTGGTCGTGGCCGCGCTCGTGAACGTGATCGGCCCCCGTGGACCTGATCGATGCCGTCGACGATCGGACCAACGAGCACCACCTCGACACGGTGTCAGCGCTTCCGCAGGGCACCGGGAACGCCATCTGGATACTTCAGTTCCGCTTCGGAGGGTCGAATGTACAACGGGCCGCCGGACACCAGCACGTCGACGCGCGTTCCGGCCAGCGCGAGTCGCGCCACCGCGGCTCCGGTGGGCGATGCTTCGCGCGCTTGCGGAAAGGCTGCCAGGACTTCCGCTGCATCTCCAACGATCTTCGCGCCGGGGGGCATAAACGCGGCGAGTTCCACCGGCGGCATGACGCGTTCAGGTGCAAGTAGCACCGTTTGTTCGCCGGCGCGTCGGTAGGCTCCGGTATAGATTTCTTGGCGGCGCGCGTCCAAGGTGGCGACGATCGTCGCTGTGGGATCCTCGTCGAGCGCTTCGTCTGCAAGCGCGGCCAGCGATGACACGGCCCATAAAGGACAATGCGCTGCGAACGCAATTCCCTTCGCAGTTGCCATGCCAATGCGGAGGCTGGTGAACGACCCTGGACCGGCGCCGATCGCAACCGCGTCGAGGTCGTGTGGACCGATTGCGGCACCCACACATACTGCATCGATCAAGACTAGAAGGTCGGCGCCACGGCCCCGGCGATCTTCTCCTTGCTGCAGCTCGGCGATGGCAGCGCGACCCTCGACAATTGCCACGCTGGTGCGCGGAGTAGACGTATCGATGCCGAGAATGATCATGGGGTGAGGTATCGCGCAATATCGTTGCGCAACGCGAGGATGGTAATTAGAAGGATGACCGCAAGGCCGATCTGCTGCACGCGCACTCGGGCCGGTGCTGAGAGGGGGCGACGCAAGATCCCTTCGATGCCGAAAACCAGAAGGTGGCCTCCGTCGAGCATCGGAATGGGCAGCAGATTGATGAGGCCGAGATTGACGCTGATGAATGCGATCATGAGCCAGAAAGTGTCCCACCCTTGATCTCCAGAAACTTTTGCTACGCGATACATCATCAGAGGTCCGCCAAGTGCGTCTGAGGGGGTCTCGCCGCCGAGGATCTGCGTCAATCCTGCGACCATCGTTTCGATCGTGTCCCCGGTGCGCTCGACGGCCTTTGCCGCAGCGTACCTGAACCGGCCGTCAATGGGCGTCATTGCTCCTGCGCCGCGGTCGACGTCGTTGTGGGCTCCGAACACCAGTCTAGTTTCGGCGTGCCCGTATTCGTCCAAGACCTTGCGCCAGTCTTGATTGAGCGTCGCGGTGTGGACCTCGGTGTTGCCCCCAGGTACAGCGCGTTTCCAGGTCAATGTGAACGCTTTGCTCGGATTCGCCTGTAGGCGCTGATCGAGTTCATTCCACTGGACAATCGGCTTGCCATCCAGCGCTGTAATCAAATCGCCTGGTTGCAGTCCCGCGTGATCGGCCGGTGACTCGGCATCGACGTGCGCGACAAACATCTCCGCGTGTTCGATTCCGGTGTAGGTCTGGCGGCTCAATGTAGGATTCAGCTGCGATTCGGGCACTAGGTCAGCGAAGCCTGGGGATAGGAGCTCGATCTGAGGGATTCCTGGGATTTCGGTGCCGCGGAAGTACACGATGCTTGTGCGGCGAGGAAGTCGACCCAACGCTCGCTGGACGTCGTTCCAATTGTGTACCGGGCGACCATCGATGCTAGTCACTAGATCGTGGGTTTGTAGTCCAGCGCGCGCCGCCGGCGACTGGGCATCGATCACACCTACAAGTGGCGCAAACGGTGAGTATGTAATGCCAATCCGCCCCTGCAGGGTCGACTTGCCGTTGCGGCCCTTAGCCCACACGATTTGCTCTACTGGCGTGAGATAGCGCTCCAACGTCTTGTAGCCTCGCGTTACACGGATGTGTAGTTCCTGGCCAGCAGATGCCCGTACGGCGCGCTCAATGTCCTCCCAATAGCGCACAGGGCTACCGTTGATTTCCACGACGCGGTCGCCGGCTTCGAGCCCCGCGCGAGATGCGACACTGTTTTCGATGACATCGCCGATCACCGGGCCCCCGACCATGGTGTGTCGAGCGTAGAATGCACCGTAGATGAACACCGGCAGCAGCAGATTCGCGGCCGGGCCCGCCAGCACAATTGCCGCGCGCTGCCATAGGGGGCGGTAAGCCAGGCTGCGTCCGGTCTCGACTGGAGTGGCGGTTGCCTCGCGTTCAATGCCTTGAATGTGGACGTAGCCCCCAATCGGGAAAATAGCGATTTGGTACTCGGTTTCGCCAAATGTGACGCGAACCAGCGGGCGGCCGTAGCCGAACGAGAACCGAAGCACCTTGACGTCCAGGAGCTTGGCCGCAGCGAAGTGGCCGAACTCGTGAATTACGACGAGTGCACCCACCAGAAGGAAGAAGTAGACGATCGACAAACCTGCGACCGAGGCTATAGCAGAGCTGCTATCCTGATCCCAGGTGGCTACGAAGCTCCCACAGGAACCCTCCACCGCGGAGGTCGAAGAACTGCTAGAAACGGTCGACAAGAACCTCGATCGGGTCAAGGTATTGTACGAGCAGTACTTTCTCGGCATTCAGAAGCAGGTACCCACGCACCCCCATAACGATGTAGAGCGGCGATTACGCGACCTGACGCAGATGCAGCTGCGCAGCACCCGGTTGCGCTACCGGTTGGTGACCCTCCAGCAGAAGTTTGGGTCGTACAACTCGTACTGGCGTCGCACCTTGAGGCAGATCGAGAACGGAACCTACTTTCGAAACCTCCACAAGATTGGGCGGGAAGCTGCTCGAACGGGAGCGCAGGTTCCGGAGGAGATTTTGGCTGCGATGCCCAAACGCATGCGCGACCAGGTTGTTCGAGATCGGGAACAAGCCCTCGCTCTTGCCGCGAGACGGCAACAATTGGCAGAGGGCGCCCCCCAAGGGGACTCTCTCCCGGGTACCCCCCAAGGGGACTTCCTCCGGGGCGCCGACAGCGATTCCGCGCTAGAACGCTCCGCTGGCGACGAAGCTGGCGTCGCGATGATTGAGGAGCCCGCCCAGGTTCGCCACAACTTGAAGACGCGAAGTGGGGCTCATATTGTCGACGATTCCGACAGTGATCTCGACATCGAAGCGTTTTTCCGAGGGGTAGAGTCAGACGTCGTCGCGCCCCCCTCACCGGTGGTGCGTCCCAACCCGATTGCTCCCGGTGCAGCAGCCGCACATGGCGACGTCCATGTCGAGGAGATGCACGGGCCGTTTTTGCGAACGACCAAGCCACCGGAACAACAGCACGGTTCGCCGTCGTCGTCGACGCCCGTCATGGGCAGCGGTCCAGCTGTGCCTCGGACCGCTACCGCGCCAGCAGTGCCTCGGACCGCCACCGCGCCAGCTGTGCCTCGGACCGCCACCGCGCCAGCAGTGCCTCGGACCGCTACCGCACCAGCAGTGCCTCGGACCGCCACCGCGCCTGCTCCGCCGATGGTGGCGCCTGTAACGACCAAGCCGCCGCCAACGCAGCGTCTCGGCGGTGTTCCAGTCCGGCCGAGCGGTGCTCCCCCGATTCCCCGACTCCCCACCAAGCAGAATGTCCCCCCAGCTCCGCCGCGCGCCAGTGTTCCAGCGTTTGTTCCGCCCACGGCGGTTCCAGGTCGAACGACAGTGCCTGTCGGCGAGGCCCGCTCTCCTACGGCTCCCGCGCCGATCGCAAATCCGGATCGGCCCAAAACGCCCCTCGCCCCACCACAACGGCCGCCACCCGGGATGACTGACGCTGATGTGAATGCGCTCTACGCCAACTACATCAAGGCCAAAGAAATGGTCGGCGATCAGATCGGACCGGGGGAGCACAACAAACTTCTCAAGACGATCAACGCGCAGGCGCCGAAGATCATGCAGCAGTACAATGCAAAGGCCGTTGATTTCTCTGTCGTCGTTAAGGACAACCAGGTGATCCTCCGCGCGAAGCCGAAGCTAAAGCCAAAGCCATGATTCAGATCCGGCCCGGTTGCAACCTCCCTCGCTGATCATGGGGAGATGCCCTACGCCTCGCGCATCCCAGGGGCTTCGCGTCCGGTGGACGCAACGTATTCGCGGTACGTGCCGCCGTACACTCGGGGCGGCTGGCCGGGGGATAGTTCGAGCACCCGCGTCGCCAGCTGCGACAAGAACTCGCGATCGTGCGACACAAAGATGAGCGTGCCTTCGTAGGCTGTGAGCGAGCGAACGATTGCGCGCTTGGTCGCTATGTCGAGGTGGTTGGTTGGCTCGTCGAGAACCAGCAGATTGGGCGCATCGTAGAGCAGTTTCGCTAGAGCGATTCGAGCTCGTTCGCCGCCCGATAACACCCGAACAGGTTTAAACACATCGTCGTCGCGAAATCCAAACATCCCCGCTAGATTGCGCAGCGTGCCGAGGTTCGATGACGGGGCGTGGTGTTGGAGCTCTTCGAGCACCGTTCGTTCTCCGCTCAGGCCTTCCATGACATGTTGAGCGTAATAGCCCATCGCGACCGACGCGCCGAGTTGAATTGCGCCTGAATCGGGGAGGAGCGTTCCCGCGATCATTTTCAACAGCGTCGATTTTCCCGCGCCGTTTTCTCCCATCACGGCCCATCGCTCCTTGCGCCGCACCGTGAACGTGAGATCGGCGTGAACGGTCGTGTGCTCGTACGATTTGCCGATGCCCTCTAGTCGAACGACGTCGTCGCCCGAACGGGGCGGGGTACGAAATTCGAACGTTGTTTCCACAAAACGCCGAGGTTGTTCGATCTTTTCGATTTTATCGAGTTTCTTAAGCCGACTTTGGACTTGTGCCGCTTTGGCAACGTGGGTTTTGAAGCGCTCAACAAATCGGCTCTCCTTGGCCAACATTGCTTGCTGGCGCGCGTAGGCGGCCTCGCGTTGCGTTGCTTGTTCACGGCGCGCCTGTTCGTAAAAGTCGTAGTTGCCGCTGTAACTTCGCAGCTCGCCTCCGTCGATTTCCACGATCTTCGTGACGACGCGGTTCATGATTTCGCGATCGTGGCACGTCATGACGACGGTTCCGTCGAAGCGCTTAAGGAAGGTCTCGAGCCACAAGATGGACTCTAGGTCGAGGTAATTGGTGGGCTCGTCGAGAAGTAGGAGTGGCGGCTTTGCGAGCAAGATCTGGGCGAGCGCAACGCGCATTTTCCATCCACCTGACAGGGTTGCCACGTCAGCGCTCATCTGGTCGTCGGCAAAGCCGAGTCCGTGCAGAATCGTTTGCGCGCGCGCCTCGAGATCGTAGCCGCCGGCCTGCTGGTACCGCTCTTGAACGTCGGAGAATCTCATCACAACGTCGTCTAGGTCGCCGTCTCCGGACTCCAGCGCCTTTGTGAGCGCGGCAAGTTCGCTCGCGAGTTCGGCGACCTCACCCGCGCCTGCGCAGGTCTCGGCCAGGATCGAGCGCCCACGCAGATCGCCGACATCTTGGCGAAAATATCCGACCGCAAGCTTGCGCGGTCGGTCCACGACACCGTCGTCTGGAGTGTCTTCGCCGGCGATCAGCCGAAACAGCGTGGTTTTTCCCGCACCGTTTGGACCCACCAGCCCGATCTTGTCGTTTGCATTGATTTGGAATGATGCGTCGACGAACAGGACTTGGCCGCCGAACTGCTTGCAGACATTCGCGAACGCAATCACGCGCGGCTTATAACACCGCGGACTCTACGGCACTGTCTACGGAAAGCCCTTCTTACAGGTCTTGAGTGCGTTATTTAGGCGCTCTACAGCGGATTCTTGCCGAGACTTAAATGAAGCCAACGTGTCGCGGATGGAGCTGGCGTAGCCCGTGAGGTCTGGATCCGACTCTCCACCGGCTTTTTCACGCGCATCGCCAACTCCTCTCGCCACGGCGGTTCGAGAATCGATGCACTTGGTAATCGTATCCATCGTCATCTGCAACGTGTACTTCTGCTTATCCAAGGCCGATTTGGCATCGTCGATGCGTTTGTTCGCCGCCTCGATGTCCTTGTCGAGGGCTTCGAGCTCTGCTCCCAACTCGGCTTTTCT
>CAYQQM010000083.1:17339-24340 GCA_964419605.1 uncultured Kofleriaceae bacterium | reverse complement strand
TTCTTCGTCACACGCATGAACCTTCAAACTCAACCACGCGCGAAGGTAGGGCTAGTACACCACCTGTTCCACTACCGCTCATCGCGATGTGGCTATCTTCGGTGAGCCACGCGGTTGTATCCCCGCTGGTCGAGACGGCAGAAACCACGCGCCCAACGAGAGACGGAACCGGGACGCCGTGGCGGGGAGCCGTCGTGTCGCCGAGGGCTCCGGATCGATTTCGCCCCCAACACAGGCCGTGGTTACTTAGATCGATGGCGCAGGTATGTGCGGCTCCGGCATCAATCGCGCGCCATTGGCCGGCGATTTGCGCTGGGTCTTGAGCGAACTCGAAACGTCCATCGCCGAGCTGCCCCTCGGCGTCTTCTCCCACGCACCATAAGCGATTGCTGTTGTCGATCCCGCAGAAGTGCTCATCGCCGAGGGCAAGCGTGCGCCAACCCACCGCGTGGGTCGATAATGCGGGATCTACCTGCGGCGTTGCTGCACCCGTTCCAAGGAACCCCGACGTATTGTCGCCCCAGCACCACACCTGATTGTCAGCGTCGATGGCGCAGGCCGCCTGAGACCCCATCTCGAGCCCGTGCCATCCCGTTTTCGTCCCAACCTGCACCGGACTGGGCGCATTGTTGGTGGCGTCGAAGCCCAACAATCCATCGGCGGCTCCCCAACACCACAGGGAGCCATCGACTTGGATCCCGCACGATACCGATTCAGATGCTTGGATTTCGATCCAACGCGCGGTGCCGATGCGTTGTGGCTCCACGACTTCGGCGGCCTCCAGGGCTCCCGTTCCAAGCTGACCAAATTCGCCATGTCCCCAGCACCAAAGTTCGCCATCTGCGCGCAGCGCGCACGCGTGATCGAAGCCCGCCGCAACCTTCGTCCAGTCCGTCGCCTCGCCCAGTAGGTGGATCGGCCGGCGGTTGCCCCACGTCCACAGTCTCCCGTCGATATCGATCGCCGCCGCAACAGCGCGGTCGAATGCGTCGCTGCCGATTGCAACGGCGCGCCACGGACCCGGATTCGCTGCGTCCGGGCGCAGGTATGACTCAAACCCCCAGCGACAGGAGCACAGCACGATCAGCGCTGCCCCTAAAACGCGCATTGCCCTCAATAGTTACACAAAACCGGTGCGCTGAATAGCTGCTCCACCGGCTGCTGGTACCAGCTGCGCGAACGCTATTTGCCCCACCTACGTTGCCTCACCTTCATTCTTCTCTAGCGCGGCGCAGCGCATCCGCCAGTTCGTTGGTCGTTTTGCGCAGTCGTTGACCGAGCACCTGCACAAACGCCCACAAGATTTTTACGGCGCTCTCCGGATCGCGCTTGAGTACGTCGTAGACATCTTTGCGTTGAATCGCGACGAGGCGGGTTCCCTGGGAACCGGATGCGATCGCCGTTAGGGAGCGCGCGCAGTGATCGACCAGAGACATTTCGCCAAAATGCTGGCCAGGTCCTAATTCGGCCACGGTGACGTCGATCGAAACCAGTGTCACGGTTCCCGACACCACCACGTACATTGCATCGCCTGGCTCCCCCGCAGAAAACACGGTTTCGTTCGGCTGGAATTCGACGGTTTGAGTGATCGCTGCGACGTGGGCGAGTTCCTTGTACGACAGGTACCGAAACATCTGCATCCCTCGGAGTACGTCGAGCTTTTGCGTCACTTCGACGTTGCGTTGCGCACTCCGGGCGGACAGGTTTGAATCATCGACGCGAATCACCACGGCTGTGATGTTGTCGTGTCCGCCCGCCGCGTTGGCGCGAGCGATGAGCACTTCAGGTACCGCGTTGATTTCTAGCTCGGCAAGTTGATCGGGCAGCTCGGTCTCATCGAGGTAGGCATACAGGCCGTCGGAGCAGATCAGGAATCGATCACCCGGTAAGATATCGAAATCGAATGTGTCGACCTCGACGGAAGAATAGACTCCTACAGCACGCGTTACCGCATTCTTATATTGATGCAGCGCCGAGACTCCGATGGGTTCATGGCCACCGCGACGAAGCAGCTCGTTGGAAAGCGAGTGATCTTCGGTAAGAACGTGGCATTGGTTCTGTCGCGCTAGGTAGACGCGGCTGTCGCCCACGTGCGCGATGAATCCGCGCAGGTGATCGCGGGTTCCTGCGATGAGCAATACCGTTGCTGTGGTCCCCATTCCGCGCTTATCGGGTTCGGCCTGGGCGCGCACATGTACCGCACTGGACGCCCGCTGGATGGCTCGGTCAAGAATCTCCAGGACTTCGTCGGCTCGGACTTCTGCGTGGTCAATGCGATAGCGCGCGATGAGGTCGTGCTGGGCGGATACTTCACTGCGGATCTCATGGACCGTAATCGACGAAGCAATTTCGCCAGCCGCGTGCCCCCCCATGCCGTCTGCTACGACAAAAAGCCGCAGATCGGGGTCGATGAGGAAATTGTCCTCATTGTGAGTTCGTTTTCGGCCGAGGTCGGTCGCTGCCGCAAAGCTCAATTCCATCGCAATACTACCGAACGGTCCTCGGGTGGAATCCCTGCACGTCGATGGTTATCGGTACCACGTCGGAGCGTATTCGGCTAGGTGGAAGCACCCATCGCAGGTTCCCGGATGTAGTTCGGCATCCACGAGCTGCTGCAGGGTGCGGGCGTCGGTGAGCCCGGAGAAAATCCGTCCTCCAAGGATCGTGCTGGGGGCCGAACGCACGCCGGCGTTACGAGCTTGCTGGATCCACGCGATCGCGGCGCCGGCCCGCTTTGCTCGACAGGTTGCAAGTGCGCGCGGGTCGAGGCGCGACTCTGCGATAAGCCGATGCAGCATTTCGGAAGCGCTACTGGGGTGCCGCGGACTTTGCCCGATGAGCATCGCTTCGATTTGGCGCCAACCTCGAGAAGCAACGCTGCCGAAGTCTTGGGCGCTTCCTGCAACAGACTCTGTGCACAGCAGCGCGTCTGACAGCTCTCCAAGGGCGGCGGCATCTTCGAAATATGGCGCCCATACCAGCCGTACCTCCTCGGCATACACTTCTTGGACAGCGCGCGCGGCCCGAATCGCCGCGCCGCAGTTCACGCTGGTTGGGCTGCACAAGATCGCCACCGTTACGGCTGCGCTAACAGGTCCGATCGATGGCATTCCACGAAGATCGAGTGCGGGTGTTGCGAGTCGCGGGGGCTGGGCCGCGCCGTATTCGAGCGAGTCGGTAGCCCCGGTGGGCACGACGATGTTGAGCGGGTTGGGCGCGGCTTGCGCATCAAACGCCATGGGCAACAACCGCGGTGGAGCTCCTCGATCGATGAGCTCGGCGGCTTGTTCCAGGGCGGCGCGATAGTCGCGCTCCAGGTCGACATCCGACCACGTTGTGGTACGCGGTGCGCGGCTGTTGATCAGTACCCAGGGGGGAACGGCAGGCCTGGCTTTTTCGCGCAGCCGACGAACGCTCGCATCGAGGATGCGGTCGTACTCGACGGGAGGGTTGAACAGGGCATCCGCGAACCGGTTCGCGTCTAGGCCGATACTCCGCGCGATTTCTACAAGTTGCGCGTTGGTCGGGGCCGCTGCGTGGCGGCGGATCGCCGTCATGAATGCGTCGAATTTGCCGTGGGCGTGGGCCTGTAGCACTGCGTAGTGCGACCGAGACGTTCCTCCGGCCCTGACGATGCGATACTCGAGGCGAATTCGGGTGGGATGCAGGGCCTGCAGCGCCTCTACCGCCTTGAATTCGCGACGGTGCTGGTGTTGCCCCGGAGAAAAAAACACTTCGATTACCACCGGGGCGTTCGCGGGACCGCGTGTGGGCCCACTGTCGAGGGCCCTGTAGTCGATACGTTCGACTCGACCAGACGCCTTTGCGCTCGCGTGCAGCAGCATCGCTGCTGCGAAACCGCATAGAAGCGCGGGGGGGAGATATCCGAGCTTCATCAGGATCGGTCGGCGGCCTGGCCGTCCGTAGCGGGTGACCGTACTTGCTCATCCTCTTCGACGTGCATTTCGACCTCCGGCCACAAATAGGCGACGTAGAGCCCGGCAGAAACGATCGCTCCGATCGCAAGTGCCAGCGCGAATGAACCCCATAACATGTCCAGATGATAACGCGGCCTCAAGAGTGATGTAGGCTCCGGCCGATGTCTGGTTTCGCCTTTACGTCCGGATCGATCGCGTTATTGCCTTATTTCCATCTGGGGTCGCTGGATGTCGGAATCCCGATTCAGGCTTTCGGAGTGATCGTAGCGGCCGGAGTACTGATCGGTGCAGCGCTGCTTCGCAGGTACGGCGAATGGCACGGCGTCAGCGACGAACACATTCGCGGACTAACCGGATGGGTCACGGTTTCGGGGTTCATCGGCGCTCACGTCTTCGACGTCTTGGCCTACCAGTGGCGCGATTTCGTCCGCGATCCACTACTGCTGCTTCAGGTGTGGAAAGGGATCTCTTCGTACGGAGGGTTTATTGGCGGCTCGATCGGGTTTGCCACGTATGTGTGGTGGAAGCGATTGCCGGTGCGGATGATGGCCGACACGACGATCGTCGGTCTATTGCCGGCGTTTTCGATCGGCCGAATCGGCTGCACCGTCGTCAGCGATCACATCGGCGCGGCGGTGGATGCGTCCAAGTGGTACGCGGCGATCGCCATGGATTACCCCCGCGCGCAAAACCTTGCCCATCTGGCCGAGCACTACCCGGGAACGAGCGAATTCATTCGGGCGTGGAACTTGGGCCTCGTGGAATTCCTCTATCTAGTGCCTGTGAACGCGCTCCTTCTATGGCTTGCGTTTCGCTCGAAAAAGCGACCCAATGCGGGGCTCCTTACGGCGTGGACGGGGGTGCTCTACGCCCCGGTTCGGTTTGGCTTGGACTTCCTGCGGCCGGAGGAGACCGATCCGCGTTATCTAGGACTTACGTTTGCCCAATGGTCATCAGTGGTTGCGCTTGGAGTCGCCGCCTACGTAGCGGCCCGAGTGATTCGAAACGGCTCGGCTGCGGAGACGGTGACGGCCACCTCCGGAGAAGCTCAACGACGCCTCAAACTCATCTTAAAGGACGAAACCGCGGATTCGGCATCTAAGAAATAACGTCTCCCGGTGGGAGCGGGTGGGGGGTGGGGGAGACAGTGTCGCCTGGTGGGGACAAAAGCCTACATTTAGAACGAATGTTATTCATCTAACCTATTGATACGTGGTTTTCTGACGTTGGATCGGGACGTGCACCCAGGTAGGTCCATGTCAGGCTACGACCGGAATGTAACGATTCCCGCAGCGTTTATCTTGATTCTGAACGTAGCCGACGCCGTGTTTACCCTCCTCTATACCGGGCTTGGGTTGGCGGTAGAGGGCAACCCCTTGATGGACCAGGCGATCGTGCGCGGGCCGGTCCTGTTCATGGTCGTAAAGCTGGCGCTGGTATCGGGCGGAGTGCTGTTGCTGTGGCAGCTTCGGCACCGCCGGGCCGCTGTGGTTGCGGCTGCGATTGCCGGCGGAGCTGCAGCCTACAGCTTTCTGCTCGTGTATCACCTCCGCGAGGCGCATCGGTTGATTGCCCTCGTGTTGTAGGAGCGTGATCTAGGTAACGCGCCGGCTTTGCAAGCGTTTTTCATAGATCGCCTGCGCAGCGGCTGATATCGTAGTCGGCCTCATGCGGTGCCGGATGACCATCTTGGCGTTTGCGACGGCGACCGCAGCCGGTTGTGGACGCGTGACGCCGGCATCGCCGGACGGCGGCGGCGGCGACGGTGACGACCCGTTCGGTGCCGGGCAGCATTCGGGAACTCGGATAAAAATCGAATACTTCGAGTTCGACAGCGCCCGGCTTGTCATCGGTGTCCGCGACTCCGAGCGACAGGAGTACTGCGCGTTCGCACCGTGGAACGACGGCAGTTTCTACTGCACTCCGGTTGGGGCGGGTCAAATCGCGTTTTCCGACGACCAGTGCACCAAGAAGGTCGGCCTGGCCTCGAGCGACCCTTGTTTTCCGTCGCATTATTTCCAAGAGTCGGTCATGGAATGCGGTACCCGCACGTACTCTCACCTCTACTCCAGCGGCCCTCAAACCACCCTTACCCAGTACTACACGCGTAGCGGTGGAACCTGTACGGCGCATCCAGCCGCTGGAACCAAGTTTCACACTCTGGGGCCGGAGGTGGCCCCGACCGGGTTGGTCAAGGGAGCGATCGGTGCGCCTGAGGGGAAGGAGCGAATTCAGTCGCGGTTTGTCACCACTGCAGATGGTCTGCGCCTCGCCTTGACGCTGAAGTTCGACAGCCAACTCGACGCAGATTGTTTTCTGCGACAGAACGGTCGGTGTATGCCGCAGTCATTCGCGCAGACGACGTTTTTTCAAGATGCCGGATGTGCCTCGCCTGCCGCAACCGTTCGAAACAGTTGCCCGGAGAAGCTGGTTGTGGTTCCTGGGGCGTGCGCGTACCGAAAACTGGGGCCAAAAATCCAAAGTGCGACGCGGTATTTTCACAGTTCCGGATCTTGCCTTCGTGTCGATGTTCCGGCGGACGAATCGCAGTTCGAACTCGGCACTCAAGTGTCCTCCCCAACGCTCGGCCGCGCGCCCGTGGCGAACGGCCGCCGCATCCAACGCGTCCAATTTGCCAGCGGGAGCCTAAGCGACCCCATCAATCTCTTCGACGCGGAGAAACAGACCGAGTGCTTCCCAGGGATCCTTGCCGACGGAGGCGTGTATTGCTTCCCAACAGGCGCTCCCGTTGTAAGCAAGTACTACACCGATAAGAATTGCACGGCGCAGCTGGACGTGATTGCGCTTCTGCCAGACCCCATGGGCTGTGACTCACCCGCCGTGCCGTCCTACGCGGTAAAATCCACCAACGACTCACAAAGTTGTGCCCGAAACGCGGAATCAAGGCCGGTCGGCTCGGTCCACACCGGGCAACTCTATGAGCGCATCAGCGCCACGTGTACACCAGCCAGCCCGGCGTTTACCTACTACGATGTTGGAGCTGCTCTACCGCTGAGCCAGCTCGCGCGAGGAGCGCTCGTGGTGGATCGATAAACCTGGCCC
>CAYQQM010000083.1:0-17239 GCA_964419605.1 uncultured Kofleriaceae bacterium | reverse complement strand
CGACGGGTGCGCAGCACTCCCGCGAGGGAGTGCGGAGTTGGATCGATAAACCCGGCCCCGACGGGTGCGCAGCACTCCCGCGAGGGAGTGCGGAGTTGGATCGATAAACCCGGTAAGGCGCGTGCTCCACGTTAGAACGCGACAGCGGTTCCAATACCCCCGCCAAAGTGCGCTGCGCCATCCCGCGGGCCGTATGAGATCTGGCCGCGGATCGCGATCCGATTTGCGAGCCGATAGGAAATGTCGTAGGCCGCATAGACGCCGAATCGCGACAGCACTGCGCCGGGCAGGTCGGTTCGCACGACCGATGCGCCCATCCATAGCGGCGGCGCGGTGTCCCACTGCAGCCTCAGCCACGCGCTCGGGCCCAGATCGGCGATGTATTCGCCACCCACTTGAACGCAGGATCGCCACGGCTTGCCCAACGTGAGTACTCCCCGAGCGTTGCTGCCGAATCCGGCATGGCTTACGCCGAGACCAATGCGGGTATCCAGAAACACCGATGGGTGAACGCGCCAACGTACCTGCGCGAACCCGTAGCGTGAGCCGTGCGATCCCACCGGCGCTTCGGGAACGGACATCGTAGGGGTGCGGCCCTGGATCGATCCAATGCCGAAGCTGATTTGATCGAGGCTTCGCCATAGTCGATGGCTAAATACCAGCTCGCCGCGGAGGTAGTTGTCGCGCAAACCGTAGCGATTGCCAAAATTGTGGCCGAGGACGTCGAGCGAAATCTCCTGTCGACGATTTGCGAGGCGGGTCTGCTCCGCTTGTTCGAGCTGGGTTTGTAGCGACGGAACGACGCGAACGATGTGCGGTTGTTCGGCCGAAGCGAAGTGGCGCACGTCGGCACCCTGGTGGTCCCGACCTCGGATGTAGTACGCAAACCCGGGCGGTGCCGAAGCTGGGATCACCGCGAACCAGCCGCCCGACGAGGAGCGCTCAAAAGCGCTATCGTGCCACGACGCCGTTGGATCATCGAGGAGTCGCCATGAAACTGTGAGTGCTTCGGCGTACGGCGCATCGACCGCGGCACGCAAGACGATCGGTTCGCCCGGCTTTGCTTCATTCGGTGGGACGTGGAGCACCAACGCATGTGGCGCGGGTGACGCGACCACGGGATCGCTGTACGCGGTTCGCGCTACGAGCAGGAACGCTGTTGCTAGGAGTCGGTTTGTCATGGGGTTACCAATCAAAGTTGAGTGCCATTCCGCCGGATACGCCGGTGTGCTGCAATGACCGCGCTTGGTACGACACCCTCAGCGATGGGTAGAACCAGCGGAGGCGCCGGTAGCCGATGTCGCCGATGAGTCGCACGCCGAAATTGTCCACGACCGGTTGATCAGTCACTTGGACGCTGACCTGAACCGGAACTACGCGGGCGGGAAGCCAATGGTAGTTTGCTTCGAGCAGCGTGCCGACACCGCGCGAAAAACTGGCCCCGAGAACCAAGTTGGTGGCTTGCTCATCGCCAATGCGCAATCGCAGTCTTCCTCCCGCCCCGGTGAGAAATTGACAGCCGGCCGAGTCGCGAGTCTGGCAGCGTCCAGATTCGGCGTTGGGCATATCGTCCGTCGACAACACTCCGATCTGCGGCCGCAGTAGCAGCGCAAGAATCTTGGTTAGTTTGAATTCGTATTCGGAATAGACATAGGAAAACGTAACGCGTTTACAGGCATAGTCGCCGCCGACCGTGCGACAGGATTGCGATGGATCGCTATCGATGACGTCCTTAGGACCGCCGATGCCGGTTAGCGATCCAAAACCCAACCGCACCGAATAGATGGGCCGCAGGAAGCGATACATAAAATCGCCCTCGACCTGATAGTAGTGATCGTAGCCTTTGGCCAACTTGCCATCGAAATCGACGAAGTCGAAATGGATATCGATGTGCGACCGCTTCGCCGTAGGCGGGGCCTCGGTTAGGTCGCGAGCGACCTGCAATTCGCGCGGTCTGTGCGGAGAGCCAATCGCTGGCGTGGGTGTGCCCCCGGCCGGCGGTATGACTTCTGCGTACCACTGGGCGGCATTGGCTGGGATCTGGCCGCGCAGGTAGGCATCGCCGTCGGGAACCAGTTCGCTGCGTCGGTAACCAGGCTGCCCCGGTGCACGCGAATATAGGTAGGCACGGCCCACTTTCTTGGGGGCCGTAACGGCGAAAGCGATGTCGGTGGGCCGGCCAGGTTCGGTCAGACTGATCGCGGAGATCTGAAGCATCTGATCGCGACCTCCCATGAGGTCGGCGGCCAGCTCCTCGATGCGCGCAGCACGGTCTGCCGACGTCGATTGGGCTTGTGCGATCGCTGCATCGCGTTTGCGCTGCTGATCCTCTAAGGAATTTATCTCCGCTTCGATCGATCGACGAAACGGCGTTTGCGGATCCTCGGTGAGCAGTTGCCGCCAGCGCGCGATTCGGTGTTCGAGCGGGAGACCCAGCGTTTCCTGCCATGCGTCGCGGGCCAGGTCGTTGTGATCCATCGTCGGATCCGCGGTTCGGGTTGTCGCCGGCGTGTGGTTGTCGGTCGGAGATTGCCATGCGTCGACGTAGGCCTTGGGGGCAGTAGTCAGGCGAACTCGGTCTCCTGGCGCGATTCGGCGTGTTAGATCAGGGTTGGTGTGCGCAACGCTGATGCGATCGCCGCTCTTGGCCACCGTGATCGTGCCCAGCACAAAGTAGTCGCGCAGTGTTTTCCGCGTCGTCGGATCGGTTGCGATGATCTGGTGTTCGAGTTGGAGCACGGCGCCCTCGCCGACGCCATGCTGGCTACCTAGGTCGAGGTAAATGTCGACGAGTGCTTCCTCCGCGCCCTTTACCGCCGATCGCTGCGGAGACTGGATGGCGAGGACCACCCCACCGGGTGCGTCGGGTTGGGCGTGCGCGGTCCCCGCACTGAGGCAGGCGGTGAACACGACGAATCGGCGACAGCTTTGACAACGCATCGTACCTCCTAGAAGTCCGCTGACAGGCCAAGCCCGAGGTTGACCCCGCCGATCTGTTGCACGCGCGCGGCGTAACCCAGACGGGCCCCAACGCGAACGCCAGGGATGAGTTCATGCGCGAGGTCGTAGTACAGGCGGATACCTGTCGGAACTGCGTCGGTCGCTGGGAGTCGGGTGGCCTCCACGGTCATCGCCATTGGAAGTCGGGGCAGGGACGTAAATGCGAGGCGAACCCAGCCGCTGGATCCTACGTGCTGTAAATATTCACCGCCCAGTGCGATGTGATTGGTGTCGCGTTCTCCAACTCGAAGTTCACCTCGAGCGCCTGCGCCAAAGCCCTCTCGCGTCGCCATTACCGTGGCTCGGCCGTCGGCATGAAGCCCATCGACGATTCCCAGCCCCACCTCGAACCACCCTCCTACTTTGAAACCGGCCTGGTCGGTACAAGGCGCCGGACCACACGTCGTACTATCCGCGTCACCGATCAAACGCGTGTACCCAACGCGAAGCGTTTCGATCGGGTACGCCCATAGGCGATAGGTAAAGTCGGCGTCGATCCGGTAGTACCGGTCCGCAAGGTCCACTCCATTGCGCGCGTGGGTGCCGAAATCGACCCACTCGCCGATAGCTGCGATTCGCGACCGTCGGTAGTTGCTGCGCGCCTCGTCGCGCTGCCGTCGGGAATCGTCCTTGGCGACTCGCACGGCGATGCGATGCGGCCACTCTGGAGTCGCGAACACCGCTGCGCGACCCGCATCGATATAGTATTCGACGCCTGGAGCGACAACTTGTGGTGCGGGAATGACTGCGATCCAGGTGTCGGTACCGCGGCGTACGAGTTCGATGGCGGCGAAAGGATCGCTGCCCGATCGACGGACGTGAGCGATGAGTTGCGGTGTTGCCGCCGGGGCCTCCACGACGAGTTCAATCGCAACGCCTGCCTCGGCCTCGGCGGGTGCAATGTGGCGCACCGACTCCGCGCGAGCATGTGTGGCAGGAAGCGCAACGATGAGAGCGATGTGTGTGAAGCGCATCATGATTCACCAGCGGATTGACAGACCAGCGCCACCGCCGATGCCGGCGTGCGCGATGCTTCGGCCCTGCCACGAAGCGCGGCCGATCAGGGCGACTCTGGAGTGGACAAGGATTTCGATTTCGCTCCCAACTTGCACGGCGATGTCGCCGCGACTGGGCTGATTGGTTGCGCCTAGAAATGTCGCCAGTCCGACGCGTTGCGTGAGCGGTGTTGCGAATCGCAGTTGACTGAGCCAGCCCACCCGATCGAGTTGCCGCGCGCCCAGCATGAGGTTGGTTGCGTTGCGGTTGCCGACCCGTATCCGGCCCTCGCCGCCGAGCCCAAAGCGAGTGCGGCCAACGCCCGCGATCAGCTGACCGCCGAGAGAAACGCGGACCCCGGCGATGTGGCCACCGAATTCCACGTCTGCATAGCCGAAGTTGAGGCCAGCTTGCGGTGGTGGGGTGTCTCTGGTCCACACCGCATCGCGTTCGCCTCCTTGACCGGCCATCACGCCATAGCCGATGCCAATACTGTCAATTGCACCGCCAACCCAGTGAGTCACATCGAGTGATGTTGCGAACAGTTGATCGGTTCGATCGCCGGCTCGGCGATCTAGTTTCTGAAAGCTCAGCGCATCAAAGCCCATGCGCAAAAACGATCCCCCCGAGCTGCGCGAGTTCCGGTCGGGTAGGGTGGTTTCTACGACAGCCACGTGTTGCGGTCGCTCCGCTGTACCGAGTGCTCGCGCAGCCCTTCCATCCGGGGTGGAAACCTCGACGAAGTACGCAACTCCCGGCGGTTTCACCAACTCGCGGGGAATCGTGCCGCGCAGGTAAATGCCGTGCTCGCGGACGAGCAGGAATCTGCGATAGGTCAGCGCGTCGCGTGCGCGAACATGGAGAAAAGCACTCGCAACTCGTTCGGGCGTCGCCATCGCGAAGACCACGTCGATCGGCTGCCCGGCCGGCGAGAGTTTCGGAGGCGAGTGCTCCAGTTTTACAGCGATCTCCCCTGGGCGATTCGTCGTCGACCGCAACTGCTCAGCCAGGTTGCGGAGTTCGTCGAGCTCCCGACGAACTCCGGCGGCAAATCGCGAGGCCGGGCGCTCTGAGAGATAGCGCTCCCACCCTGCAATGCGAACGGCGAGACTCTTGCCAGCTTGCTCTGCGACGATGGTCAGCACTTCTTGGGTCTCGCGGTCTTGGGGGGCCTTCGGGCTTGGCGCCGAAGGTTGTTCTATGTCGCGAGCTTCGACCAGGACCTCGGCGATATCTCCAACGGCGACATCCGCTGTGAGCTCGCCGACGATCGCACGCGACAATTCGGTGCCCGCTGCCGTGACGCGCGCCGAACCGATCGGAATCCAGTCTGTGACTTTTTGGCGATTGATCGGATGTTG
The DNA here is from genome assembly GCA_964419605.1 of uncultured Kofleriaceae bacterium. Taxonomy (GTDB): domain Bacteria; phylum Myxococcota_A; class Polyangia; order Haliangiales; family Haliangiaceae; genus JABFXX01. Next base: position 11,882 of record CAYQQM010000083.1, on the reverse strand, counting down.
GAATGAGATGGTTCGCTTGATGCGCAGCCGATCTCCGTCGCGAACGCCACGCGTAGTTCCGAGGTTAATGAAAAGCTCGTCGCGCTCGATCTTCACGACTGAGCCGCGTGCGATCTCGTTCGCACGAGCGGACGGCGCGATGCTCAAGATCACTGCAATGGCTGCGATCCTCACAGCGGATCCCTCCAGAAGTCGTTCCAGTGCTGGGGATCCGGCGAGTGATTTGCGTCCTCTGATTTGTCGGCCTCAGCTTCGTCGGATGCGGACGCCAGGGGTGGTGTTGCCGCGGGGCGCGGCGGTGTTGCCGCGGGGCGCGGCGGTGTTGCGGTGAGTGAACCAAGTCGCTTTGCTTCGCGATCGGCAACCACGGCGTAGTCGCCGTAGCTGTCCGGCGGCTTAATGCGCTGTTCAGCGAAGTACGCTTCGTATGCATCGCGGCATTGGTTGGCGCGGCGATTCCCGGTGAAAGCCGATACCGCCAGAAGCCCGCCGCTGGCGAGCAGCACTGCTGCGAGCCGTGCGCTCGCGTCAGCGCTCGCGACACCTAGGCTAAGCCCAGCACCGGCACCAATCCAATCCGCTGTCACCGCGGTTTTCGTGGCGGTGCAGGAAGGTGGTGTGCCAGCCTGCCGACTGGGCCGGGGTGCTTGAACGCCCAGGGCGCATCCGCTGGGCAAAGCCAACGCCAGCAGGCAAGCGGTGGAGCGGGCCATCCAGATGCAGCGCATGCATTCTAGATACAGGTCGGACCATTAAAACCTAAGGAAATAGATAGGTAAGGAGCGGCAGAGTGTGGCAACAGGTAGCTAGCCGGTCGCGCTGACTTGGATGTCTGCGACTACGGCGAAATGATCGCTTGCACAGATCCCGTTGATCCGATCCGTGAGCGCCACGCGGCAGCTGTGCACGGTCGCTCTACCATCTCTCTTGCGGCTCGTGACGAAAATGTAATCGATGCGCCGATCGATATCGAGGGAGCGCAGAGGTCGAGTGAGCTCGTTTTCGGCGGACCAGGTGATTCCTTCGAGCGGTCCATCCCCGGGTTCGGGTTCCCGGTGGCAGCGGAGCCAGGCGTCTTGAAAATGCGTCCGGCGTCCCGAAAGAGTCGTCAGCCCGCGCAGAAATCGAATTTCGTCAGAATCGGGGGTAGCATTGAAGTCTCCGCACAGAATCTGGGGTGGGTCGTTGTTACCGCGACCACATGCGGTAATCGCAGCGTCGATCGCCTCGACTTGATGTTCTCGCGCTACGCCATCCGCGAGGCGATAGTGCAGATGTGTGGTGTGAACCCAAATCGGACCCCCAGCGGTTGCGACCTGTCCCGACAGCAGGATCCGAGCATCACCTGGTCGAGCGTCGGGCAGCGCGATGGCTCGGTGAGCTAGCACAGGCTGCCTCGTGATAAGCGCGAGTCCTTCTTCTCCAGCGGAGGCAAACCCGAACTCCCCCGCTTGCCAGCTCGTCGCCACCGCGTAGTGAGCGACCATGCCAAGTTGCTCGCTGATCGCATGTGCCGTGGTCGCATTCTTGTGCGGTCTCACTTCTTGCAGGCAAATTACGTCGGGATCGAGGGCGCGCAACTGTTCGACGGCAAGGTTGATCCGCTGCGGCAGCGGCTCCTCGGTTCCCCAAAAATTTAGCGTTACGACGCGCAGTTGGCTGCTCATCGCCTCACCCTCGAAAAATGCATCGCGAAGATACGGTCTCCGCTGCCGATACCTCAACGAGTTGGGGCAACATCGGCTTAATGCGCTGCCACCACCATGCCGCTACGAGTTCGATCGTCGGGTTTTCGAGGCCTTCGATCTCATTGAGGATCTGGTGATCGAGCAGCTTTACCAGCGGGGTTGCGTACTCATCGATCGACGCGAAGTCCATTACCCAACCGAGGTCGCGATCCAGCTCCCCTTCGATCGCGAGCTGGATCTCATAGCTGTGACCATGCATGCGCGCGCACTTGTGGCCTGCGGGGACTCGGGGCAGATAATGGGCCGCTTCAAACCGGTATGAGCGCTCTAGCCGACTGCGCATGCGCTCGGTTTGTAGCATGGTACGGTTCGACCGTGTCGGCGCTGATACGGCCACTTGTTCTCGTGCCGGTGCTGTTGGCCGGAACCTGCTCATCTCCAGCGGTCCGCGATGCCGGCCATTGCATGCAATCGTCAGAGTGCGGGCCTGCCGAAGTCTGTGCCCGCGACGGTGCCTGCTGGCCGGACGCCGAGGTGCGAGAGGTCCGCGTCCGCTGGACTCTGCGATCCCAGGCGGCGACCGCACAGTCGTGTGCGAATTCGCCGCAGCTCGACGTGGCGTTTTTTAGCAGCAGCGCATCGTTTGGCCTATCGCCGGTTACGTGTTCAGTCGGCATATTCACCGTCGATAAAATGCCCCTCGCCTATACCAGGGTGGAACTCAAACGCTTGGGAGACACGCGCGCCGACCTATTGGTGGACTTCGACGCAACAGGAAACGCGGCGATCGACCTGCCATATTGATCGCGAGTGACGCAACTTGTCCCAATCGCCGTGCGGCTGAGTAATGGGGGGGGCTCGCTACTTCACCGAAATCGGTCCGGATTTTCCAACAGCTGCGGTACTTGGAGGAAGGTTTCATGGGGCATGCGGTCGCCACCATCTGCCGCGACCTTCTGCATTTCGCGATTTTGGAAGTCCTGTCGCCTTGTGTGGTAGGGGCGCTCGCGCGCCTCTCAGTCGGGTGATCCGGCTGCTGATGACATCATGGAACTATTTCTTCTGACTGCCCAGTCTCGCGCGCCGAATGCGCTCGTTGTCGTCTATGCAATCGTATTTCAGCTTATGCGATCCATCCGGCCATTTCTCGCCGCTGTCGATCGTCCAACGAAAACCGTAGTTCGGGCAAAACTCCAGTCCACAACCGCAGCCGCGTGCTGAGGCGGTGTTATCAACGGACGTCGGTCCGAGCTGACAAAACCATTGCTCGCCCGTTGGACAAGGCACAGGTCCATGCGGAGCGGTCGCCGGGGACCTTATGTGCATGACCGCGATGTCTGCGCAGAATTGTGCGTCGACCGCGAACCCAGGCAGCTTGTCGCGAATGCCTTGCGCCACTTCAGCTCTGAACCCCATGCGAATGCTACGCGGGTTTGCTGATGAATTCGTCGAGAACACTCGCTCAATAGCCTGCCCCACTTCTCCAGCGCCATGGCGATATTCAATCTCGCCGGTTGCTCCTTGGAGAGGGCTCGCTATCGTGTACTCGGTATCTTCATACAGCTGGTAGGCGATCCGTACGGTCGCGCCCAGCGTCACGCGCGGGCTGGTCGGATCGGGCGCGGGTAGCGAAAGCTTCCCTGGCTGGTTCGATACCGAAACAAGGAAGTTGGTACCCGGTATCGGCAGTTGATCTTCGTATGGCCCGTCACGTTCCGTCAGGAGATTGCCCCTGCGGAGCAGCGTGCAACTTTCGTTCGGGACGATACCCATCCAATTCCCGTTGAGCTTGAAGGGCACCGCGACCTTGCACAGCAAGACTGTATAGCCCCCCTCGATCTCATCCATCCGCTCGAAAACGCATTTGTTACCCTCGAACGATTGTACTTGAATGGTCCACGACCCGAGTGCACCATGGGAGCCGCCAGCGTATGCGCCAGGTTTGCACGTCTGCCTGGTGAGCGCGATCTGGTTCTTCTCGATCGGCAACTGAGTTGGCCGCGGGCTTGGTGGCGGTTCTGGCGTGCGACAGGCGTACGTGTTCCCGGCACGTCGGGGACCGCGCTTCGGATCAGCACCTCTCTCCGGAATGGCACGCGAAGGCTTCGGCTCGGGTTCTGGTTTCGACTCGGATGTCTCTCGGGGATCGCATGAGGCGGCGAAAACCAGCACGCTCAGCCAAGCTCTGATCATCGTTTCAATCATAACAGCCGAGATCTTGTGTCGTCGGCTCTGTTGGCGTGGAAACTGCCGCGTGGAGGCTGTCGTTGTCGCTTGTCCTTGCCCGGGAGCTTCCGCGAGGCACGGGATCCCGCGAGGCGCTTTACCGGGTGAGGCGAAACAGCATGGCGCGCACCCGATCGAGCACCGCATCGATGTCCGCGAACTCGGCCGCGGAGATGTAGCGCTTGGCGACGGCGATTCGCAGCGCAGTGGTGACTTCGCTCGCGCTCCCGGCTGCGATCTCGAAATGGTGGCGCTTGTCGCCGGCGCGGCGCAACCGCCCCTCGCCGAGATTGAGCGCGATCGACTCGGAGGCATTGGCAAGCTGCTTGGCCAGCGAGGCGCTGCGCTGACGGATGCGGTTTTCGATGGGGACCAGGCGCTCCAGAAACTGCAGGGACATTTCAAGTGCATCGAACATCGGCTCTCCTCCTTGACGTTTTGCGAAGCCGCGTTGTGCGGCCGGCTCTCACCCGCCAGCGCCGCAGACGCGCAGCGGTCGTGACGAGCGCGGGCACCTCCGCCACGCGATCACTCTCCCTGTCAGCTGTGCGGCGGCAGATCGCTTCAGCACCGCGTCACAAGCGCTCGGCGCGACCGGTGCGCGGCGCGGCGCAAGGGTGAGCCGGCCGCACGGCGCGAGCAAGCGACCCGTCAAGGGGCAAGACGAGGTGAAGCACGAACAATGGACGCAGTTCTCAACCGGCAAGCCGCATCGGCAGGCCGAACCGGCAAGCCGCATCGGCAGGCCGAACCGGCAAGTCGCATCGGTAGGCCGCACCGGCAAGCCGAACCGGCAGGCCGAACCGGCAGGCCGAACCGGCAGGCCGAACCGGCAGGCCGAACCGGCAAGTCGCATCGGCAGGCCGAACCGGCAAGCCGCATCGGCAGTCCGCACCGGCAAGCGGCCGGCCGCAGCGGCAATCGGCAGCGGCAATCGTCAGCAGCAATCGGCAGCGGCAATCGGCAGCGGCCGGCCGCAGCGGCAATCGGCAGCGGCAATCGGCAGCGGCAATCGGCAGCGGCAATCGGCACGCCGCACCGGCAAGCGGCACGCCGCACCCGCAAGCCGCTGTGACCGGCGACCGACGACGATCGCCGCTAAGATCTCACCCATGAGTCGCAGCTACGCCACTTCTTTGCGCAGGCGCTGTAGCGCGATCGACGCGATTCGGTCGATGAGCTGCGGATACGACATCCCGGCGGCTGCCGCGGCGCGGGTCACTCCCGCATCTGGCGAGATATCGGGATTTGGATTCACATCGATAATCCACGGAACGCCGGCCGAGTCAACGCGCAGGTCAACGCGACCGTAGTCGCGCAACCCGACCGCGCGAAATGCCGCCCGCGCTACGCGATCGATTTCCGTCAACAATTCGGGTGAGGCATTGCGCAGCGGAACCGGCGTCGTCCCGGCGTAATCCACGTGGGACTGCTCCCACTTCGCGGCATAACTGACGATGCGAGGGCGGTCGGCGGGCATCGCTGCGAAGTCGATTTCGTACATCGGCAACGTGGTTACTTGATCGCCATTGCCCAACAGCGTCACGTTGATCTCGCGGCCATCGATAAAGCGCTCGGCGATGACCGCTTGGCGATATTCACCCATCAGTGCGTGGGCGCGGGTTCGCAGGGCCGCCGCAGACGTCACCACATTTGCCTCAGTAATGCCCAACGACGCATCTTCGTGGGCGAGCTTCACAAACCATGGATAGTCGAAGGTTTCCAACGAAGCATCGTCGAGGCTAGCGGCATTCATCAAATAGCAGTACTCGGGGGTTGGAAGCCGGTGCGCAATCAGGATGTCTTTGGTGCGCTGTTTGTGGAGGCACGAGGCCAACGCCAACAGGTCTGCGCCCGTGTAAGGAATCGAAAACAAGTCCAAAAGCCCCGCGAATGTGGGCTCGTTGAGCGAGTTATTGTCCATCGATTCGCAGAGATTGAACAACAGCTCAGGCTGCCACGCGGCAATGCGCTGAAGCGCTGAATATACTTCCACCCCGTGTACGCCCATGACTTCCACAGTGTGATGCATCTCGACTAACGCATTTGCAACAGCGTTCGCGGAGTCGCGCACCGACGTGACATCAGGGCCGGTGAGATCCGCTTGTTCGGCGTCGTAGTCGGTGTTGTAAAGTACGACGATTCGAACGCCCCGGCTCTGCCGGGACGTGCTGTTCTCCGTAGGGAGTGCGGAGTTCGATCGACTCATAGGATCTTATAACAGCGCGCGGGCGAGGCGGGGGCCTACTTCGATCGCGATCTCCTCGACGGATACGTTGCGGTTCGCGATGCTAGCTACCGAGACTTGGGGCACCGTAAGCCCGCAGGGGCGAATTCGCTGCCACGCCTCGGCGGGGGTGGCGACGTCCAACGCCCATCCGTGCACGCTCACCCTGCGGGCGAGGTGAATGCCGCAGGCGGCTAGTTTTGCGTTGCCCACCCATAATCCCGCTGGGTCGCGTCGAAACTCTGCTCCCCGGACGCCAAACAACGCAACCGCTTCCACCAGGACCGCTGCGACAGCCGACAAGAAGCCGACCACGGATCGCACGCGAACAATCGGATAGATCATGAGCTGACCCGGTCCGTGGTAGGTAACGCAGCCGCCGCGATCGGCCTGGATGATCGGTAGGTCCTCCGACTTCAGCACGTTCGCCCGATTGGCGGAGCGGCCTAGCGTAATGACCGGAGGATGCTCGCATAACAAGATGGCGCCAGGACCGCCCTGCCATACCCGTTCTCGAATCGCCAGCTGGTCGCGTAGTGCTCGCAGATACATTCGCTGGCCGAGCCAGTGCCACGCGATCATTGGTTTAGCCGGCGAGAAGCTCGTCGAGAAGTTGATCGTCCACGTAGTGCATCGGCGCTGCCGCGCTCACGACACCCACCCCGCTCGCGATAAGTGTCGACACCAGCAGGTTGCCGCAGACGACCGAGATCGAGCGACCTGGCCGCTCTAGCTCCTGCTCGGCCTCCTCGGAAAGCTCGCGCGCGGCAAACAAGATGCCAGCGACGACGTCCTTGGCTTCGACGCCGACCCGCAATTCCCCCACGCCGCGGCGATCGATCGGTTGGTTCCCCGAGCGAGCACTGATGAGGACCGATCGCTCTAGTCCTGGGGCGGTGGCTTGGGCGTAGCCGATTCCATCGACGCGCTTGATCCAGTCGATGTCGCGGTACCCAGCGCTGACCAAGTAGGCGTGGATGAGTCGCTCGAATCCGGCGGGGCTCGCGTTGGCAATGCGTTGCGCGAGTGCCCGATGCGTCGCACCGGCCAGCGCCGAGATCGCACTCGCGACCGACGCTTCTGCGGTGGCGGTGACGCTCATTGCGACGGGGCCGGGGGCGAACAGATCGCGACCCCGATAGACGATGCGCGGGCGGAGACCGAGCGTCCTGTAGCTACGTTCGTCGCCGAGGAGCTCTGCTTTGAGTTGAGGCCACAGCTGTTCGGGGTCTTGATGAACGAGGCTGCGCTTGCGCATCATCGCCGCGAGTTGGCGCACGGGTAACGGCTGATTGTTGCGCAGCTGAGCAAAAACGGTTGCGGCAGCGTCGCCCAGCGACGTACCAACGCGAGCCAATCCTTGCTGCGCACCGTTTGTCGGTGCGGGTTGCGGTGCGGGTGGTGGCAGACTCGCATTCAAGTTCACGCTGTCAGCTTTCGCGGCGTGTTGGTTCGCGGGGCCGGGGCCAGCTTCTGGGAGCCTTGGTTGCCCGAAGTGATTGCGCTCGCGTCGCTGCTGACGCTCTTCGCGCCGCTGTTTTCGCCGCTCGCGACGGTCGATCCAGTGCTGCTTTCGTTCTTCTCGCGCGTTGATCTCCGGCATCATGGGCCGGTCTTCATCGCGGGTTTGCCGATCGCGGTACTCTTGATGCGCCGCACGAGGTGCACCGGCAGAGTCGTCGCCGTAAATCGCCTGCAGTTCTTGTTCTTCCGGAGTCAGGGGCGTCGAGTGCGCGCCTGCGGTAGCCTCGGGGGCTGCCAGCGTCTCGGCAACAATCTCGGCATCGACGATCGCAGTTTCGTCGGCAGAGTCGGACGCTGCGGCTGCGATCTCGGTGTTGTCGACGGCAAACACCTCCTCCACGGCGGTGTTCGACAAGGCTCTGCGACGTCCCGAGTGCTTTTTCGCCGATTTGGCGAGGTGGTTTTTTTCGTCGCGCGCAGCGGTCTTTTTCTTCGACGGCTTTTTCTTGGCCACTCCCGCAGCCGTTTGGGGCGCCTCGTTTCCCTTGCGGCCGACGGGCTTTTTCTTCGTCATCTGGGGCATGTGGGGGTGTCGTACCCCGCCGCCGCGACCACCGTCAAGACGCCGAAAAATTGACGGCTGGATTCCCGGCTCGTACCGTCGAGGTAGGAACGGGATTCGAGCGTTTGTTGCCTAGGAAAGGGGACTATGTCGCGCAAGATCGGAGTTTTTATGGGGGGGCTGTCGAGCGAGCGCGAGGTGTCGCTTCGGAGCGGCGAAGCGATCTTGTCCACTCTTCGGCAGCGCGGGCATCACGCGGTTCCTGTTTATGTGGACCGAGACGTCGACGTTGCGATCCGCGATCTACAGCCAGACGTCGCGTTTATCGCTCTGCACGGCGGCATGGGTGAGGACGGGTGCGTCCAAGGCCTGTTGGAGCTGCTGAGCGTTCCCTACACCGGGTCAGACGTAATGGCTTCGGCGCTCGCGATGCACAAGGCCATGGCGAAGGAGATGTTTCGACTTCACAACGTGCCGACGCCTCCCCACTATACACGCGCGGCTTTCGTTGATGGTGACGATGCTCGCGCCCACGGTGATTTCGGCTTTCCGTGTGTCGTAAAGCCCAATTCTGCGGGCAGCTCGGTGGGGGTAACGATCTGTCGCAGCGAGGCGGACCTAGCGCCTGCGGTGGCATTCGCGCGACGTTTCGATCGCGAGATTCTCGTCGAGCGGTTCATTGGGGGTATGGAGTTATCGGTTGCGATTGTCAACGATCGCGCCCTGGGTGCTGTGGAAATCGCTCCGCTTCACGGGTTGAACGACTACAAGAACCAATACAGTCTGGGAGCGACGGAGACTTTTGTGCCGCCGCGACTCTCCCCCGAGCGGTATCGCGGCGTCCTCGCCCAAGCGCTGCGTGCACACCTCGCGCTCCGATGTAGCGGCTTGACGCGGGTTGATATGATCGTCAGCGAAACCGGCAACGAATACGTGCTCGAAGTGAACACGGTGCCCGGCATGACCCCGACCAGTTTGGTGCCGAAAATTGCCGAAGCCGCAGGCCTTCCGTTTGGCGAACTGTGCGAGCTAGTTTTGGCGAGCGCTGGGCTTTCGTCGTCGCGCCGCGGCGAAGAGCGCAGAATTTCGCAACGCGCGTTCATCGGCAATGATCGACGCACTTCCGATGGCCTTGCGACGCCACCCACGGTGTCGCCTACCTAGTGGGTCGATGATCGCATCAAGACGCCAACGCGCGCTGCGTCGAACAGCGATGCTCGCAGTCGCGCTGCCGGTTGCGGCCTGGGCATGGGTCGACTACCGCACGGATGTGCTGCGCGATCGCGTCCAGTTCGTCGCGAAAACGCCGGCGCATATCGGTTCGGTCGACGCCGACTTAACCGGCTGCATCCGGCTGTCTCAGGTTGGACTTGGAAGTCAGTTCACTGCGAGCGCGTTGGAGGCGTCGGTCGCGCTTCCCTCGCTGTTCGCCGGAGAACTTAGCGCTGGCGAAATACGCGTCGCACGTCCCCGTATTTTCGTGCACGTCGCTGGCAATGGAGACTCGGACCTCGCCGTCCTCATACAGCGGTTCGCGCGTACCACCGGGGTTCATCCCACCTCTATGCGGAAACGAGGCGTTCGCCGCATCTCCGCCCACTCCGGAACCTTGATTGCGCGGGTCGACGGGTTCGGCGAGGTTTCTGCCGAAGACCTCCAGTTGATTCCAGACGCGCGGGGCGTTCGTCTGATCACAGGAGCCGTGCATCTACGCGGGGGGACTGGGGCGTTCACGGGGGAAATCAACTTAGCGCGCGGTGCAGCTGAGATCGCGCTACCGCACGTGGCATTGGAGCGCCTGCTTGCGGTTGCCGGTAGCGGAGCCATCGTTGCGCACCGCCCGTTGTTCGGCAACACGCGAGCCACCGGTGCTGCTATCGCCGCGGCTGCGGTGCGAAGCCCGATCGATGGCCATCCGTCCACCCCAGCCGGGGTTATCGAAGTGCGCGATGTCGCTGTCGGCCGAATGGAACCGGGAAAGCCGTTCGAGATTCATGCGACCCTCGATGACGGCGGAACGCGTCGCGCTATTTCTGCAACCTTCGACAACCACGGCACGCTAACCGTGTGGGGGAACCACATTCCTCTTCGATCCTTGGGGCCGCTCGCGCCGCGAGGACTTTCTCTGACCGACGCGCACGCGTCGGGTACCTTGGTCGCTATATCCACCACCGCGGGTGCCGAGGGCAGGGCGGTTCGGTTGCGCGTCGAAGGTCAACTCGAGGGTGCGCGCGTGGACCACGCTGCGATGGGGCCTGTCCCGATTCCGGTTAGCGGAGCTGTTCGCGGTTCGCTCATTTGGGCGCAAGACCGCGTGGTCGTCGATCAAGTTGCCCTCGACGTTGGCGAATCTCACTGGAGCGCTTCAGGGTGGTGGCGTCGCAGCCCGCCGCTGGCGGCACAGCTCGAAGTTTCGCTTGCGGAGGCGCCGTGCAGTGAGCTTTTTGCGTCGATTCCGATCGAGATTCGGGGCGCGGTGGATGGCCTCGCCATGACAGGGAGCCTCGGGGGGCGCGCTCGTCTTGCCATCGACCTTGGCGCTCCGGTCGGGGACGGCGTTGCCATTGCCACCGAGATTGCGAACCACTGTACCGTTACCGCCGAAGCGACGGTGGCCGATCCCCGCCTGTTGGCGACCCAGTCGGACCACACTTTCCCCGACGGGACGCGCGCACGGGTCGGCCGGGGCACCCCAACGTGGACGGAGCTGCAGCGAGTTCCATCCCACGTAACGGCGGCGTTCGTATCGGCCGAAGACGGGAGGTACTACGATCATCAGGGCTTTGACTTGGTTCAGATTGCGAGGAGCCTCGAAATCGACCTGCGCGATCGACAGCTAACGCGCGGCGGGTCCACGATCAGCCAACAGCTGGTGAAAAATTCATTCCTCAACCATCGCCGCAGCATCGATCGAAAGATCCAAGAAGCGATATTGACCTGGCGGGTCGAAGATCGGCTGAGCAAGAAGCAGATCCTCGAGCGTTACCTCAACGTCATTGAACTCGGCCCTCATGTATTCGGCATCCACACGGCAGCTCGCTATTGGTTCGGGATTGCGGCCCACGAGCTCGGCGTTCGCCAAGCCGCGTTCCTCGCCGCGCTCACTTCGGAACCTCGGTCGATGAGTCGGCGCATTCGCGGCGCGTCGGGGCTGGACCCGGAAAGCGCAGCGCGTGTCGACGTGATCTTGGCGGCGATGTTCCGCGACGGCGCCATCGACCGAGCGACATTGGATCTGGCGCGCAAACTACCGCTGCGATTTGCGCCGACTGCGCTGCGCCAGCCGTAGGGATGGGCGAGGGGGAATCGGATTTGTAAGACAGAGATCCGTCGCGCGGATCTCGGCGAACTCGGTCGGGGATGGAGCTTCAACTTCTGCTTCACAAGGACCTTCGCGACGTCAGGTGTGTGTCGCGAACATTCGAGAAAACCAACGACGTGAGCCAACCTGAAAATTCGGTGTGGCGGGATACGCTATGGCAACGGTCACGGCGAGCAACACGTCAGCGAGTTTCGTCGTCCATTCATCCACGGCGGCTTGCGTCTTCGGGGACAGCGGCTTGTGGTACTTCGGCTTCGTCGGCATTCATCTCTGGTGATCCGTTTTGAGCCGTTTTTCCGGTCCCGACTCCGGTCCCGGTCCCGACTCCGGTTCCGGTCCCGGTTCCGGTCCCGGCTCCGGTTCCGGTTTCGGACTCTAACTCATTGATTCAAT
>CAYQQM010000082.1:0-24393 GCA_964419605.1 uncultured Kofleriaceae bacterium | reverse complement strand
GCTCGGTGAATCGGTCAATCCACTCCTTGATGCTTTTGGAGGTGGCTTCGGCAAATTTTTCTTCGCGTTGAAAGGTGTCGACCAACGCTTTGAAGTCGTCCGCAAGAGACATTAACTTCTTGAACGCATCAATCTTCCAATGGACCTGTTGCACCAACCCCTTCGTGAACTCCGCATCGGGGTGCGAAAACAACGTGTAGTGCAAATTCAAAGAGTTGGCATCGGCGGAGACGTGGGCAGAATGATCGGCCGCAGCCCGTTGAGGATTCGCCTGGTCCAACGCGACCTCCAACGGAACCTTTAGGTTAGCTACTACACCGCGACTCATGGTCGTACTTCTTCGCTCCCTGAGAAAAGTGGACCCAAAACGGATAAGGCACAAGTTGAAACTTCACCACGCGAAGTCTCTGCGAAATCGCGACCCGTTGAAGACCATTCAGGGGTGAAGCCTAGCTACATCCCCTCATGGGGCTTGAGAGCGGCGCGATAGTCGGCCTCGATCTTTCCAAGGATCCATTTCCGCCGTGCAGCGTCGATCGACATCTCAGCCACGCGCGCTGACAGTATCTCTCGAGATGCCATCCCGTGGCGCACCGCCACTGCGGTGAACTCCGCATCCTTCTCGCGGCCCGCTACATACTTGGACAACAACAAATCGTGTATTTCGAGACACCAACCGGTAGCACCCCGAGTACCCGGCCCCCGCACTGGAACCAAGCGGTCTTGCCAGCCAGCGGGTGCAATCGCGGTTTCGGGAGCCACGCCTTGGGCGTAGTAGCCGAATGTCGTGTGAAACGGTGACAACTCGCCAATAGATCCATCGATCAGGTCCGCCTGTTCGGGTAAGTTGCGCGGAAATACATCTGCTTCCACGCTGACCAATAACTCGGGGGGAGCGTGAGGGAACTGCCCCAACACTGCCTGACTTCCAACGATCACAATGTCGTCGTCGCCAGATATTGCGGCTGAGGCGCGGATGATGTGTTCGAGTTGTTCGCGCGTCATCGCACTTCTCGCCAGATCTTCCACCGCGACCGCGGATCGAGCAAACCGGCGAACGGCGATACCTGTCGCATCGCGGTCATTCGGTGCGAATCTTCGACGATGGTGCGAACCACCTCATGCGGGTCACGGTCGAGAAGTGCGGCCCATTGCGAAATGTAGGTCTCTGCAACGTGCATGCTCCGCCAGCTACGAACCCGCATACGCGCAGCCTCCAGCAGTGCTGGATCGGCTGCGATTCGCGTAGCTATCTCCGCGTGGTACGCTAGGCTCCGACGTTCGGCCGTACGATGTCCGTCGAGCGTAGACGACACCTAGTTATTGTAGCGCATACCTCGGCCATGCGTGCACATGATACGCGTTGGAGGATGTGGCGCGGTGACACCCGGAGTGGCAGGCTCGCGGTTGCGACGGCCGGCGCGTTAGCGTTCCACATTGCGCTCGCAGTGGCGACCGGCGTATTCGTCGCGCCCAAACCGCCTCGGGTACCCAGCGAGTCAACTCCTCCTCCTACGCTCCGCACGTCAACACCGGCTCCCTCTCCAACGATCGAAGTGCAAATCATGGTCGAGGGTTCAGCCCCAGCCAAGCCCGTTCTACCAAGCCCACCCTCACCCCGCCACGGCGCGATGAATGCCCCCGCCCGCGAGCAGATTTCGGCGCAACAACCCATCGCAAGTGACGACACGGCGGCCTTGCCGCCGTCACGCCCCCAAGAACCTAGCGCGCCGGTCATTTCCGACCCGACGCTCGGGGTGGGTGCAACGGGCACCCGGGTTCCGGCGCAACCCGCGGCCGCTGCTCATGGCACAAGCAGCTCGGCCGGTTCCGGCGCCGGCACCGCCCCGACGGGAGTCGCGGTGATAGCCGCAATCAAAACCCCCGCGATGCCGCGGGGTGATTTCGCGTATGACGTCGTGAAGGACTATCCCCAAGAAGCAAAGCAGCTCGGGATCGAAGGGAAAATTCGCGTCAAGCTCATCGTCGATGAACGCGGAAACGTGGCCGCCGCCACGCTTTTGAATCGGCTCGGCCATGGCCTCGACGAGCAGGCTGTGCGACGCGCAGGCCAACTCGCGTTCGAGCCGGCCAAGGACGCCAACGATCAACCCGTGCGATCGATCGTGATCTGGACGTTCGATTTCACCCTGCCGAAGTAACTGCCCCGAACGATAGGCGCGGCGGCTACTTCTTGCGTCCAAACAGACTGCGCTTTTCCTTTACGTCCTCTCCGAGCTCCGCCGCGAGCTCGCGCAGCAACTCTTGTTGCCTCGACGACAGCTTGCTTGGGATCTCGACCTTCCATTGGATCAGGTGATCGCCGCGTCCGTTGCGGCCGACGTGTGGCACACCTTGCCCACGCCGCACCACCACATCACCAGGCTGCGTCCCGGGTTTGACCTCCAGCGTGGCAGTACCGGTGCAATTGTCGTCCAACGTAGCGATTTCCACATCGCCGCCCAACGCAGCTTTTACAAAACTCACCGGTACTTCCGTAAGCACGTCGTCCCCGTCGCGCTTGAACTGCTCGTCCGGCTGCACGTGCACGACCACGTACAAATGACCGGTGGTCCCCCCCGGCGCGGATTCCCCCTTCCCCGCCAACCGCAGCGTTTGGCCATCGTCGATACCAGACGGAACCGTTACCGCCAGTGTCGAGGTCTCTGGCTGAGTACCGCGCCCCCGACAAGACGTGCACACATCGCGAATGGTCTTCCCCGCGCCGCGACACTGCGGACACGTCGACTGGACCATAAAGAATCCCTGCGCGTGGACCACCTGTCCCTTGCCGTTGCATGCGCGACAGACTTCTGGCGAGCTGCCAGGAGCAGCACCCGAGCCGCTGCACGTTGCGCAAGAAACGTCGCGCGAAACCTGCACGTCCTTTGTAACTCCCCATACCGCTTCGGCAAAGCTGAGCTGCAAGTCGAGCCTCAGGTCCGCCCCGCGGGGTTGGCGCCGCCCCCCGCCACGACCGCCGAAGAAATCGCCAAACAGGTCGCCAAAGGCTGAAAACACGTCGTCGACGCTGGAGAAGCCCGCCCCACCCGAGCTCCGGCCGCGCAGCCCATCGAAGCCATACCTATCGTACGCCGCCCTCTGGTCGGCGTCCGACAGGACCTGATACGCGTTGGCCGCCTCCTTGAATTTCTCCTCAGCCGAAGTATCCTCAGGATTCTTATCTGGATGAAATTCCTGCGCTAAGCGACGATACGCTTTCTTTAGGTCCGCTTGGCTCGCGCCTCGTTCGACCCCGAGTACTTCGTAGAGATCACGCATGTTATTGAAAGAACCAGGGGCTTGGGTAATGCGGCCGCGGTGCCCTGTCAAGCGGGGGAAAGGGAATGTGATCACCCATGAGGGGGTCGATGTGAACGTCAAACCGGGGGGCGGAGGAGGATCGATCCATGCTGCTTGTGATCCCGGCTGCAGGTTGGTACCAAGGTAGATATGGGCATCAAGAAGGTCGACTCGATCTGGCTCGACGGACAGCTGGTCCCGTGGGATCACGCCAACGAACACCTACTTGCACACACCATGCACTACGGCGTGGGCGCGTTTGAGGGGATCCGCGCGTATCAGCGCGCCGACGGGCGAACCCACGTGTTTCGGCTGCGGGAGCACATCGACAGGTTGCTCGACTCGTGCCTGATCTGCACGCTGGAGTGCCCCTATTCCAGCGATCAACTCGTACAGGCATGCATCGACGTTGTGCGGGCCAGCAAATTGCCCTCGTGTTACCTGCGGCCATTGATCTATTTGGGGTACGGCGCACTGGGCCTAGGATCATTTGAGCCGCCCGTGAGGACGATGGTTGCCTGCTACGAATGGGGCAGCTACCTCGGCGATGAGGGCCTCAAGCAGGGCATTCGCTGTCATGTGTCTGGGTTTACTCGTGCCAACTCCAGCTCCGCGATGAACAAGGGAAAGATCTGCGGGCAATACGTGGCGTCGGTGTTGGCAAAGCGAATGGCGATCAAAAGCGGCTACGACGAGGCTCTCATGCTTGACCCTCAGGGATACGTGACCGAGGGCACCGGGGAAAACGTCTTCGTCGCGAGACACGGAATCGTCCGCACCCCGCCGACCTCTGCGGCGATCCTGAGCGGCATCACGCGCGATACAGCGATCCAGCTGCTGCGCGAACAAGGCGTGGAGGTTCGCGAAGAACCGATCGCCCGCGATGAGCTGTATATCGCAGACGAAATTTTTCTCACGGGCACCGCCGCCGAGATCACGCCAGTGAGAGAGATCGATTTGCGCAAAATCGGTCGCGGTGAGTCCGGCCCGATTACGCGTCGCCTTCAAGAATCCTTCTTCTCCATCGTCACAGGCAACGACGCGAAGCACGATCGCTGGTTGTCGTTCGTGTAACAGCCTCCAGGCAGCGCGCCGAGTCCCGACACGGACCTATATCGCGGCGAGATGAAGCATCGCTGTGTAAATTCAGATATTTACGCCGGATTGAACGTTTTTTTTGTATTGATCTAACGCAACGCCCCGAGTATTCTCGGTCGCCAGTCACGCCAATCGGAATGAATCTTGCTGTGAAGGAAGGGGAGTCTCATCCTTCGCAGGCCTGCGGTGGGCATTTCGCCTCGGTGGCTGCTAGGATGAGGAAGTGGTTGTAGCTGCTGAGCCCGGGGAAGTACTTCTCGGCAAATACCGCGTCGAAGAAGTGGTAGGCGTCGGCGGTATGGGACGGGTGGTACGCGCTCGCCATCTGTACCTACAGCAGCCGGTGGCGATCAAAATCTTGTTGCCGAGTCTGACCGAATCGAAGTCGACCATTGCTCGGTTCCTGCGCGAAGCACAAGCCACGGTTCGACTGCGCAGTGAGCACATCGCACGCGTGATGGACGTCGGTACTATGCCAGACGGTGCTCCGTTCATGGTGATGGAGTACCTCGACGGATTCGACTTGGGCGAGATTCTCCGGCATCACGGCCCCCAGGCGTCCATGTCGGTGGTGGACCTCATGTTGCAGGCGTGCGAGGGCATTTCGGAGGCGCACGCGATGGGTATTGTCCACCGCGATATCAAACCATCGAACTTCTATATCACCCGCCGTCCCGACGGATCGTGTTTGCTGAAGATCCTCGACTTCGGCATCTCCAAGACGCCCGCTGAGCTATCGGAGCTCACGAGCACACAGACAGTCATCGGCACGCCGATGTACATGGCCCCCGAACAAATGCGCACAGCGCGGTCTACCGACCCACGCAGCGATATCTGGTCCATGGGCGTTGTCATGTACCAGATGTTGACGGGTCGACCACCGTTCGAGGCCGAAACGTACGCCGAGTTGGTGTTGAAAGTAGATACCGGTGTGCCCGCAGCGATGCAGGTCGACCTGCCACCCGGTCTCGCTGCGATCGTCATGCGGTGCTTGGAAAAGGATCCCAGAAACCGAATGCAGGATGTCGGAGTCCTGGCAAGCCAGCTGGTGCCGTACGCCTCGGATCCGATGGCAGCGCAAAAGTCCGCCGAGCGTACAGCCAGAATTCTCGCCACACCGCAATCCCCCGTCACGCCCACTGGCGGAGACCTAGGCCTCACTCCGAGCGCAGCCACACCAAAAAGTTGGGATCAGTCTCGGGTCACGCAGGTAACGCTCGGCAACCGCCACCTTGTGACCGCAGCTATAGTCGTCTTGTGCGTGGCGGCCGCAGTCGGCGGCTTTACCGTCGCCAACATGTTCAGCCATTCTGGGGACAAATTATCCGTACCGGCTCCCACGGAAACAGCGACGCAACCCAAGCCGACCGCAACGGCAATCGGCCAACCCTCGTCCACCACCGCCACAGCGGGGACCGGGCCAGTCGCACCAGTCGGACAAGGTCCGCAGCCTGCGCCCCCTGTTACCGGGCCGCAAGCCGCGAATCCACAACCCACCGCTCCCCAACCGGCCGATTCCGCGAGTGAAGATCCGCGGAAATCGACACCGGTAGCCACCGCAAAGGATGCGACCGGTGACAATACCCCTCCGGCTCCCCAACGCGCGGCGAAATCCGAGATCGCCAACGCGCCTACGTCAGGTGTGCCGTCCAGGCCAGCATCGGCAAACCGCCCATCGAAACGAATCGCCACTTCGAGGGCAGGTGGCAAGAAAACGAAAACGTCAAAATCCAAGTCGCAAGCTAGCAGCACGGACAGTTTGTTCGACGATCGCCACTAGAATAGTTCCTATCGCGCGTTCGGCTTTTCCTCCAGCCCGGCTTCGTCGACCGGGGTCTCGGAACCAGAATCGTCGCGGCGCCAAAACCGCAGTCGCGATTTGTCGCGCTCCGCAGTTGGGTCCTCGGATTTTTCCGCGGTCTGCCGTTTCATCCGCACGGTGGCTTTAACATCGGGCTCCGACCCGATAAGGCGCTCGCTGTTTGGGATGAACCGAACCTCGGTTTTGATTTCGAAGGACAAGGTCGTAAGGATCTTCGCAACCTCCTCGGTCAGATTGAGATTGGACAGGAACTCGCGCGTTTCGCGCGCAATGACCTCCCACACTTTACCGCGCGCGCCATCCGCCGACGAAGCGATGTAGCTCGCCACGTCGGGCAGGTTCACGTCGCGCGCAATTTTGCGAATGCCCTCTTCCGTCGAGGACACGGCGCCAAGCCCAGCGGCGAACGTTTTTTTGATCAATTCGGGGACCATGTGCTCGAGCCGAGCGCGGATCGTTTCCGTTAGCTTGTCCTCCTGCGCTGCCTGCGGCGAAGTTGGCGTGCGGCTGCGCGGAGGCATGCGTTCACCGACCTTGTCCTCCTGGGGTGGTTGGTCAGCCTGATCACTGCGCGAGAACCGATCGCTCATACCCCTGGGGTACCGCTGATCCGCGCCATCTTCAACCCTGGTATGGTACGCGTACGGCGATGGTCGAGCGGAGGTACCGAGGAGACAGCGAATCGCGCCCAGCTCCGCTGCACATCCGCAGCCTCCGCGCGTATTGGGTTACGGCGCGTGTCATCTGGAGTTACCAGTGGTTGCGACTGCGCGCGCGCTTCCACAGCGCTGCCTGGATCGAGCGACACCTACGCCGCACTCACCTGCGAAATGCGCGCCGCATCGAACGCGCAATCATCGGACTACAGGGGCTCTTCATCAAGGTCGGACAACTGATTTCGATCATGACCAATTTCTTGCCGGAGGAGTTCCGTCGCGAGCTGGAGGAACTCCAAGACGCCGTGCCACCGCGCGCCTACCAGGATGTGGAACGGCGTGTGGTTGAAGAACTCGGAAAGACGCCGGATCAGTTATTCGCAGACTTCGACCGCCGCCCGATCGCCTCTGCCTCGATCGGCCAGGTGCACCTCGCTCGCCTACACAGCGGCGAAAGTGTTGCGGTGAAAGTGCAGTATCCCGACATCGAAGAGATTGTTCGCCGAGACTTACAGACCCTGCGGCGAATCTTTCGCATCGCCGGTTGGTTTATCGCGTACCAGGGCCTTGAGGAAGTCTATCGAGAAATCCGATCGATCGTTCTCGAGGAATTGGACTACCGAGCCGAGGCTGAAAACGCCGCCCGCATCGCTGCCAACTTTCGCGGCCGTAACGACGTCGCGTTTCCCCGCGTTGTCGCCGAACTTTCCACGGCTCGCGTGTTAGTGACGCACTTTGAGACCGGGGTGAAGATCACCGACCACAGCGGGGTAGCGGAACGCAATCTAGACCGTGGTCAACTCGCGCGCCAGGTCGTCGAAATCTATTGCCAGCAGATCTTTAGCGACGGTGTGTATCACGCAGATCCGCATCCCGGAAATCTGCTGGTCCGACCCGCGATGGGCGACGGACCACCGACGATCGTGTTCCTCGACTTCGGCGCAGTAGCGGAAATCCCCGCAGCTGTGCGCAGCGGGATTGTCGAACTCATTCAGGGTGCACTGGCACGAGACACAAAGCGAATCGTTGCGGCGATGAAACATATGGGGTTTGTGGCGCGCGGTGCCAACGAACAGGTGTTCGAACAGGTCATTGAGTATTTCCACAAGCGGTTTCAGGACAACATCAAGCTCGAGTCGCTGAACCTCCGAGATATTACCTTTGACCCACAAAAGGGGTTCGAAAGCATCGCCGATCTGCGCCACATGGACTTGTCGCTTCGGGAACTCAGCGAAAATTTCCACATTCCAAAGGAGATCATTGTCCTAGAAAGAACACTGCTACTGCTCATCGGGTTGTGCACGGAGCTCGACCCGACGCTCAATCCCATGACGATCATTCGGCCGTACGTCGAGCGATTTGTCCTTGGCGACGAAGTCGACTGGTCGCAATTTCTGGTCGATACGACCAAAGACTTCGTCATGTCATTGACGACCCTACCCGCCGAAGTCCGCAAGTTCATGCGTGCAGCGCACGCCGGCGAGTTGATGATCAAGTTTTCCAACCTCGATGTAGCGAGTCAGCTCATGTATCGACTCGGGCACCAAATCATCGTCGTTGCGATTGGTATCTCTGGCGCCGCATTTGCGATAATCTTAGAAGGGCGCGGCGACGATCCCCGCGCCACCTGGGGATGGTGGACGGCACGTGCGGCGGGTGCAGTGCTCGCCTGGAGCTGGTGGTCATCGCGCAGTCTACTCGCCAAAGCCTCCGCCCATAGGCGCCAATCGCAGCGCTAAGGGCCCGGCGATGAATAAATCGGTCGATGATCGCGGTCGAGCCGCGCGGATCGCGAGGCGCGGCGAGAACCGGAACGGAGTTTGCTCGACGCAAATGAGTACCGGAAGCGCAGACGCAACGAAGCGAGCCGCGATGGATTGGCCGCGAGAGCGACCGATCTATTCATCGCCGGGCCCTAAGGCACTGTCCCGATGTAGCCGACATTTTGCGGCCACTTCGCTCCCCAAAACCGCGACGATGTGGGAGATAGCACCCATATGGTGGCAGTGATCGGCAATGTTCTCGTTGGGCTCGGCGTTGTGAGTTTGTTCGCGGCCACGTTGCGGCTAACGCGGCGCTATCAGTAGTAGACTCAGCCGGTGCCGATATCTGTTCTGCCCCGCATCGCGCGTCCGCCGCGATTAGACGAATTGACTCTCGCAGATAGCGAGTCGGTTCGGATTCTGTTGCGCGGAGACTCCGTGATCGACTGGCACCGGCTCGCTTTCTCTGATCATAGCGAGGTCGATCGGTTCCTGCGCCTAAACGAGTTCGACCCCGAAACTGACGATCTGAGTCGTCTCGAGGATTTGCGCGGCGAAGCGGTCGATTATTTGGCGCGAGCGTTTGCACTATCGCTGCCGGATGCGATCGCAGACGAACTCGCCGTGCGCGACTTGTTCCTCGTAGCATCGAGCGATAGCCCACACCAGAAACTCGCGTGCGTGGTCTTGAAGATCATGCACATCATCCACCACATTGCAGGTCGAGCTGCCCTTCTGAAGATTTCGGTTTCCGATGAGATCATCTTCCGCGAAATCGAACTGAAGGTCATGCAAGTCGTCGAACAGCTACGCGCCGCCGGAGCACCAATCGCCGAGTTCGAATGGAGCCGTAAGTCGAGAGACTCACAAATCACCAAGCTGCTCGCAAAGCGATCCACGCTGGCGGCAAGTATCTACGACAAATTGCGGTTCCGACTCATCGTGCCGAGCCATTCGGACCTCGCACCCATGCTGGCCACCCTCACCAGGCAGCTGGTTCCGTTCAACTACGTCGTTCCGGGTGAATCCGTTAACCAGCTCGTGGACTTGAGCTCGTTGGTGGCTGGAGAATCGATTCCCGTATCCGCACCCCGCAACGAATTCTCGGGCCGAGAGTACCGGATTATCAATTTCGTCGCGGACTTGCCACTGCGGGTCGATCGCCTACTGCCGCTGAACGAGATCCCGCAAGACATGTGCCACGTCGTGTTCGTCTTAACCGAATTCCAGGTCGCCGACAAAGCAACCGCGCAGCGCAATGAGTCTGCCAGCTCCAGTCACGAAGCGTACAAAGCGCGCCAGCACGAGCGAGTCCGAGCGCGCTTGTTCCGCGACAAAGACGACCCGGTCGTTCCAGAGTAGTGGCGAGCGGCGCTTCGCAGGACGTTTTTATCTATGATAACAACATCTTGCATAAATTGGCTCGGAAGGACGCCAAGTGTCCGAACGTCGCCCGAGACCAGCTGGTTTTTTCGAATTGGCTCCAGGAACGGCCGTTTCTGGGGCATCGGTTCGCTTGTACTTTTTCGGCAGATACCCGGACGGTTTCCTGGTGGCCCGGAGCGATTTCGTCATACCGTCGTGAAGGAAAAGGATGTGATGATGCGAGTCTTAGTCGCTATCGCAATCGGGTGGTTGTCGCTGGTTCCGGCGATATCACGCGCCGAACAGGCCGAACAAGAAGACGAATCGGGGACCGCTTCCAAGCCGCCGGCCGATGAGGATGCATCCCCCTCCGCTGCGCCAGCCGGATCGTCGGCCGAACCGGGATCTACCGAGGCCACATCGGATTCCGCGCAGCCGGAAAACGGAGTAGCGCAAGGTCGCATGACCCTGCCAGGTGGAGGTTTCGTGCTCGGCATCGTCGTCGAGACGAACGTAGCCACTGGAAAGATCGCTAAACCGATCTCCGTAGCACCGGACCTTTGGTTCGGATTGCACGACCGATTGACCGCGGGGATCTACCATTCCGGTCGCGCCACCACGGGCTTTCTATCGAGCTATGGCAGCGGACTGTGCTTTCGCGACGGAATGAGCGGCATCTGCAAAGCCGGGCTGAGCGACCTCTATACGTTTCTCGGCGGCGAAGTGCGAATCGGCCTGAGCCAAGGGCGGCTGGCCACGGCACTGGTTCTCGGTGGCACCGCGCGGTTTGCCGACCCTAACAAACTGTTTGCAGCAAAGGCCGGCTTACTCGCTCGCGTTCATTTCCAGCGGATTGGAGTAGAGATTTCACCGGTGGCGCTCATTGGTCTCAATATGCGGAAGGTGATGGATGTAGCCGTCAACGAGGACTTCTTGTTCGTACCGGTTACCTTCTACGTGCGCTTTGCCCCAGGCGTATCGTTAGCTCTGCAAACCGGGTTGGCGACAACGTTCAAGAACGCCGCCGACAACTATAAAGTTCCAGCTGCGGTCGGGCTGTCGTTTTGGCTCGGCGAGCACGTTTCGATCGATGCGGCATTCGGGCTCGCCGCCGTCGCCGACAAAGACTCCGCGACCAAACCTTTGGATCAGCGCAGCGTAACCGTGGGGCTCTCGTATGCGAAGTAACGCGCTTCTCGTTGTGGCAACCATCGCGGTCAGCCTAGTTGGCGCTTGTGGCGGCAACCCAAACCATAGCTGCTCACCGGTCCCCAGCTTCTCCGGACCAGTGCGAGAATGCGTGGCCGTTGTCGAGACGCCAAAGCCACCCGAACCCGAGCCGCCGCCGCCTAAGCCGGTCGAGCCACCACCCGCGCCCGAGCCCGAACCCGAGCCGGAACCCAAACCCGAACCACCTCCGCCTTCCGTCACCATCGCGGACAACCAGATTGAGCTCGATCGGACGATTCAGTTCCAGAAAGGCAAAGCGATCCTAGTCGAAGACTCGCGCGCCCTCCTCGACGACGTTGCCAAGCTGCTCAAGGAACATCCCGAGCTCCTTCGGATCCGAATCGATGGTCACACCGATTCGGCTGGCAGAGATAGGACGAACAAACGGCTCTCCGAGAAGCGCGCTAATGCGGTGAAACAGTATTTGGTAAGAGCCGGCGTCAACAAGAAACGACTGGTGGCCAAGGGCTTTGGTGAAGCGAAGCCCATTGCAGACAATGATACCGAAGAGGGCCGGTTCAAGAATCGGCGAGTGGACCTTACGATCCTAAAACGCGCGGACAAGGAATAGGAACCGGCACGTATAGCTGAGCTAGTACAGCGGCCAGTCGGCCGGCCGTAGGTTCGCAGTGCGCGCATCATAGGTGTAGCGATGCGGTGGCACATACCGCTGATGTGGCTCTACCTTCGTGACTTCGAGGAGCGCAACCGAAGCGTACGTCTTGGGGCGCGCGACCTCAACCGTACATTCCGCATCGCGGACAACGCGCTCAGAAACCGATCCGAGCACGAGCCGTTCAAGTCCGTGGATTCCTCTACTGCCAACGATGATGAGGTCGGCGCTGACTTCGCGCGCAAGGTCCAGGATCTCGTCCCCAGGTTTGCCGATGCGCGCATGAACGAAGAAATGGATTCGATCTTCGATTGAGGCGCGCTTGAGTTCCTCCGCAATCGTGTCGACCAACGCCTGCTGCACGCGCTCTGCATATGGGTAGTCCGCTTTGCCCTGATGCGGCAGTCCAGAGACCTCGCCGTGCGGCTCGATGACACAAACGAAGTGAAGCACGTGGAAGGGCGCGCGATTCGCCAGCGCGATGGCCCGCATCAGCGCGGCGTTACCGCTTGGGCTGAAATCATAGGCGACGACGACTTGGCTCGTGGGTTGGGACATGATCGATACCTACGCAACAGTCGTGCCAGAGCGGCCTCACCACCTGAGCCCACCCCGCGTCGGGATGCTCCCCAGACCGATGACCGATGAAATTCTAAGGCGCTCCGATGCGCGATGCAGTTCGCAAAAACAACGCTCCCCTTCGGTTTCGGCTCGCATAGCCACGCAGTCGGGGCATTGATGAACGGCGTCAGGCGACTCATCGAGTAGGTTATTATCGTTGGCCGAATCGCGCAGCTGTTGCGCCGAGCGTTGCCTCCGGCCGCAGAAGTCGCAACATTTGCAGCCGCTCGCAAATGCTTCTAGAAAGCGAATCTCGGCCGAAGGCATACCGTGGCACGCCACTTGCTCCGATCGCTTTCATACCACCAACGGGGCACCCTATACTGGTGCGGTGGCTGGCTCGATCATCCTCCCCTCAATCATCGCGTAGCCGCGAGACCGCGCGCGTTCCAGTCCGTCATGCCGCCCCGCATCGAGGCGATCTTCGTAAACCCGGCGGCAATGAGCGCTAGGGCTGCCTTGGCGGAGCGACCACCCGAGCGGCACACTACGATAGTGGGCCGGTCTCGAGGCACTGTGTCGAGCGCACGAGAGATCGATTCGATCCCGCACTCCCCTACCCCCCGTCGGGAAGTTTTGAGGGTGTTCGAGAGTGCTCTGCCCCTTGGAAATCCCTGGCGGCGGACGCCCGGGGTTATCGTTGCGAGCGGGATGAGCGTTGCTCCGTCGATATGTCCAAGCTCACCGGTGAATTCGTCGGGTTCGCGAACGTCGATGAGAGTGACCTCGTCGTGATGCTCGGCGACCCACCCCACATCGACCTCTGGCACGCCTGCCGCGCTGAGCTCCACGGCGCCCCAAAGGGGGGCCCCTTGGTGGGCACCCCTTTGCGAAGGCTCGGAGCGCAACATGTTTTGAAGCCCACATTGCAAGTTGCGCGGCAGCGCGGTTTCGAGTTGTTTGGGGTACGGCAAGTCGAGACCATTCATGATCGCGACGAACTCCTGTTCGCTGCGATTTCCGCCGAGTCGTGGGTTGTGCAACTTTTCCTCACCGACCGACGTTGCCGTCCGGCCCTTGTAGTCGTGTCCAGGGAAAATCAATGTCGAATCGGGCAGCGAAAACACTTTGTCGCGCACGGAGTGATACAGGGCATGCGCGTCGCCTTGCTGAAAATCGGTGCGACCGCAACCGCGGATGAGTACCGCATCTCCGGTAAAAGCCATCGTTTCATCGTCGAGCACGTACGTGACGCAACCCGACGTATGACCGGGCGTTTCACGAACCGTGAGGCCGTAGCGGCCGAAGCGAATCCGGTCGCCGTCTTTCACCAGAATGTCGGCACAGCCAACTCCGGCACGCTCCGACAGAACGGTCTGGGCGCCGCGCCGCTCCCGCAGCGTTCCCGCAGCGGTGACATGATCGGCGTGGACGTGAGTATCGAGCGCGAACCGAAGTGTGAGCCCCAGCTCATCGAGGAGCGCGAGGTCGCGGTCAACCTGATCGATCACCGGATCGATCAAAATCGCCTCCCGCGAGGTTTCGTCGGCGAGCACGTAGGTGTACGTCGAGGATGTCGGATCGAACAACTGGCGGAACAGCATGGCGGAATGTCGACTGGGTTCCAGCGGTTGTGAGGCGGCTGGCGTACTCGCGACCCGCGACCGGGTCGAGACGATGATCGCGAGCACGGTGGTGGCAACGACTGCGGCGAGCAACCACGGCCAGTGTGCGACGAGCTCGACGTGGTGGCCGAGCGCCCGCGGCACCTCCTGTCCGAGGATAAACATGGCCATCACCACGATGAACCAGCCGAATAGTCCTTGCAGGCGCGCGGCGGAGATCTTACTTGTCGCCCAGCCTCCAAGGATGCTCCCGCCGACGGTGATGGTCGTTACGGAGAGGATGATCTTGGGGTCGAACGTCACGCTGCCAACAGACCCGGCAAACGCAGCGAACGACTTCATCGCGATCACCATCAGCGATGTACCGATGGCTTCGGCAATCGGCAGTCCGCCCAGCAGCATCAGCGCCGGAACCACGAGGAATCCACCTCCAGCGCCGACGAGACCGGTCACCCCGCCGACGACCAAGCCTTCGATCAGGATGAGCGGAAAGCTGGCGCGGTTGCGCTGCTTCAAGGCGGTCGCCGTGTGCTGGCGCAGCATCGCCACCGCGGTGACGAACATAACGATTCCAAAAACGATCATTAGAATCGTTGCCGGGATATGCGAGGCGACGCTCCCTGCCAGGTATGCACCGAGCATGGCGGCTACGCCAAAGCTGGCTCCAGTTCGCCACTGCACCCGCTTGGCACGTGCGTGCGGAATTAGCGCTGCGAGGCTGGTAACGCCCACGACGATCAGCGACGACGCGATCGCTGCGTGGGTTTCGATCCCCATCACGTAGTGGATAACCGGCACAGTGAGGATCGACCCACCGCCGCCCAAAAGCCCGAGCGACAAGCCGACAAGGACGGAAAAGGCGAGGCCGATGACGAACATGCCCACCGGTAAAGCAAACGGTGCGCCAATCGTATGTACTTGATTTATATTAAGTATGCGGGCCGATTGAACGAAATGCCGGCCAATGTTTCGCGGCCCTCGTTTCACTCCGTTTCGTCTCGTGCGAATGCGCGGGAGCTGACGCCGCTGACCCGGCCCGCTATTTGCCGCCTGCGCCCCACAACTGGCGGGATCAGTGCGCCGCAAGAGGGTCGCGGTAAATGGCGTCAATATCTAGGGTAATCGGCCCGCCGCACGACGTCAGCTCGGCTTGCTCGGATGCACGAGCTTCCGCCACGAGTTCCCATTTGTTGCGCTCGTTGCGGCGGTACACTTCAATCAAGGGCTCGCTCTGTGAGATCAGGACATATTCGCGCAACGATGGGATCCGGCGGTAGTGCGCTGCCTTGGCGCCTCGATCGTATGCCTCCGTTGAGTCGGACAGTACTTCAACGATGACGGTGGGATTGAGCACGCCGTGTTCGTCGTCGGGATCCACCTCAATGGCTTGGCAGACAACCGTGAGGTCGGGATAGGTCGACATGCCCGTCGCTTTCGATCGCACACGGACGTCCGATGACAAAACGCGGCACGGTCGGTCGCGCAGGGCATTCGACAGCGCGGTGCCGACCGCCATCGCGAGTGCACCGTGCTGAATCGAACCGCCGGCCATCGCATAGATCTCACCGTTGATGAACTCGTGCTTGGTCGAGGTCGTCGCTTCGAACGCGAGGTACTCGGCGTAACTCATTCGCGCGATCGGCAGTGACACCATTAGGGTAATGGTACCATCAGGAGAAAACGTCGCCAAACGGTTCAACTCGAACCGGCTCCCCTACACGTCGAGGCCGAGGTCGCGCATGCGCCGCCACAGTGTGACTCGCGACATGCCCAGCAACTTGGCGGCCCGGTCCCGATTGCCGCTGGTGCGAACCAATGCATCGCGGATGCGGGCTAATTCGGGGATCTCGTCGGATCTGGTAGCTACGTCGGTCACGTACGCTTCGGCTCCGCCGTCCGCAAGCGGGGAGGCAACCTCGGTTGGCAGATCGGCGAGTTCGAGCGTCGGTCCTTCGCCGATCGCAAACGCATAGGTCAGGACGTTGCGAAGCTCGCGCACGTTGCCCGGCCACTCGTATCGCTCCAGTGCTGCTTCGGCGGGGGCCGCAATGCCGGCGACGCGGCGGCGGCCAGCGGCGTTGAGTTCGGCGATGACCTTCTCGGCGAGTAACAGCACGTCTGCGGGGCGCTCGCGCAAAGGCGGCAAGCGGACTGGAATCACGCGCAGGCGGTACATGAGGTCCGCGCGAAATCTCCCGGCTTCCACTTCTCCGCGCAGCGCACGGTGGGTCGCAGAAATCACGCGAACGTCGACCGGGACCGGGTCGCGCGCGCCGACGGGGAGAACCGTGTGCGTCTCGAGCACGCGCAACAGTTTCGCCTGCAGTTCGAGCGGCAACTCCGCAACCTCGTCGAGGAACAGCGTGCCGCCATGTGCCGTTTGCATGTGACCCGGCATGTCCTTCACGGCACCAGTAAACGCTCCCCGCGCATGGCCGAACAGCTCGCTCTCGAGCAGGTTCGCCGGGAGCGCGGCGCAGTTGAGGGCGCGAAACGGACCGCGTTTGCGCGGCGACAGGTCGTGTAGCGCGTGCGCGACCAGCTCTTTACCAGTACCCGTTTCGCCGCGAACCAGAACCGTCATCTCGCCGACCGCCACCTTTTCGATGATCCGGAACGTCTCTTTCATGCGTGGGTCTTGCGTCCACATGCCGTGGAACAAGACTGCGTCGTGTGCGCCGTGGCCGATCGCCGACAGATACACGATCCATCCTGCACCTTCGCCTACCGGTACTGAGCGCACCCGAATCTGCTCCGTTGCGCTGCCACCGGGCCGCGGGATCACGGCGCGAAACGGTTCGCCTCGCGCAAGCGCCTCCGCGAACGGCCGTTTGGGTCGCCCCCCGCACAGCAGCGTAGCGGCCGATGTGCCAAGCGGGACGTCAAACCCAAGCACCGAGCGCGCCGACGAAGTCGCCATCCGGATGCGCAGCTGATCGTCGAGCGCAAGCGCTGCGCCCGCAAGCTCTTCTATCACGCCTTCGAACAGAAGGTCTTCCGCCTGTTTGGCCACACCGCGTTATACCGCGACCCCGTCCACCGCGCGGGCAGGCAACGTCATGCAAAGGGGTAGACGCGCGGTAACGTTTCAAAGTGCTTCTCGCGGCGGAGGCATCGCCACGCCACACCGTCTCCTCCGGTTGCAGCCTGCTCCGAGTTGGCATCCAGGCTGCAGAATGCGATCGCAATGCCTTCAAGCTGGATATATGCACTTCTAGGTGGCGCGATGATCGGCGCTGCGGCCGCGCTGCTGCTGCTCACGCACGGGCGCATCGCTGGCATCAGCGGTATCGTCGGCGGGCTGCTGTCGCCTTCCACTCGGGATCGCGCGTGGCGCTACGCGTTCATCGTGGGGATGCTCTCGGTCGGCGTCGTCGCGGGCGTGGTCGCACCTGCCGCAACCGATGGCGCCTCACCCGCACTTGCAATCGTAGGCGGCCTGCTCGTTGGGTACGGCGCCCAACGCGGTAGTGGATGCACGAGTGGCCACGGGGTATGCGGTGTGTCCCGGATATCGCGTCGTTCGCTCGTGGCGGTTGCTACTTTTATGACCACTGGTGCGCTCGTCGCGACCCTCCGCGGAGCGCTCGTATGACCGGCGAAACGTGCGGGCGCCGTTGTCGTGCGATGTCGCTCGTCTTGGCGGTAGCGAGCGGCGCGCTATTCGGCGCGGGGTTGCTGGTCTCGGGCATGACGATTCCTGAACGGGTTCGCGGGTTCCTCGATGCAACCGCGTGGAACCCGTCGCTGGGATTCGTGATGGGTGGCGCCGTGGTCGCGTACGCATTGCTATCTCGCGTGATCGTTCGGCGACGCCCCGAGCCGTGGTTCGACGGCATGTTCCACCTTCCGACTCGACAAGACATCGACCTGCCGCTGCTAACCGGTGCCGCGGTTTTCGGGATTGGCTGGGGCCTAGCCGGCTCATGCCCCGGTCCGGGCCTGGTTTCCGCCGCGAGCGGCAACGTCGGAGCGCTCGTCTTCGTCGCGGCGATGTTCTCCGGGATGTGGCTCTTCCAGGGGCGTCGCGGTCGTAACTCGCCTGGAGCTGCATGAAGCCCGCAAGTGGTGTGGCTCCGTAGTCGGAGCCAAGAGTCAATCCCGACGGTTCGGCAGCTGTGCAAGGGATGGGCCTGCGCGGCGAAACACCAAGTGCCAACCATCGGCTGGTTTGCGATGTTTCTCGATCCCGACCAGATTCCGATCGGAATCATGCAACTGAAGTGAGCCGTTGGTAGACTCGTTCCTGCGATGCGACGACTAGGCGACGTACTGCGACGCCCCGGCTTGTGGATCCTCGTCGCGTTGACGGTGGCAGTCTTCATTGCGCTTGCGAACCGTGCGCGCGGACCCACTGTGCGCACAACGCGCGCTGTTGCCAAAGATCTCGAACAGCACGTCGTTGCGAGCGGTCGCGTTCGCGTGCCCACGCGCATTCAAATTGCAGCGCAGACCACCGGGCTGGTGATCGCGGTGGGCCCCGCGGAGGGCCAACGGGTAAAGACCGGCGACCTCCTCGTCCAAATTGACGACCGCGAGCAGCGCGCGTCCGTCGCGCAAGCGGAGGCCGCGGTCAAGCAAGCGAGCGCACGTGTCGACCAGCTCCGGCGGGTCGGCGCGATCGTCGCCACCCAAGCGTTACGCGAAGCCGAAGCAAATTTCGGCCGAGCGCAGACCGACCTCGATCGCGCCCAGCGGCTCGTCGCGACAGCCGCCGTGCCCGCCGTCGAGGTTGAAAACGCTCGCCGCGCGCTCGACATCGCACGGGCGCAGCGCGCAGCTGCCGAAGCGCACCAGCTCGCGTCCGAGCCGCTGGGCGCGGATTCGCGCGTGGCATTGACCGCCCTGCTGCAAGCACAAGCTCAGCTTTCGGGCGTTAACGCACGCCAAAGTCAGACCCGCATCGTCGCGCTCCAGAACGGCACCGTACTTGCCCGCTCCGTCGAGGCCGGCGACGTCGTACAACCGTCGCAAACCCTGCTCGTCGTGGCGGCGGACACCGAGGTCGAACTCGTGTTTCAGTCGGATGAGCGCAACCTTGCGTCGCTACATCTCGGCCAGATCGCACGCGCATCCTCCGATGCGTACCCACAACATGTATTCAACGCAAAAGTCAGCTACATCGCTCCATCCATCGACCCGGCGAGAGGAACCGTTGAGGTCCGGCTCACCGTGCCTACTCCGCCGCAGCAGCTGAAACCCGACATGACGGTTTCGATCGATCTTCTGGTCGCATCCAAACCCCGCGCGCTTAGCGTGCCCAGCGAGGTCGTCCACGGTGCAGCGACCGCGAGCCCGTGGGTGATCGCGATCGAGAATGGCCGCACGGTTCGGCGCAACGTGACACTTGGCATTCGAGGTGCCGGCTCGACGGAGATCGCATCCGGGCTCACCGAAGGGGCCGAGGTCGTCTACGCAGACGGTAGGCAACTTGCGCCCGGCATACGCGTGCGCGCGGAGGCGGAGTAGTGCCGTTTGAGTGGTTCGTAGCGCTGCGCTACATGCGCGACGCTACAGGACAAACCGTCCTGATCCTCGCGGCGGTCGCTGTCGGTGTGAGCGTCATCGTGTTCCTTTCGGCACTGATCGGCGGACTGCAAACGTCACTCATCGACAAGACGCTCGGCTCGCAGCCACACATCACGCTGCGCCGACCGCGCGAAGCCCCGCGAGCGTTATCCGGCCCCACCGCGACAACGGCGGTCGCGCGCGCGATCCAGGAAAGCCCACAACGCTTGCGCTCGGTTGATCAGTGGCCTGAAATCGTCACCACGGCCGAGCGGACCGGGGGCGTGGTCGCAGTATCCCCGGCAATCACGGGTGCTGGATTCGCCGTGCGGGCCGAAGCGAAGAGCCCAATCGCAATCCGCGGCGTCGAGTCCGAGCGATTCCTGCAGATCATTGACTTGCGGAAGCGCCTCGTCGCAGGACGCTTCGACGTCGAGGGAGGTGACGCCGTGATCGGCTCCCAACTCGCGGCGGATCTGGGCGTCGCAGTCGGCGACAAGTTGCGCGTAGCCTCGAGCGAGGGCATCGACGATATCGTCACAGTACGCGGTGTGTTTTCGCTCGGTAACCGAGCGATCGATGCGACCTGGCTCATCACGTCGCTTCGGCACGCGCAGGCGCTGTATGGGTTACCCGGGGGAGTAACCGCGATCGATCTCAAAGTTTCCGACGTATTTTCTGCCGAGCGCATCGCGCGTGACCTCGCCGATTCAACCGGCATGACCGCCGATAGTTGGATGGTGCTCAATGCCGAGTTGCTTGCAGGACTGTCGGCGCAGTCGAGTAGCAAAGACCTGATCCAATTTTTTGTTGTCGTCGCGGTCGCGCTTGGCATCGCGAGCGTGCTGATCGTTTCCGTCGTGCAGAAGTCGCGCGAAATCGGCATTTTGCGCGCCGTCGGGACGCCGCGCCGACGCATTCTGGTCGTGTTCCTGATCCAAGGCGGCGTCCTTGGTTTGGTCGGATCGCTCGCAGGCGCTGGACTCGGCGCGGTGTTCGCGAAGTTGTTCGAGGGACTCGTTCGCGATCCGGGCGGAGCGCCGAAGTTTCCCATTCAGCTCGAGCTCACCCTGTTCGCGTGGTCCATTGCGCTTGCGATTGGCGTAGGGATTCTGGCAGCGCTGATCCCAGCGCGCCGAGCGTCGCGCCTCGATCCAGCGACGGCGATTCGCAATGGCTGAGCCCGCACCGGTCCTCGCCATCGAGGGTGTCGTCAAGGAATACGGCGATGTGATGCGCACGCGTGCACTCAACGGAATCGACCTCGTGCTTGGACGCGGCGAGCTGACCGCACTCATCGGGCCATCCGGGTCGGGAAAGAGCACGTTGCTGCACATCATCGGGCTGCTGGACCGTCCGACCGCGGGGCGAGTCATCCTAGTGGGAAAGGACACAACCGCGCTGGACGACCGCGACCTGACAGCGTTGCGCGCGCACGCGCTCGGGTTCGTATTCCAGTTTCACCACCTGTTACCCGCCTTCACCGCGCTGGAGAACGTCATGTTGCCGGCCTGGGGAGAGAACGGCCTCCCCACTTCGGGGATGCGCCGCGCAGCCGAAGATATCCTTCGCGCCGTCGGTCTTTCCGATCGCATGCACTACCGCGCGACCAATCTGTCAGGCGGCCAACAGCAACGCGTCGCGATCGCTCGCGCTCTCGTTCATCGCCCCGCCCTCGTTCTCGCCGACGAGCCAACTGGCAATCTGGATACAGCATCATCCAACGAGGTATTTGCGCTAATGCGAACGTTCAACCGCGAGCTTGACACCACCATACTTGTCGTCACTCATGATCCGCGCATAGCCGACGGTTGCGACCGCGTAATCGAGCTACTCGATGGTCGCGTGGTCGCCGATCGAAAAAAGTAGATCATCGAGCCGGCAGATCGCCACCCCTCGATCTTGTTCGCGCAGGTTTTGCGCGAGGTTGGAACGTCGAACAATTATTGGTGGTACAACCGTTGACGCACGCAATCGGGGGCCGTCGCCCCGGTGCTCGACAGCCCCGCCTATGGGTCCACGGAGGTGGCAATGAAACCGCCAAAAAGCATGAGTTGGATCCTGGATCGCGGCGAGATGAGCAAACTCGCCGGTGCAAAAGATTGGTCCAAGACGCCGCTCGGACCGATCGCGGAGTGGTCGCCGGCATTACAAGCGACAACGAACATTGTGCTTGCGAACCGGATCCCAATGTTTCTCGGGTGGGGACCGGACCTTATCTCGATCTACAACGACGCTTGTGTGCCGATTCTGGCGACCAAGCATCCCAGCGCACTGGGCTTGCCGATGCGCGAATGCTGGTCGGACGTGTGGAACGTGCTAGAGCCGTTGATCCTGACGCCGCTCCGCGGAGGTCCCTCGACATGGTCTGAGGACCTCGAGCTCGCTGTGTACCGAGGCAACTCCATCGAACGCGCGCACTTCACAGTTTCGTACAGCCCTGTGCCCGACGCCACCGCCCCCAGCGGAATCGGCGGAGTACTGGCGATCGCAACACCTGCTTCGGAGCCACTTCGACACCACGCCGCCGAGCTCGAGGCGATTTTTGAGTCCACCGCGGAGCCGCTCGTGGTTACTGACGCGCACGGTGCGGTCCGACGTGCGAACGCTGCCTATATGCGCGCCTTCGGATTGAAGGAAGAACTGCACGGACTAGGAGTCGCTGAGCGAACCACGCGGTTGCGATTCGAAGATGCTGAGGGCGTGCTAATCGACCCATCGCAGCTGCCCGGTGTCCGGGCGCTCGCTGGCGAAACAACGCGTGGTTTCGTCGCGCGGATGAAGCGCGACGACGATGCGTATCACTACTTTTCGATCAGCGCGGCTCCGATCCGCAACCCGCAAGGAGTCGTGGGTTTGGTGAGCAGCTTCACGGACATCACCGAGCGAATCGAGACTGAGCGTGCGCTTCGCCACTCGGAGGCGTTGCTGGCGGAACTGTTAATGACGTCGGCAGATGGCATTATCGTCGTCGACGCAGAGCAGAAAATCGTTCGCCTCAACAGAGGAGCCGAGGACATTTTTGGCTTCTCGTCGGCCGAAGTGGTGGGCTCCCCGCTCGACATTCTTGTTCCCGAGCGGTTTCGAGCTAGCCACCGGCAGCAGATCGCTGCGTTCGCTGCCGGCCCAGCGGGAACGAGAACCCTGGGAAACCGTCGATCTAGCATCGTCGGACTGCGAAAAAATGCAGAGGAGTTTGCGGCAGAAATCTCGATTTCAAAGATAGAGATCGATGGTGAAATTGTGCTCGCTGCGACAGTTCGCGACATGACCGAAAGCCGAGCGATCCAAGACTCGCTTCGCGCAGCGATTCACCAACGCGATGACGTGCTCGGCGTGGTCGTGCACGATCTGCGCAGCCCGCTAAACTCCATTGTGCTCCAGTCCGAGCTCCTGCGCCAACCGCGCGGGCAGCCTGAGCGCAGGTCGCTGAAGCCGGTCGAAGCGATCCGAAAAGACGTCGAACGAATGCGGCGGATCATCGACGACCTCCTCGATGCAACCCTGCTCGATTCGGGGCAGCTTGTCCTCAAGTGCGAACCCGTGCCTGCGCAAGAACTCATGACCGAAGCTGTAGCAATACATGAGCCGGCCTGCTCAGCGCATGCTCTGCAGCTTCAGCAATGCGTTGCAGCTGATCTACCGGACGTGTGGGTCGAGCCGACGCGCGTCTTGCGCGTGTTCGAGAATCTCGTTGCAAACGCGCTGAAGTTTACGACGGAGGGAACCATTACCCTGGGCGCGAAGCGACAAGGGCGCAACGTCGTATTCTGGGTCGGCGATACTGGTCCGGGGATCTCTGAGAACGATCAGCAGCACATTTTCGATCGCTTCTGGCAAGTGACCTCCAAGCGCCGTGGCGGCGCGGGTCTCGGGCTCGCGATCGCAAAGGGAATCGTTGAAGCGCATGGCGGACAGATCTGGGTCGAGAGTCAGCCTGGAAAGGGCAGCACGTTCTTGTTCACGCTGCCAGTCGCCGAGGCTCAGGTTGCGCTCGCCGTGTCGGGTTCAAAGCAAGCACTCACAGTGCTCGTCGCCGAACATGATGCAGAACTGCGAGAACGCTTGGTCGCGCTGCTCGGGCGCCACGGATACAAGGTCGTCGCAGTGACGAATGGACTGGATGCCCTCGCTCGGCTCCACAGCTCGCCCCGTCCGGCCCTTGTAATCCTCGACCTCCAGATGCCGCTCGTAGATGGCTGGCGCGTTCTTGCGGAGCGCGAGCGCGATGAAACTCTCCGCTCGCTCCCCGTGATCGTCGTATCGGGAGAGCGCGCTGCGGCGGAGCGGGTCGCCGCCGCGCACGCGACGTTCATCCCCAAGCCGCTGTCCACAGACCGGCTATTCGAGGTGATGAACGAACTCACGCTGGGCACGCAGCCCAGCTGACGGACACTCCGCTCCCTTGCGCGTCGAGGTTGCGGGTCGCCCCTCTATCCGTATTGCACTGCCTCGAGAGCAGCAAGGAGCCGTCGCATGTCCACGGGTTTTGGAATATAGGCAATTCCCGCTGGAACCAACGCGCTCACTACCGGATCGGACTGGGGGCAACCGGTCAACAGAACGGCGGGCAACTGCGGATAGCGCGCTCGGACAGCTGCGAGCACTTCCGCTCCGGTCATCCCAGGCATACTTAGATCAACGACCACCACCTCCGGCGGTGCGGATAAGCAGCGCTGCACCGCCTGAGCCGGAACGCTATCCCAGGTCGCGTCCATACCTTCGAGTCGAAGCAGCTCGGCGAGCGCCTCCGCTTGAGCAGGTTCGTCATCGATCACGATCACGCGCCGTCCGGCTAGTACCTCGCCACAGTGGTTTTGATCGGTTCGGGCCGCCGATCCATCGCCGA
>CAYQQM010000081.1:0-24539 GCA_964419605.1 uncultured Kofleriaceae bacterium | reverse complement strand
TCCACCCAACTGCGACAGGACAACGCGATCAGCTTATTTAGGGACAGTGCCTAAGCTCGCGGCCGATTTATGCGAAGTTCTCGGGCGCCCTCGAAGCCGCGATCCAAGCGTTGCCTTCGGGGTTTGTATGTTCCGGAATCATGCGCTTTGACGAACCCATTGTGGTTTCGGGTGTGCCCCCCGGTGAGTACACGGCCTGCGCCATCCGACTGCCGATCGACAAAAATGATCCCAACAATGCGTTCGCGTTCGCTGAGATCGCCTTCCATCTCCCGGTGGTTTGTCGCCGCGTTCGCGTTGGGTTCGGCGCCGCTTCAGCGACGTTACGGCTCGCTCTTTGACAGCCTCAGTTCCTCAAGAGTCCGAAAACTGCAACGAAAGGAGAAACATCATGCTTACAAGAAAAGTTGGGTACTATCTAGTCGCCACAGCGTTGGGAGGCTTACTGCTCTGCCGCGCTACGCCAGAAGTGGTGGCGCGACCTCTCATATCTACTGGGGCGGTTGCTGCACCGAGCGCCGTAGCTGCGCGATATTGGAGTGTTGCTGGGAAATACGCTACGGGAGTTGCAAAGGGGGCATTTACTGGCGCTGCCGCGGGCGCGGCTCGCGCGTTGGCCGGTACTCCAGCGTGCCCCGAGGCTGCGGCCGTCGGAGCCGTGGTCGGTGGCGTAGCCGGTGCCGCCGCCTTTGCGTGGGATGCTTTGTTCGGCACCATCCGGGACGTGACCTATCCCGCGGATTCACTGGATGGCCCGGTGTTCCGGGCTGGCAACTAAAGAAACGCGCATTACGCGGTTGCTCAGTGCTCAAGCAACAAGATCTGGTCCAGCAATGTTGAAAGCCGTGGACGTCTGGTTCGCGTACGACGACAAGCACGTCTTACGCGGCCTCAATCTTGAGGTGTCCTCGGGCCAAATCTTCGGGTTACTCGGCCCAAACGGAGGTGGTAAAACCACGTTACTGAACCTGGTCGCCGGTGCATTGCGCCCCGATAGCGGAGACATTCTGGTGCAAGGCATTTCGGTGGCGGAACATGCCAGTCGCGTTAAGCAAATTCTGGGCTTTGTGCCCGACGAGCCGCTAGCGTATCCGACGCTGAGCGTCAATGAGAATCTCAACATGGCGGGTCTGTTGTGGGGAATGGATGGCGATCGGATCAAAGAGAGAGCGCGTTTATTGTTGCAGGAGGTCGGGCTGTGGGCCGTGCGCGACCGTTGGGCCAATAGTCTGTCGCAGGGCATGCTCCAGAAGTTGTCGCTATGTTGGGCGCTGATCCACGACCCCGAGGTGTTGGTGCTCGATGAGCCATTTACGGGCCTCGACCTCGAGGCTGGCGTGTGGGCGCGCAAACTGATTCGCGATTTCGCCGAAGCAGGCCGTTCGGTGCTGTTCACCAGCCACATTCCCGAGCTGATTAGTGCCGTTGCCACCCACGCTGCCGTGCTTTACGACGGCAGGA
Organism: uncultured Kofleriaceae bacterium; assembly: GCA_964419605.1. GTDB lineage: Bacteria > Myxococcota_A > Polyangia > Haliangiales > Haliangiaceae > JABFXX01. Next base: position 23,078 of record CAYQQM010000081.1, on the reverse strand, counting down.
TTGCCGCAGTGGCTCCGATCGACACCATCGAACAATGCGGTGGACTCACGAGCTTTTACCACCGCTCTACGGATCAGAGCATGCGTGGTACTCCGTGACGCGCTGGTTTGCGATCCTGATGTGGGAATCGCGGGCGAGTTGGCGACAGCTGTCCAGCAGCGCAGCGACTCGGCATGTCATTGCAGCGACCTGCGTGTTCGTCGCCGCCGTGTTGGTGATCGCTGCGGTAGCGCGACACGATCGTTTGGTCGCCGGCGGCCTGACGCCGCTATCTGGTCTGATCGTTGTTGCCGCTCTCCTTGCGACCTCAGCGACGATTCGTGTGGCCACCGCTCGGATCGCCGGTGACGATACTAAGCTTCGCGTAGCCGATCTCGCGCCATTGCGCCCACATCAGGCTACCCTCGTCGAAATTAGCCCCTCCGTCGTGGCGACAATGCTGCCGGTGGGGCTGTTGGCATTGCCATTTGCCGTTTCGCTATTGATCGCTGCTCCGCTGTTTGCAATGTACGTCGCTGTAGCCGCCGTGGCTGTTGTACTTTGGTCGTTCACCTCCGCCCTAAGCAGCGTCGTCTTGTGTGCGCGAATTTGGGGCCGGCGGCGCGGCGCCCAGCTCGCTCGGGGTGCAAGCGCAGTCATCGCATTGGCCGTCGTCGTGGCCTCACGGCAGATCCTCGATCTGCAATTCTCTTCAACCATCGCGCTGTTGTTTTGCGGAGCCAGTGCAGCGATTCCCATCGTTTTGTGGCGGAGCTTCCGCTCCTACCAACGTCTACTGCGTCAGAGCGATCTCGGGTCGCGCAGCGCAGAGCCTCATTGGGGTTCGCTGAGTTGGTGGCGACTCTTGCGTCACACGGCGGCAATTCCATCGGCACTCGCTGGCACCATGGTTCTGATATGGGCCCAATGGCTGCCTGATCGCCTCGTGATTTCGGCGATTATTGCTGTAGCGTGGGTATCCGTTCCGGTGAATGTACTGCTGGAACGCGAGCGTGATGTGCCAATGCGGTGGCGCTTGGCGCCCGCTGCGTCACGGGCTCGCAGCAGTTTGGGTTTGCAAGTCGCGATACCCTCGCTACTTATAGTCACGGTGTTCGCTGCCGCGATCGGTTGGCAACATCCAGCATGGCTAGCTGCGGTCGCTCTCATCTCGGTGGCGCAGTTGGCGACAGCGTTTCTGGATTCGCGGCTTTTGCGTGCGGTTATCAGCGTGGGTCTGCTTTTAGCGGCTGCGGTAGTGACATCAAAGCTTGCGGCCTGAACTTCGTTCGTTACTCCCGGGCAGCTGTGTGAACACCTCGACGATGACTTCGGGCAATCGAGTGCTGATCGAGGTAACCCACAGCGGCGGCCCCCAAGGGGACTTCCTGCGGGGCGCCGGAGTTCCGGTAGCGTTGCGCGATCGCATCTTCGAACCGTTTTTCACCACCAAGGCGCCGGGCGTGGGCACCGGACTTGGGCTCGCGGTGTCGCGATCGATCGTCGAGCGGCACCGCGGCCTGCTCGAGATTCGCGAGCACCACGGCCGGCCCGCACTTGTCATCGACCTTCCGGGCCTCGCTGGGCGCCACCGAGTTACGCTAGGCGGCTCGTGACTTGGTCAGCTTTTGCGGCCAGGATCCCGTTGGAGCAAGGCCGAGTGCCGCATACTCACGTAGCACAAACCCGATCAGGGACTGATAGGGGAGCCCGGTCTTGAGACCGAGTTCCTTGAAGTGGCCGATAACGGCGGAATCCAGCCGAATCGTGAGTGGCCGTTTTAGGTGCTTTGCATACTTGGGCTCTGCTCGTCGCAGCTTCGAAAAATCGTAGGACTTGCGCATTCTTACCTCCTGGAGCGACCCCCTTTTGGGGGGGCCAAACAGTTGCTTGGCTTCGCGATTCGCCGGCTTTCGCGCTGAGATAATACGGATCAGGGTTCCAGAATGATTCTCGCAGTGCACGACGAGAAGCATTCGTGCACGGTCGCTGAAGCCTACGGCGATGTAACGCGATTCCTGATCGGAGTGATCCGGGTCGTGGAATACTTCTAGCGGGAAATTCAAAAATATACTTGAGGCTTCCTCGGACGAGACTCCGTGCTTCTTGATATTGGCTTGGTTCTGCTAGGCGGCCAATCGTTACCGGGTGGTTCGGCGAGGCGGTCATCTGTGCCGCGTGTGGGGACAGCGGGGTGGACGTGGGGGCTTGTACACGTGGAACCTTTGCCATCCGGTGCATGGGACCATCGGCGGTTCAACCGGTTTTCGATGGATGGCGACCAGGCGGTCGAGGTTGTTTGGAAAGCTCGCGCAGATTGAGGCCGAGTCGACGTTTGTCAGCGGCCTTGCGGGAGTGGTAGAGTTTCCACCTAAGAACCAGCGAATTCGGTACGATAGTCGAGCGCCCTTCATTATGACGACACCGCAAAAAACCACTCCGCTCGTGCTTTACGTGGATGACGAGCGTGGCAACCGCGTGGTCTTTGAGCAGTCGCTAGCCGCGGACTTCAACCTCAAGGTGGCCTCGGACGCCGCCGCTGCGCTCGCGGTGCTGGAGCAGCAAGAAGTGGCGGTCGTTGTCACCGATATGCGCATGCCGACCATGAGCGGCGAAGAGCTGTTGCGCATCGTGAAGGAGAAATGGCCGCAGACCATCCGGATGGTGGTGACGGCGTTCTCGGATGTCGATCCGATTTTGCGGGCGATCAACGAGGGGCTGGTGGCCCGGTACATCGTCAAGCCGTGGGTACGGGCGGAGCTCGTCCAAGTGCTGCGCTGGGCAACCGAAGCATGGCTGCTCGGCAAAGACTCGGCGGAAATTCACCGTCGGCTGATTGAAACCGAGCGCCTGGCAACGTTGGGCAGCATCAGCGGCATGTTGGTCCACGATCTCAAACAGCCGCTGATGTCGCTGGTGGTTAACGCAGAGCTTCTGAAGGAGCTTGCTGATTGTGCGCCGATCATTCGGCGCGCGCTGGAACACGACACTTCGCCAGACCGCGGTCGGATCGCCGATATGGTCGAAGAGCTGGGACAGATCACCGACGACGTCAAAGCGTCGGTCGAGCATCTCAATGATCTGATTTCGAGCCTGCGCGGTTTTAGCAAGGCGCGAACTCCAGGTGCGCCGCCGGCTACCGATCCGGTGCCGATCTTGCGCCATGCGATGTCGGTGTGCCAGGAGTTGGCGACCAAGGTCGGTGCGCAAATCGATTACAAGGGTCCGCGCGATCTGCCCAAAGTGCGGATGCCTCCTACGGACTTGACGCAAGTCCTCATCAACTTGGTGGCGAACGGCGCACAGGCGATTGCGGCGCGCGGCGAGCCGAACGGCAAAGTATCGATCGAAGCGCACGAAGATGCACAGGGGATGCTGGTGGTGGAGGTGCACGACGACGGCGACGGCATGCCGCCCGATGTCCTCAAGCGCGTCGGCACGCCGTTTTTCACCACGCGGGCGCAAGGCACGGGGCTAGGCCTGGCCAACTGTCAGCGCTTGATCGGCACTGCCGGCGGTCGGATGCGCATCGACAGCCAGGTTGGCGTCGGAACCACGGTAACGATTCTGCTGCCGATTGCGGCGTAGCCTATCGCTGTAGCGAAATCGCGATGCGAGACGTCGTAACCAGTTAAAATCACCTCGATTTCTCCGGCTTCACGCGGGTCGCATGGCGGTTGGGGGGCGGGGGAGATCGCAGTCGCCGTCGTTTGGGGCCGTTTCTCGGTCGCGGATTCAATTTTGGTCGGGCGGGTACTGATTTGTGGTAGTACTGCGAGATTCGATGGCCGCCGTACGCCAGCGTCCCCTTGATAGTCCGGAATCTGCGCCTCGAGGGAACGGGGCTACGGAACACGCCTGGCCGGGTTTTCACGAGCCGGTTCCGCAATGCACGCTGCCGCGTGAAGGTCGCCCCAGTATTTCGGCGAACGCGGGCGGTACGTGGCCCGAGGATCGGCTGGGTCGCGACGCGACCGCGATAGAGTTCCGGATACCGGATCCGACGAGGGATGAACCCGCGCCCGCAGCACGGCAGAACTCACAGATCGCAGCCCAGTGGGCGCGCGTTACCGAGCAACTGGATCGGCGAGTCGAGACGCCCACACTGATCGCCGCATCCTCGCCGCAGGTCGGGTTCATCGATAGCGGCGAGGGCGCCAACGTGCGCGCGGCGCCCAATGGGAACGTCGTCGCCAAGCTCGCGCCGGGAGCGCGCGTGGTAGTCATTGGCACGCATCGCACGAACTCCGAGTGGCAGTACGTTACCGCGGCGGTCATGGATCCGAACTCGGCGAGCGTTACCCTGGTGCAGGGGTACGTAAAGACCCGTCTCATTGCAACGGACGCTCCTGAGCCCGGCGCAGTGCTGTACCAGGTTGCCGCGGGCGACACCGCGGAGAGCGTCGTGCGGAAGTACTACGCCGGGCCCAAACAACCCGGCTTTGACCTGCGATTTTTTGAGAATGTGTTGCAGTACGTGAACAGCGACAAGCGGCCCCAGGGCGTGCACGGCGCCGGCCGGAATATGCAACTCGTCGCCGGGCAACGCATTTGGTTAGTGAGTCCCGGTTACGCCGCGAGGCTGGAAGGCTTTGTGCCGTCGGGTTCGTATACCGGCGGCAAGTTTGCGCAGGCAAAGGCGGCGTATGCCGACACCAAGAGTCGCCTGCGCGATGTCCTAGACACCATGGAGGTGTCGAGAGAGGTGGCGGGTGAGTATTGGGAGTTTCTCAACGACAACAAAGTGGCCATTGCTGGCACATTGGCCGCCGTTGTGGCGCTCGACTGGTGGTCGTGGAAGCTGGCGGAGAGTCCACTGATTGGTTGGGGTCAGGTCGTTGCGCTTGGCATCCAGGGCTTGCTGTTTCTTGCCGGCGCTGCCGGAGCGGCGGTGTACACCGCAGACGCCGTAACGCACGGCACTGCGTGGCTCGATCTCGCGTGGCATTCGGAGCGGAATCCCAAGGCGATGAAGGACGCCAGCCAGCAATACACCCATATGCTGGTGAAGACTTTCCTCGCATTGGGTTCGCTGGTTCAGGTGGGGATATCGCTCAAGCTGCTCCCCGCGTTTACATTCAAATCGGCGCTGTTCCTACGGGGGCAAGCGAATCCCCTGGAGCGTGTGGCCATCGACCCGAGGCCCGACGACCTCATCGTCAAAGCTGGAAGTTCCGCCGCCGAACGTGCGTCGGGTAATTCGGAGGTCTCACCGTCAGGAGCAGCTCAGCCAGCCGTCACTCCGATTGCGCGACCCCCTGCTGGACTTGTCCCACGGCCACGCAACCTACCGTTCGGATTTCAGTGGCTCGCGCCGTTCCTGCGGCCAGGTTCGGTGGTGGGCTCTGGGGCCACCAATCTCGCAACAGCCGAGGGTGGATTTGAGCCAGAGGAGCTTACCGAGCCCGAGCTTACTGCTCTCGTGCAGAGCCGCTATCCGGCATTGCTGGCCCATTTCGGAGGGCTGCAAGGGATCCGGTCGGACTTTGAAAGGGGCGGGAGACTGATCGATGGCCTTATTAAGGTCGTACGAGAAGTAGACATTAGTTCTGAGGACCTTTTCCAACTGCTGAAAGGATTTTGGGAAGCAAAAATAAGTGCGCAGCCGATCGTCACGGTCGCACCCGGTGAATGGGCTGCTCTCCCAAAGCCTTTTCCGCACATCGCAGACAGGAACCTGATCGTGGTAACGCACAGCGCTCCAGCGGTTGTAAAGGGAGGGAAAGCCGCGGGAGGAGTGGGTACCGCTCTGTATGATGCTCTGATGGGGAAAGGAGCCGTTTGGATCGCGCCGGGCGGGAAAACCAAAGACGATGCCAGCCAACTCACACACGGCTTTGCTGGGTCGAAAGCCGTGCCGATCGTCTGGTTTGACTTCCTAAAGTCGATGTTCGACGGGTACAATGAATTTGTCAACGGCGGGATGTGGACGGCGCACCATTCCACACCCGAGGCTGGGGTCTTCACCCAATCCAACTGGCAATCTTATCTCGAGGCAAGCACGTTCTTCGCCGAGCGCATTCTGAACGTCGTCAACGTTAACGAGAATGCATTGTTATGGGTAAACGACTTCCAGCTCGTTAAAGTAGGCGAGGTACTGGAAAAAATTTTTCTCAAGCTTAGGAAAGCGTTGACGTTTAAGAAAGTGTTTACGCTTCACATACCGTTTCCTCCGCCTGAAGTGTTTGCCGCTGTGCCGTGGTGGAAGGAAATCATGCGGGCGTACCTCTGCTACGATCTGATTACATTCCATTTGCCGGACCGCGACGTAAAAAATTTCCTCGAGACTATCTACAAGCTCGATGCCGAGACTGGCTCCAAACTCGGGGCGAAACGCGTCGACGGTGGCACGGATTACAACAGGGTCAGTGTGGAGTACACCCACGAGGATGGGACGCGCCGAGTGATGGAACTGCGCGCCGTTCCGATTGGTATCAACCCCGATGGTTTTACAAAGCCCCCCCAGGTTTCAGAGCCTGCGAAAGCCCTGGCCGAATACAAGGCCGCTCATCCCGGTACGATATATATCGGCGGAGTCGAGCGTAACGATACTATCAAAAACCTCCTCGGAAAAGTTGAGGCTCACGAACGATTCCTGGAAATGCATCCAGAGTTCGTTGGCAAGGTGGTGCTCATACAGATCGCTGTGCCTTCGCGGCAAGACGTTCCGGCGTATCGAGAACAAGCCATTGCCCTCAACGGATTGGTTGATCGAATTAATTACAAATTCGGTACTGCAACGTACAAGCCCATCGTCCTACTCCAGGAAGCTTTCTCCCAAGAAGAGCTGTTGTACTTCTATCTTCTCTTCGACATTCTCTTTGTTGCTTCGACCTACGATGGCATGAATCTTGTCGCGCCAGAGTACATCGCCACCCCCCGCCCCGTGAATGACCCAGGACGGGTCGTACTATCCACGGGTGCTGGCGTCGCGCAGATCCTCAAGGACGCCGTCTTGACGAACCCGTTTTCGCTGGATGACATGGCAAGGGCCGTTAAAGCAGCCATCGATATGCCGCTAGATGAACGACGTGTCCGCCAGGAGCGTAACCTCGAGTGTGTCAAAGCGACGACGAGCAAGGTGTGGGCGGACACGATTCTGTCCGCCGCGCTTGACTTGTGTCGGCGATAGTCGCGCAGCAAGGTTGGTCCGACAAGAGTGCGACCCGGCTCTTGGCGGGGCGCTTGCGGTTTTCGGACCGTTGACCGACTCTTACCGCGTTGTGAGCCGCGTTTCCTGTTCCATTGCTTGCGTCGCGGGTGCGATTACCGCGCTGGCTGCCAGTGGTTGTGCAAAAACGCATGACGCTGTGCACTACGCAGCTCTGCGGCCGGGATGCGCTGCGGATCAAGCCGACGTGAGTCGTGGCTGTCGGCCGGTGGCGGGCAAAGCCGATTTGGATGCCGGCCGCGAGGCGCTGGCAAAGTTCGAGGTAGAGAGCGCGCAGAAGCATCTCGATGCGGCAGCGCAACAAGGACCGCTGGATCTCGCTTCGCACGTCACGTTGTGGGAGCAACGCGGCATTGCTGCGGCATACGTCGACGATGAGGTACAAGCGCTGCGCGCGTTTGCGACGCTGCTCGCCCTCAATCCCGGCCACCTCATCAGTTATACGCTGTCGCCGCGCGCAACGTTTGTATTCGAAAAAGCGCGGACCGGCGCCGCCAAGCTGCAAACGCCAACGATGCAGGTGAGCTGGCGCCGCGATCTTCGCGTTGGCGAGCCGCTGCCGATCGACGTCGAACTGGTCGCAAATCCCGATGCCCGAGTACGCCGCGCGACACTGATGATGCGCGCCCGGGGCCGCGCCGAGTGGCGCGCCGCCGATGTCGATCTGCGCGCGGGCGGCTACCAGCGCGTGGTGCTGCCGCCGGTGTCCGGCACTAAGCCCGCTACCCTCGAGCTGTACCTGCGCGCCTTCGACGAGCACGATAACGAAGTGATGCGGTGGGCAGATGCCGCTGCGCCGCGAGAAATGGTGCTCCGCTACGAGCCGACCACACCGTGGTATCGCACGTGGTGGGTGTGGGCGACGATCGGCACCGCGGTGGCCGCAGGCACGGGCGGCGTCGTATATGCCGCAACGCGCGGATTGCCCGACAAGGTTCCGGGGACCGTCGTGGTCCGCTAGGTTTGGTAGAGGGCGGCGCGAAGTACCTCGACCGCCCAGTGCAGGTCGTCGATGGCGACGAATTCGTCGCCCGCGTGGGCTTGGGCGATTTCCCCTGGGCCCACCACAATGGCATCGATGCCGTGGGCCATGAACAGGGCCGCCTCGGTCCAGTAGTCGAGGTGGCCGATGGAGCGGACGTAGGGTCTAACCAGCGCGATCAGCGGATCTGGGTTGGCGCACGCGAATGGCGCGTTTTCGCGCGCGGTCTCGATCGCGATGTTCGGATCAATTTCGCGCGCGCGGGTTGTTACCTCGCGGTTCCACGCGTCTCGATCAAAGCCGGGGTAAGGACGCGTGGACCATTCGAGCCGCGCGTACTGCGGCACCACATTCATGGCTACTCCGCCGTGCAGCGCCGCGATATTGGTGCACAGGCCGCGCATGCCCGGCGGGCCTTGGTCGAGGTAGGTACGCCCCAATGCGTCGATCGCCACGGCAAGTTTGGCGAGCTCGACGATGGGTTTGGGCAGGATGTCCGCTTTGGAGGAATGCCCTCCGATTCCCTCGAGAACCGCGCGTTGCCCTACGATGCCGCGATGCGCAATGCCCGCGCAGCGGGAGGTGGGTTCGCATACGATCGCTTGTTCGATTCCCCGGGCATAGCGAGATCCGAGGAACGCGCGCATCACGGCTGAGCCAGCTTCTTCGTCGCCCGAAAACAATACGCCGCGGTCGACCGGGACAGCTTGGTCTAGTGCGATGAGCGTTGCAGCGATCGCCCCCTTGGTGTCGGCGGAGCCAAGGCCGTAGAGCCGCCCTTCTGCGATATGCGGTAACCACGGCGATCGCGTCCACCCGGCGTTTGCGGGAACGGTATCGACGTGAGCGTTAATGATGCGCCGCGGCGTTCCCCATCGCGCAAACACAAATGCGCCTGGGTCGCCATCGGCGCGCGGTGCGCTCTCGACTGCCACTTCGTCTGCACCTCGGCGGCGCAACTTCTCCGCCAAATACTCGCAGATCAATCGCTCGTCGCCGGCGACGCCGCTGCTTGCGGCTTGCTGGGTCGGCATTGCGATCAGCGCTGCGAGTTCGTCAGTGACCGACGACATGCTCCGTTCCGCGTTCGGTGGGGAAGGTTGCGACCGCTTGCCACGCCCTGTGGTCCGCGATCAGGGACAAAGCGCGGGCGAGCAAGGCTTTTCCGGGCTCTTTGCGATGCCACGTGGATGCGCCCGAAGGATGGGGGAGCGCAATCATGTCAAACGTGTGGCCGAACACGGAGAGGCTGCGCTTGGAGCCGATGACTTCGGTAAGTTTGTCAAAGTCCGGACACAATTGTTCGATCGCAAGCTTTCCTACGGGGATGACGAGCCGCGGTTTGAGCAGGCGGAACTCCGCTTCGAGATGGCTCCGACAGCGCGCGATGTCGTCCGGCGCAGGGACCAAGTCGCCGCCGCCTGGGGCTTTTCCTGGAAAGCAGCGGCACACCGCGGCCATGTAGACACGGTTGCGGAACTGGTCCTCGGTCATGCCGAGCGGCGCAAACCACTGAAACATGGTTTTCCCGGCGGTCCAGGCAAACGGCTTGCCAGCCGGCCCTTCGCGCACCCCAGGGGCCTGCCCGATGAGCATCACGGGCGACAGCACGGGATTTCCCGTAACGACCGGACGAATCATGTCGGGACACGCCTCACATCTGCGGAGTTGCTCCACGTGCCGTTTGAGCTGGACTAGTGTCGCAGACACGGGCGAACACTATGCCCGAATCCTATGACATCGGCTCCGGAGTGGTTGCGCAAACCTCTCATCGCCTCGCGCGCCATCCCGAGGTAAAATGATCGTGTGAGTGAGCAAGAACCGCTGATCCGCAAGGTCTTGGGAACCAACTTTCTCACGCTGTCTCTGGTCAAATTGACCATCGACGAAGAGCCCGGGACGGCAACCACCGTGACCTGTAAGCTCACCGAGGGCGAGCAGGTGGTCGAGGTAACGGGAACAGGGGTGGGCGTCGTCGATGCGATTTACAATGGGCTGATCGATCGCTACGGCCGCGAGTATCAGTCGCTTAAGACGATCCAAATCGTGGGCTTTCAGCTATCCGCCGATATGGCGAGCAAACAAGCCAACGTCGGCGTCGATGCCGTTGGTAAGGTGACGCTCGAGGTCGTGAACTCCGAGCACAAGTACTTTTCATTTACCGATGAGTCTCGCTCCGTGACCACCTCCAGCGCGCGCGCTGTGATCCAGTGCGTGCAGTACTTTGTGAACGCAGAGCGAGCGTTCTTGACCCTGTACCATGCTCGTAGAGATGCCCAGGAGCGCGGGCGCGAGGATCTCGTTGCCCGGTATACGGCAGAGCTGGCCGAAATGGTCGAGAGCACCAGCTACGCCGAGGTCATTGCGAACATTCGCAAAGAACTTGGCTAGAGCACCGAACAGGTTGAAATGTCTGCTGCGACGCGACGTTGCGGGCAGCTCCGAACGTACGTCCAGTGCTCGCTCCTCGCGTAGGGCCACTACGCTCGTCGCTGCGCTCCGGGCGTGCGTTCGGATCTGCCGCACAACGCCGCGTCTCGCGACGACATTCAACCTGTTCGGTGCTCTAGCTGCGGTGAATTGAGACTTCGCGTCCGTGTCAGACCTGTGCACTAGCCTGCACATGTGCAATTGCGACTTCGGTCCATGGATGACCGGCTCGTTCAGCGGATTTCTTCGGCCCTCCGGGTTCATCCGGTAACGGCGAGGTGTCTAGTGGCCCGCGGCATGACAGAGCCGCAGGAGGCGCGCGGGTTCGTCGATCCGCGGCTTGCGGCGCTTCGGCCGCCGGCCGGGCTGGCTGGGATGACAGCGGCGGTGAGCCGAGTCGCCAACGCAGTGGTGCGCGGCGAGCGCATCGGCGTGTTCGGCGACTACGACGTCGACGGAGTTACGACTGCAGCACTGTTGACGTCGTTTCTGCGCGCTTCGGGAGCCTCGGTCGAGGCCGCGGTGGCCCGCCGGGACGCCGGTTACGGATTTACCGCTGAAGCGGCGGGCGAGTTTGCTCGACGGGGCTGCACACTGGTGGTCACTGGCGACTGCGGCACGAGCGACCTCGACGCACTGGCCGCCGCGACTGCGCACAGCGTCGAAGTCATCGTCATCGATCATCACACCGTGCCCGCGGCCGGTGGAGCGCATCCGTCGCTGGCGTTGGTCAACCCGTTTCGCCAGGACTCTACGTTTCCGTTCCGCGGCATGGCGTCGGTGGGCCTTGCATTCTACGTGGCTGCGTCCGTGCGGACCGAACTGCGGGATCGCGGTTGGTACCGCAACCGTCATGAACCCGACGTACGCGACCTGCTTGACCTCGTCGCTCTGGGAACCGTTGCTGACCTCGTTCCTCTGACCGAGGAGAACCGAATTCTCACCTCGCTCGGGTTGCGCCGGCTGCAGTCGCGGTCGCGGCCGGGAATCGCGGCGCTGCTGGCGTCAGCGGGCGTCGAGGCCGATCGCGCGATCGATTCCGATACCATTGCGTGGAAGCTTGCGCCTCGGCTTAACGCGCCGGGGCGACTCGGTGCCGCGCAGCCGGCGCTCGCTCTATTGCTTGCCGAAGCCGACTCAGCTGCTGCCAGGGCGACGGAAGTAGAAACCGCAAACTTGCGACGGCGCGAGGTGCAAGAACGCGTGATGGACGAGGTGCTCGCGAAGCTCGATCAGGATGGCGTATGTGACAACCCAGGCGCAGCCATCGTTGTCGCTGGCGAGTCGTGGCCCACCGGGGTGGTCGGTATCATCGCGTCAAAGCTGGTCGACAAGTTTCGCCGTCCTGCATTTGTTATCGGCGTCGACCCGACCACCGGCCTCGGCCGCGGTTCTGCCCGCACGGTTCCTGGGGTGAATCTCTACGAAGCCCTGCGTGGTGCGGCTCCGCATTTGCAGCGGTATGGCGGCCATGCTGCAGCCGCAGGGTTTACCGTGGAACTCGAGTCCGTTCCGATGCTCGCGCAGGCGCTTTCCGAAACTTGTGCAAGGCTCGCAGAGGGATCGGCGCCCGTTGCGTCGCTGGTCGAAGTCGACGCCGAAGTAGGGCTCGAGGAGGTCGACGAACGGCTTGCGGGCGAGCTTTCACAGCTCGGCCCGTTTGGCCAACACAATCCAGCGCCACTGCTGATCGTGCGCCGCGCTCGGGTGACGGCAGTGCGCCGGGTTGGCAATGGTTCTCATCTAAAATTGACGGTTCAAGACGATCGCGCGAGTCGCGATGCCATTGGGTTTGGTCTTGGCGAACGCAGTGTGGATGTCGGTGCGCGTGTCGATCTCGCTTTCGCGCCGAGGCTATCGACCTGGCAGGGCCGGTGCAGCACCGAACTCCAGGTATCGGATCTAGCGGTGGTGTCCTGATCGCAGCCGGGTTCGGCTGCTCGCGGTAGCAACGACCCTACAATAAAGGTAAGAACGTTCCTGTGAGCGCGAACCCGGATCCAAGGGATGGTGAGCCGGTTATCAAGCTTCCGCGTGGGCGCGGTATTCGACTCTCCGGTCCCGAGCTGTTTCGGATCGCGCTTACCCTAGCCATGCTGGTGGCCTTGCTGCTCATGACCCAGCCGTGCTCGCGCGCCGTGTCTACCTTTGTTATGGGCATGGATGGACCCGCGAAGGGCTCTGCCGAGACCAAGGCAATCAAACCTGTGGCGCCCGTCGATTCCTACGAACATCTCAAGCCCGGCATGTCCGAGGCCGAAATTCGTTCGGCGATCGAGCGCGCGAAATCCAAAGGTTCCGCGGGGGCTCCGACTCACAGTGGGTTGGAATAGACGAACCAGTTGCACGTGTCGGTGCGCCAACCACTGATGCCGTAGTGCAACTGGACGCGGCAGTCGTAAGCGCTCTGACTCGTCCAGTTCCAGATCCAGCATGACGCGCCGCTGTTTGAATATGCATCATAGGAGTAGCGGATTCCCTGTCCGCACCAGCCGTTGACGGTGATGTCGGCCCGATAGCCAAAGAACGACCATCCAAGTGGAATGTGGCCCTCACCCTGAAGATAGAGATTCGACTCAGCGGTTCCCAACGCTGCGTCGGGATTAGCCGCGAGCGAAATCGTGCGCTCCGACAGGTCGGCGGTCATGGCAGCGCGAAGCCCCTCAACGAACGGCGACGTATCGCCTTCGATAGCGCCACCCTTTGCAAACTCAAAGTCGCGCTGCTCCGGGAATGCGAGTTGAACGCGCACGCGCTCGGCGTCGGCTTGTGCCACCACCATTTCAGCGCGCCGCTGTTGTCCTGCATCGAGTCCAACGATGCGAACCGCGTCGTCCTCCTTGTAGACCTGCCACGATGCAACGCCGATGTCGCGCGATGGTTCCGATGCCGCTAGCGTTGCGATCGGTGCCTCCGACGGTTCGCTCGCGCATCCTACCGCGGCGGCAGAAAGCAACAATACCGATGCTGTTCGCTTGAAACGATGATTCTCAGTTTCGATCATAGATACTCCTTATTCGGGCATGCGAATGGGCGCGCAGCACTGCCCCAACGCTGCGCGGTCCAGCGGCGCAGGGCCCGAATGGCCCATGCTCCCCTTTCATCGGCTACAGAGAGGGAGGGGCAGACTTTGTTGCGAAAAAAGTTACTACGGTGTTGAGGGCTTCCACAGTACGGCGTGACGCAAGCAGGGCATCTGGGCCCTTCGCTTCGCAACGATGTCGCCATCGAGGGTGGTTGTCACCACGCCGTCGCCAGCAGCGCGTTCGGCAACGATTGTGCCCCACGGGTTCACGATCATCGTATGGCCAAAACTCTCGCGCTTGTCGTTGTGTTTGCCCCATTGGGCCGCGGCGACCACCCAGGCTTGGTTTTCGATCGCCCGCGCCCGAAGCAGCACGTGCCAGTGCGCAGCGCCGGTGTGAGCGGTAAACGCGGCCGGAACCAACAGCACTTCCGCTCCCAGGTCTGCCACGAGCCTGCGGTAGAGTTCTGGAAACCGCAAATCGTAACAGATCGAAATGCCGACTCGAACACCTTCGATCGTCACAGTAACCGGTTCGGTTCCGGCGGCCGTTGCGTCGGACTCCCGCAGTGACGCTCCTCCAGGAATGTCGACGTCAAACAGGTGAATTTTTCGGTACCGGCTGATCAGGTTGCCGCCTGGATCGAGTACGACGGCGGTGTTGAAGCTACGCCGCGGGTCGCCAGTGATGACTTCCGGAGTCCCTCCGCCGATGACCCAAATGCGGTGTTTCATCGCTGTGTTGCGCAAGGTCGACAGGACCGGGCCGCCCGCGGCGTCCAGGTCCTCCGCGATGGCCAGTCGCTCCCGTTCCGACGTTCCAAGTAATGAAAAACATTCTGGAAATATAGCGACTTGAGCCCCCTCGGACGCCGCTTGGTCAGCGAGAGAGCTGCAGGAGGCCAGATTCGCGGTCAAATCGCCGGCCGACCGCATTTGTATGGCAGAAACGCGTAGTTGCCAGGTCACATCACGTTCCTACCACGGCGTGGCCAAACCACTTGCTCCGCGGGCAGCTGGATGGTACCTAACGAGCGCTTCAATCGCGTTGCGGTGGGGTGGCCCTTCGGCCACCTTTTTTTTCGCCTGTTTCAGCTCATGTCGCGCAATCCACTCCAGAGTCGCCTGATCTCGATCGTCGAGCCCGTAGTCGTAGCGGCGGGCCTCGAGCTGGTCGAACTGCGGTTTGTGCTGGAGCAGGGCGGGTGGGTCCTGAGGATTCAAATCGATATCCCGGTTTCCGGAATCACGGACATTCACCAGGTCCCCGCGGAGCGAGTATCGCTCACCGAGTGCGAAGCGATGTCGCGACAGTTGTCGGCGGTGCTCGACGTGGAGGATCCCATTGCCCAGCCGTACCACCTCGAGGTGAGCTCACCGGGCATTGATCGGCCGCTTCGCACGGTTGCTCATTATCGGCACTTTCTCGGCAGTGAAGCAAAGATTCAGCTGGGGATCCCGGTTGCATTGCCCACCGGGGAACGCCGCAATTTTCGAGGAACGCTGAAACGCGTGTCGGACGACGGCGCGGCGGTTGCCATCGACTGCGACGGGCAACTTTTTGAGATCCCGATAGAAAGCATCGATCACGCAAAGCTCGTACCGGATTGGGACGCAGTTATGCGCGGTCAATCCGGTGTCGGCACGTACGAACGACCTCCATCGAAACCGCCTAAACCTAGGCAAGCGCACGGTAAGGCGCAACGCCCGTAACCGAGAAAAGGGAAATCCCATGGAAGCCAAATTGGACATGGTTCTCGAGCAGGTAGGCCGAGACAAGAACATCGACAAATCGATCCTCATCTCCGCGCTTGAACAGGCAATCCTAACGGCCGCCAAGCGGACGTTTGGCATGAGTCGCGAGATGGAAGCCAAGTTCAATGCCGATACCGGCTCTGTGGATTTGTTTCTTATCGTCAACGTAGTGGAAGACGATGGCGATGCGATCGAGGGCCGCGAGATCACAATCGAGCAAGCGCATCAGGCGGGGCTTGAGGCTGAGCTTGGCGACGAGCTGCTATTCCAGGTGTTCTATCGCGCTGAAGACGACGACCGCGCGAGGGAGCAGGACGACAAGTTTGGCGCTCTGATCGATCTAAAGCATGCCTCCAAAAAATTCGGTCGCATTGCGGCCCAAACGGCCAAGCAGGTCATTTATCAGCGAGTGCGAGAGGCCGAGCGCGACAACGTTTACAACGAATTCAAGGATCGCAAAGGCGAGATCATCCCCGGTGTCGTGCGGCGTTTTGAACGCGGCGCGCTCGTGGTCGATATTGGCAAAGCCGAAGCCGTGCTGCCAACGCGCGAACAAGTGCCGCGCGAGAGTTATCGCGTCGGCGATGCCATTAAGGCCTACTGCCTCGACATCGACCGCAACGCTCGCGGTCCGCAGGTAATCTTGTCGCGCACGCACAAGGGGCTGCTTGAAAAGTTGTTCGAGCAGGAAGTGCCGGAGATCTACGAGAGGATCGTTCGAATCGAAAGCAGTGCGCGCGAGCCAGGCGCTCGGGCCAAGATAGCCGTGTCGTCGCGCGACCGGGATGTGGATCCTGTGGGAGCGTGTGTCGGCATGAAAGGCAGCCGCGTGCAAGCGGTTGTGCAGGAGCTTCGGGGCGAAAAAATCGACATCGTTCCCTACGACGACGATCCGGCGCGGTTCGTGTGCAATGCGATCGCTCCGGCGGAGGTAAAGCGGGTCATCATCGATGCGGAAGGTCATCGCATGGAACTCATTGTTCCGGACGACAAGCTTTCGCTTGCCATCGGGAAAAAAGGCCAGAATGTCCGGCTTGCGTCACAGTTGACGGGGTGGCGCATCGACATCCACTCCGAGTCGAAGATTTACGAACTCGAGCGCAGAGCAAAGGAACAAATCGCGGCTGCAATTGCTCCCGATTTCGACGTTCAGGTCGCGGAAACACTGTTCAAACTCGGGTGGCGTTCGGTTGGCGAACTTGCTTCTGCTGCCGTAGAAGAGGTCGCAGGGCTACCCGGAGTCGGCGGACCGGACGGCGCGAATACAATCATTGCGAGCGCCAGGGAGTACATTGCCAGCGGCGGTCGCAATAGCGAGGGTGCGGTCAAGAAAGAGGCGGAACGTCGGAGTTCAATGTCTGGCGATCAACAATTGCTCGAGCTGGACGGAGTCGACGATGAGGTGCTCGGCGTGTTGCACAGCGCGAACATTCGTTCGCCGGAGGATCTCATCAAGACGCCGATCGATCAGGTTGCGACCGCGACAGGCATTGACATGGGCGATCTGGCGCGGCTTCGGCAGCGCGCGATCAGCTGGCTATCGGAGGTTTCGTCGTGAGGGAAGCAGCTCGCGAGACGCATTTCTGGCTCGCTTCAGAGGGCCAATTTGCTGCGTTGAGTGAGAGATGTCACCGACCGGCGACAATCCCTTTCCCGTGCCGGCTGGCCTGTCGGCCGCAGCTGCTGTAGAAAGTCCACGACCCCATTGCAAAGGATGACCGAAGAAAAGATGCGCGTTTACGAGATAGCGAAAGAGGTTGGGATCCCGAACAAGGACCTCATCGCGAAGATCCGCGCGCTCGGCCTGGAGGTGAATAACCACATGTCGAGCCTGGACGCGGACGATGTCGCGCGCATTAAGCGTTCCCTCGAAAAGGACAAGGTGTCCGTGGCGGCTCCGCCACAGACTCAGAAACTGTCCACTGGTACGGTATTGCGGCGTCGGTCGACTGGAGACCGCTCGCCGGCCGCTGATGACCAGGAACCGGCGCCGGCGTTGTCCGGTGCGATCCACCCCGGGCCCAGCTCCACGATTGAGACAACGGTTCGCCGTCGCGCTCCATCGGTGGCAGCGCCGGTGGCAGCTGCGGTTGCGCAACCCGCCCCGGCCGCGGTCGTTCCCGTTCGGCGCGGAGCGAAGGATTCTGCCGACTCCGAAGTGGTGAGCCCAACTCCGCCACAACCTTCACCACCGATCGAACCGAGTGTGCCGACGCCTGATGCCCGGGAAGCCGCTGTCGCGGAACTGCAGGCCGAAGCCCCCGCTGGACGCGCGGCGCCCTTCGTTGCGCCCCCCGCGGAACCGGTGGCTCCGCTTCCGGTTGCGCCGATCGAACCAAACACTCCCGCTCCGTCGTCGACCAGCACGACGGTGCCGGTGCGAAGTCGCGTGATCGTCGCAGGTCCTCAGGTCGTGGCTCGCAACGTAACGGGACGGCAGGGCACCCGAGAAGTTGTCGAAATTTCTCCCCCGCCGTCGACGCCGTTGCCACCCCGAGTTGTTCCGGTTCGGCAGGCTAGGCCTATGCAGAGTCGGTCCCCGGCTTCCGGTGAACCGATCGTTGAACACCTCCCGGCGCAAAACGCGCGTACCCAGTTTGAAATGGAACTCGAGCGGGCCCGCGCTCGCACGGCGGAGCGGCCCAGTGATACACGCGACCCGATCGATGCCGGGCCGGTAGCGACCAGTGACGACGCTGTGCAGCAGCGCGACCCGTCTCGTCCTGCCGTTGGGACCGTGATTTCGTTGCCTCCACGCATCAAGATCACCGAGCGCATGCCGGCGTCCGGCCGGCCGCCTCCAGGACCGCAGCCGCAAAATCCCATCCGGGGACGGTTCGCACAGCAGCAGCAGCAGCGTGGTCGTCCGGGGAGCAGTACGCGGCCCGGAAGCCCCAACGACATGCGAAAGAAGCTTCCTCTCGGCAAGAAGGGGAAGCAGACAACCATCACGACACCCGCCGAACACAAGAGAGTGATCCGGATCGAGGACACGATTATGATCGGGGATCTGGCCCACAATATGGGTATCAAGGCTACTGAAGTCTTGAAGAAGCTGTGGGGGATGGGAATGACGGGCGTGAATATTAATGCTTCGATCGATTTTGATACCGCGCAGATCTTGTCGAGTGAGTTTGGCTATGAAGTACAAAACGTCGCCTTCAAAGAGGAAGACGCTTTTGCCCAGCGAACCGATGACGCCGAGGCGATGTCATCTCGCGCGCCTGTCGTAACGGTGATGGGGCACGTCGATCACGGTAAGACGTCCCTTCTGGACGCGATCCGCAAGACTCGGGTGGCCGCCGGCGAGGCCGGCGGCATTACGCAGCACGTCGCAGCCTACAAGGTCCCCGCGCCGAACGGGGGCGAGATCGTCTTTTTGGATACGCCCGGCCACGAAGCTTTCACAGAAATGCGAGCTCGAGGTGCGCAGGCCACGGATATCGTCGTGCTGGTGGTAGCTGCCAACGACGGTGTCATGCCGCAAACGCTCGAGGCGTTGAACCACGCGAAAGACGCGGGCGTGACCATCATCGTTGCGGTCAACAAAATCGATTTGCCGGACGCGCAGCCTGAGCGAGTGAAGCAGCAGCTCGCAGATCACGGGCTGATCCCGGAAGAGTGGGGTGGCGACACGATTTACGTCAATGTCTCGGCGCTAAAGGGCGACAACATCGACAAGTTGCTCGAGTCGATCGTCGTGTCGGCTGAGGTCCTCGAGCTTCGAGCGAACCCGAATATGCCCGCCGCGGGAATTGTCATTGAGGCGAGGCTCGATCGAAGCCGCGGTCCGATGGCAACCGTGTTAATCCAAGAGGGCACGCTGCGTACCGGCGATGTTCTGGTGGCCGGCCGAACGTTCGGTAAGGTTCGCGCGATGCTTGACGATCAAGGTAATACGGTCGATCAGGCCGGGCCATCCACTCCAGTAGAGGTGTTGGGTCTCGATGGGGTTCCCGATGCTGGCGATCAGGTGAATGCGGCTGACGACGACAAGGTCGCCAAGCAAGTGGTCGAGCATCGCCGGCAGCAGTTCCGAAAACGCGAACTTGCTTCTACCGCGCGCGTTTCGCTCGAAAACCTGATGACGCGGATCTCCGAGGGCGCAGATACCAAGGAGCTCAAGATCGTTCTGAAGGCCGATGTGCAAGGCTCAGCCGAAGCGCTTAAAGCTGCGCTCGTAAAGCTGTCGACCGACAAGGTCCGAGTCAACGTGATCAGTGCGGCTGTCGGCGGAATTACCGAGAGCGATGTGAACCTCGCCAAGGCAGGAAGTGCGATCATTCTTGGTTTTCACGTTCGGCCGGCTGGCAAGTCGACGAAACTTGCCGAGCAAGAAGGCGTGGAGATCCGCCTGTACGACATCATCTACGACGCTCTCGACGAAGTGAAAGCGGCGATGGCGGGACTGCTCGCGCCGATCAAGCGCGAAGTTGCCATGGGTAAGCTCGCGGTGCGCGAGACGTTCTCGATTCCGAAGATCGGAACGGTTGCCGGCTGTATGGTCACCGAGGGTCGAATCAATCGCAAAGCCCATCTTCGCATCGTTCGCGATGCCATCCAGGTGTATGAAGGCAAGATCGGTTCGCTGAGACGCTTCAAAGAAGACGTGAGCGAGGTTCAGCACGGGTTTGAGTGTGGCGTCATGGTCCATGGTTGGAATGAAGTGAAGCAGGGCGACGTGATTGAAGCCTACGAAGTCATCGAAGAAGCCGCTCAGCTATGAGGCGAGGGCGTCGTGGGCACGCGAAAACGCGGCTGGCGTCAGTGCTGTGCCTTGCTCTGCTGCGCAGCACCTACGAGGCATTGGGCGTACCAACCTGCTAGGCTTGGGGAGTGTACGTTGGGGTTTTGAAACTCACCCTGGTTCTCAGCGATAGTCATTCGCTCAAGGACAAGCGCATGGTGTTGCGTCGTATGAAGGACCGCGTTCGCGAGCGTTTGGGAGTGGCTCTCCACGAAGTGGGTCAGTGCGACAGCTGGCAGCGATCCGATCTGGGATGCGCTGTGGTCAGCGGAGAACGCGTTAAGGCTGCGTCGGTGCTGGATCAGGTTATTCGCGTGGTCGCCGGGGCAGGTGGCGCTGAAGTCGTCGGGATTGCTCGAGATGTATCGACCTTCGATCACCCGCCCGTTTCATACAGCTTGGTCGACGAACGTACCGGAGCTGGAGACAAGGCCCAAGCGCAAGGCGATTCGGACTGGATTCCAGCGGAGTGGCTCGATGAGGTTGCCAAGTGAGCCGCCGAAACCGAGCGGATGCTCCGACCAGCGCTAATCCGAGGCGAGAGCGGGTTGCTCACGTTCTCCGCGGGGCCATTGCCGACGCGATCGCCGCCGATGTGAAAGACCCGCGGGTTACTGGGGCTGCGATGTTGACCGTCACGCGCGTCGAAATGAACATCGATATGGCAATTGCAAATGTCTACGTATCGGTCGTCGGCGAGGTGGACGCGGTGATCTCTGGGTTGCGCAAAGCCGCTGGATATTTGCGCGGTCGGGTCGGTCGTGCTGCCGGCCTGCAGCGCGCGCCAGAGCTGCGATTCTTTTCGGATCAGTCGATCGATATGAGCGAAAAAATTGCCGAGATTTTGCGCGACGATGCGGAGCGAGCGAGGGATGCGAATCGCGACGTCGTAGGCTCGTCAGCCTCGTTAAGCGGAGACGAGAAGGGGTCCGGATCGTGAACGCCGATCCGCTTGAGCGCGTTTGTGAGGTGTTGCGCAGCGCAACCCGCGTTCTACTCACTAGCCACCGCCGCCCCGATGGCGATGGTATTGGTTCGATGTGCGGGCTTGCGTCGCTACTGCGAGCGCAGGGCAAAAGCGTTGTGATCTATTCGGTCGATCCGATTGCGCGGCGCTATCGGTGGCTGCCGCTAGCCGACCTTGCAGTCGAGGCTATCGCACCGGGCGATCGTTTTGATTGTACAGTTGTGGTCGACTGCGCGGACGCAGCCCTTTTAGGGGGCGCGTTGCCGTCGCCGCGTGTGTGCGGCACGCTGATCGCACTCGATCACCATGCGACGAACCGGCCGTTTGGCGATGTGGCGGTGTCGGACGTAAGTGCGGCTGCTGTCGGGGTCTTGGTCTATCGCATTGCGCACAAGCTGGCTTGGCCGATGACCGTCGAGGCGGGTGTGCCACTGTACGTATCGATCATTAGTGATACCGGTGGTTTTCGCCACGCCAACACCAACCCAGAGGCACTGCAGGTCGCTGCGGAGTTGGTTCGCGCTGGGGTTGTGCCTGCGGCTGTTGCAGCGCAACTCGAGGAGCGTCCAAGTGTTGGTAAGGTGCGCTTGCTGGGCTCGGTTCTGTCAACGCTTGAGCTTTTCTGCGACGATCGAGTAGGCATCTTGTCGGTGACGGGGGACATGGTCGATGCCGCCCAGGCGCTGTGGGAAGATATTGAAGGGATGGTGAATTGGAGCCGCAGCGCTGTCGGCGTGGAAGTAGGCGTGATGCTGGCAGCCGTGGCCAGCGGCGGCGTTCGGGTGTCGATGCGGTCGCGGAGCGATCGGATCGACGTGGGGCGGGTTTGCATGACCTTGGGTGGTGGCGGTCATCCCGGCGCTGCCGGTTGCCATATGCAGGGCGATCTGGAGGCGGCCAAAGCTAGCGTCGTGCGAGCTATTGAGGTGGCGTTTGCTGCACTGTTGATACGGCAACCGATCGACGCCGTGTGAGGGCTTCGTGCACGGCATCTTGAATCTCGACAAGCCAGCCGGCATTAGCTCGGCCGCCGCGGTGGATCGAGTTAAACGCGCGTTAGGAGTTGCGCGCGCTGGTCACGGGGGGACGCTGGACCCGATGGCAACCGGAGTACTTGTGATTTGTCTTGGCGAGGCGACCAAAGTCGCGTCGTATCTGCTTGCCGATGCCAAGGCCTATGTGGCGGAGTTCATGCTCGGGGTTGAGACTGACACCTTGGACCGAACTGGCAATGTCGTTGCCGTCCGCGACGCCAGCCATATCACCCGCGATCAGATCGAGGCCGCACTGGAAAACCGACGTGGTGAACAAGACCAGCTACCGCCGATGTTCTCGGCCATCAAGCAACGCGGGGTTCGTCTCTACAAGCAGGCGCGCAGCGGCGTCGAAGTTGAACGAGAGCCTCGGCGCATCTGCATCGATCAGCTCGAGCTACTGACGTTCGCGCCACCACGAGTGACTATCGCAGTTGCGTGCAGCAAAGGCACATACATTCGGAGCCTCGTGTTCGATCTTGGGCGCGATCTCGGATGTGGAGGCCATCTGACGGAGTTGCGACGTACCCGCAGTGGTGCGTTTTCGGTTGCGCAGGCTCATGCGCTAGACCATCTTGATTCGAGCTGCGTTTTGCCGATGGAATCTGCGGTTTCGCTCCCGGTGGTAGCAGCTCCCGACGGGGTGATTTCGCGCATTCGCTCCGGGTTGCAGCTCGCGACGGAGCTGATTCCCGCAACCGAAGTGATTCCGATCGGTCAGCGATTCCAGCTCCACGATGCGACTGGACACTTGGTCGCGATCGCACACGTGAGCCATGGGCGCTTGGTATACGATCGGGTGTTTCGGTCCGAACTGGTCTCGTGAGGCACTGTCCCGTAATAAGCTGATCGGCTGCGGCTTCGCATCCCGGGCACCTCGCGGCTTGCGTCCTCTCTCCCTCGGTCGCCGTACCGTCGGGTACGGCGACCCTTGGAAGTCCCCGACGGGGGGCTCGGTCGGTCGCTCCGGGCGCGCTCGCGATCTGCT
>CAYQQM010000080.1:0-24672 GCA_964419605.1 uncultured Kofleriaceae bacterium | reverse complement strand
ACCGCAAGTTCGTGACCACCCGGGCCACCGATCCATCCCGGCTGTCTTCGTTGCTCCTCCCTCGTCAGGGACTTCCCCCCTTCGGGGACTTCCAAGGGTCGTCGGTCACGTACCTTCGGGTACGCTCCCTCGCCGCGCCTCGCCATCCGGTCGCCTCGACGACCGGGGTGGTCACCAACTTACGGTGAGCTGTACATAGGGCGTTGGGCTACGTTGTCAGCGCCCGCACAAGCTCAGCCATCGTTTGGCGAGCCCGCGCAACTTCGTCGGGCCGCAGCGTTACACCGCCCACTGCGGCATGACCGCCGCCGCCGAACCTGGCGCATAGCGCACCGATATCGAGATCGGACTGCCGCGTCGCCGTGGTCCACGGGTTCACCCCTACCGAAATCTTGATCGCAGAATGTGTGCGAGCCGCCGAAACTGCGTATAGCGACTTCGGAAATACGACGTACGCCAAAAACCCCGGGCTGCGCGCCCCGACCTCGGTCAGCCGATCGAACACGATCACGTCGTCGTGCCACACCCCGATCCGCTTCGTCGCCTCGAGCTCGCGAACTCGCTCCGCCTGAATGATCGCGATTTGCTGCTTCAGCTCAGGCCGCTCAGCGATCTCGCTTAACGAGCTGTGGGCAAGCCAGTCGACGTATCTTGCCGTGTCGCTACCCGAGCGCCCGTGCGCCAACCACGCCGCAAGCCGCTGAGCCGGCAGTTCGAGAGCCACCGCCTGCTCCGCCGTCGCAAAGTCCGCGGCGTCGATCTTGTCGGCCCACACGACTGCATCCACCAAATGTCCAGGCGGCCTCCATCCGTGGTGACTCGCCAGCATGCGAGCCATCAAACCCGCACACGATGCTGCTGTCGGGTCGAAAAACCATGTCGGCTTGCGCTCGCGTTCGAACACCTCTCGCAAACGGTCTGGCTGAAATGCAGTTGGGTGGTGGTCGAACCACCACGTCATCTTTGGGTCGGGCGAAAATCGAAAGTCGACGCAAGCGTGATCGTCGGCGTCGAGCGGTACCCCTTCAAACGGATCGCCGTCGCGATGCGCCATCCCAATCGCGCGAACATCGACTGCCTCTGCGGCATACGCGCGGTAGAACGCCGCAAATAGCGCTGCCGACGTGGTGCCATCAAAGCAACAATCGTGAAAAAAGATTTTTAGAACTTTCGACAGACCCCCCCATCATACTCCTTTGTGGCCAGCTTCACCCGGCGTGTCGGCCTAGGTGGTACAAACAACGCATGTACGCAGGTTCGCGTTGGGTGCTCGCTGGACATTTGATCGGTATTCTGTTGTGGGTCGGCGGACTCATGACGGTGTACTGGGTGCAGCGCCTGCAAGCCCAAGCGCCAAGTACGGCCAGGGATCAGCTCACCGCGATGCAGCGTTCGCTGGCACTCACGACGGACATCGCGGCCGCATTGGCAATGGGCTGCGGCGTCGCGATGCTGTTTCACCCGTACAACATGTTTGCGATGCCCAAGATGGGATGGCTCCACGCCAAGCTCACCGTGGTGGTGCTCGGAGTTCTGCCGATGCACGGCATGATGCGCGCCAGGGTCAAGAAGTTCAGCCGCGGCGAAACGCCATCGGTGCCGCAGTGGCAGTGGAGCGCACTCCTCGTAGCCACGGTAGCGATTGTGATTCTAGTTACGACGAAGCTGCGTGGCTAGCCCGACCATTCTCCACGTCGACATGGACGCGTTCTACGCGGCGGTCGAGCAACGAGATGACCCGGAACTGCGCGGGAAACCCGTATTGGTAGGCGGCTCGGCTCGGCGCGGCGTGGTCGCCTCGTGCTCGTACGAGGCGCGTAGGTTCGGGATAGCGAGCGCCATGCCGATGGCGGAGGCACTTCGGCGGTGCCCGAACGCGGTCGTGGTGCGTCACCGCATGGATCGATACGTCGACGCATCGCGAGGCTTGTTCTCGATCCTGAGCGACTTTTCCCCCAATGTCGAAGGCCTTTCACTCGATGAGGCGTTTCTTGATTGCAGCGGTACGGAGCGCCTGTTGGGCGACGGCCGTGCGATCGCTACAGCGATCAAGCGCCGGGTCCGAACCGAGCTTTCGCTCGTGGCCTCGGTTGGCGTGGCCCCCATCAAGTTCGCTGCAAAAATCGCATCCGACATCGATAAGCCCGACGGTTTGCGCATCGTGACCGGCCCCGAGCTCCTCACCTTTCTCCACGCGCTACCGGTGGGCCGGCTATGGGGCGTGGGAGCAAAGACCCGCGAGGTTCTGTCAACGATGGGCTTGAGCACGATCGGCGAGGTCGCGCGCTACCCAGAAGCCGCACTTGTGGGGCGTCTCGGCGCCGTGTTGGGCCATCACCTCGCAGCGCTCGCCCGCGGCGAGGATCCACGACCGGTCGTCGCCGAGCGGGACGCCGTTTCGATTGGACACCAGCAGACGTTCGAGAACGACATCGACGACCGAGGTGAACTCGCCGTGATCCTCCTCTCCCAAGCCGACCGCGTTGCAGCGCGGCTTCGCGCATCGAATCGGCGCGCTCGAGCCGCCGTGCTCGTCATCAAGTACGACGACTTTCGCCAGATCACGCGCCGCACCACGTTTGGGGCAGCGACCTGTGACGGGGGCGAATTGGCGCGAACCGCGATGGAACTGCTTGCGAAAGTACCGATCGAACCTCGCAAAGGCGGCCGAGTCCGGTTGTGCGGTATCGCCGCGCACAGCCTCGAAGACCAGGCCGCTCCACGCCAGCTCGGATTCGACGAACCCGCCCGCGAAAAAGCCGAGCGCCTGGGTCACGCCATCGACAAGCTCGCGGCCAAATTCGGCCACGGAGCCATCCGGAGGGCCGTCCATCTGCGGCGCGATAGCGACTAGAGCACCGAACAGGTTGAATGTCGTCGCAAGACGCGACGTTGCCCGGCAGATCCGAACGCACGCCCGGAGCGCAGCAACGAGAGTAGTGTCCCTACGCGAGGAGCGAGCACTGGACGTACGTACGGAGGTGCCCGCAACGTCGCGTCGCAGCAGACATTTCAACCTGTTCGGTGCTCTAGAGCCGAACCGATCAAAACCACGGACATGAGGTACTGGTCGCTTGAGTCATCTCCATGTCACGCCAGAGGAACCCGAAGTTGGCGTTGCTCGTGTTCGAGTAGCCATTGCTTCGCAGCAAGGCCGCCCGCATACCCCGTAAGCGTTCCAGTAGCGCCGATGACCCGGTGGCACGGCACGATGATCGCAATCGGGTTTCTCGCGTTGGCGGCTCCTACCGCGCGGCATGCCGCAGGGTTACCAATCGCGCGCGCAAGATCGCGATAACTACGCGTCTCGCCGTGCGGAATCGCAGCTAGGTGCGCCCACACCGATCGCTGGAATGCCGTACCTTGGGGAGCCAGCGGCACATCGAAAGCGATGCGAACCCCCGCGAAGTACTCGGCCAACTGAGCTGCAGCGCGCTCGAGGAGCGATAAAGCCGCACCAGGAACTGTCGAGCTCGAGGTCCCCGACTCGCCCAAAAGCGTTACCGCGACCAACGCGCCGTTTTGCGCCGTGAGCTGAATCACGCCCAGAGGTGACTCGATCCACCTCCGCACTCCCTTAGCGGGAGTGCTGCGCATCCCGGCAAAGCCGGGATTATCGATCTTCGTCGTCTGACTCATTTCGATTCTCCCAGTGAAGTCCACAGATGCATCACCGCATATGATCGATAGGGACGCCACGCTTCAGCAGTCGCTTCGGCTGCCTTTGCGCTTCGCGTTCCAAGCGCTTTAAGGATGCCCAAATCGGATGCAGGAAAGGCGTCTGGAAGGTGCAGTGCCCGCATCGCCACGTAGTGCGCGGTCCATGGACCAATTCCCGAAAGTTCAACCAGGTCGGCTACGAACGACTCGAGATCGCGCGGCACGTCGAGCCTGATGCGTCGCGCTACAACTGCCTCGGCAATCGCATGGATCGCCGCTGCGCGCTTCATCGGCATGCCGATCTTTACGATCCGGTCGACCCCGGCTGCGACGACCATACCCGGGGTTGGAAACCTGCATGTCAGCCCTTCTATCGTACCCGCGCAGCGGGTCCCTAGTTGCGCTGCGAAACGTCCCGCAAGTGTGGTCGCAGCGGCGACAGAGACCTGCTGGCCGAGCATCGCGCGAATCGTCGCCTCGAACGGATCAATCGCTCCGGGCAAGCGCAATCCTGGCCGGGCCGCAGTGATCAAAGCAAGTGTCGGATCTCGAGATAACGCTCCATCAATCAAGTCGGGCCGTGCATCGAGATCAAACATTCTCCGCACCCGGGCGACAAGGGTCATTGCGACCGGCAACAGCTCGGAGGCAACGTCGACCTCTAGCGCCGCCAGGCCGGTCGCGTGACGAACCGCGATCTCGCCGATGCACGGCCCGATTGCTACGACCCGGCGATAGGTACCATCTCCGACCGACTCGACTCCAGGTATCGCGCGGGCACCAAGAAACGCCAGCATGCGCATCCAGTCGTACGGGGGTCGATAGTCGAGGCGAAGTGTGATCCGTGACTGCGGATCCTCGGACCGGCGCAGCTCGCTCGGAGCACAGCCCATAGCGCCGGCAAACACTGCGTTAAAGCGCCGTACGCTGCGGAACCCGGCTGCAAATGCAATTGTGGTGATCGGTAGCGCCGTGTCGTGTAGCAGCTGCTTCGCCATGGCCAGCCTTCACCCCAGTGGAGATATCACCTCGACCACCCGAGGGCTGGCCGTTTCCGGACCTCGCAGTGATTTCGTTCGCCGCAACGCGTGGAGGTACAACTCGCGGTTAGCCGGTGGGACGAGGTCCAACGGGCGCCGCCGGCGGTGCGAGCGGATGCCAAATGTTGGTGTGCTGATACTGCGAACTGTCCATAAGGGCAAAACCTACAAATAGGGCAGCCGCGGCGATCGCACTACCAAACACCACCGTATGGAAGATCCGATCGTATCGAAGGTGCATGAAAAACAGTATGACCAGCGTTGCCTTGGTGACCGCGATCACCATCGCGATCGCCAGGTTGATGTTCGCGCCGAAGTCAATCTTGGTCGAGAGTACCGTAACCAGCGTTAGGACCAAAAGTGCCCCACCCGTAGCAACCAAGGTTTTCACGGAAGCGACATGCGCCAATCCGTGGCGGTGTTCGTTGTAATCGTCAGTCGCATCGCTCATGGAAATTCGCAGCTTTCGGTGAGGGTCAGGTGGTTGGGCGCATAAGTATCTAAATCGACTAAACGATTAGATACAGCAGCGGAAACAAGAAAATCCAGATGAGGTCGACAATGTGCCAATACAGCGCTGCATAGTCCACTGGTCCGAAGTAGTCAGGGGTAAAATGGCCCCGAACTGCGCGAACCAGCAACCAAACAAATACAATAACACCCACCAGCACGTGAATGCCGTGCAGCCCGGTCATCGCGAAGTAGATTGTGAAAAACATATTGGTGTGCTCGGGTGGCGGACCGAGCGACACAAGCTCATGCTGCTCGTGCTTCGTCAGTTCGTGCTGCTGGCGCAACTGTCCTTCGCCCAGCCTAGGAGCGCTCTCTTTGGAACTTACCGGATCCGCCACGGCAGCAGCAGGCGCTGGAGCCTTGCACACAGCCTTGATCTTGACATCATTCCCGCGCTCCCCATGGTCGCCATATTGGACGAGGATTCCCGCTTGCGGTTTTGCACCCGCACCGCGACGTCGCTTGTCTCCGTCCGTAAGGTCCGGGCATACTGCAGGCTGATATGCAGGACGCCAGCACGGAAACGCGGGCCGAGCTTCAGGGACGTTGTGAGCGCCGCCGCCATCTTGCCGATCTAACAGCTCCTGAAGTTCGTCGCGACAGCGGTTGGCCACGGGAGTTATCCGGTTGCCGACGACTTCCGTCACCTCGCAGTCGGCCTGAATGCCAGCGCGTCTCGGATCAAGGTCTATAGCGGCGACCTCAAGGCAGCCTTCTTTGGCCTTTCCGGCCGCTGCGTCCCACTCGATCGTCGACTTGGTGCCCGGACACTGATTGTTCTTAGTCAACAGGCCTGCGCCGCCGGGACTTACGCACGGGTCAAAGTAGCGACCAAATAAGATATGTTCGTGAATCTTATGTGAATATTCAATATATTTAATGCCTAGGAATGCACAGGCACAGAGGATGGTAATCGCGATACAGAGAATCAATAACAGCCGCTGACCGAGCTGAGCCGCTCGCACGGCCCATGCTGCGGTCAATGACGAAAAGATCAGAACCGCGGTGTTAATCGCGCCGTACTTAACGTCCAACCACTTGTGAGCATAGTCGTAAATTTCGCCGTGGTTGACGCGGTACACGATATAGGCAACGAACAATGCCGAGAAGAACAAGACCTCTTGAGCGAGAAACAGCCAGATGCCAAACTTTCCGGCGTCGAATTGGTGCTGCGCATCGTCGTAGTGGTGCTGAATGAACGGAGAACCATGGTGGCCGTGTCCGTGGTCTTTTTCGGAACTCATGGCGACTCCGTCGCGGTAGAAGCTACTGGTTGCGCATCGCTCAGGCGTTCCCAACGGTCCTCGGCAACTTCAACGAGATCGTCGTAGTTGTAGAGCTCATGGACCACCGGAGGTGTCTCGAAATTGTACAGCGTTGGCGGCGTCGGCGCCTGCCACTCCAAAGAACTCCCGCCCCATGGGTTGCGAGGTGCGAGCTTTCCTAGCTTCAACGACGCGAATAGGTAGCAAACGGTGATGAACAACGAGATACCCAGCACCAGCGCACCCACCGTCGAAAGCTGATGGAATAGCTGATACTGCGGATCGTAGTCCCAGTAGCGCCGCGGCATGCCGCGCGACCCCATGATGAACTGGGGCAAGAACGTCAGGTTGAATCCAAAGAACACCCCTACCGCGCACAGCTGGGCGAGGCGCTCCGGATACATGCGCCCCGTGAACTTGGGCCACCAGTGGTGAAGCCCCCCCAAGAATGCCACCAAAGTGGATCCCATCATGACGTAATGAAAATGTGCAACGACAAAATAGGTATCGTGCAAGTGCACATCAACAGAGAGGATTCCCAGGAATAGCCCGGTCAATCCGCCTATTGTAAACAACAGCAAGAACGACAAGCCGTATATCATCCCCGTCTTTAGCCGGATATCGCCCTTATATAATGTCGCAACCCAGTTAAACACCTTGATTGCCGATGGAATACCAACGGTAAACGTGAGCGCCGAGAACACCATGTTGGCCAATCGAGACTGACCGGACACAAACATGTGGTGCCCCCAGACCAAGAACGACAACAACGCTAGTGATAGCGATGAGTATGCGACAAAGCGATAGCCAAAGAGCGGCTTGCGCGCGTAGGTCGAGATGAGCTCGCTGACCACGCCCATGCCCGGAATGATCATGATGTAGACAGCGGGATGAGAGTAGAACCAGAAGAAATGCTGAAACAGCACCGGGTCGCCACCCAATGTTGGATCAAAAATTCCAATGTGGCCAAAGCGTTCAACGGCCAGCAATAACACCGTAATGCCCAGAACCGGTGTCGCCAACACCTGCATCACGGCGGTTCCGTAGAGTGCCCAGATGTTGAGTGGCATTTGAAACCAACCCATTCCCTGCGGTCTGAACTTGTGAATTGTGACGAGGAAGTTAAGACCTGTAAAAATCGATGAGAATCCGAGAAGAAATACCCCGAGGGTGGCAGTTAATACAGCCGTCTTTGTATCGATGCTGTACGGCGTGTACAGCGTCCACCCAGTATCCAGTCCGCCGAATGGAATCGTTAGCACGAGCAGGATCGCACCCGAACCCCACAGATAAAACGAAGCCAGGTTCAGACGAGGAAACGCAACGTCAGGAGCGCCCAGCTGGATCGGCATGATGATGTTGCCAAGTGCGGCCGGGATTCCGGGAATGATGACAAGAAACACCATGACCCCGCCATGCAGGGTGAAAAGCTGATTGTAGACATCTGGATCGACGATCGTTTTTGCGGGCGCCCACAATTCAATGCGCAACAGCAGGGCAAACGCACCGCCGAGGATCAGTGAGAACAAGATGCCGAACAGGTACATCATGCCGATCCGCTTGTGATCGAGCGTGACGAGCCAGTTCTTCAATCCCTTGGCCACCCGAAGGAAGTCGGGTTCGGTCGTAGGTCCCTGCGGTCGGTTTAGGAGCTCCGCGGGAATCTGAGATTCGTTGTTACCGTTCGTCATGATCGTCCTCACTGCTTCAGCGACTTGATGTATGCGATCAGACCTTCGATCTCTTTGTCTTTGAGCTGACCCTCAAACGAAGGCATCGAATTTGGAAATCCCGGGCGCAAATGCTTTTGCGGAACCAAAATTGCGTCCCTGAGATAGTTCTCGTCCATCTTCACTGAGCCCCCCTGCACCGCGATATCGGTGTTCCAGTCGGGCAGTTTCCAGGACGGACCTACGCGAGGGCTACCGTCGACCGTGTGACATGCGGAACAGCCTTTCTTGTCGTACAGCTGTCGGCCGAGTTCAACGGGGGGCAGTTTCATCTGATCGCCGATCTTGTCGGATAGATAACGCTTATACGCATCAAGGTTCTGATGCACCACCACGACTGCGCGACGCTTGCACGCGCCAGTCTTGGCATCAACATCGAGGCATCCCATTTGAGCATGACTGGTTCCGCAATACTCAGCACATGTCAATCGATAAGTTCCGGGCTTAGTGGCCTCAAACCAAGCGTAGGTATAGCGACGCGGAACAAGGTCCTGCTTCACGCGCATTGCGGGAGCATAAAAGCTGTGGAGGACATCTTTGGAAGTCATCACAAGCCGAACTGGAACGCCGGCCGGCACATGCAAATCGGAGTCGGTCACGCCGTTTTCGTGCGTGAACTGCCAATTCCATTTCCACGCGAGGACACTAATCTCCACAGCTTTGTTAGGCACCGCCGTAACGTGCACATAGGTTCGCCAGCCAAACCAAAACAGGAACACGCAAATGATGGTAGGGATTACCGTCCAAGTGATTTCGAGCGCGTCGTTGTGCGAGGCCGAGGGCTGCGCCTTGTGTCCGGGACGATGGCGATATTTAATCGTGAAATAGATTACCGCAATCGAGATTGCAACGAAGAAAAACAGCGATAGCGCGAGAACAGCGTAGAACATCTTGTCCGAGCCATCGGCGGCAAGGTTCACCGACTTCGGCATCCAGAACGTTCCAGCCTCGTCGATCGGCTGATCCGCAAGCACGTCGTACCAGGACTTGCCGACTGGCGCGGCCGCGGCCGGCGTCGGGGCCCCTCCGACCACCGACGCACCGCTCCCTGCGGGGGCCACTGCACTGCCCGCCGCCGCGCCGCTCCCTGCGGGGGCCACTGCACTGCCCGCCGCCGCCGCCGGCGCGCCGCTGCCCGCGGGTGCGACACCACTACCTATCGTTGGCGCAGCAGCGCTCCCCGTCGCTGGCTGGGCGACGACAAAGCTCCCAATGACCAAAGATGCAAGGATGGGTAGCAATCGAATCATGACTTCATCTCCACCTGACAATATCGATAGTCCCGGCTGTGCCGTGGCGCGCGGCACTCCCGGCAGGGAGTGCCGAGGTATATCGATGCTCATTTATGGAACGAGAGGCGATGCCCGCCTGACCCCGTCCCTGGGCGCCGGAGCCAAGCGACCCTTGGCTAGATTTCTTGCGCTTGCGCACGACATGCGCTGCAGCAAGCCCCGACAAGAGCACGGCGAGGAAGCCAGCTGCGCCAATGCGCAAAGCGAGTACCCCGACGTACGCATGACTACTCGCATCTGGATCGTAGTGATAACAGCGATTCATAAAGCCGACCGCGGTTGCGGCCTCACTGATTCCAGCCTTGACGATCGAGTCGCGCAGGGCGGCAGCGTCAAACTCGATTCCGTACACGTAACGAGTCACAGTCCCGCTAGTCGACAGAAATATCAGCGCCGCCGGATGTGCCCACTCCGCCCGCTCGGGAAGATACGTGTACGAAAAGCCCGCGGCATCGGCGACTCGACGAATCTGGCTGCCATCGCCGGGGACGGCTGCAGTAAGGAACGTCCAGCCATCCCGCGCAGATGCGCGGTGCGCTGGAGGCATCATCGCCAGATACTTCTCGCGCATCTTGGCTGCGCGGGCTGGCAATTCCGCCGGCTCAAGATCGATTGTTACGATGCGAAACTGCGCGCCCACTCGAAACTGCATCCCCTGCGTAGTCTCAGCGATCTTGGGGAGAGCTGCCTGCAAGCCGTGCAGTTGCAGATTGCACAGCATGGGGCAACTGCTGTAGTTGAACGTAACGATCGTAGGCATCGTATTACCGGACGGAGCCACCACTTGGCCAAGCGTAACGAGCCTTCCCTCGGTCGTTCGAAACACCGCATCAAGCGGCACCCTAGCGCCGAGCCGCTCGTTCACGGTCACCGCATTCGCTTTGTAAGCAGGTGGGGGCGAACTGATGTCATCGCCCACTAGATCGCCTGACGGCGCACTTGGCAACACGGCGCTTAACCCCATCGCCGAGGCAAAAACACTCACGAAGACAGTGTTAACGACCATGCCCCGCCGATCCGCCTGGTGCCGTCGGCGCCGCGGGCGCGGGAACTGCCACAGCGGCTGGCACCGGGGACGCTGCTGCAGGAGCCTCGAGCGGCTGGCCGCGAGAAAAGATCGGCTTGACCGTGGTTTTCACTGCCGGCGGCAGAAGCGGAACGAGGTGACTCGGAGTCTTTTTCGCCTCGTTCACCACGAGTTCCATCGCACCGCCTTCGCCGTCGATCCGAATGCGGTACGTCTGCGGCGCCCCAGGAACCGCGCCGTTGGTGCCAGCCTCAGTGATGTTGCGTAGCTCATCGGCGCGCCGGCTGCGCGCGGTATTGTCCTGCCCGCCGTAGTCGGCCATCACCTGAATCTCCGATGTATCGCTCATGTAGAACGCCTGGAGCGCCACGATCGTGACGTAGACCATTACAGCGCCACAGATACCGATCACCACGACACCTAGCGTGTTGAACCGGTCAGCATTGCGTTTGGGTCCCGACATGGCCAGCTCCTATAACTGCTCGTGGGCGAGTGAAAGCCCTAGTGTTGGATCTTTTATGGGGATCAGGTTGTTGGTTAGTTTGCGCCCCACGCCGACGAGAAATAGTCCAACGAGCGCAATCCAGACCGCGATGTCCACCGGAGCAAACCCGACCTGGTGGATCGAAATGGGGCCCGCCAACGGGCCAATCACCGTGGAACCGTGGCCCCCGGATTCGGTAGCCCACGTGTAGCTCGGCATCGCGTTCCAATACAGGTCGACCCAGTGGAACACCAGCTGCCACACCGCAAAGAACACCAGCGAGGGCACCAAACGCTTTGTCCATCTCGACATTAGAAACACAAACGGAAACGCCCAGTAGCCAACCAACATGGCGATGCTGACCCACTGCCATTCCCCAAAAAGCCGATACTTATACCAGACCGTCTCCTCAGGCATGTTGCCGTACCACTGCAGCATGAACTGGGAAAATGCTGTGTATGCCCAGAAAAAAGTAAACGCAAACATCCATTTGCCGATGTCGTGATAGTGCTCTTCATTGATCGAATGCACTAAGCGCCCATTGCGCTGTATCCACAGCACGATGAGGGCCAGTGCGCTGAATGCCCCCACGCAGCCGGACCCCCAAAACGAAACGCCGTAGATGGTTGAATACCAAGAAGGGGCAAACGACATCATCACGTCGAAGGCGAGCAACACCGTTGTAAATGAATACAGGATCATCGCCGGTGCCGACATTCGGCGCAACGCGTCGGAGATTTGAACATCCCCGGATTCGTCTTGCGCAATCGACTTGCGCGCGAAATAACTCGAAATCGCAACGTAAACTACACCGTAGATGGCATAGCGGATCGCGAACGCAGCCGGCGAAAGCCAGCCGAGTTTGTGTGCTAGTACCGGATGTAACTCTGCATTGCGCGCATCGGGATGGGCCCAGTAATAGAGATCCTGATACCCGAGGACAAGCGGAACCACAAAGCCAAGCCCGGCAACCCAGATCAACGGAAATGCGCCCGTCATCGCTTCGGCGATGCGTCGCACCACGGTCGCCCAGCGGCCGCGGCACAGATGGTGCAGTAATACCAGCCACAACATTCCGATCGAAATCGAAGCGATATAGCTCCAGCCAATCACGTAGGCATGTAAGAAACGGGCCCACTTGCTTGCATGACCGCCATCGGCTTCGCCTTTGGCGAGCACCAGAACGATCGACAGCGCCATAAAGGTCACAAAAATGGCCCCGCCGGTCATGGACATCGTGCGACCGAGCCTGCCGGCTTGATACTTTTCGTCGGGATGAAGAGACTTGGTGAGACTCATCGGATCGAACCTCGCTGATCTGCGGGAACGTCACCAGCGGAGGCGTTCTGCGCGCGCTGCAACGCGCGTACATATGCGACAATCGCCCAGCGATCCGCTGCAGGTATTTGGCTGGCGTAGCCCATCATCGTTTGAAAGCCATTTGCGATCGTATTGAGCAGCTGGCCGTTGGCCATCTGGATGACCACACCGCCCTTGCCTTCTGCATCGGGCGGCTCAACGAGGTTTCGGGCTAGCCATACGCCACCTCCCGCCTTCACCCGCTCCGGAATCATCCCCTGACCACGACCATCGTAACCATGACATGGCGAACAATAGATATTGTAGCGCTGCTGGCCGCGCTTAAGCAGTTTCATGTCGACGACAAATGGTGTCCCGCGCACATCCGGAGCCACCTCTGGAGAATCGGGATAACGGGCGGGAAATCCCGTCGTCCAAGCATCGCCGCTGTCGCTATGCTCGAGTCCGAAGTAGAACAACTCGTCGGTCTGCATAGCGCCGCGAGCAACCGTTCCAGAGATGTCACCGCGATTAGCACGACCATCCGCAAAGAGGTCCATCGCCTGATCCGACTTGTATTTCGGTTGAAAGTCCATATCCGGGAAGATGTGGATGTGCGGGTCGCTTGAACGAGAGTTGCGCGCCTTGGCGGCGATTGCTAACGGGATCAAGGCCATCGCTGTGGATGCGATGATGAATGCGAAGACCAGCTTCGGCACTTGCTTACGGCTCGGATCGGAGTCGAGGTAGCACGGCTCAATTGCGATCGCGCCGGCGTCGTGCAAGAGCTGCCGAGTTTTTTCCAGGTCGAATCGCCGGTCCTTAGCCTCGATGCCGAGAAAAAAACCGTCGTCGGTGACGCGCATGAATCGATCGAGTCGAAAAAGCGGATGCCACACCTGCGGCAGTTTATTGAGCCCCCACATGCCAAAAAACGAGGCGAAAACGGCGAGTAAAATCGCGCATTCGTACGCGACCGGAATGTTCGCGGGAATGGACCAGGTCGGCTTGCCCGAAATGTTCCACGTCCATGCGTGGGCGTTGCTGTAC
Source organism: uncultured Kofleriaceae bacterium (assembly GCA_964419605.1). Taxonomy (GTDB): domain Bacteria; phylum Myxococcota_A; class Polyangia; order Haliangiales; family Haliangiaceae; genus JABFXX01. The sequence goes on along the minus strand of CAYQQM010000080.1, from coordinate 11,312 downwards.
CACTGGAGCGCCATTCCGCCTAGCGCACCAACCACGCCACCGGCAAAGATCAGCACCGGTAGAATCGTGCGCTTGATACCCATGGCCGGATCGATGCCGTGAACAGGAAATGGAGAGTAGCAATCGAAGTCCTCATATCCAGCATCGCGCACTCGGCGTGCCGCCTCGACAAGCTCCCCCGGAGTATCGTATTCGGCGAGTAGCCCGTACACCGCGCCGTGTTGCTCGGCTGCATCGCGTGTGGGCTCGGGAACGGATGGAGTCGACATCGCTTAGTGGCCTCCCTTGCCCGCGTGCGCGGCCGCGCTCGCGCCCTTGACCTCGCTGATGGCGATCACCGGGGCGAATCGGAAGAACAGCAAGAAGAACATCATGAACATGCCGATCGTGCCGACGAACACACCCACGTCGTATCGGGTGGGCTCGTAGTAGCTCCATGCCGACGGTAGGAACGATCGGGCAAGCGAAGTCGCGATAATCACGAATCGCTCGAACCACATGCCGATGTTCACGAAGATGCACAAGACCCAAATAAGGATGTTGTTGTTCTTGACCCAATTGCTCCAAAAGAACTGTGGAATCAAGACGTTACATCCAACCATCGAGAAGTAGGCCCACCAGAATGGACCGAATGCTCGGCTCCTGAACGTAAAGATCTCAAACGGATTTCCCGAGTACCAGGCGATGAAGAACTCGGTCCCGTATGCCAGGCCAACCATCATGCCAGTGGCCAACATGATCTTGCACATCGCATGGATGTGAGCCTGCGTAATGATGTGTTGCAGGTTGAATAAAAATCGCAGCGGGATCAGCAAGGTCAAAACCATCGCAAAGCCGCTGAAGATCGCACCTGCTACGAAGTACGGCGGGAAGATCGTTGTGTGCCAGCCGGGAAGCTGCGAGGTTGCAAAGTCAAACGACACAACCGAGTGAACCGAGAACACCAGGGGCGTTGCGAGACCGGCGAGAATCAAGTAGGCGCGCTCGTAACGGTGCCACTGCCGCGCCGAGCCACGCCACCCCAGCGATAAGATGCCGTAGATCAGAGCCTTTACATGGTTTCCCTTCACCGCGTTTCTGTCTCTAAAGGTGGCGAGGTCGGGAACGAGCCCCATGTACCAAAACAGAAGGGATGTCGTGAGGTACGTCGTGACCGCAAACACGTCCCACATCAGTGGACTGCGGAACTGAGGCCACATCGAGCCCATGTCGTTCGGAAGGGGAAGCATCCACCACGCAAACCACGGTCTCCCGGTATGGAGCAGCGGAAACAGTCCGGCTGCCATCACCGCAAAAATCGTCATCGCTTCGGCGGAACGATTGATACTGACTCGCCATTGCTGGCGGGTTAGGTACAACACGGCAGAAATCAGCGTGCCAGCGTGACCGATACCAATCCACCACACGAAGTTGGTGATGTCCCAGGCCCAACACACCGTGTTCGAGTTACCCCAGGTGCCAATCCCGCGAGTAACAACCACGTAAATGCTCCAAATGCCCCATGCAAACAAGGTAATGGAGATCGCCAATGCGACTAGCCACAATTTGTGTGGCTTAGGTGCCTCGGCAACCCACGACACGTCGCGGGTGATCGAGCGAAGTACCTCGCGCGCTTTTCCGGGGCTATTGAGGTCGTCTGAAGTGGCGGACGCAGCCGTCATTTTTCACCTCCAGCAGCGCTGGGATTGTTGGCGCTTTCGAGTCTCGGATTCGGATTGCGAACCCTCGCCAAGTAGCGAGTTCTAGGCTTTGTGTACACCTCTTCGAGAAGCGCGTAGCTGCGAGGATCGCCTTCGCCCCCGTGGAGCTCATGCAACTTGGCAACGCGCGACGTCCTGTCGGCCAGATCGCCAAACGTAATCGCTTCGGTTGGGCACGCCTGCTGGCAGGCTGTCTCGATTTCTCCGTCCGGGATAACTCCCTGTACGGGACCACCGCGCTGGCCGCTGCGAACCTGAGCCTTCGTTCGGATCTTCGCGTTCTGAATCCGCTGCACACAGTACGTGCACTTCTCCATAACGCCACGCATGCGAACGGTTACATCGGGGTTAAACAACAACCGTCGAACCTTGTTGCGCGCTTCGCGGAATTCGGCGTTCCAGTCGAGGAAGTTAAAGCGCCGCACCTTGTACGGGCAGTTGTTCGCGCAATAGCGGGTGCCGATACAGCGATTGTAGGCCATATCGTTTAGTCCCTCATCGGAATGCTGCGTGGCTCCTACGGGACACACTTGTTCGCACGGTGCGTTCTCACACTGCTGGCACGCTACCGGCTGGTGTACAACCCGCGGATCATCCGGCGAGCCCTGAAAGTAGCGATCGATCCGAATCCACGACATCTCGCGGTTGTTGATGACCTCGCGCCTCCCCACCACTGGAATGTTGTTCTCGGATTGGCACGCAACCATGCACGCATTGCAACCCGTGCACGTCGACAGGTCGATTGCCATGCCCCAGCGGTGGCCGGTGTACTCCTTTTCCTCAAACAGTGAGAGATGACGCGCTGGCTTGCCGTGAGCCTTCGCTTCAGCGCTGTCGTCCCAATATTCGCTGTGAGCCTCCGCTTTCCAGGTCGGCCCCATCGCGCCGACATTGACCTCGCGGATGATTTCCTCCGACCTGTGCTCAACTTCGGGGTCGAATGCGTTGGGCCGATACTTCATCGGCCCGTCGGCTCCGGGAAGGTAACTCCAGTGGTCCTGAACGTTGGCCAACTCGTACTTACGTCCCGTGTCGGTAACGCTGCAGCCAGTCGCGTAGTCGAAACTCAGCGTGGTGCGAATCGGATACGTATTGACGCCCACGACGCGCTTTCCAGCGGCGGCATCGGACACGTTTTTCGGATGCTGCGATACGTGCCCCGCATGAGTTCTGCCCCCGCCAAGCACGACCGCAATCGAGTACCGCGCCTGGCCCGGCATCGTGTAGCACGGCACCTCGACCGACCGATCGCCGACCTTGACCGCGATCACGGAGTCGTTTTCGAGCTGAAGTGCCGCGGCGGTCTCGGGCGAAACGAGTGCATAATTATCCCACACCACCTTGCTGAGGAAGTCTGGTGTTTCCCACAACCAGGCATTGTTCGCGAACCGCCCGTCGTAGGTGAAGCTGGAGTAGTGAAACGTGACCTCGAGTTCACCCTGCTTCCGCTTGGAGCCAGTGAGCTGTGTCGGCGTGGGAGACGGATTGATTTCGGCGACATTCAGCTCCGCAGCGACCGGCAGCGCCGTATTCGGCACGAAACCGTCGTGGATGTTTTGCTTCCAGTTGCCGATGTTGCGAGCTGCGTGCTCGGCCTTGATCAAAGCTTCCGCTCCCAGCTCCCGCCCCAATAGCAACGAACACAGTTCCATCGACGACAGCCCGCCGTAAAGCGGCGCGATCAGCGGCTGAGCCATCGTGATCGTTCCGTCCCACGTTCGACAATCGTTCCACGTCTCCAAAAAATGCGCCTTGGGAACGTGCCATGTGGTGCGCTGTGAGGTTTCGTCCGCGTACTCAGCAAGGTGAATCGACGTCGCAACTTTGGTCAGAGCGTTCGCGAAGTCCAAGTCAGCGGGGGCGTCGTACACCGGATTTCCGCCAAGTATCACTAACGTGCTTACTTTGCCCGCCTGCATGTCGTGAGCGAGCTGCTGAATCGACGCCGCGTGTGATGGACGGTCTGAATCAGGATCTTCCACGTAATCAAGCGTCTGCCCAGCTGCTCCCAGTACCGCGTTGATCTTTGCGACCACAGCGTGCACCTCGGGAGACTGACGACGACCAGCAACCACGATGGCTTTGCTGCCAGCCGACTTGAGATCGTCGACGACTGCCGCGACAAACTCCTGAATCTTTTTCTCTTTTAGGAACTCCGCAGGAGGCTCCGCACCCCCGCCAAGGCGAGCGCTGAGCGCCATAGCAAAGGGCAATCCGAGCTCGGAACGGAGCGGCAAGCGGTGATCCGCGAGCGCACCGGTGTTCGTGAACGTGCTCTCGACCGCATATAGCCGATTCATTTTGCGGCCATTGGCCTCGGTGCCATTGGGCTGCCGACTGCGAGCAAAATCCCGGCTGTACTTCATCGCGGCCGGATGTTCGACAAACAAGTCGCAGTCGAGCGCAACGATAACTGTCGCTCGATCGAGTTTCGCGATCGGACGCACAGACCGGCCAAATGCCTTGCGCGTTCCGAGACGCTCATTGTCCCACGAAAGCGGTTCGTATTCGTGCCAGCCCACGCCCGCGGCGACCAAGCGATTGCGCAATCCCGCAAGCGTTAGCGAGGACGACGCCTCAGCGAGGACGCGCGCCCCACCACCGGCCATGGCGCGCCGAATGTCGGCGAGATCGGTCTTGAACGCCTCGACCGTGGTCGCCTTACCGTTGTGAAGCGGACTCGGCGAACGATCGGGATCGTACAAATGTAAGATCGCCGCCTGAGCAAAGGTATGAGCACCTGCGCGGCGCTTGGTCTGCTCGTTGACGCCGCCACCCGCAAATGGATGTTCGGGATTTCCATCGAGCTTGATCGGTCTCCCCTCAAATGCCGTCGCAATAAGCGCATGCGCGGTGCCGCCAATCTCGTACGCTGTTGCGTACTGCAGCGTGGCTCCGGGCACGTGCCCCTCGGGTCGACGCGTCAGGGGAACGATCTCTTCCTTCTCGTAACGTCGGCAACCGGCACCGACGCCTAGTCCGGCAAGTCCCATGCTCGCGCCCATCAGGTGAAAGAAGTTTCGCCGGGACAGCGGATCAATCGCCGGTGGGATGTCGGCTCCGGGGGAAAACTCTTTCGCGGACGGAGCGAGCTGCCAAGGCGCCTTCCCGTCGAGTTCGCGTAGCGACTTCCAATAGCCGTGCTGCGGTGTGGCAGGCAGCGGCGCAGCAGCGGCGCTGTCGTGAGAGTGGCTGTGGTCTTCGTCGTGATGTTTTGCGGACATGCTCGGCGCTCCTAGCGGTGACAGGTCGAGCAGTTAATGGGCGGGTGAATGTCGTTCTTCTGCTGCACCTGTTCGCCCTCTTGAGGCGCTCGGTGCGGAACCGACGTGGCGTTGTCGTATCCCATTTTGGTGACGTTCTCGGGTTCGCGCAGGTAGGGCGTTGGGTTCTTGTGGCAATCTACGCACCACTGCATCGTGAGCGGCTTGGCCTGGTAAACCTTGACCATTTGATCGACGCGACCGTGGCAGGTCTCGCACCCGACCGCAGCGTTGACGTGCGCTTGATGATTGAAATAAACGTAATCGGGAAGATCGGTCACTCGCGTCCACCGCACCGGAGTGTTTTCAGCGACGGCCTGGCGAATCGGCGCCAATAGATCGGAGTCTTTCTTGACCTGGGAATGGCAGTTCATACAGGTAGCCGCCGGCGGTATGGCAGCCTTGCCCGCCCGCTCCACGGTCGAGTGGCAGTAGCGACAGTCAAGCCCTAGCTCCCCCGCATGCAGCGCATGGCTGTAGGGAACCGGCTGCGTCGGCTGGTATCCGATGCGGATAGCCTCGGGCGTGACCCCGTATGCGATCAACACAACCAGATATACCGGCGCCCCGAGAACCAACAAGTTGATCCACTTCTTCAGCGTTTCGGTCCACTCGTGGAAAATGAATCTCGACATGGTGTTTGCTCGGCTCAGCACCGACTGCGCGGGCCCGGCTCGCACGCTTTCACCATGGTTCGTCAGCATTTCGCAAGGTTGCCTCGGCGAATCTTTGTCGCACGGCCGCACCGATCTCGCTCAGCAAGCGCGCCCCAGTTCGCGTCCAGACCTGTGAACCAAGAAATTCTCGTCGAAAACGCGGCAGATCCCGCAACCGCGACCCGAACTCATAGCCGCGGCTAAGAAAACGACGCGACAATTCGCCACAGGGGGGTGTCTGCGTTGATCCATGTCACCGGCTTAGCCATCATCCCGCGATGGCTCGCACCCCGCTGCTGCGCTCGCTGAGGGAGCTCGTTCGGATCTCTCGAATGGCCGCCCGCTCGGGAGTGCCACCCGACGAACTTCCCGGCATTCCATCCGGAAAAGCACCGCGAACCGTGGCGAGACCGGCCTTATCTCGCCGCAAACTGCTCGTGGGGGCGGCCGCGGGAACCGCCGCGCTAACCGTACCCCGAGGCGCGCGCGCACAGCATGAGGCTTCCGTCGTGATCGTCGGCGGTGGCATGGCCGGGTTGACGTGCGCACTGACGTTGCGGGACCGCGGCTACGCCTCCACCGTCTACGAAGCATCGGGACGGATCGGCGGCCGGATTTTCTCAAACACCAGCTACTGGCAGGATGGCCAGATCAGCGAATGGTGCGGCGAACTGATCGACAGCGGCCACTCCACGATGCTTGGCCTTGCCGAGCGCTACCGCCTTCCCCTCGATGACCTTCGCGATGCAGAACCCATGCGGTCGCAAGACACCTATAGGCTCGGGGGCCAGGATTATCCGTTCGCCCAAGCAGTGGCCGATTTCAACGAGATCGCCGATTTTGTGGCGGCGGATGCCGGAGGAGCTAGGTATCCCACCTTATATAACTCAGCCACCGCGGAGGCTGTGGAGTTCGATCACACGAGCGTGTACGACTGGATCGAATCGCGAGTTCCCGATGGCCACAAAGCTCCGCTTGGCCAGTTGCTCGATATCGCGTACGCAACGGAGTTTGGTGCCGACACGAAACAGCAGTCGTCGCTCAACCTGATCTACATGCTCGGCTTCCAACCGACTAAGCGCGGCTTCGATCTGTTCGGCCCCTCTGACGAGCGGTTCCGCATTCGCAGCGGCAATCAGAGCCTTCCGGAAGCGATCGCATCGGATTTGGGCGATGCCGTGATCACCGGGCACACGCTGGTGCGGTTGACCCGAACCGCCGGCGGCCGATACGTATGCTCATTCGCGCGCGGGCGCGGTGGGGTCGAAGTAACGGCCGACGTGGTCGTCCTCGCGATTCCGTTCGCGGTTCTCTCCAACATCGACACGACGCGCGCCGGGTTTGACGGGCTCAAAAAGACAGCGATTCGCGAGCTCGGCCGCGCGCGCAGCGGCAAGTTGCAAATCCAGTTTCGCGATCGCAGCTGGACAGAGGCCGGCATCCGACCGTTTGCCCCCACGGGCTCGTCCTACTCCGACGCGGGCAATCACACGTCGTGGGATGCAACGCGGGCTCAGCCTGGAACCTCGGGCATTCTCGTGCATTACTCGGGAGGCTCGGCAGTCGGAGCAATGCAAACCCGATCGCCGTTTGCTACCGCAACCGACGCCAGAGTTCAACGCGACGTCGCGCGCGGTCTGGCCCAGCTAGCGCCGATGTTCCCAGGCCTGTCGTGGAACAACAAGGCAACGCAGTCGCTGCCGCACCGTTCGCCGCTATTCGGCGCTTCGTACGCGTACTGGAAGGTGGGGCAATACACGCAGTTCGGCGGCTACGAGGCGGTCCCGCAAGGTGGGGTGTACTTCTGCGGCGAACACACCTCTGTCGACTATCAAGGATTTATGGAGGGCGCAGCTGCCTCGGGACGCGAGACCGCCCTGGCGCTGATAAACGCACTTACCTAACCTATTGAGCATTTCGCTCAACTTCGACCACCGCGTCACAAGCGCTCGGCACGACCGGTGCGCGGCGCGGCGCAAGGGTGAGCCGGCCGCACGGCGCGAGCGAGCTACCAATCAAATCCGGTCCGGGACGTCTATGCCAAACCCACCGACGAGGAGCGGCTCGGAGGTCTGTGCAAGGATGACCAGACTGACAGCTTAGTAAATTGCGAGAAATTGGATGCACTGCTGCAACAACGCCGCTCCAACAACATAAGCGCAACCCAACTGGCGGAAATGTACCATTACGATCCGGTAGGGCGACGAGTGAAAGGTCCACTTCCGCCAAATGCCGTCGGAACCCACGTGACGGAAGTTTTTGGGGTCGCGAATCCACTTGCTGGCACGAAGAACTATCGAGAATACGGTAAGGCAGCACAGGAACTTCGTGCAGAACTAGGGGACCGTGGTATAAAGATGGACCCCGAAGCCTTTCATCGCCTCGTTCTCGAACGAATGGCGGGAAACCGAGAAAAGAAGTAGACGCCGCTCGGTCGCTCAACCGTACGCTTTCTAGACGTGCGCAAATCCACCATGGGATTTGACCAATCGCGTCTAACTTCTGCGCGCTTTTGGCTTCGCAAAAGTCCATATTTTAAACAAGTTATAGCCCAACTAGGCACTCTGCTTGTGCGCACCGCGGCGATCGGTCTGTCACAAATCGAAACGGCGCTGCGCAATCAAGTGCTGTACGGTGGCCGGTTGGAAACGAACCTGGTCGAGTTCGGTTACACCGTCGACGTGATGCCGGACTGGGACCCTCACATCATTTCGTCGATCGGAATGACTACTCCCCTCCTTCTGCGCCGGCGGAGGTGCGCTGCGACCCATCCGCCGAGGAGGAGAACTCCCGGTCCGCCGGAATCAGCGGCGGAGCAGCAACCGGCCGCAGCATCGGCAAGACCTTTGCATTCCGCCGAACATTCCGCGGACCCTGTACGCCCATCGTCGCACTCTTCCGCGTCGTCGACGATGTGGTCGCCGCACGTCGGCGACTTGCAGAACGTGCGGCATGCATTCGGCGTATCGGCGTTGGCGGAGCCGTCGTCGCACTGTTCCGTTGACGATTGCACTCCGTCACCGCAAATCGACGTGGGATTAGCAACGATACAGACATCGTCGAGCGCCCACCCGCCGAGATTCAGTCCCTCATCGGAAGTCAGATTCCAGGCGATGCGTAGCGTATGGCCATCCACGTATCCTGACACGGGCACATCGTGAAACCGCCATTCGCGATCCATGTGATGGATCGACGTGGTCTCGGCGCCTGTCCCAGCTCGGTTCTTCCACGCGGTGGCATCGTTAACCGTGATTCGCGCCTGGTCGAAAAATCCATCTTCTACGGCGAGGTAGCGCCAATACTGCAACCGGACGTCGCTGTACGCACCTACGTCGATGTCCGGCATTCGGACCCACGATTTTTCTTGCGGGGTGTAGTCGCGGTCGAGGCCAAGTGCCAGCACCCTACTGCCGGAGTGTGCGGCATGCGGGTCGGTGGCGCCGGTGGTCGGCGTTCCCCATTGCCACTGCGACGGTTGTTGGGTCTCAGTGCCGGTCGTCCATCCCGATGCAAATGGGTCGGCGTTCTCAAAGTCGGTGCAGTAAAGCGTCTCTGTAGGTCCTGCGTACACTTGGTAGTCTGGGTCCGCGGCGTTGTCGGCCAGGGTGAGCGGGAGCCCGGCTTCAAATCGCACGGTCACATTGAAACGCACTGGCTCATACAGCGGCAGCGGTAGCTCCGCCGAGAATCGATTCGGTCCGGATCTCAAGGCCTCGACCGAGCCACCGGACAGCTTTCCCGACGGGGATGCTTGCCACGAAAGTGTTGCACCAACTGGGCGGTCGCTGGCCACGCTGTTCGGCGCACCATCGACTTCAACCACGATGGCAGTCGATGGGGAGCTGCCGTCGACGCGTCCCGGGGCTGTGATTCGCCCGGATATGGCCCGAAGCCCGTGATTGCCGAACGCGAGGCGAATGGCCGCTTCATGAGGTGTGCCATTGGCCAGATTGCCGTCGTCGTCATCGGCGGCGAGTACCGCGACAAGACTCGATGGGATGTCGATCGCGTAGCGCAATGCGGCGATGAACAACTTGTTGACGAGTGCGCGACCGGAGGTATCTCCAAGGGAAGCGATGAGATCTTTGCGGAGGTCCCAAAAGGTGCCGCCGAAAATGAGTCCCGTACGATGGATCTCGCCGACATCTCTTGGCCATATCGACTCGCTACCTGGGGGGTCGAGATCGCGTAGCGGCGCCTCAGTAAAATTGAAGCCTCGGCCCATGCCGGAATCCCCGGTGATGCTGGCAGCGAGAAAGTCGGCGGCTCCTTCGCTCATCGCAGGGTCGAATGCTCCCACGCCGCGGACGATTTCAGCCGTATGCAGGCGGTGGCCAAATTCGTGGAACACCACGTCCTGAACCAGTGCCGTATTTTCGCAGCGCTCCGTGCGGCGAAAAAAGTTCAGCGCTGTTCCGTCGAAGAACGCATTGCAGCCTTGGTCGAGGTTCACGTTGACCACCAGTTGGTCATTGAGCGCCGCCAGATCGGGGTCGAAGTGAGTGCGTACGTACTCCTTTGCCAGATTGACATCGACATAGGCAGCGACCTGCGCATCGTCGTCGATGTTGCCGCTCGCGTCCCATAACAACGCCCCTCCAGGGGCGAGAGAAAATTGCGCGCTCGCGGCAACGCCGTCGGCTTTGTTGATGACTTTCACTAGGTCGCCCTCGACCGAGGTCTGCACCGAGACGGAGGCAGCGGCTCCCCAACTCACTGCGCCGAGCGGCGAAGTAGTCGTGGGTACACCGTCGATCAGGACTTTGGCGCGGGAGGCCGCGACGTCGGTGCGGCCCTTGCCGGGGTAGCGGTCGACACCGCGATAGCGCACGGTTCCGTCCGCGTACATGTTGCGCTGCTGGACTGCAACAACCTGACCTGTGGAAAGGTCCACGTATCCCGTGTAGCGGCCATGGGCACCACCATCGATCGTCAGCGGCGCTACAAGTCGATAGCCGAGTACGCTGCCCTCACCGATAAGGGGCAAAACCACCGCTTCCGCCTCGGCGACAACGGGTGCGTTGGGCAGCGAGACCGCCGTTCGCAGCGACGCGGCCATCTGCGTGCGCGCCACGGGTAGCGTCAGCGCCGATGCAGCCCGAAGGTGGGGGACATGGGGCAGAGCTTCGGAGCCAATAACGAACAACCGATCGCGTTTGAACAGGAAACTTACTTGTCCACCCAGAACCGGATAGCCACCTGAGGTCTGAGCAAAGCCAACCGCGCGAATATCTCCGCGGCGCGAATTTGATACCAGGGTGAAGTCGCTCGGACTCGAGCCAGGTGCGAGCAGCTCGAGGTGAGACCGCAGCACGTTGCGCGCATATCGCTCCGCCGTTGCTGCGCTTGCGATCGATCCAGGCGCCGCGATGCCCGAGCCCCAAATGCGGCGCGGAACACCGGTAGCAGCGTCCCACATCGCTTGCCACGATCCAGTTGCGGCGAACTGCTGCCAGGTCCGCCCGAGCGCCGAAGGGTCCCAGCGCACGCGCGCGAAGGATCGCAGCGGCTTGGGTAGCTTCGCGGCTGGCTGCGCAGTCAACGCGTCGGCGGCGACCTGAACCCCTGCGCGGGGAACAGCGGCGACCGAAACCGCCGTCATCGCAACAACAAATAGCGCAACCGCCCATACCGTGTGGGATCGATAATCCCGGCCCCGCCGGGATGCGCAGCACTCCCGCTGAGGGAGTGCG
>CAYQQM010000079.1:0-25313 GCA_964419605.1 uncultured Kofleriaceae bacterium | reverse complement strand
CGAGACCACGCCCGACTTTCTATGGGCGAGTCGGACGAGTCGAGTTTGAGTAAGTATACCTCGCGTGATAATGTTGAGTGATATCTGGGCAAAAGCCCATTGAAAGGATCTTCATGCGATCTCCCTCGAAAACGATGACTCTGTGGGCTTTGCTGATCGTGCTCGCCGTCTTGTTCTTCCAAATGTACGAGCGCCAAGCCAACCAGATCGTGCGTGAATTTACGTATTCCAAATTTCTTCAAGCCGTTGAAAATGATCATGTGGTGAAAGACTCCATCGTCTTCGACACGACGACCAAAGAAATTGAAGGTCAGCTGAACGAAGCGGGACAAAAAATTTACGGTGGAAAGCACTTTAAATTTCGTGGCAACACCGATGACGTCGGTTTTCAATTGCTGCGGGACAAGGGCATTACACCCAACTACGTGAGCACGGACAATTCGTTTATGGCGAGCGTGCTGCTCAATTGGCTGCCTTTGATAATTATTATCGCCATGTTCATGTTCTTTATGCGGCAGATTCAAGTCGGTGGCGGCAAGGCCATGGCGTTTGGCAAAAGCCGCGCGCGATTGCTCACGGAAAACAAAAACCGCGTGACGTTTAAAGACGTCGCCGGTGTTGAAGAGGCGAAGCAAGAACTTCGAGAGATCGTGGAGTTTTTGAAAGATCCGAAAAAGTTTACCCGATTGGGTGGGCGGATTCCCAAGGGTGTTCTGATGATGGGGCCGCCGGGAACCGGCAAAACGTTGTTGGCTCGCGCGATCGCAGGGGAAGCGGGTGTTCCGTTTTTTTCGATCAGCGGTTCGGACTTCGTCGAGATGTTCGTGGGCGTAGGGGCCAGTCGCGTGCGCGACTTGTTCGAGCAGGGCAAGAAGAACGCGCCCTGCATCATCTTTATCGATGAGATCGACGCGGTTGGCCGGCATCGAGGAGCCGGGCTGGGCGGGGGACACGACGAGCGCGAGCAAACCCTCAACCAGTTGCTGGTCGAGATGGACGGCTTCGAGTCCAACGATGGCGTCATTATCATTGCGGCGACGAATCGGCCCGATGTGCTCGACCCAGCCCTGTTGCGGCCAGGGCGATTTGATCGACGGATCGTCGTGCCTCGGCCCGACCTTAGGGGGCGAATGGGGATCCTCGGTGTGCACACTCGAAAAGTGCCGCTATCGGGAAGCGTGGATCTGGAGGTGATTGCGCGGGGCACCCCGGGATTCTCGGGTGCAGACCTCGAGTTTCTTGTCAACGAAGCCGCTCTGATTGCGGCTCGTCGCGATAAAGACAAAGTGGAGGCGGACGACTTCGAAGAGGCCAAAGACAAGGTTCTGATGGGAGCGGAGCGGCGCTCGATGATCATTTCGGACAAAGAGAAGCGGACCACCGCGATCCACGAAGCTGGCCATGCGTTGGTCGCGCGGTTTGTAGGTGTGGAAGCGGATCCGGTCCACAAAGTCACGATTATTCCCCGAGGTCGTGCGCTTGGGCTGACCCAACAATTGCCGCCTGAAGATCGCCTCAATATGACGCGTGAGTTCGCCCAGAATCAGATCGCGATCTTGATGGGTGGGCGCGTTGCGGAGGAGATCGTGTTCGGACAAAAGACCACCGGCGCCGGAAACGACATCGAGCGGGCCACCGAGCTTGCGCGGTCGATGGTGACTGAGTGGGGAATGAGCGATGAGTTTGGCCCGCTGAACTTTTCTGGTGGCAAACACGAAGTATTTTTGGGGCGCGATTTCAGCTCGTCCGACAGGCTCAGCGAAGATACGGCACGTCGCATTGACGCCGAGATCCGCGGCATTGTCATGACCCAGCACAATCGGGCAATGGCGATCCTGACGGAACACCGCCGGGAACTCGAGGCGGTAGGCGAGGCCTTGCTGGATCACGAAACATTAGACGGCAACGACATCGATACGCTGCTGCGCGGGGGCAAGATCGATCGTCCGGTCGCTCCGGCAAAGAAGGCCGCGGTAGCAGAAGCCGCGGACGAGGCTCCGCGGAACAAGCGCCCCTCCATCTTGCCCCCATTGGCTAAGAAGGATCCCTCGCCTGAACCGGCGTGAGCGATCGTAGTTCGAATTCTCATTGCAGCGCTGCACCGCCTGGGGAGCGGGCGGCGCTGATCATGGGTGTCGTTAACGTTACTCCGAACTCGTTCTCTGAATCGACGCGCCATCCCGACCCAGCTCGAGCCGCTGAGTACGCGTTGCAGCTGGTCCGCGACGGCGCGGACATTGTCGACGTCGGCGGCGAGGCTACGAATCCGTGGGCCGAGCCGGTTTCTCTCTCCGAAGAACTGCGCCGGGTGGTGCCAGTCGTAGAACGCTTGGTGGCTGCCGGGGTCTCGGTATCGGTAGATACGACCAAAGCTGAGGTCGCCCGATCCGCGGTGGCAGCCGGCGCCCAGTACATCAACGATGTTTCAGGCGGACTCTTTGACCCTGACATGGCCTCCGCAATTGGAGGCGCCACCTACATCTGCGGTCACCTGCGCGGGCGGCACCTGGGCGAGGTGTTCGCCGAGGAACGCCAATCGCTGCGATGGACTGAGGTGGCTCAGGAGTTGTCCAGCCGGTTGGACCGCTTGTCCGCTGATACGCGGGCGCGCGCTTGGGTCGATCCGGGGGTGGGCTTTGGCAAGGGGGCCGTCCCACAGACCAACCTCGACCTTTTGGCGCACGCGGGCGATCTGGGGCGTAGCGTGGGCTGTCCAGTTGTCGTTGGGCCAAGCCGAAAGCGCTTTATTCGCGCACTTGTGGGCAAGTCCAATCCGAGCGACTTTGAGCTAGATCAGGAGTCGGTTCGAGTGTCCGTTGCCGCGGTTCGCGCTGGGGCCCGGATGATTCGCATCCACAACGTGGCCTTGCTCCGCGCCGCCTTGAACGCGAGGTACTAGGTCTGTCGCAGAATCGTTCTGTCGTGCTCGGCGTGCGGAGGCGAAGTCACTCTGCCGCCGACCGAGATTAGGTGTGCGCGCGGCTTCCTCGTCGCTACTTGTCTTGCGCGAGATGCCCGCCGCCGGGCACAATCATCGTAATTCCCCAGACTGGTCTAGATGCTTTCTACGTGGATCCAGCGCTTTCTATCCGGAGTCACCGTCGCCTCGGTCCTAACGACCATGGTCGATGTGGCGTTGGTCTACTACCTGATCTATCGGCTTCTACTGACCATTCGCGGAACTCGCGCAGCGCAAATGATCGTGGGAATCGTGCTGATCGGTGCGGCCTTTTTTGTGGCTCAGCGGATCGAGCTCACCACGGTGTCGTGGCTTCTCGACAACTTTATTAGTTACTTCATCATCCTCATCATCGTCGTTTTCCAAAGCGATATCAGACGCGCACTCGGCCGAATTGGCTCGAACGTGCTGCCCTCGGGGCGACGACAGGAGGCCACGCACACCGTCGATGAGGTCGTGGCCGGTTGCGCCCAGCTGGCGCGCGCTCGGATCGGCGCCATCGTTGTCTTTGAGCGCGACGCCGCCCTCGAGCAGTTTGTCGACGACTCGACGCGGCTGGATGCTGTTCTGTCGCGTCAGCTGTTAGTGTCGTTGTTTGTACCGGCCAAGGATAACGAGCTGCACGACGGCGCGGTGGTGATCAACAAGCACCATCGCATTGAGTTGGCGCGCGCGCTATTGCCGCTGTCTCGTGCAACCGATCTAGGGCCCGAGTTTGGGACGCGCCATCGGGCTGGACTCGGAATTAGTGAAGATACCGATGCAGTCGTGGTTGTCGTATCCGAAGAGCGAGGGGAAATTTCGCTCTGTTTCAAGGGAGCGATTGCACGGGATCTCGAGCCGGCGGTGTTGCGTCGGGCCCTCGTAGGCTTGTTTGCCGCAGGTCGTGCCGACGCGATGGCCGAAGAAGCCCAGGCGGCCGCTGAGGTCGGAAAGGCCATTGCTAGCATCGGCGAGGCTGGGGAACTCGAGGCGGCGCCGTGAGACCGAACCCAGAGACCATCAGCGCGTTGGGTCGGGCGCCGGCTCGAACGACCTTACCCGGGCCCCCGCCAAGTCCTCCGCCAACCGGGCTGCCTCCTGGTCGGGGCGCGTTACGCCGATGGCTGCGAAGTGCTCTGTTCGACAATCTAGCTCTGAAGTCGTTGTCGATGGTGCTTGCAGTAACGGTGTTCTTGCTCGTCAACACCGACAAAGATCGCGAAATGGTTGTACGCGTTGGTGTTTCGTACACCCTGCCGGACGATAAGGTACTGATTTCGGAGCGAATCGAAGATGTTCGCGTCACGGTGAAAGGATCTTGGCAACGGCTCCGTCGCTTTGACCCCAAAGCAGCAGATCGAATCAATCTCGACTTGCGCCACGTCGCTAGCGGTGACGTTGCGATTACACCGGAAATGGTCCGGATTCCCTCGGGGCTCAAGATCGGTCAGATCGATCCTCCGACGATTCGGGTTGCTTTCGATCGCCGGGTCGAGAAGGTCGTCGAGGTTAGTGCGGCCGTTACGGGACGGCCGCAACACGGCTATGTGGTCTCAGATGTAAAGCCAACCCCAGCGACGATCCGAGTTCGAGGTGCCCAGACGATTCTGGCGACGGTTGTCGCAATCTATACCCGAGAGGTATCCGTTGTAGGGCGCGCGGAGAGCTTCGTTGCGGAGACCGAGATGGTGATGCCGACCGGGATCGAAACGGAATCGGGGAGTTCTGTCGCAGTTCGCGTGATTGTCGACGAGCAACTCGTCAGCCAGAAGATCAGTGGGCTCGCGGTAAAAGTAGTGGGGGAGGGAGCCGACTCCGGTCGGTGGAACGCCATGCCGCCGAACGTGGAGGTGACTCTGACCGGGGCGCTCCTGGCGGTCGAGAAAGCCAAAGCCGGGGTGGTTGCGCTCGCGAAACTTTCGCCGGGCGATAGCCGGCAGCGCACGATCGCGGTCACCATCGAGGGACTTCCTCCAGGGATCGGCGTCAAGGCGTCGCCGGAACAGGTCAAAGTTCTTCCGGCCAAAGCGCCAGGCTCGTCGACCCCAAGTTCCGAGTAGCTCACGCCAGCCTGCAACCGGCTGATCCGGCAAAAAACCTGCATCAAAGCTCGCCATCGCCGCTTGGCCGTCCGTAAGATCGTGGTAGCCCATGGGGCGCACTATGGACTCGAACGGTCGCATGTTGTTCGGCACGGATGGAATGCGCGGCGTGGCAAACGTCGAGCCAATGACGGGAAAGACCGTCATGCGACTCGGCATGGCCATTGCTGCGCGACTGCGTCAGCCAGGGAGGCGGGCCCGAATCGCCATTGGAAAAGACACCCGGCTGTCCGGATACATGTTCGAGTCTGCGCTGGCCGCTGGGGTGGTGCAGATGGGAGCCGATGTGTGGCTCACCGGTCCTCTGCCCACACCCGGGATAGCGTTCATTACATCGTCGATGCGATGCGACGCGGGGGTGGTGATCTCCGCATCTCATAACCCCTACGTCGACAATGGCATCAAGGTGTTCGCTCGCGACGGATACAAGTTGCCCGATGAGGTTGAGGCCGAGATCGAGGCCCTGATGATGTCGCCGACGCTCGAGGCGCAATGCGCAGCTCCCGGCGACGTCGGTTACAATCGGCGCGTCGAGGATGCTCGAGGCCGCTACGTGGTTTTTTGCAAGGCCACGTTCCCAAGTGAAAACACCCTCGACGGTTTGCGAATCGTCGTCGATGGAGCTCACGGCGCTGGCTATCGCGTGGGACCGGCCGTATTCGAGGAGTTGGGCGCGAAGGTATTCGCTATCCACACCAAGCCGGACGGTAAGAACATCAACGCGCGCGTGGGTGCACTGCATCCCGAGGCGATGTGTGAGGCAGTCAGGCTTCACGACGCCCAGCTTGGCATCGCGTTCGATGGCGACGGCGATCGCTGCGTACTGTGCGACGAACACGGCAATGTGGTAGACGGCGACGCGGTGATGGCGTTGTGCGCGACGCGAATGCTGCGCGCTGGAACGTTGGCCAAAGGCACGCTCGTTACCACGGTGATGTCGAATATTGGGTTGGAACGCGCGTTGCGCCAAGCAGGCGGGAGTGTCGTGAGAACTCAAGTCGGCGACCGTTACGTCGTCGAAGAGATGCGTCGATCTGGATACAACTTCGGTGGCGAGCAGTCGGGACACCTCGTGTTTCTCGATCACGCAACCACTGGGGACGGAATCGTTGCAGCGTTGCGCGTGCTGGCGATCATGGTCGCCGAAGCAAAGCCGCTTTCGGAGCTGGCCACAGTGATGACCCGAACGCCGCAAGTGCTAGTGAACATCGCAGTGGACAACAAGATTCCGCTCGACCAGCTTTCCAGCGTGAGTGGCCTGATTGCCGATGTCGAGGCACAGCTGGGCGCCGACGGTCGGGTGCTCGTGCGCTACAGCGGCACCGAACTCAAGGCGCGAGTCATGATCGAAGGGCCTGACGAGCACCGGATCCGCGCCTGGGCCGCTGACATTGCCGCACTCATGGAGAAGGCCTGCCGCAACGCGACCTCGTAGTCGGCGGGTGGTCTTCGCCAGGGGCCACATTCTGATAGCGTACCGCTGCGATGCTACCGGTAGTCACAGCAAGCCAAATGCGAGCGCTCGACCGAGCGACGATCGATGAGATCGGCTTACCTGGGCTAGTACTCATGGAAACGGCGGGACGGGCCGTCGCCATCGCCGCGCGAGCGGTGCTTGCCGACTGCAGTGGACATGTCGCGGTCGTGTGTGGACCTGGCAACAATGGTGGGGATGGGTTTGTCTGCGCGCGCGTGTTGCGCGCTTGGGGTTACGATGCCGTTGTTTACCTCGGGGTGTCGCGCGAGAGAGTGTCGGGCGATGCCCATTCTCACCTCGTTGTCCTAGAGAAGTCTGGCGGCGTGGTCAGGCTGATCGACACAGAGTCGGCACTCGAGCTTCACGGGGCTGCGATCGCCGATGCAGACCTGGTCGTTGACGCGCTATTGGGTATTGGCGTGGAACGCGCGGTCGAAGGGCATTTGGCTGCCGTGGTCGCTGCAATCAATCGCTGCAGATGCACGGTTGCGGTCGACATTCCCTCTGGGCTCGACGCTGACACGGGGCGAGTGCTTGGCGCCGCCGTACGCGCGCATCGAACGGTTGCAATTGCCGCCCACAAGGTTGCGACTGCTGGCGCTCCCGGGTTCGCGCGATGTGGCGTTGTGGACGTCGCCGACATCGGGATTCCAGCTCTGCTCGTGGCGAAGGCATCGATCGGTGCAGGGATCATGGAAGAGCCCGATGTGCGCCTTCCGGTTGCTGGAACGCTCGATCACAAAGCTCGTCGCGGACATGTACTCGTAGTCGGCGGGATGCCCGGGTTACGGGGAGCTGGGAGGCTTGCCGCGATGGCTGCACTGCGTGCGGGCGCGGGCCTAGTGACCCTCGCCGCCACGGGTGAATTCAACGCAGATGATTCGATCATGACGGCGACGCTAGGTTCGACGCTCGGCTCGCTGCTTCGCGGCAAGGCATCGATTGTGATCGGGCCGGGGCTAGGCCGCACTGACCAGGCGCGTTGTTATGTCGAGGAAGTGCTCAACGCGAACGTGCCAGCAGTCATCGATGCCGATGCGCTGCGGCTACTGGCGGATCTGAAGCTGCGGCCGCGTACCGTCGCGGCGGTTCTAACTCCGCACCCGGGCGAAGCTGCGCACCTCCTCGGTACGACGACGATCGAGGTCGAGTCGGACCGTTTGGCTGCTGCGCGCCGATTGGCAGCTCAAACGCGCTCCGTGGTCGTGCTAAAGGGCGCGCGTACAATCGTCTGTGATGGAAGCCAAGGCGATGCGTTTTGCTCGATCAATCCCACCGGCGGACCGGAGCTCGCCACCGCCGGTTCGGGAGACGTACTGGCGGGTGTCATTGGAGGCCTGCTTGCCCAGGGTGTTGCCCCGATAGAAGCGGCTCGGACGGGCGTGTGGCTTCACGGTCGTGCCGGTGAGCGGCTTGCCCAGATTCATGGCAGTCGCGGGGTCATCTCGTCTGACCTTCCGGTTGCGGTTGCGGCTGCGATGGCCTCGCTTGCGGACCGTCTCTGATTATTGTCCGATGCAGCCGGAGACTTGAGCCCGATCGGATTTCTCAACGATTTCAGGACGCGCGCTGCAGTGCTCGCGTTCCGCTGTGCAGCGACCGAGGATCCGACGATTCGGGTAGTCGATATCAAGTTCGAGCTGGCGCAACGCGTTTGTTCCGAGAATCCCGTCGATCTCGGGTTGGTCGGGATGGAGCTCTGTGCGCAGCGCTTGTAGCGTAGGATCATCATCATCGACGACAAGTACCGCAATGCCGCTCAAGGGTACGAGTTCGATTACGGCTGGAACGGAGCAGAACGTGTCGCCGTCGCTACACGGGCAGTCGACTTCGGGTGTGCAGTTCTGAGCCAGCAGCAGATGATGTGCGTAGACTTCGCGACATGGCGCGCGAGGGCTGGAGCCAGAGTGTGCCACGATGGCTAACTTCGGCACCGATGTTTTCCGACCCGTGATGGGGCCCGACGGCAGAAGCACCGTTTCGACTTGGGCAAGATCGGAAAATGCCGGCGTTGCAATGTTCATTAGGTGATAGCGGTCATACGCGGTGCGATTGAGCAAAGTGATGCCGATCGCGGTCGACGCGACCAACAGTGCGTCCGTGCCCCGATCGCGTTGCGGTTTGGAGGGATCGGGATCTGGAGCGATGCAGACATCGAGCGCGATTCGCCAATTGGCGAACGCTAGCTCGGTTCCGCCGATGACCAGCGTTCCACCGCCGCGGAATGGATTGGGAAAAACCGAGTCGCAAGCGTGTGACCGATGGGCGGTATCGCCGGCGATATCAGGCAAGACGAAGATGTGATCCTCCGCCGTAACAGGATCGGATGCCAGTCGCAGGCGCAGCGCGTCACCGGCGAATCCATCCGCGCCCAGGATGGCGTCGAACTCCCGTGGTGTCGAGAGTGTTCCCACAGTGCACGTGGCCTCGGAGCAGGGATGCAACGACACCACCTGAAGATCGGTGAGGCGGGCGCGAGGAAGGTCCATGGAGCCGCCGCGCGTTCGCGCTCCCAGCAGCGTAAGGGTAGTGACATCGACAAACGGCTGCGTAGTAGGGCCCCGATCGATGGCACTGATCGGCGATAGCAGATCGATCACTGCAGTGTGCACCCTTCGGTTGGGCTCTTGGAGTCCCACGATCACCGCTCCACTCGAGGTGTCGACGATGGTTGGAAACGGATCGCCAGAAAACCCGTTGATTACAAAGCTATCAGTAAAGTAGTTACACCCCAAAAGCCCCATCACAAGGACCGGGATCCCTGCGGCGGCGACGCGGCTTGCTACCATGGTAGCTCGTGCATCGTAGCCGAGCGTCCGTCGATCTCGACGGGAACCATGTCCCACGCAGATCGATGGATGTAGCCGAGAGCGAGAGTTGTGCCATCGCCCGCAGCGATCGCTGATGTAATCGAACCGGCCGCTGCTTTGGCAGGGTGGTGAATCACCGATCCGTTGGCAATCGGAGCTTCCCCCGCAACTACGAATCCGCGGAGCGCTCTGGCTGCATTACCCTGGGCATGGACGCGGAATACCGGCTCTTGGCCTACGTAGCAGCCCTTACCGTAGTCGAGCATAGTCGCGAGCGGCGTCTCGAAGGGGAAATGGTCGGCATCCACGTCGATTCCGTAGCGCAAGAATCCCGCACGGATCCGTACGCGCTCGACGGCTGGGTCGGTTTCCGCGACCGCGCCGAGGCCGGGGCCTTCGACGATCGGCTGGCTCCATGCATCGGTTGGACTGTTCCACACCTGATGCGCAGGCCCGGCGATCGGTTCGAATCCGACGTCGTCCATGACGGCGTATCGCTCGAGCAGGGCACGGGTGGGATCGGCGAGCGATGCTTCACATGAAACCACCAAGATGTCGCTGCGATGCGCAACGTTGATGACCGAAAGCACACGGCCCTTAGGATTCAAGATCGCTCCCCATCGGTGATCGCCCGGGGCGAGACTCTCTACGTTGATCGTCGTGAGACCATGAAGAAACCGCGTGCGATCGCTGCCGCTGACCGCGAGCCGCCCCCACGTTGTGCGGTCGACGATCACACTCATGTGGCTACGGACTCCAACCTGCCGGCGGCGCGCAGCCGTTCGCCGCGCCTCGCTTGCGCTTCGCGATTTCGCCGTCGATCTTCGTCGGTTACAAGGTCGATAGGGGAAATGGGGCGCGGCCGGCCGTGTTCGTCGACAGCGACAAACGTGAGATACGCTTTGGTCACGTAGCGCCTCGTGGCGGTTTGCATGTCTTCGGTCTCGACGCGGCAGCCGATTTCCATGGAGGTTCGCGCCGTATAGTTTACCTGCGCGTGTAACACAACCACTTCGCCGACGTGAACCGGCGAAATGAAATCAAGGCGATCGACGGAAGCCGTCAGCACCGCACCCCGGGCCAGCCGCATCCCGGCAACCGCGGAACACACGTCGATCCACTGCATCATCACGCCGCCAAACAACATTCCGGACGCGCCGTTGGTGTGCATGGGCATCACGATCTGCGTCATCACACAGCGCGTCTGTTCTGGCGTCACGTGTGGACTACTTTACCAGAAACGTAGACGACGTCGATCCAACGTTTCCGGCAGCATCCGCTACCCGCACCGCGAGGTTCCGTCCCGACTCCGGTTCCGGTCCCGACTCCGGTTCCGGTCCCGACTCCGGTTCCGGTCCCGACTCCGGTTCCGGTCCCGACTCCGGTTCCGGTCCCGACTCCGGTTCCGGTTTCGGTTCCGGTTCCGGTTTCGGACTCTACCTCATTGATTCAATTCGTCGCGATCACACCCTCTCCTCACGTCGGCAGCGCCGTTCATGCCTACAAATGGTAAGCTTGCCGGATGGTCGCCACCAGACCGCATCACCGGTACACGTACCAAGACTACGTGGCTCTCGAGCGCGATAGCTCAACCAAGCACGAGTTCTTAAACGGCGAGATCTACGCCATGGCAGGCGGGTCGGAGGAACATTCGGCCTTGGCGGCATCCGTTCTGCGAATCCTTGGCAACGCCATCGGTGACAAGCCGTGTCGGGTACACACTTCCGATCTGCGCATCTACGTGGAAGCATCGGGGTTGGCGACATTTCCGGACGGAGCAGTGATTTGCGGTGCGTTGATGCAACACGCGCCTAGCCCCGAGGCAACCGCTCTCAATCCAACCGTTCTGGTCGAGGTGACAAGCAAATCTTCAGAAGAATACGATATCGGCGAAAAACTCGACTATTACATGACCATTCCGACCTTGCGAGAAGTCATCATTGTGTCGCACCGGGAACGTAGAATTACAGTTCACGCCCGCACAATCGGTGGCGACTGGTCAGCACGAATGGCCATTTCCAGCGGCAGCGTCTCGGTGTCTAGCCTCGGTGCTGAGCTCATCGTCGACGAGATCTACCGTGGCAGTGCAATTACCTAGGGCGGAGACATGGGGCGGGCGATTTGAACGCCGGCAAATCTCGAAAAGTCAGCATCGAACGTTACCACGGTTGCGTGATTTTCGATCGCGAGCGCCGCCAGGTGCGCATCGGAGGTGAGATTTCCCGCCGTGCCGCTTTCTTCGACGAGTTTCCGCAGTGTCACCAGATGGGTTGTTGCGGGTTCGACCAGAACGGCTGTCTTTGCGCTCAACCAGCGCTCGACCACGCCAAACGCCTGAGCCGCCGTTAGCGGATTCTCATACAAGCTGGCTTTGGTGGAAATGCGGAGGAACGCGAGTAGCACAATCCAAGCGAACCCCGTTTCTTCGTCGCCGTTGAGCGAAGCATCTAGCCAGGTGCGAGCGGCCACGTGGTGGGGCGCCAGCGAATCGACCGCGTACAGCAGGACGTTTGCATCGACAAGTTTCATTCGAAGCAGGGCCTACTTGCCTAGCTCGCGCTTGGCTTCGATATCGTCATCGCCCAGTGCATCGGCGAGCGCCAGTGCCCGATCAAAGCTCCGTCCGCCGCGCGCTCCAAGCGCATACGTTGGGGTGGCGATCGGTGGAATGGGGTCGCGCCCCAGTGCGGTGTTTAGCCCCGATTGCAGAGCGCGATTGAGCACTGTTTTGAACGAAAGTCCGGACTGCTTCATCACCCGCCGGAGCAACCGCTCCACAGCTGGATCTAATGTCACGGTCGTCCTCACCGGTTGATGATATGATGCCAATGTCTATGCTGTCAAGATGCTCTCTGCGCGTACCGGGGAGAGAAGCTTGCCACCGGGGGACTGCGTTGACCAACCTATGGGCCACCGCTAGGTTCACCATTCAAGGCTGCAAAGAGGAAGGTCACCTTACCAGAAACGTAGACGACGTCGATCCGACGTTTCCGGCAGCATCCGCTACCCGCACCGCGAGCGTGTGGGGACCGCGCGACAGGTCGGAGGGCAAAGCGATGCGCAGCTCCTCGATGCGGTCATCGAAGATGCCGTCGACCGTGGCGCCGAGCTGCCACGGGCCATCATCGACGGAGTATGCCATCTCGGAAATGGTGTTGAGAAGGTCAACGGCGCGTGCCGCCGCTAGCGGATATTTGATGGACATCCGTTCGATCGCGGGTCGGGTATTGTCGATGGAAAATAACGTCGAGGTAGCGGTCGATGTCAGTGCGCGGTCCGGCGAATTGGCGGCGGCGTCAGACGAGGTGACGCGCAGTTTATACCAGCCATCGGGGTAGGTCTCTGTGTTCCAGTCCCAGGTCAGTGCGGTCAGCGGGGATTTGCCCGTGGAAATGGGGCGCCAGTTGGCTTCGCCATCGCGGCGAACGTCGAGCGTATATGTTGTGTCATCCCCGTCGGGGTTATCGATTTTCCACTTGAGCTTGAGGATCGGATTGCGCGGTTTCGCCCCAAGGTCTTTTAACGTTGCCATCCCTTCTTTCACCGGGAGCTCAATCGCGACCTCTTGCACAACGGTCGCGCTGTTGTGCGGGAGATAATATGCCGCAACTCGGCGCACGCTCGCTTGTTCATTTTCGAGCGCGGCGCGGAATTGCAGGTACCGTCCGGGCGGGCTGGCAATCTTGCCGCCCTGGCTACCGCCACCGAGGTTGGCAATCTGTGTCGGGCGTTGCCATTCGCTCCACCCCACTCCTGGCTTGGCGGTGTTACCGCTCCGCGTCTCGATTGCAACCCTGCCGCTGGCGATCCACGCCAGCTTACCGAATCGCGATACCGCTTTGGCGTCGAGCACGTCGCTGACGTATTTCGCCTGAAGCGCGCGGCCGGTCGAGCGGTAGAGCGCCGCCGCATCGTCGGTAGTGAATCCCACCAAGTCCCGATCGATCCAAACTTGTGACACCGACCTCTCGTCGACATCGAATGCGGTTGCTACCGACTGGTCCGGATCCACCATGTAGACGCGTCCCTTATCAGCGGCGCCAGCGAAGATGGAACCGTCCTTCGCAACGGCGACCGAGGTAAAGTAGGTGGCCGTTAGCGCATGGAGCTGATCCAGTCGGCCATCCGCTGCAATGCGGAACAGTGCTCCCTTGCCTTTCTTAGCACCTTTGCGACCCAGGTCGGTTACGGCGGTCGGATCCTTATCTGCACCTGGCTTGGTTCCGACTTCGGGCGGTTTTGCTGCTTGACCTTTGTTTGCAGTCGGTTTTTCGGCCGCCTCCACCTGGGTTTGGGTTTTTCCCGTCGCCGATGGGGTATCGGCGAGGTCGTTGGCCGCGAGCACCACGCCGTCGCGATAGCTGGAAATCGCTGTGACCTCGTTGCCTGCGAAGTCGGCGACCGCTCGGGTCTTGCCCGATGTCGGGTCGTACCGGAACACGAGCGCGCGTTCCGAGGTGCCAAACCACACAGCGCCGTCGTTACCGACGGCGATTGCGGTGACTCGCTTGTCCTCCGTGTTGAAGATTTGCTTGGCTTCCCCGGACTTCGGAATCGAGAACACTCTTCCCGAAGGACCCGTGCCCGCGTACACCGTAGTGCCCGAGGCCGCGAGCGACCATATCGTTTCGACGTCCTTCAGTTCAGGGCCCCGTGTGGCCTTGCCCGTGGCGACGTCGATCTTCCACAGCGCCTTGCCCGGCATGGCGCCTGCCCAAACGGTGCCATCGCTTGTCTGGACCATGGATACGATCGCGATGGCTCCGGGAATGGACACCAGTTTCTTGGCTGTGTTCGCCGACCAACGATAGATGGTGCCGCGCGCGTCAGAACCGACAAGCACGCTCTGATCGGCGAGGCGGACTGCCGACCACACCGCATCGCCTTCGAGTGCCGTGCGCTTGGTATCCCAACCTGGACGAACCTCGCCCAGCGACGTAATAAACGCATTCGATGCATCACCGGCATCGAACTGCTGATACGTCTCCACGCTCCACTGCGACGTGATTACTGCACGTGCTGGAACCGCGAACACTCCTACAGCCACGATCGCAATGAGATAACGCAATCGGTTCACAGATCCTCCTACCTTATTTGGCGCGCACTCGAACGAGCAACGAACTCGTGCCATTGATGACCCGTGTCGTGGGCGCAAGAGTGCGCGCGATCGGCTTATAGACGGCAACGCGTTGGGTACGGCTTTGTGGGTGGAGCTTGTCGATCGCAGTCGATGGTAAATCGCGGACCAGATTGCCTTCCAAAGCAACCCCTTCGTCAGCGGGATACAGCGTTGCTGCCCAGACCGTTCCGGGCAATAGCCTTCGAAACGCGGCGATGAGCGACGCGAGATCGACAGGGGGCGCAGCGTCCAACTTTGCACTGTCACCCGCTGCCACCTCGAGCTGCACGATCGTCCCGCTGAGGCTGGTGGGGACATCGACGGGTACTGCCTCCACGATTTCCTTTGAGTCCCACGAGGTCAGCACCACGTTCACCATGTTGCGCGTTCCAGGAATGAGATCGCCGGTGGGGACCCTGACCTCCTTGATTTCGCCGTAGTTGGCTTCGAATGCCAGGTCGACATGAATATCGACCCGTTCGATCGTTACCGGAGAGTACGGATTTAGCAAGAGCGGAACGATTACGCGCAAGCCGCGCACTCCGCCCATCACGGATGCGGCGCCGTCGTTGGCGTACACATAGTCGACGAAGCGAATCGGTTCATATCCCTTGATCGTTACGCTCGATTCAACTCGCGCCGTAACGTTGTCTCGGTCGGGCAGGTAGTAGTTGATCGCGTTCATCAGCGCCGCGCCGGCGATCGCCGGAGTGAGGAACTTGTTGTTGAGCAGCTCAACGTGAAACGTTCCGTTGTTCACGTGTTTGCCGGACCGGCTTGCGATCTTGATGTCCATCGGGATCACGGGCGTGCGAAGTTTCGTATCGGCCGCAATCGCGGACTGCCGGTCCTGCACAAGGGATCCGATTTCGCGGATTGGCGATGCCAGCGCAAAGGCCGTCTGCGATGAGGGAATTACGGCATGGACATTCGCGGTGGCGACCGGAGCGTAACTTTCACCCGCCTGGAATAGCGGATGGCCGAACGCGAGAATGTTGTTGCCGTCGACGTAGGACACGGTACCGATTGCCGTGGCCGACATGTCGCCGCGGATCAGTTGGACCGCGATGGCGCCACCCATCGTGAATCCGGTTGGACCGAGTTCGGTCGCAGCATCGCCGGCCCCGCCGGCCCCGCCGCTTCGCACCGGTACGGCGTTTGATTGTCCGAATAACGCTTCGAGCGCACCGAATGCCGGAGCTGTAAAGCCGCTCACCGAAAGCGGGACCGAGGCGGTCATGATTTCGCCGTTCGTGTCGACAGATCTGGCGAGCGGCGCGGGCAGAGGTGCCGACAACAGCCAACTCCTGCGCGCCGGCCCAAGGGCGTCCATCGCGGATTGGGCATCCACGGTGGGTGCGAGGCGGCGCCAGTCCGCCATGCTTGCGGCTGCCGGCTGAACGATCGAATAGCCACCCGTTTTGGCGGGAACGGTGCTAGCGCGGCGGAACGAATCGAGGCCATCCCGCTTCATGTATTCGATCGGAGTGCATCCCCCGAGTGCGACCTTGTTGAAGCGGAATCCGTAAGAAAACGCGCACACGACTTTGTCTTCGATGAAGAGCGGGCTTCCGGACATCCCCTGCCAGAACCCGGTAACGGCGAGCTTCGGATCGCTGCTTTTGACGAGAATGATGTCTTGCTTCGGAAGAAAGTTGCGAACGACCGATACGACTTCGAACGCAAATCGCTCCGGCTGGGTGCCAGCGATCGTCGTCAGGCCGTATCCGGTTTGGCCTCGTCTCACCTTGGCGAGCGGGTACGTTTCGGGAGCCGCTAGGGCCGCTGAATTCGCCGCCCAGAGTAGCCCCAGCAGCACCGCGGCGGCTACCCGCCTGTGTTCTTGCATGTCCACATAGGATACCGGTCCGCGTAGCGAGTTGCCAGATAGAGACCAGATGATGTGATGAAGATTCGACACATCTCGGCCAGCTAACATCTTTAGTTTCAGCTGCTTACGCATTGGTCGGACCCGGGCACGGGCTCTGCAATAGAGGCGGGTCATGTCAAACTATGTAGAAACGTGGAAGGGCATCGCGGTCGAGTTGGGTCGCTCTGAGCGCTGGTGTCGGTATATGACTCGCCGCGCAGTAGATCCACTTCCGGTCTTTAAAGTAGGCGGGATCGTTCGCCTGCGCCGCGATGATCTCGATCGCTGGCTGTCTCGCCAACGCGACAACTCCCTGGCACTAATCGCCCCCATCGAAGTCGATGCGAGCACCAGCGCGTGCCTGATCGCTTGACCCGTCCATGCTATGAACCGCGCCTATGGGGCTTTCCCAATGACGCGACCTGTTTCTGATTTGCGCGGCCCGGTGCGCGCATTGTTTTCCGATGTCGACGGCACGATGACGTCTGGCGATCGAGTTGAAGCGCGAACCTACGACGCGCTTGAGCGGCTCGGCGACGCCGGCATTCCGGTCATCATCGTTACGGGGCGACCGGCCGGATTCGGCCACGCGTTCATGAAGATGACGCCGGTGCTCGCCTGTGTGACCGAAAATGGAGGGGTAACGTTCGTCCGCGACGGCAAGAAGTTGGTGAAGATCTATGGTGTCCAGGCTGCCACCTTGCCCGAATGGCGGCGGCGGATGAGCGATGTCGCCGTCGACGTGATGTCCAAAGTGCCTGGAGCGCGGTTATCGAGCGATTCGAAATATCGCGAAGCGGACTTGGCGATCGACTGGAACGAGGAGGCATCGCTAGAACTCTCTGCGGCGGAGCGGTGTGTGCAAATCATCAAAAAGGCAGGGCTCGAAGCGGTGCGCTCTAGCGTTCATGTGAACTTTGGCCCGCCCCACTTCGACAAGTTGTCCGCGTGTCTTCGGCTCGTTCGCCAAGTGCTGAAAACCGATCCGAGTGACGTATCGCCGTACGTGTACGTAGGGGACGCACTCAATGACGCGCCCATGTTCAAAGGGTTCCCGACCAGCGTCGGGGTGGCCAACATTCGACAGTATTGGAGTGAGCTTTCGCACAAACCCGCGTTTCTAACCGAGCAAGCTGAAGGTGCGGGTCTGCGAGAGCTGATCGAACATATCTTGGCGCTACCGCAATCCGCCTAGTGATGTTAGCAATTCCGACCCCATACTGCGGTCTTGCAGTGACGGCGGCCTTTACGTGGACGATCGCTGCCGGTTGCAGGCAGGCGTTACCGGGAACCTCATCGACAGCCAACGTGGAGTCGGCGCCGATCGAGACTGAGCTCGAGCGTAGACAGCGCATGGTCGGCGAGATCCAAGACGATATTTTGGCGTCGTACGAACGCGATGACGCATCGGATATCGATACATCCTTTATCGACACCAAGGTTGGACCGGCGCGAATTGGCGTAGGTCCGGGCGATGTGCTGGTTGGAGACGACGTTGGCCGTCGGGCATCGAGTCGCTGGCCGTTGTTCGTTGAGCAGGGAACCTCGACCGAGGTTCGATCGAAGCGTCTCGACATTCACTTGTCCAGCGACCGACTCGTCGGCGCGGCTTGGATGAGCGACGAAGTATCGTGGCGCGTGATGCTGTGCGGCAGAACTGCTGCGATTCCGTTGCGAATCACCGCGCTGTTTGCCCACGACGGCGATCGCTGGGTTCGGGTGATCGAACACGTGTCGTTCGGAAATGTGCCAAGTCCAACACCGGAGCTCTATGGACTTCCCATCGCTCCGGCCGTCGCTGATCCGAGCGTTGCTCGGGCTGTGGCGCAGGCGTTGGCGCCGGTGCTATCGCGCGACACGGCCGCGGTGTCATCGGTGGTGTGGTTAGACCGGCAACAGACGGCGGAGGAAGATCTGCGGAAGCCCTCGCCGACCATGCTGATCTCCCCCGATCCAGACGGCGAGTGGCACGGCACCGATGACGTGGGACGCGCTCAACTTGTGGATGGCGCGCTTGAACTCGAGGGGGTTCGCATCGGAACCATCGGCCCGAACCCTGCTCGCGCCACGGTTGCGTATGCGGTCGGTAACATCGTCGCAACGCTGGCCGACCGACCCGGATCCGAAGGCGGCAAGGTACGCCTGCGCGGTTCGTTTGTATTCGAGAAACGCGCGGACAAACACACCACCGCAATCGATTGCGGCAATTCCAAGAACGCGTGCAAGTGGTACTTGATACAAGGCCACGTATCGCGACCGATCGACGACAGCAGCCTCGCGTCGATGGTGTTCGGCACGGCCCTGCTTTCGGAAAAGCCGCTGCAGATCATGTGCGATCGCGCGGCGGCGCATACGGAGTAGCTCCTGGGGCGGCTTATCGCCCCTCCCATTGAGCGCGAGTCCGTCGATACTCGTCCCAAAGCCCACGCTCAAACACGCCGGCGCGCCCCGAGGCAGAAAGTTTCTGGTAGGCCCGCTCGCCTAGATCGAGTAGCTCGGCTGCGATGGCGCCATTGGCTCCCGTTTTGCGAAACGACTTCAAGAATACTGGGCCTGGCCCCGCAGCCACGATGTCGAGGTAGCGCACAGCGAGTGCCATAAGCATGGGAAGGTTGACGTAGGAGTTGCGGATCCGTCCCGTAGCCTCTAGCTCCGCTTCGATGCGATAGGCAGTTACCTCGTCGAGCAAGCTGCGAATGTTGGCGCCATCTGGATCGAGATACGTGTGTTGCAAATGCTCGAACCACCGCACTGCGTCCGCATCGAAGTGGCTGGGCGGCGCGCGAAACCTGGCGATCGTTGCCGGCGGCAGCTCGCCTTCGTCGAGAAAGCATCGGCGCCGGTCATTTTCGAATTCGAACACGCAAGCTACGCCGCCAAGGCGATGTACCGTTTCGTGCAGCATGGTTGCGAGGCTGTCGGGATCCGGTCGGTCCAAGCGATCGCATTTGAGATAGGCCGCGGTACCGATATCTGGATCGCGCCACAGGTCCGGATCCTGTTCAGCTGCACGCTGTAAGATGACTGCCCCGGCGGGGCGGATCACATCCCTGGCCACGACGAGGCCGCGTTCGATGCATCCGGAGGTGGGAAGCAGCGCGTCTAGCGAGGTTCTACGTGCGCGCAGCTGGTTGGGGCGCCCCCAAACCACGTAGCGGTGCGAGTTGTCGACATACTGCCGTTTTGAGCACGACGCACCCACCAGTCTAGGGAGTGGGGCCTTTGGATCGACACCGCGCAGCGAACTTATGACGCTGGCAACGTGTTGGTCCGCGAGGCACTCTGGACCGAGCGGTTCCGTCGGAAGGCTTGCGAACACGCTCCAGTGCACTCCCCCTGGCTCGCTGCCGACCGCCGCAGGTTTTCCGCGGCTCGCTCCGCACCCGCACACTACGGCTGCGAACCACAGACTTCGCCAAAGGAACATGACTCATCATCTCGCTGCGCGGCGCTCTTGGCTACGTGCGGCCCAGCAGATGATTGCTCGGTTACGCAATCGCTTGCGCAGGACTCGGCTTGGAACCGCACAACCACAACTACTTACACATGGCATTTGCGTTGCTTTGGAGTTCGGCGGGGCCTCGCTCAAGACCTCTACAAGGAGTACGTACAGATGCTTGCACATCGCACACGCTGTAGTCGCGCCGTCACCGCCTTTTGGGCGGTGCTGGCGCTAGCGCCCGCCTGCGTCGTTGGGGACGAGAAGGGTACCGAGGACGTTGGTGATGTCGACGGCGCCGAGGTTCCCGACCTCGAGGGGCCGGACGAGTGGCAAGCCAACGCATTCGCGACCTCTGAGCCTGACTACCGGGTTGGATCTTGTACCTACGCGGAGGACTGTGATTTCTGGGAGCGGGCTGGACATACTCCTCGTGTATGTCACAACGGCGGTTGCTGGCTCCGAGAGCGAACGTTTCATCCCGGAGCGTGCACCGCTCACGCCTGCTGGCCCGATCACTGGCTAACGGCGCAGAAGCGCTGTGAAGAGGAAGGCTTCACGCGAGCATTGAGTCAGCAGTCGTGGCAGGTTGCGGGTGACATCATTTGGGTGGGCGGATGGGGCTACCTTGACGGCTGGGTTGGGTGGCACCAGGTGGCGATCCATGGCGGTCGGGCCATGCAGCGCGTCACGTGCCAACGGGACGACAATGCGCCGCCGAAGCCTGCGTACGTGCCACCGCCGCCGCCACCACCGCCACCGAAACCGTCCGCACCGCCAGTGCCGGCGCCCGGGGCCACGGTCAGCTTCAAGACGCACCTCTGGCCACGGCTCAAAGCAAACTGTTCCTCATGCCATGCCAAGAACGCGGAAGTTTCAACGTCCTACGCGCGGATGACCTCCACCCAACAGGGCGGAGCGTGCAACGGAAGGCGGTTGTCCATTCCGGGGAACGCATCGCGGAGCCTGGTCTATCAAAAGATTACCGGTACCCAGTCCTGTGGTGGCTCCATGGCGGGCCACAGCAACAGCACCCTCAGGGACATCCTTCGCAGGTGGATCAACCAAGGCGCGCGCAATAACTGACTCGAAGAAGCGCGAGGTAGTTCCGTCGCGCAACGCAGAGCGAGCTATCTACCCTTTCACCGGGACCTCCGTCGGAAGTTCAGCAAGATCGATCACTCGCTCCTTCGGTTTGTATCCAGGACCTTGGTAGGAACCATTTGTATGCCCGCTGCAGCGATCAGGACCGCTTCCGGTCGATCTGATCCCTTCTGCGATCCCGGAATGCGTCCGGGATCACGACCCATTCGGCGGGTGCCGGCTACGGCCAGGCGAAGGCGGTCTCAAGCCCTTGGAGAAGGCTGTGGCTGCGAACGTCGAACTGGTTTGCAGCGGATTGGAAGCCATCGGGCTTGCCACTCACCTGGGTTTGAGCTACACGTCCGCTTCGCCTTAATTAGCCTAGGATTATCCGGAGAACCAGGGAGCTAAGTTATCGTTTTTTTAGGGGAGTAGCTCAATTGGTAGAGCATCCGTCTCCAAAGCGGAGGGCTGCAGGTTCAAGTCCTGTCTCCCCTGCCAGGGTTCGCAACGCTAGGGTCCGCAACGAACGAGGAAGCCACCGTGGCTCAACACGAGAACGCACCGAACAAACCTGTTCACCTGATGTACCTCGTAGGTGCGCTGATCCTCTATTACCTCCTTCTCTGGAGCGTCGATTGGATCTGGGGGTTCTTTACCACGGCGGCGCCCTCTGACACGACCGTCAGCTTGATCGCTGGTGGGGCGGTTGCGGTCCTCGGCATCCTGGCGTATCGGAACGACCGGCTCTACCACCTTGCCAATGAGGTGGCTTCTGAACTCAAAAAGGTGACTTGGCCCGCGGCCAAGGAGGTTCGCAGCGCCACCACCGTGGTGATCATCATGTCGTTGATTTCGGCGGTCGTGTTATTTGCATTCGACTTTATGTGGTCGGGCCTCACGGATATGGTTTATGGAGGATAACGACATGACCCCTGACACCGACGACAATTTTACGACAGGTTTGGCGCCGAACGCTGCGGGCGAAGACGCCGGCAAGTCGGATTCCGCGCCGTCGTCGTCGGTTGGGCAAAACATCGCACAGCCCACTGCCGAAAAGAAGTGGTACATCGTCCACACGTATTCCGGGCACGAGAACAAGGCAAAGCTCACTCTGCTCGAAAGGGTTCGCAATCAGAACCTGACCGAATATTTCGGCGACGTCTTGGTTCCGACCGAATCTGTTACGGAGAACGTCAAGGGACAGCGCCGCACTACGACGCGGAAATTTTTTCCCGGCTATATGTTCGTGCAGATGATCTTAGACGATCGCACGTTTCACCTGGTCAAAAATACTCCGAAAATCACGGGGTTCCTCGGCGGCACAAAGCCAACTCCTGTGCCGGCGAATCAAATTCAGGGTGTGCAGACCAACATTACTGAGGGCAAGGCGGGTAAGCCGAAGGCCCGGATCACATTTGAGATGGGCGAATCGGTTCGCGTGGTTGACGGGCCGTTCGCGAACTTTGCGGCGACGGTGGAAGACGTCAAGGCTGACAAGCAAAAACTGAAGGTGTCGCTGTCGATGTTTGGTCGGGCGACGTCGGTCGAGCTTGACTTCTCCCAGGTTGAGAAAGCATAAGTACGGCGAACATGGCAAAGAAGGTTACCGCAATCATCAAGCTCCAGTGTCCGGCTGGGAAGGCGAACCCTGCGCCTCCTGTGGGCCCGGCTCTCGGACAGCATGGTCTTAACATCATGCAGTTCTGCAAGGAGTTTAATGCGCGCACGGCGCAGATGGGCGATCTCATCATCCCGGTATTGATCACGGCGTATGCAGATCGTTCGTTTACGTTCATTACAAAAACACCACCTGCATCGATCCTTCTCAAGAAGGCCGCCAAGGTCGAGAGTGGATCCGGGGAGCCAAATAAGACCAAGGTTGGGAAGGTCACGATGAAGCAAGTTCGTGAAATTGCCGAGCAGAAGCTCCCCGATCTCAACACGACAAGTATCGAAGCGGCGATGCGCTCGGTTGCGGGCACTGCGCGATCGATCGGCCTCGACGTGGTCGATTAGGGCGAGGACTTAAGGAACGGAAACGGAGCTCTCATGGCTGGCAAGAAGTTCAAAAAAGCGCTCGCGGCGTACGACCCGCAGAAGAAGTACACGGTGGAAGACGCGTGCGCGCTGATTCCAAAGACGAAAATTTCCACGAAGTGGGATGAGACGGTCGACGTTTCGGTCCGGCTGGGCGTGAATCCAAAATACGCGGACCAAATGGTCCGGGGTTCTGTTGTGATGCCGGCTGGCACTGGCAAAACCAAGCGCGTGCTAGTCATCGCAAAGCCCGACAAGGCGAAGGAGGCGCTAGATGCTGGCGCCGACTACGCGGGCTCCGATGAGTACATAAAGAAGATCTCCGAAGAGAACTGGTTCGATTTTGACACTCTAGTCGCAACGCCCGACATGATGGTGCAGGTGGGCAAGATTGGGCGCGTGTTGGGGCCGCGTGGCCTGATGCCAAACCCCAAAGTCGGCACCGTGACCGCCGACGTCGCCAAGGCGGTTCGGGAGCTCAAGGCCGGTCGGGTTGAGTTCAAGGTCGAAAAGGCTGGAATCATTCAGACTCCATTCGGCAAAGCCTCGTTCAAATCGGACGCGCTGGCGCAGAACCTTCGGGCGTTGCTCGAGCAGCTTGTAAAGCTCAAGCCTCAAACCTCGAAGGGCACATATATGCGCTCGGTGACGATCTCGACGACACATGGCCCCGGTATCAAAATCGATACCGCTCAATTCTCAGCATCGGAAGCGAAGTAACTAAGGAGCTTGCTCTAGCCGCATAATCCGACTATACACACGCCCCCCCGTCGAGGAACGCCGGCACCCCAATAAGCCCTGCGGAGACGAGTGGACCGACTCGCGCTGTGGCGCGAAGCCGACCCTCTCGTTTGCATATCGAGAGGGTCGTTGTATTTCAGGGTCAGGAGACCGTATGGACAGAACGCAAAAACAACAAGTGCTCGGAGAGATCACCGAGGCGTGGAAGAATGTCGCATCGATCGTGGTGGCCGATTATCGCGGAATCACCGTGCCGGTGGTGACGACGATGCGCGACGAGTTTCGGAAAGCGGATTGCCATTACCGGGTTATCAAGAACTCACTTGTCAAGATCGCGGTCAAGGGCACTAAGATGGAGCCAATTACCGAGCTCATGACTGGCACCACCGCGGTGATTTGGACGACAAGAGAGTCTCCGAAGCCGCCGGCCGAGATCGCGCTGAAGTGGGCCAAGGATGAGCCGAAGTTTCAAATCCGCGGCGGGTACTTCGAAGGACAGCTGCTCGACTTGCAGGGGGTCGAGATGCTGGCGAAGATGCCCACGAAGAACGACATCCGCGCGTCGATGTTGATGACGTTCCTTGCGGCGCCGCAAGGCTTCGCGGCTCAAATTGCCGCTCCTGTTCAGAATTTTGCTTACCTACTCGACGCTCGTAAGCGGCAGCTGGAGCTCGGATAGTAGTTTCTGGAAAATCACAGCGTAGCTACAAGGGAAATAGTCATGGCGTTCAATCAAGAAGAGTTCATCAATCAGTTGTCGGGTCTAACCGTCGTCGAGCTCGTGTCGCTCACCAAGGCGCTCGAGGAAAAGTGGGGCGTCAAAGCGGCTCCGGTCGCGGTAGCGGCGGCGCCCGCAGCCGCTGCAGCGGGTGGAGCAGGGCCTGCCGCAGAGGAGAAGACCGAGTTTACCGTTGTTCTCAAGAGCGGCGGTGCCAACAAGATCGGCGTGATCAAGGTCGTCCGCGAAGTTACCGGACTGGGCCTCAAGGATGCAAAAGATCTCGTCGAAGGCGCTCCGAAGGACGTCAAGGCCGGCGTCAACAAGACCGAAGCGCAAGACATTGAAAAGAAGCTCAAAGAAGCTGGCGCAGAGGTCGAGGTTAAGTAGCTGTTTTTCAAACGGCGGAGCTTTGGACAAGCGGCATTTTCGGCCGCAACTTGGCATGATCGTTTGCACGGTGTTTTTCGGTTCACTTTCCCGGGAACGTGCTATACGCAGCCGACTTCTTGGCTCCGTCGTTGATTAGTCAGCACTAAATCCGGCCGGCTCTACCATCCCAGGCGCAGGGATGGCTGGTGTCGGCTATCCGCACTTTTCGGCTCCGCTTCACCCAGGCCACAACGGGCCAAAACGAGATCGACAACATGGCATCACTGATTCAAAACAACTTTCGAGCTCGCAAAACGTTCGCCAAGCTGAAGCAGGTCATCGAGATCCCGAACTTGATCGACATCCAGAAGCGCAGCTACGACAAGTTTCTGCAGCTCGATGTTCCGGTCGAGAATCGCGAGGACATCGGCATCCAAGGCGTTTTCAAAAGCGTCTTCCCGATTAAAGATTTTTCCGAAACTAGCTCGCTCGAATTTGAGTCGTACAATCTCGAGAAGCCCAAGTACGACGTCGACGAATGTCGCGCCCGGGGCATGACGTTCGCAGCGCCGATCAAAGTCATCATCCGGCTCGTGGTGTG
>CAYQQM010000078.1:0-25876 GCA_964419605.1 uncultured Kofleriaceae bacterium | reverse complement strand
ATGCCGGCCATCTGACCGGCCATCGCGAAGCCCATGCCGATGCCCGCACCCTGGAACGCGCCGCCGGCATCGCCGCCCTTCTTCATGCCCTCGGCCGCGCCCATCATCATCTCGGCCTGGGCGAGCTGCTGGTAGCCCGCCATGCCGCCCGACGCGTTGACGTGCGCGAAGCGCTCGACGAGCTTGTCGAGGCGATCCTTGTCCGCCTGGTCCATGCCGACGGAGAAGTCGCCGAAGCGGATGATCTCGACGCCGTACGGCTCGATATTTTTGCGCACGCTGGTGAGCGTCGATGCTTCGATTTCGTCGGTGTAGGCGCCGGAGGTTACTTTCATCATCGGCCAGTTCTGCTTGACGATCAGCTCGGCCACGCCGTCCTTCATCGTCTTTTGAACCTGGCTCTTAAACCAGCCGAGAAACGCTTCGTTGTCCGTGGCGCGCTGGCCGACGATACCGATCACGAACTTTGTCGGATCGATGACCTTGGCCGAGAATTCGCCGTACACCATCAAGCGGACGCGGAGCTGGGTTTGTGGATCTTGGATATCGCCGATCGAGGTGCCGAACTTGATCGAGGGCAGTTCGCGGGTCGTGACGAAGAAGATTTCGCAGATGAATACGTTGCCACCGGTAAACTTATCGATGAGCTGGCCCAAGAACGGAATGTTCGAGGCATCTAGCGTGTGGCGGCCCGCCGAAAAACTGCCGACGAATTTTCCATCTTTGAAGAACAGCGCGACTTCATCGGAGTCGACGGTAAGCTGCGCTTTCATCGGAATCGTCTGATCGGGGTGCTTGTAGACCCAATAGTCCTTTGCAGAATCGGGGCGAGCGATCGCAAGTTCTGCAACTCCGCCTTTGATGAAGCTCATGATGCCCATAGTCGCTCCTTACACCCTTGGGGTTTACAGACGTTAGCACATCGCTCCGCGCGAGCTGTTCCCCTGCGGCAATCTTGCAGGCTCAGGCCGGTGCGAGCAAGCCTTACACCAGTACCTCGCCACAGTGGTTTTGGCAGGTTCCGGTCGCCGAGGCGCGCCGAGCGCGAGGCTTGCGGAGTAAGCGCTACTGGCGGTAACGCGACGGAGCATAACGAAGCGATCGGCGATGGATCGGCGGCCCGAACCGATCAAAACCACTGTGGCGAGGTACTAGGCGTCCTACATTTCGTCAGGTGCCGCGATGCCGAGTAACGACAGCCCTTCGCGCAGTACCGACTGCACCGCCGAAACCAGCGCGAGGCGAGCTCGACGAGTCGGAACGTCGTCGCACAAGACCCGTAGCGATGCGTCGCCGTTACCGGCGGTGTACCAGCGCGAAAACTCTCCGGCCAGCTCGAGCAGGTAGTGGCAAATAATGTGCGGTTCGCACTTCGGCGTGGCGGCGACGACGGCCGCCGGAAACGCTAGCAGCTTGCGCGCCACGGCCCATTCGCCGTCGTGCTTCAGGGTCGCAACTTCGATTGCGCCATCCGCGGCCCAGTCGCTGCCCGCCTTGCGCATAATCGCGGCGCATCGCGCGTGGCTGTACTGGAGGTAGGGGCCCGAGTCGCCCTGCAGTGCGATCACGCGATCCCAGTCGAACGCCACATCCTTGTCGCGTTGCGCGGCGAGGTTTGCGAATACGACAGCACCGGTTCCGACCTGGGAGGCGATTTTCTCCAGTGCGTCACCGACCAATTCGGGATGAATCTCGGCGAGAAGAGTGCGCACCCGCGTGGCTGCTTCTGCCACCACATCCTTAAGCAATACGACGTTGCCCGACCGGGTTCCGGCTTTTACTTTTTGCACGTCGCCCGGACCGCCGCCCTTGGGCTTGGCGATAATCTGCACCAATCCAAATGGGATGTGTTCGCACCGCGAAGCCCAGAGTCTCCCCATGCGTGCCAGGGTTTTGAACAGCTGGCGAAAGTGCAGCGACTGGCCGCGATCGACCACGTACAGCGATCGGGCAAACTGGAACGCGTTCCAGCGGTATTCCGCCGACGGGATATCCCGCGTGGCGTACGTGGTGGCGCCGTCAGATTTGCGCAGAATGAGCGGCGTCTTTTCGTCGGCAAGCTCGACCACGAGAGCCCCCTGACTCTCCGTCGACAGGTTCTTTTCGGCGAGCTCGGCCAGGACGCGGGGTACGTCGGCGATGTACTCGCTCTCACCTTTGACGACCTCGAACGTTACGCCGAGCAACCTGTACACGCTGTTGTACTCGGCCAGGGAGATGTCATAGAAGCGCTTCCATAACTGCGCTGCTTCAGGGTCGCCATCCTCGAGCTTCTTGAACCAAGCGCGGCCGAGGTCTTCCAGCGAGGGGTCGGTTTTGGCCGCTTCTCCGAAACGCACGTACAGATCGTTGAGCTTTGAGATGTCGAGCGGTTCGGTGGCCCCCCACAACTTCCATGCGGCGATCAGCTTGCCGTGGGTGGTCCCCCAGTCGCCGAGGTGGTTGATGCCGACGACGCGGTAGCCGAGCGCGCGAAAAATCTGCACCAGCGAATGCCCTATCATCGTCGAGCGAATGTGGTGATACGCCAACTGCTTGGACACGTTGGGCGAGCTGTAATCGATAACGATCGTCTGGCCGGCCCCTAGTTTGCGCGGCAACACTGCGCCCGACTTCGTCGACTCGGCGAGCCAGCGAAACACGGCTGGGCGATGTGCGCGGAAGTTTACGAAGGGACCTGCGGCGGTTGCTGTTTCGAGCCACTCGTTGGCGCGAAAGCCCTGCGCGATGTGCTGTGCGGTAGCGATGGGCGTTTCGCCCCGCGCCTTCGCGATTGCAAAGCAGTTGACGGCGAGATCTCCGAGCTCGGGACGCGGGCAGACTTCAATATGTACGTCGGTGGCAGGCACACCGGTACACGAGGAAACGGCATGGGCGGTTGCTTCGTGTAGAGGTGTAAGCGGACTCGGCATGGCGCCGTATGTAGCACTGCAAGCCCGGGCGGTGCCTGGGCGCGCAGCACTCCTTTGGAGTGCGCAGGTCAATGTTGGGGCAGTTGGTTTGACCCATCGCCAAGCCTCTTGATACTGTTATTGTCAGCGTTTGGGAGGACCCAAGTGAGCAAGATTGTTCTATGCGTCGATGACAGCGTGACGATGCAGCAGGTGGCAGACATCACGTTTCGCGGCACTGCGTTTCAATATGTCGGTGCGCGCACCGTCGACGAAGCGTTGGGCAAGGTAAAAGGTCAAAAGCCTGCGATCGTGCTCGCCGACGCAGCGATGCCCGGCAAGAATGGCTACGACTTGTGCATGGCGCTTAAGTCCGACCCCGGCACGGCGGATGTGCCCGTGGTCATTCTCGTTGGGAATTCGGCGCCATACGACAACGCCAGAGGCACGCAGGTGGGCGCCGATGCGAACTTGCCCAAGCCCTGGGACACCCAAACGATGCTCGAAAAGGTGACCGAGATCGCCAACAAAGGGGCACAGGCAAAGCCGGGCGCGGCGGGCGCAGTGGCTGCGCCGGCAAAAGCACCTCAGGCGGCAGCGGCAACCCCCGCGGCGGCGCCCGCAGCGGCGGCTGCAGCTTCAGCAAAAGAGGCCCCGCGCTCCGCAACGATCATGGGCATGCCAACGATCAAAATGCCCGCGGGCGTGGCCCCCACCGTGACGGCGGCTGCGCCGGGCGGCGACAAAAAGCCGGTTCCAGCCCAGGCAGCCGCGCCTCCCGGAGCGGCTCCGGACAATCCCGCGACCGTTATCGGCGCTGCCGCGTCGCTTCGGCCGCCGGCCGGAAAAGCTGGCGTTGCGCAACCTGTAGCCACGCCGGCAAAAGGATCTCCAGCGACCAGTCCAGCAGCCACTGCAGCACCTGCGGCAGCGGCCGCACCAACAACTTCAGCCTCACAGGCGGCCGCACCAGCAAAAGCTGCCAGCGCACCGGCCGCAGCCAGCAGCAGCAACGGAGGGATCAGCGGGATGAATCGTTCTCCAATGGTGTCGGGAATTCCAACGAAGCGGTCGGTTCTGGTCGAGCGCACGCTCGCAAAAATGGCTGCGCGATTGGCCGAACTTTCCGGAATCGAACCCGGATCGCCGGAACTCATCGCCTTGCTCAAGCTCTCGACCGAAGTCGTGGAGCGGGTCGTGTGGGAGGTGGTCCCGGAACTCGCCGAACACATCATTCGCGAGAACTTGCCCGAGCTCAGCAAGCGCAGTTAGGGTCCGCGAAAGGTCAAGTTCCTCGTCGTAGGAGGCATGGCGTAAACGCCGAAGCAGTAGTCCGGGCGGGTCATGAAAAACGCCTTGGACTGCAACACTCGTTAGCTACGAGGTCGCTTTGCAGAACGCCGTCGGCGGGATTTTGCGGCGGGCGGCGTTGACGAATTGGGGGGACCGTCAACGTCGACTCGTCGCGATTGGATCTTCAGCTGCGCGCTCGGCGGGACCAGCACTGCGCCGACTGCGGCGAGAAAAAACGTTTTCACCGTCCGCCAGTCCGACGCGCCCTCGCCGGGCAACTTGTCCTCGCGTTCGGCATCGTCAAAGTAGGTGAGAGCGCGCAGTAACAGGCTGTCATTAACCTCCTGGTGATGGACTTCTCGGATCGCACGAAGACATTCGACCACGCCTAAGCGCTGGCCCTGCAGCGTTACGTACAGATCGAAGAAGTCGCGTCGCGTTCCACGGTCGAGGATTGCGTGAAGCTTGGTGGCCAGTACTCCGGTAACCGTTAAGCGGCGATCTTCGACAAATGGCTCGAGCCGCGGCAGCATAAACACTGAAACGTCCAGATCGTTCCAACGCAGGTGAACTGTATCGGCGGTACGTTCGAGCACCTCGGTCTCGCCGGAGCGCTTCAGTTGCGCCAGCAAGTCGCGCAAGTCACGCGCTTGGCGTACGCCAAAGTCGACATCGCGGCTCGGCCGATAAGGGCACAAACATCGAACAGCGTGACCGCCGATGACAAACCAATACGGAAGCTCGTTCACGACAGCGGCAAGCTCGCGAGGGATCACTTGAATCGGTTGATAAGGTTTTCCGATCACGGAATACCTCGGCGCTGCATGGCTGCGAGGAGCAGCCCCCGACTTTTGGGGCGCCAGCCGCGCATTCGAGCTGCATGGTAAAGCGCAAGCCAAGGCATGCCGGCGGCCCAGCAAGCGGCGCGCAAATCGCCGTAGTTGAACGCGTAGAAGGCAGCCTGGGCTGCATCTACCGTGGACGTTAGGTCGAGGTTGTAGAGGGCAACCCGAACATGCGCAGGCAGATCTCTCGCGTGCAATCGCGTTGGGCGGCAGCGCGCGAACGCATTGTAGATCGTCGCGCGGGAAGGAGGCCGAACCCCAAGACTCGAGCCTAGTTGCGCGAGCTCTGCCTGAAGTTGGCGAATGGAAGGACGTTCTTGCCCTCGCAACCGTTTCGTCAAGAGCCGGTCGATGGACGCAGGGAGTCGCGATTGACCGACATCCGATCGATGACGCGCACGCGCGGTCATCAGCCGTTCGCTCGCTCGCTCCAGTGACGCCGAAACATCAAATATCGACATTAGTCCAAATAATTCTAGACAAATGTGGATAAAAATAACAGTAAAAATCAATAGTTTGAGAGTCGGACCAACCGACTGGATCGCGCGAACTGGAAGGTGCGCCAGGACACACTAAAGAGCCAGCGTTGCGCGACCCGTTTAGCGGGCGTAGGTGAGCGTAGCCCTACGCGATCCACGCCCGAAACAGGCGCTGAAAGGCGGTCTTCGTCGCAGTTTGATCGTGCGGCGTTAGTCTGCCGAGTGTTCGTCGAACGAGTCTTGCTTCAACGGTCACCAGTTTTGCCAATCGTATGAGCGTCGGCTTGGGAAGACCAGCACCTTGCCAGTCCTTGATGGAAACGTCGTGTGGAAACGACCGGCCGTCGATTTGGCTCGTCATCATCGCAACGATCAGCAGATTCGCCAACCGATCCACTGTTACGCATTCGAGGAGCAGGCACGGTCTCTGTTTTGTAGTCGTAAGGTCCGCAAATGGAAACGGGACAAGAACCACGTCAAAGGGTGTCATAAACGCGATCGTCCTCGTTGTCCCATTCGGCGAACACGCTCTTCGCGTGCTCCAGCATCATGGTTTGTTCGAGCTGATGCGAGAAGTAGGCTTCGAGCGCACGCAGGACAACTTCCTTTTGCGTCGTGCCTTCGTGGACCGCAACGCGTCTCAGCGTCTCCACGATCGCAGGATGGTCGCTGAAATCGAGGCTGATTCTCTGGCTTTTCACATAAACATTTTTACAGTTTTACAGGAACCGTCAAGCGCGTCTGGCGAGAGTGATTATTGTTAAATGTTTACATCATGTTAAAGCATCCATTATGGACATGGCGCCGTAGCTCGCTTTCCTGGCCACCTTGCCACCAGGACCAGCAGAGCCCGCTCATGGCCGCAAAACGAGCCGCGGGGCGGCCTCGCGACCTTGAGGACCTGAAGATGTTGCTCCGCCTGTCAAAAACGAAAACGCCTCGAGCGAGGTTCGGCAAGGTAGGGGCGGGCGACCGAGTATGCGGCGATCGTGACGGATGTCACGATTTGTCCGAAAACTTGCTGGTGATCTGTGGCAATGGGCGTGGTAGCGTCCCGGCCGCGATGAGCGGCATCGAGCAGTATCAGAATCGCCACTCGAAAACCTACGCGCTGGCGGTCGGCAGGGCGGCAGAACATGCCCCCCTCCGTCTGGGAACCTTGGCGTTCGTGTCATTCCGATGACTGATAGCCTGTTCAAAAACGCTCCAAAGCCCGTCGAGACTGCGGCGTCGTCGTCGCCCAGCTCAGAACAGCGACAGGACCTCGGCAGCGCCCTGCTATGTCACTTGACGCAGGCGCCGTCGAGCAAGGAAGGCGTTTCGAGCCGCGCCTTTGACGACTGCCCCGAGGTCCAGGCGATGATTCCTGGTCCCGCCGGATTGAGCGGTGCGGTACGCGTCGTAGGTCAGGCAGCGCTTCGGGCGGAAGCGCTTTCACAAGCTGCCAACAAAGTGGTCGTTCAGCTCGGGCAGCTGAACGCCGCTCATGAAGTGATTGGCCCGCTGAAAGACAGAATCCACAGCGTAAGCTCGATGACTCCTGCGGCAGCGCGCGAGTTCGTCGCCGAACTGAGCCAACTCACCCAGGACTTCCCGGCTCTGCCAGAGCTGAGGTGGGCGGTCGCAAAATTTAAGCTTGCCTCGCTGCCGTACCTTTGGTAAACGACAAGTATCGTCACGGGTCGTAAGACTAGGAAATAACGGAGAAAAACAAAGATGTCGAACTGCGTTCTAAAGGCCGACGTTGCGCCCCTGGTTCAGTCGGAAGCCCCGGCCAATCATGAGCGTCTCCCGCAGGTCAATTCCCCCCTTCCATCGTTCGAGCTCCGCTTCGACCGTACCTCGTGGGAGGATTCAGCTTGCATCCGAGCATTCGGTAACAACGGTAAGG
Source organism: uncultured Kofleriaceae bacterium (assembly GCA_964419605.1). Classification (GTDB taxonomy): domain Bacteria; phylum Myxococcota_A; class Polyangia; order Haliangiales; family Haliangiaceae; genus JABFXX01. The sequence goes on along the minus strand of CAYQQM010000078.1, from coordinate 18,477 downwards.
GTTCCGTTCGGAGAGCGAACGAACAAGTCCTTGCTGAGTTCGAGGAGATGCAGAAAGAGTTCGGGGGGGGGTTCATTGCGGGGCGGCTGGGACTGGCCCAAGCGTTGTGGGCGGAGCTTGTAACATTCTCGTTGGCGATGTCCCCGCGATTTGCTGCTCTGGTAGAGGTTTGCTTCGGCGATGTGACTCAGTTAGGCAAACGGACTCCCAATCCCGATCCTGTGGTGAAGGAGCTTAACGCTGCCTTTCAAGCAGGAAATATCCAGCTGGGGCAGTACAGCAAGTTGATGACAAAGATACAGAGCCTCGCCGACGAGATGTGGCATCTCCTTCCGAAGAACCCGGAGAGACGGCCCATTGCCCCCGAAGTGCCCACCAAGAAGTGAAGCTGGACGCGCATGGCCCCTTCCACTGCCGATGGGACCAGGTGACCCCGCAGTTTCGCTTGGTATGTTAGCCTGTTACGCGTGAATAGCTCAGCGCTGCCTAAGCAGTACGACCCGTCCGAGGTCGAAGCGCGATGGATCCGGTTTTGGATCGAAAATGGATTTTTCCACGCCAGTGAGGCGAGGCCCATCGTCCCGTACTCGATCACGTTGCCGCCGCCCAACGTAACCGGCTCGTTGCACATCGGCCACGCGTTGGGGTCGACGATGCAGGACATCTTGATCCGGTGGAGGCGAATGGCCGGGTTTAATGCGATGTGGATGCCGGGCATCGATCATGCGTCGATCGCGGTCCACGTTCTGCTCGAAAACGATCTGAAGCGGCGCGAGAAGAAAACGCGGTTCGACATTGGTCGCGACGAGTTCATGCGCCGCGCCTGGGCGTGGAAAGAGCGAAGCGGTCGCCGCATTGCCGAGCAAGAAAGCCTGCTCGGGTTTTCGCTCGATTGGGTGCGCGAGCGATTTACGATGGACGACCGCTCGAATCGCGCGGTGCGCGAGGCGTTTGTGCGGCTTTACGACGAGGGCCTGATCTTTCGCGCTAAGCGCATGATCAACTGGGATCCGGTCAGCCAAACCGTGGTGTCCGATCTCGAAGTGGATACGGCGGAAGAAAGTGGTTCGCTGTGGTCGATTCGCTACCCGATCGTCGGCGGCGGTGAAATCATCGTCGCCACGACGCGGCCCGAAACGATGCTCGGCGATACCGCGGTGGCCGTACACGCCAAAGATCCGCGATACCTCGAACTGCACGGCAAGGAGGTGATGCTGCCGCTGACCGAGCGTCGCATTCCGATTGTGCCGATCGACATCGTGCGCGACGGCAAACCGTGGCCTGACCCGGAATTTGGCTCGGGCGCAGTCAAGATCACACCCGCTCATGATCCGAGCGATTACGAGGTGAGTCAGGTCGCCAATTTGCCAATCCTCGAGGTGATCGATCGCTATGGCGCGATGTGTGCGCCAGCGCCGGCCAAGTATATCGGCATGTCCGTTGCCGCGGCGCGCAAGGCCGTGGTGGCAGACCTCGAAGCGGCCGAATGGTTGGTCGACACCAAGCCGTACAAAGTGCCGCGCGGCCGCAGCCAGCGCTCGGGTGCGGTGATCGAGCCGATGTTGATGGAACAATGGTGGGTGAAAGCTGCGCCCCTGGCCGCCGAGGCTGTGCGAGCGGTCGAGCAGGGCGCTACCGCGTTCGTTCCCGAGCACCACACCAAGACGTTCATGCACTGGATGACGAACATCCAGGATTGGTGCATTTCGCGACAGCTGTGGTGGGGGCATCAGATTCCTGCGTTCTACTGCGATCGGTGCAGTTCGATGCAGGTATCGCGCGACGATGTGGTGATGTGTGCGAGCTGCGGCGAGCGCATGCGTCAAGACGACGACATCCTCGATACGTGGTTCTCGTCGGGGCTGTGGCCGTTTTCGACGCTGGGTTGGCCAGAGACTACGCGCGAACTCGCGACGTTCTATCCCAACAACGTGCTGGTCACAGCACCCGACATCATCTTCTTTTGGGTGGCGCGCATGATGATGCTCGGCATCCATTTCATGGGCAAGGTGCCGTTTCGGACCGTGTATCTGACCTCGACGGTGACGGATGAAAACGGCGACAAGATGTCCAAGACCAAGGGCAATGTTATCGATCCCCTCGACGTGGTCAATGGCGCTACTCTGGAGGCGCTGCTCGCTCGGGTCGATGTCGAAAAGCCGCCCGACCCCGATGCGGTCAAGTCGGCGATCCGCAAGCATCACCCCAAGGGCATTCCGCCGATGGGCGCCGACGCGTTGCGGTTTGCGCTCGCTGCGCTCAACACCGGTTCGTCGCGGATCCGGCTCACGGTGGACCGGGTAGAGACCTACCGCAATTTTATCAATAAGGTGTGGAACGCGACCCGGTTTGCGCTCGACAAGTTCGATGGCTACGATGCAGAGCGCTTTGAAGCGCAGATCGCTACGCCAAACGGACGCGCCTCTCTCGGCGTGGCCGACCGGTGGATTTTGTCGCGGCTGCAGGTGACGTGCGGCGAGGTCGATACCGCGCTCGAGGGATTTCGGTTTGCCGATGCGGCTAATGCGATTTGGCATTTTGTGTGGGACGAGCTGTGCGATTGGTACATCGAGTTGGCTAAACCGCACTTGCAGCCGTCCGCGGATTTGACGGAGGAACCGAGCAAGGCGGCGCGCCGGCATGTGGTGCAGGGAGTGCTAGCGACCGTGCTCGAGACCACGATGCGACTTCTGCATCCGTTTGCCCCGTTCGTTACCGAGGAGATCTGGCAGAAGTTGCCCAAACCGCGTCAGCTTCCGGAATCGCTCATGATTACGGTATTTCCGCGCGCTGACCCGTCGTTTCACGACGCGGCAGCGGAGGCGGAGCTGGCGATGGTGCAGCAGGTGGTCGTCGCCAGCCGCATGTTAAAGACGACGTACAAGATCGCTCCGAGCAAAGTTGTCGATGTTGTAGTTGTCGCCGCACAAGAGGCCGACCGAGCTCGACTGACCGCATTCCAAGGCGCGATGGAACGCATTGCCAAGGTTGCATTTTCCGTGGTCGCGGATAGCCAGGAGGTTGGCAAACGCGGCCAGTGCGCGCGCCACGTCGTGAGCGCCGACCTGTTAGTGGCGATGCCGCTCGGTGGACTCATCGATCCTGCGTCGGAGCGCACGCGGATCGCCAAAGACATGGCGAAAAGCAAAAAAGAGATCGCCACCCTTGAGGGTAAACTCGGCAACGCGCAATTCGTAGAGCGCGCCCCCGCCGAGGTAATCACCGAGCATCGGGCGAGACTGGCCGAGGAACAGGCCGTGTTGGTGCGGCTCGGCGACGCGCTAAAGACCCTCGAGGCGAAGTAGATCGGTTCAGCGAGCGATGGAGTGGCCCGTCCACGCTTCATAGTCGGCAATGCGCTTCGCCAAGTCCGCGAGGTCCTCGCCGGAAGCGGCGCGCGCTTCTGCAGCGACGACGAGCAATCCAAGTGCTGCCTGTAGTTGCTTGCCATGGGGGAGGGGCAGGTTCGCGCCCCGGATGGCTTGGCCTCGGACGTCCGCGATGCGAAACGAGACTTCGCCGACGTGCAAACGGTCGTCCTGGACAAACACTGTATCGCTGCCAACGACAAGAGTGCCGGCCAGCTCGCGTCGCACGTTGGCGGCTCCGTTGCCCTCGGCTCGCGCGCGCAACCGCGACTTTGCGTCTTCGTAGACCTCCCGACGCGTAATGGCCGCACTGCGGGCATACGGCGCGAGTTCGGCAACAATCGCTTTGGCCGCAGCTATTCCGTCGGCGATGTGCAGCGCGACTTCGAGCTGACCGAGGCCAAGCAGCAGGTCGCGGGAACGCTCACGCCGCCGAGCTTCGCGGAAGCGCTCAAACGAGAGGTATCCTAGGCCAGCACAGGCGAGTGGGCCAGCCGGCCACTGCGATAGGCCTGTGGCAGCGATGCCGGCGATCGCGAGACCCGATGCAGCGATCGATGCCAGAAGTGGCGGTCTCGCCGATCGGCCGATGAGTTCGACGCGGTCGAGCAAGCGTGCATCGAGGCGGATCGCTGGGATGTCCGGCGGCGCAATCACGAGCCACGGCGCATCCACGCGAATCAAGGATGGCTAACCCCGGCTGGGTCCTGGTCGGTTCCGGCGGGTAAATCAACGATTCCCAGCTCTGCCAGGCGCGCGAACGCGAGCAGTGCTTCGGCTTTCCGGACCGGTGCCGACTGGATCAGAGACATCAGGTCCCAACGCCCATCGACGCGCTGCGCTAGGTCGATCTCGATCGGTGTTAGGTTGTGAGCCGCTTGGACGTCGTCGGTGACTTCACGCCGTCGTCTGGGCACTTGGTGCCGCACGAGAAGCCGTTTCGCGGCCTCCGCGACGCAGGCGCGCTCGGCGTGCGTAAACACCGCGCGTGCCTCCGGGTGGCTGGGATCTTGATTCAGGGCCTGCTTCGCCATTGCAAGTGCCTCCTGGCGGTGACCTTGGCGAAGCCGCCCCAGCGCGCCGGCAGCAAGTTCGATCGCAGAGTCCGTCCGCTGGCGCCGTCGCCGTTCAATCTTGAGTTGTCCCGCCTCGACCAAATCCGCCAGGATGTTGTAGGTGGCAAAGCGCTCTCCAGACATCACAGCGGAAATTGCGGCGGCGCTTAGACCCGTGGTCGCGTGCGTCCATACGGCTGCGGGGTCGATGACCTCATGGGGCGCAGCCGCGGGCTCGGCGGCAAGTGGAGCGGCGTAAAAGGTTGCGTCGTCGGTTTCCAAGCGCTCCATGATTGCGACCATGCGGGGGGCGCGGCGGCGTGCCACCGTCAGACATACGTCGACCGACAACTGTGCGTTGAGGCCGGGGACGCTCGCTTGAGCGCGCGGCACGATATCGAAATGGCCGTCGGTCCACGTCACGACATCGGTCACGGTTTCGCGGATCTTGGTCGAGAGTATCGCTATAACATCCGCTTCGGTTGTGAGGCCTGACAAAAGCAACAGTCGGCCTAGGGGGACCCCGGTTTCGGCGCGTGCCCGAAGCGCATCGGCAAGTGCGGACTCAGCCAGAAGGCCGCTGCGTACGAGAATGGTTCCCAGCTGTTCATCGCTGCGGTTCGAGCTGGCGTGCGCGATCGCGCCGTCTTCCACTATCAGGGTGCGCAGCGTTCCCCGGCGCTCGAATGTTACCGGGGCCGTGAGTTTGCGCCGGCTCACCCATTCGAGCACGTCCTCGGCGGACATCGTGCTCAAGGACCCACGAAGCGACATCGCTTTGAGTGTAGCCGAAAGTCCGCTACATTGTGGATACGTGGCTCACTCCCATCCATCGTCTGCGAGTAGCGGGTTTTCGGTCGAACCCCGCGTCCTGATCGCTGGCGGCCTGGTCGCTGGCGTTGGCATCATCGTTTTGTTGTTTTTCTTGTGGATGGTGCCCAATGCAGCGGTGCGAGAGGCAAAGGCAGCATGTGCCGGCTTAAAGTCGCAACCCGCGCTGAATTCGGCACTTTGCCCAGGTGGTGCGAGCACATGCGACTATCCGGTACCGGCTCCAGATTTCACAGCATACGACCACAATGGCAAGCCGGTGAAGTTGTCGCAGTTTCGCGGCAAAGTGGTGTTGCTCAATTTTTGGGCGTCGTGGTGCGGCGTTTGCAAAACGGAGAAGCCGCGTCTCGAGGAAATGGCGGCTAAGCTCGGCTCGGAGGATTTCGTGGTGCTCGGGCTAGCGTCGGATCGAAGTTGGCCAGACGTACTAACCGCAATTGTCGCCTCACTCGCACCCCAGGTGCAGCTGCCTGCATCTGAAGCTGGCGCAACGTCAACGTTGGCACAGGCGCTGGACCTGTATCAGCGCGGCTTGCCGAATGGAATTTCGTTCCAGGTGCTTCTCGATCCCCCGGCAGGGGACGACAACATCGGTCAGATCGCCGCGTCGTGGGGGATCAAAGCGGTTCCTGAGTCGGCGTTGATCGATCGCAATGGAAACATTCGCCACTACTTCGTAAACAAGCGGGACTGGCACACCCCTGTGGCACAAACTTGTCTTCGGTCGGTAATCGACGAGTAGGGACTACGTGGCGCGCGTATTGGTCATCGACGACGAAGCTGATGTGGTGCGGCACATCGTTGCGATATTGACGAGTCGGGGGCACACGGTGCAGGTCGCGCGCGACGGAGCGAGTGCGCTGACCTGCGCTGCGCGCGAGGTGCCCGACGTCATTATCCTCGACAGCGACTTGCCGAAGATCGACGGCGCTGAGGTGTGCCGGCGGCTGAAGGCCGACGTGGTAACCGAAGCGATTCCTGTGGTGCTGATGACATCGTCATACATCGATCTAGACGACGTGCGTTCCCAAGGTGGCCCCGATGCGTATGTGGTGCGACCGTTTGTCCACGAGGTTCTATTGAACGTGGTCGACCACGCGCTCGCTGATTCAGCCGACAGTGGGCTTCATTCGGGCTGATGCCGTGCGCACTCCATTAACCATCCTATCCGGTTGGCTTGGCGCCGGCAAAACGTCCGCGCTCAACCGAGTGTTGGCTCTTTCGCACGGTGCCAAGATCGCGGTGCTGGTCAATGAGCTGGGACGGATTGCCATCGATACCCAGCTGATCGTCGCCCAGGGAGGTGATGTACTCGAGCTGGCGGGTGGGTGTGTGTGTTGTAAGGTCGATATCAACAACGACTTGTGGGCGGGAATCGTCGATATCGTAGCGCGATCAAAACCCGATTATGTGGTGCTTGAGACCACTGGAATCGCCGAGCCAGCGGCAATTTTGCAGAGCCTCACGGCACCTTCGAAAATTGCGGGTGAGATCGCCGGGAAACGCACCGCAGAGCAAGCCGCAGCCCGGGAGCGAATCGTTCCCGCAGGGGTAGTGTGCGTGGTGGACGCCGATACCGGAGCGCAAGCGTTAGACACGCGCATCGAAGCGGCTGCGCAAGCTGCGGCTGCGGACCGAGTCCTAATCAGCAAACTCGACCTCGCAGACGCCGAGTCGGTTCGGAAGACTCATACGCGACTGGATGCGCATGCGCCGCACGCCGAGCGGGCAAGCTTTCCTGCGGATGACGCGGGGACGCGGGCGCTGACATCGTGGTTGCTGGAGCGACGGGCGGTCCGAGCGGTGCCGGAGTTGTCGCGCGTGCAGCCCAACGCTGCCGGTCGAGCGACGGCGCATCATCACGGCGGGCAACTCATCGCGATCACGCATTCCGATGACGTTCCGCTGGTCGCGGAACGCGTGCTCGCAGTGATCGAGTCGCTGGGGTCCAGGCTTGTCCGCGCCAAGGGATTCATCGCGATCGCTGGCCAAGATCGGCGTGGCTTTGTCGAGCGCGCGGGGGCTCGGACGGCATTGACCGTTCGCGAGCCGTGGGGCACCAGCCCGCGTCGCTCAGAACTGGTGCTGATCGGCGACGCACTTGACGAAGCTGCGCTACGCCGAGCGCTGTGGGCCTGTAGGGCAGCTGGGTGACGCAATCATGCAGTGGTGGATCGTAGGCTGTGGGTATGTCGGAGCGAATCTCGCTAAGAGGCTATTGGCAGAAGGCAACGATGTCGCAATTACCCGACGCGATCCGGAAGCGTGCCAACGCACCGCGGCAGAGCTGGGGACACGCGGCCTTGCCCTCGACCTGGCTGCGCCCATGCCATCGGTCGAGCACAATAGCATCGTCGTTTGTCTGGCCCCGCCCGGCCCGGATCCGAGTCGCGAAATTGTTAACCTGGTTCGCGCAAGTGCAGGCAGTCGGCTTGTGTACGTTTCATCGACTGCAGTTTACGGTCACGGCAACGGGAAGTGGGTCGATGAAACGTGGCCTGTCGCTCCCATCACCAAGGCGGGCCAGGCGAGGGTTGTTGCCGAGCGAGGGTTGCCCGCTAGCGCGATCGCGCTGCGCGTTGCGGGAATCTATGGTCCAGGACGCGGCTTGGTCGCTCGTTTGACCCAAGGATCGTATCGCATTGTCGGCGATGGCAGCGCTCATGTTAGCCGAATTCACGTCGACGATTTGGTGGAGGTAATCATTCGCGCCGGCACCCACGAGACACGCGGCGCGGTGAACGTCGCGGACGACGACCCAGCACCGATCGGCGAGCTCGCGGATGAAATCGCGATACAACTTGGCGTTGCGGCACCTCCGCGCGTGTCGGCACGCACCATCGACTCGGAGATTGCCGGCATGTTGACAGCGGACCGCAGGATCGCCAACGTGCGGATGAAGCGCGAACTGGGCGTAGTGCTGAGATATCCTAGCCTGCGCACAGCGCTACGGGACATAATCACGCCACAGCAACGCGCCGGCGCCGGCCCAGCCACCACGCGATGACGCACGCCCACAGCAACCCAAGCGGGCTGCCGGTGGTATCGCAACACCCAGAGGGCTTGCGCTGAGCCGTGCCATCTTGGGTCCCGTCGGGCGGGACATTGGCGCCACATGTGGGGCCGGTTGCGCCGAACTGGGTTTTTACGCTTTCCCACATTGCTTGGTTGCAGGTGTCTTCCTCAGGCGTTCCCGCTGGGCATTGCAGGGGGCCGGCCATTTCCACAAATCGCCACACTTTCGAAAACGTGGCTGCAGCATCGCGCGAGCGAACCACCGCGGCGAAGTCGGGTTGCCAGTTAGCCGCGCAGCCGATGAGGTCTCCGCCGGGCGCGATGCCCAGGCATGCAAGCTGAGGCGCGCTTGCGATGATGGCAAAGCTTGCTCCGCCGTTGGTCGAACGGTAGCTGGTGCCGCCGATGAACGTTGTCCCGGACTGCATGAGCGTGGTCACATATACGGTGTTTGCATCGGCGATTACGACGTCGCGGATCGGGCCGGTTGTTGACAGCACCTCGGTCCATTTGACCCCAGCGTCAGTTGTCCGGTAAAGCCTGTCGCCCGAGCCTGCGGCTCCTTGCGAAATCAGATATGCAATATCGGGATTGGACGGGTCGACGGCTGCGATCAGGGTAATGGGCGTTGAACCGTACTGTACGTTTTCCAGTAACGACTCGAACCAGGTGTCTCCTGCATTGTCGGTGCGAAACACGTGCGCAGTGGGAGGAGTGAGTTCGTAGCCCGATACGTATGCCCTCGCCTTGTTGGACGGCGCGACTTTGACGCTTTTCCAGAATCGGGTCGGGGACAGTAGCCCTGCTGGCTGGAACGAAATGCCGTTATCTCCTGACACATAGATATTGTTCGGCTGACCGCTCGTAGCGCTTCCAACCCACACTTCGCCGGTAGGGCCGATGTCGAGAGCATCGATCCAAATGTCGGCGATGCGATTGGCCGCGCCAGGTGGCAGCTCGGACGTCGCCGTCGCGAAGCTGCAGCCGCCGTCGCGGGAAATGCGTAGGCCGCTAAACGTGGTGGCAAAAATGGTACCGTCGGATGAGACCGCATACTTCGGATCCCACGCTCCGCCGAAGCCGATGTTGGACTCGCATACCCAGTGCATCGTGCATCCGTCGTCGTGGCTGATCAGCAGTCCAAACGTGGTCGCGATGTACAGCGAATGCGGGTCGTTTGGCCGAAAGTGCACGCCATTGGTCAGTGGAGGTCTCCCGTTGGCGTACGCGGTACTCGCCAAGAACATCAGCGCTAGCACCCAACGCATTCGCGGCAACCATACGCCCTCGACCGGGTTTCGGCAATCACTCCGAAGATGCTGTTCTGTTCTGCCAGGTTGCGACCACAGGAGCATGATCGGATGCGTCTTGGCCCTTGCGAGCCTCGCGATCGATCGCACACATGGTGCACGCCTCGGCGAGCCCAGCGGTCGCAAAGATGTAATCGATGCGTAGCCCCTGATTCTTGAACAGCGACACTCCACGGTAGTCCCACCAGGAGTACTGACCGCCGTCAGGGTGATGGGAACGGAACAGGTCCACTAGGCCGAATGCGATGACGTTTGCGAGTGCACCGCGCTCCTCCGGACTGCAATGGATTTTTCCCTCCCATTGTGCGGCTGACCACACGTCGCGGTCATCGAGCGCAACGTTCATATCGCCACACAAAACGAGACCTGACTCGGGAATGGCGCAGCGGTCGAGGTACCACCGCAATCGACGAAACCATTGCAGCTTGTGGACGTACTTGTCGGTGCCCAGCTCTTGCCCGTTTGGTACATACACGTTGACGACGCGTACGCCGTGAATCGTGGCCGAAATCAGGCGCGCTTCGTCATCGGGCTCTCCGTCGCCAAATCCTCGAGATACGTCGATGAGCGGCGATCTGGAAGCAATGGCGACGCCATTGTAACTCTTTTGCCCCCACAGGGCGACGTCGTAGCCGAGCTGCTTCAGTGGCTCAAGCGGGAATCCCGAATCTTCGACTTTGGTCTCTTGGAGGCAAACGACGTCGGGATTCGCCTTCGTGAGCCACGCGATCAAGCGCGATTGTCGCGCCCGAATCGAATTGATGTTCCACGTAGCCAGTTGCACAGTGTTGGTTGGCGACGACTACTGCGATCGCTTTGCTGGGAGATATGTGATCGCGTCGAACGCCAAGTCGGAAGCGCCATACACCGTATCGCAGATCACTTTGAGCGTAATGGTCGACGCAGGGGTCGCCCAATCTACGGACTTGGTCGTGTAGGTGCCGCCGATGTCGGTGTACACGCGCTCAGCGTTTCCCGGCGAACTGATTTTAACCGACGTGGCGTTCCGGCCGCTGCCGACCGCGATTCGCAGCGACTTGAGAACTGCGCCGTTGGGCAGAGCAAATGTTGCAGTCACTTCGCCGCGAGCGGTTGAATCGATAAAAGCGTTCTTTGAATACCTCGATCCTCCGTCCCAGACTCGCCAGCGCGTTCCGCTGGTGGGCCACGAAATGCCACCCTCATGGCTGAGCACGACATTTTCAGGTACCGACTCGAAGTTCACGACCACATCGGAGGCGCCGAGCGACGGCGGAGTCGATGGCGGACTGGACGGCGGAGGCGGGGAGGGTTCGGGATCGTCGCCGCCAAGCGGAGGGAAGTCGCGCGACGCATCATCGAGGACCAGCACCGAATCGCCGCCCGGTGGTGAGAACGTTCGCGAGCCCGAGGTGAGGTAGGTGCCCAATTGTTCTGCAATGCCAGAACTCGGCGAGTACCACCACACCGTTGCGTGGGTCCCGGAGATGCTGCTCATGTTGACCGTCACAGGACGTGGCGACGGAAGATACGCTATGACCGTACCGCCGTCTGCCGCCCGCGCAGCGACCGCCCGATCGGATCCGGACGACAGCCCCTGGGTAACCACGGCCGAGCCGAAGTCCGGAGTCAGCGTGTGCCATGGCCGAGAGCTGAACAATCGGTGAAGGTGCATCATGCTGGTGGATCCACCGCTCTGGAGATTGGATTTCCAATCGGTCGATCCGCACCAACTCGATGATGCACCAAAGTGCCAGATCGGGCAGTTGCCAAAGATTTGGCCCATGCCGCCCGACAACATGGTCCAGTACGCCTGGGCCCGCAGGTGTTGTACGGCGACGCCGTGCTCATTCTCGTAGGTGGACTCGAGCAGGAAGAACGGCATAGCCGGCAATGCGCCATAAGCGGCTCGGCCGTTTTCGTGCAGCGATGCGCTATAACTGTAGATGTTGTCGATCGAGAGCCAATCCTGGTTAGGCCATCGACTGCGAGCGCTGGTCACGTCGTTGTGCGCGGTGAACAGGTGGCGAGAGTCGGTGTCGCGAATGCCGCGCACCATGGCGAGGACCTTGGCGCGGACTGGTGAGGGATCCGCGTCACCCCCTACCAGCCAAACGATGTTATCGAAATCGCGGTAACGCGTTCCCACGTACCGCCCCCATGCATAGAGTTCCGATTCACTCGCGCGCGCTACTTCGCCGCACCATCCCTCGGACCCGCAGCCCCAGCCGAGGTACAGCGGTGCCAGTAGCACGGCAATTCCGCGCGTGCCCGCTGCGCGAATCACGGCATCGGCGTGAGCGAAGTAACGCTCGTTTGGCGCAACAAATGCCCTCTGCGCAAACGGTAGTTCACCAGCAATGTTGGCTGGTGCTCGCGTGGCGAACCGATGTTCCAAAAGATTTACCAGCACGACGTTAAAACCTTTGGCTTGCCGATCGCTTAGATAGTGTTCGGCTTCGCTGGCGGTCAGTTGCGCGATCAGCGACCAGGCGGTGTCGCCGGTCCAAAGAAACGGCGCACCGTGTTGATCCACCAAGTACCGTGTTCCCTCGGGGCCGCGGCGCAGCGGGTAGGTGGGAGCGCTGGCAAACGCGCCGAAGCTCTCGCGGCCCGGGTCCTCAATCCCTGCGCAACCTGTTACTCCTGTTACTCCGATGACCGCTGCTGCGATCGCAACAAAACACCACGTACCCAATCGATCTACAACCTGCATGCCCCTGCTTACGGCACGCTCGCCGGAGAGACAACCGCTTCGGCGCAACAAAATGCGACGCAGTGCACCTTCGCGGGCGCTTACTGAACGGGAAGATCGGCGACGGCAACGCTTGGATCGAGATAGGCTTCGAGCTTGCCGCGGATGTATTCGGCCGCGCGCTTGCGCCACAAGAACCCAGGATCTTTGCCTTTGAATACGGCTCGGCCGGATCCAAGCGACAATTCGCCTTCGATGTTGACCACCATGTACTTTCCGCTGAAACGCGCGCGCGTCTCGTCGAGCCAAGTGACGGAAATTCCGTGCCGGTTGGTCAGGTAGGTGCCCAGCGCTTGCAGCCGCGATAGCGCTTCGTGGTCCGTGAAGCTGTACGAAAAATCGATCTCCATCGAGGCGAGGAGACTATCACTATGCGGCGCGGTTACACAGCGGTCGCGTTGCCGTCCGTTGACTTGTTGCGACTCCCGGCACATGGTTGCTCATGGTCAGTACTGGTGACACCGTAGCCGGGCCATCGATTGAAACGCTCGAAACCATTCTCGATACCACCTACGCGTGGGGGTACGAGGATACGCGCGCAGCGCTGCGCGACTTGTACGGGAAGGCGGTGCGAGCTCAATGGATTGCCGACGAGGTGATCCCATGGCACGTCGATGTCGATCTGGAGCGTCCGCATACATCGGAGACCCTGCTGCCGCTGTATGGATCTGACATCTACCGCCGGATGACCCAGCGAGAGAGGGTGCGACTCGATGCGGAAACGTTTGCCTGGACGCTGTCGCAGTTTTTGCACGGCGAACAGGGGGCGCTGCTTGCTGCGGCACAACTGGTGGCCTCCGCTCGCGATCTGGATAGCAAGTTGGTTTCGGCGTCCCAGGTCGTCGATGAGGCTCGGCACGTCGACGTGTACAGTCGCTACCTTCGGACGAAAATTGGTTTCTTGTACCCAGTAAATCCTCATTTGAAGGTGCTGTTGGATATGGTCCTGCGAGATAGTCGCTGGGACATAAAATTGCTGGGTATGCAGATTATGGTCGAGGGTCTTGCACTCGCGGCCTTTGGTCTGATTCGCAACAACACCAGCGAGGAGTTGCTGAGAGCAATTATCGGCTACGTCATTGGGGATGAAGCGCGCCATGTTGCATTCGGCGTGCTGGCGCTGCGCGACTATTATCGAGATCAGTCCGAATTGGACCGGCGCGAACGCGAAGATTTTGTCTACGAAGCAGCTAGGCTGATGCGAGATCGATTCCTGTTTCAGGAAGTCTGGGAGAAACAGGGGTTGCCGGTTGAAGAGTGCACGAAGATCACGCTTGCCAACCATGGCCAGCAGCTGTTTCGGCAGATGCTGTTCTCCAGAATTGTTCCAGCAATCAAAAAGATGGACTTGCTTTCGGACCGGCAGCGCGGCCGGTTCGCCGAGCTCGGGATCCTACAGTTCGAAAATTGGGCAGACCCGCCCGAGGGGGCTGTGGTGCCGCCACCGTGATGCGGTCGAGGGTGGTAGGTCGACAGCTGCTTCCTACGCGCGGATGTTCGCGTTTGCGCCCGCAAGCCGGTATGCTTTGACGATGCGTTGGTTTGCTGCCGCGGTTGCTGCGGTCATCGGGTGCCGGGATGCCCCGCCTGCACCTGCGGCGGACCAGCGCGCAAGCAACGCCGGTGGGGCACTCGGGACAACGCCGACCGTTGCGGCAGCATTAGCGGCTCCAACGTCGAAGGGCAGCCTGGTGGAGGGCGCATCCGTACGTCCGCACCGCGAAGACCCGGTAGTGGAGTGTCCCGCGGCGATCGCTGATTCAGCCGATGACGACTCTCGGATGAGCGCCCTGCTGGAGCAGGCAAATAAGCAAATCGAGCTCAAGAACTTTTCGGCGGCTTGGACATGTGCCGATCGCGCCGGGGATCTGAGTCCAACTTCTGTGGAAGCACATCATCTGCGCGGCGCTTCACTCGCAGCCTTGGGTCGCGAAACAGAAGCTCAAGTCGCCTACGGGCTGGCGATGGCATTGGATCCGGACGATCCGGAAACGCTGCGCGCGGTCGCGGATTTCTACATCAACGGAAAGGGGGAGCGCAGCCGCGACGTGCTTCGCCTCGGCCTTGAGCTGGCGCAGCGCGGCAGCAAGCGTACGCTCACGAGACGGCGTCGGGACGTTCCTCTTGCCGTCGACCTCGCGGTTCTCGAGGCCCAGGCGCTGAACGATCTCGGGCGTAGCGACGAAGCGTTGGAGCGCATCGATGGTGCGCTCAAGATTGCACCTGGCCGAGGTGATGCCTTGCACGAAAAGGGAGTTGCTCTATTCGATTTGTCGCGGTTTGTCGACGCAAAAGCGATGTTCGTGAAGGCCCTGGCGATTCGGCCTGATGATGCATTTACGCATCAGATGCTCGGGCTGACGCTCGAGCAGCTTGGCGACGCTGCCGCTGCCAACTCGCTGACGCGAGCGGTGGAACTCGCCCCAGCCGAGATCACTCCGCCGATCTTGATTTCGCAATCCGAATTTCAACGCGAAGTAGACGCGGTGATCGCCTCGCTACCCGCCCCGCGCCTGAAACAGGTCAAGCAGGTCAGAGTCGAAATCGAGGATTTGCCGCAGCTCGCAGACCTAAAGGCGGTAGCGCCGCCGTTTCCCCCGACAATTCTCGGCTTGTATCGCGGCCCTGTTGGCCACGCTCCTGGACCAGGCGACGAGCCGCCATCCATTGTGCTGTACCGAAAAAACCTCGCGCGCGCCGTGAAGTCGCGGACCGAGCTGACGGAGCAGATCCGCGACACGTTGTTGCACGAAATTGGCCATCTCGAAGGCCTTGACGAGGACGACCTGCGCCGGCGTGGCATGGAGTAGTTGTGGTGCCGCAGTGAACGCGCTGAAGGCCGCTCTACTCCGGGAGCAAAAAAAGGTTGCACTCGTTCAAGAGGTGGGCCGTTCGCTATCGACGGTTGGCGACCTCGACGCCTTACTCGGCCTCATCATGGAGAAGGTAACCGAGTTCATGGAGGCGGAGCGAGCCACCTTATACCTTGTGAGTGATGATGGGCGCGATCTGTCGTCGAAGGTCGTGCGAGGCGGTGAAGTGGTAGAAATTCGACTTCGCGTCGGCGAGGGCCTCGCAGGATGGGTCGCCGAGACGCGGCACGTCGTGAACATTTCGGATGCGTACAGCGACCCCAGGTTTCAGCAGTCAATCGACCAGATGACCGGCTATCGGACGCGGACCATTCTTGCGGTTCCCATGGTCGGTTCGGTGGGCGGCCTCGTTGGTGTGCTGCAGGTCCTCAACAAAGTGGAAGGTCCATTTACGCGCGGCGATGAAGAATTATTGCATGCGCTAGCCAGTCAGGCTGCTGTTGCGATCGAGAACGCGCGGATGTACCACTCGTTGCGGCGTCAGAATCAGGAATTGACCGAGGCGAGGAGGGATCTCGAGCGGCGGCAGGGCGAACTCAACGTGCTCTACGAAGTCGAAAAGGAGCTTTCGCAAGCGCTGGATTTGGACGACCTTCTGTCCAGAATCTTGGACCGGACCATCGCGGTGCTTGGCGGGGGGACCGGGTCGATTGCGCTGATCGATCCGAGCGGCGCGCTGCGGTTTCGGACGGTGCAAGGGCCGGCTGCTGCGCGCTTGCTTGAACACACGTTGCCGTTTGGGACCGGACTCATCGGTTGGTCGATTGCTCACAGGGTGCCCGTGATAGCCAACGATCCGGCCAACGATCCGCGTCACGATACCAGCGTGGCGCTCGAGTCGGGCGTCCTGCCGGCGCATATCATGGTTGCCCCACTCATCGATGACGAGGCGGTCATCGGCGGAATCGAAATCATCGATCAGCGACGAACCGTACGCGATGGTCCGCCATGGACCGACGCAGATCTAAAACTATTGGTGATGATAGCGGCTCGTGCAGCCAACGCCATCGGTTTTGCATCGCGGCGAAACGAGCGCAGCAAGAGCGATCGGCTCGCGACGATCGGCCGTATGATGGCAGGATTGTTGCACGATTTAAAAACGCCGATGACGATCATTTCTGGCTATGGTCAGCTGATGGCAGCGTCGAACGACGCGAGGCAGCGCCGGGGCTATGCCGAGCAAATTCAGCGTCAGTTTGACCTGCTCGCAGGGCTGACTCGCGAAGTCATGGCGTTTGCTCGGGGTGCAACGGATTTGGTGATGCGCAAGGTCTACGTCAACCGATTTGCAGAGGAGCTAACAACGCAGCTTGAAGCAGCAACCAAAGGCCGCAAGATCGACCTGCACGTGGATGCGACCTATCGCGAAGTTGCCTACTTTGATGAGCACAAGATGCTTCGAGTATTTCATAACTTGGTGCGCAATGCGGTCGAAGCGATGCCGAACGGGGGGCAAATAACGATTGCGATCGAACAGGTGGACGCTGAGTTGGTGTTCTCGGTCCGCGATTCGGGACCAGGCATTCCTCCCGATCTTCGCGATCGAATGTTCGAATTGTTCGCAACCGGCCGGAAGGAAGGGACGGGATTGGGGCTCGCGATCGTGAAAAAGGTCATGGATGACCACCGCGGAACCATCGATGTGGAAAGCAGCTCAGCAGGAACTACCTTTATCCTAAAGTTGCCCGTGCAGCGTTCCGGGGATACCGGTAGCGACTGAGATGCGCGTTGTGCGATTTGCCCTTGCCGTACTTTGCTTCGTCGGATGTCAAAGCAATTCTCCGGCTCCTGTCGCTTCTAGCGCTAGCGGCAGCGCTGCCGCGCCCGCGAGCGGTGGACCACAAGGCAGTGGCGCTACCTCAGGAAGCGCTCGAGCGGTCGATCCGTGGAGCGCAGCTAGCACCGCAGCGGGCCCCGAGACTCCGGAAACGCGGAAGGCGCGAGCGGAAGCCGCGCTGGCTCGCGTCGCCACGATCCTGCCCAAGCTCGAGCAGATCCGGTCGCTGTCGTTCCGCCGCGGGATTCCTCGGGAGTATCAATCCGCGTCTGACTTTCGCCGCTTCGTTCAGTCCGAAATCGCCAAAGAGCTGCCCCCTGACAAGGCGGAGGCTGTTTCGACCTCGCTGTTTCACCTGGGATTGCTGCCCAAGCCCGGCAATCTAGCGCACTTGCTGGAGCAAGCGTTCACGACCCAGGCGGGAGCCTACTACGACCCCCATCAGGGGAAGTTTTTTCTTGTGATGGTTCCCGATGCCGACTTGCTGCTCGACACGATGTCGGCGCACGAGCTTACCCACGCATTGCAGGACCAACACTTCGATCTTCGCGCGCTGCTTCCGGATCCAACGCCCAAGCCGGTCCTTAATGACGACGAACTCGCGGCTCGGCGGTTCATTGGCGAGGGCGATGCCACCTTCACAATGTTTTTGTTTGCGGCCGGTGCGATGATGAATACGACCCGAATCGATCCGAAACTCGTGAGCATCTTGAACGCTCAGCTAGAGGAATTCGCCGCAAAGTCGCCGCAGGAAATGCTCACAGCCAACGCTTCGAGTTTTTCAACGATGGATCCCGAAATCAAGAAATCGATCGACGCGATGAACGACATTCCTGCGACCGTGCTCGTCCCGATGGTTAGTTCTTACACGTACGGAGCGAAATTGGTGGCGGCCGCGTTCGCCAAAGGCGGATGGCCTGCCGTAAACGCGCTTTATGCTCGACCTCCTGAATCGACGGAACAGGCGCTTCACCCTGTCGAGAAGCTGCTTACGCGTCGCGACCGCCCGCAGCGAGTGACCTTGGTCAAACCGTTGACTGCGGAACTGGCGGATCTCGTATTCGGCGAACTGCAGTGGCGAATCTACTTTGACCTGTGGGCGCCCCGAAGGAATTCCCCTTTGGGGGCGCCGAGCGCACGGACCGCAGCGTCGGAGGGATGGGGCGGCGATCGAGCATCCGTGACCAAGCGCAGCGATGGCCGACTCGTTGCTCGGATCGCCACCGCGTGGGATTCGCCATCCGACGCGCAGGAGTTTGCAGCGGCGTACGTGGCTAGCCTGCGCAACCGTTTCCCGGTCGCAACGGGCGACCCGCAGCGCGCAGGCCTGACCCGGCCGGGAGACTCCGGCAAGATTTTCGTCCGAATTGTTCGGGATCGAGTCTTCATTGTCGACGGTGGCGATGATGCCAAGGAACTCGAGTCGCTCGTCCGGACGACCAAGTTCAACTAGTACCTCACCACAGTGAATCTGACCGGTTCAGGCCGCGCGATCCATCGCCGATCGCTTCGTT
>CAYQQM010000077.1:0-26261 GCA_964419605.1 uncultured Kofleriaceae bacterium | reverse complement strand
TTTGGGCATGGACGAAAATCGTTTCAAACTCAATAGCTTACGCTTATCTGATCGGTATTGACCCTAGACCACCTAAGACCGCTTTCAGATTGATCTGACCGTGCCGGGCTGGGTCTTTTGGCGGGTTGCTCAGCGGTGGAGCCGACGATTGCGTACGATTACGTCGCCGTTGAACCGAGTTGCGTGAGCTCAAGGCGCAGGCGCGGTTTCAGGCGGAGCGCTGCTCTTGTCGCGCGCCGTTACCGCGGATGGCGATTGCGGATGTTCCTTTGCGAATCGGTCGTACTCGACGCGAGCCTCGTCCTTGCGTCCCGCGCGATCCAGCGCCTGCGCAAGTCGCAACCGCGCTTCGCTTTCCGCAGTATTGGCAGCTAGCGCTGCGCGAAGGTGGGTGGCGGCACGGTCGTATTGTTCAGCTCGAAGTGCGGCGATGCCATACATGTAATGGCTGTCGGCGTTTGGTAGTACGGCGCCGAGCAGAGCCTCGTCTAGTGTGGTCATGACCTCGTCGTATCGACCGGACCGATAGGCGACCCTGGCGGTCTTGAGCGCTGCGGCAACGTGTGCTTCTTCCACCTGCGCTAGCCGCGCGCGCAACGCTGCGCGGTCGAGCGGAGAGATGGTGGCCGTAGCGAGTGCCGCGATGCGCTTGGCCGCATCGCTGCGCTTCCCTGCATCCAAGAGTTGCCAAGCTTCCCACGCAGCGGCATCGGTCGCATGCCGTGCCGCGACTGCGGCTGCGGCTTCATCGGCGCGCCGTGTTGCCGCATTGCGGTCGCGGAGTGCTCGGTCTCTGGCATCGACTAGGTCGCGAGCTCGATTATGGTAAAGCACGTAAAAGCCAACGCTGCAAAGCACGGTGAAAATGACATACGCGCCGAAGGAGTTGAGGTTGAGCGTTCGCGAGCGGCGGCGCTGGACGTCGACCAGCGCGGCGATCGAGCTCGCTAGCTGCGTCATCTGGGTGGCCGTCTTGCGGGTGTGAGCACCCTGATCATCTAGCCGTCGTTTCAATCCATCGAGGAGAGCCCAGCCTTCGGCATCCGAGCTCACTGCGCCGTTCGCGGCAGCTTGGTCGGCTGCCTCACTGCTCGGCCCGGGAACCATCTCCATTGCCTCTGTCGTGCACTGGAATCGCGGTCAAATCAAGGCCTGGGTTCGCGTTGAGCCCTGGGTTCTTGCCTGCTACACTTGTCGCGGTCAGGGGGCTGTCTCCTGGCACCCCATTCGATGACCCTACTTTACGATTGGCTAAAGAAGGCTGCTAAGGTCCAGGGCAACAACAAGGCCGTTGTCTACCGCGACAACTACCTGTCGTGGCGAGGCCTGTTGCATCGCGTTGATCGCCGCGCTCAAGAGTTCAAGAGCATGGGGATCAAGGAGGGCGCGTGGGTCGGCTTGATGCTCGGCAACGTTCCGGACTTCGTGATCCTCGCGCTTGCTCTGTCCAAGCTCGATGCGGCGGTGGTTCCGATCGACCCCACCACCGGGGGCCGGGAGCTGGAGCTGCTCCTTGCGGCAGCGCCGCTTCGAGCTCTGGTAACTCGGCCTCGCGGCAGCGAGGGCTCAATTAGCGCCAGCGGCACCAGCGCACCTGTGCCACCTAGCACACTGCCTCGGTCGCGAGTGCAACGGCCTCCTCTCGGCGCGCGCGACGGAGCCGCACCCGCAGCCGACGCGGCGGAGGTTCGTCGTCGGCTAGCGGGAACACTACTCACTTGCGCAGTATACAAGCGCACGCCGCCTGAACATGGGGTCGATCCCATTGCGGTGTTGTTTACCGCCGATTCGCTGGGGGACCCCAAAGGGGTACTACGCACCGATAAGAACTGCATCGCCGCGGTAGACCACGCGATCGCTGCGCTCGCGATGACTGACAAGACTCGGGTGCTGGTAGCCGTCCCTCTGTTTCACGCGTATGGCTGGGACTTAGGATTTCTGCCGACGCTGCGCCTGGGGTGCACGATGTTCCTCGAAGAGGAAATCTCGCCGCGCCGGGTCGGCAAGCTAATTCGCGAACAAGATATCGACGTCTTACCTGGCACGCCGTCTATGTACGCCGAGCTATCGAAGCTGCCCACCGCGAAAAAGCTCAGCCTCGAACAGCCTCGCTATCTCGCGGCTGGATCTCGCCTGGATGAGTCTGTCGCCGATAGCTTTTTTACCCAATACGCGATCAAGATTCAGTCGTGTTATCACTCAACCGAGGCTGCAACGATTGCGCTCGATGATACGGGAAAACATCCAACGACCGTCGGCAAGCCCATCGACGGCGTCGAGGTTCGGGTTACGACTCTCGACGGGAAACCAAGCGGGGCGAAAGAGGGATTGATCTGGGTTCGGTCGAAATCGCTTTCCGCCAAGGCGATTGGGCCGTTCGATGCGGAGCAACCCGCGACGCCAACGCGCGGTTCAGGGATGGTTGCAATCGGTGGCATCGACAAGGCGGGTTGGCTGCGCACTGGGGATTTGGGAAAATTGGACAAGACCGGCCGATTGGTTATTACCGGGCGAGAAGACGACGTGGTCAAGGTAGACGGCAAGCGAGTTGCTCTCGGGGAGGTGGAGGGGTGCTTAGAGGCGTTCCCCAAGATCAAAGCGGCCCAGGCGACGATCGTAACGGACCCGATGGCGGGGTCGATGGTCGTCGCGAGGGTCGTGATGAAGCAGGCGTGTCCCGCGGAGGAGATCATCGACCACTGCGCGCGCAATCTCGCCTCGTACAAGGTTCCGCGGCGGATCGAGTTCTGCGACGCGATTTAACGGATTTAAGATGCGTTGCGCCTCTGTGCGGGTTACGTTTGGAACATGCCGCAGGTCGTAGAGTTTCCGCCGATTGGACACGATCAGCGGGGTGCGCTGTCCGCACTGATTCGCGTTTGCAAGGAAGCCCCAAGTGCCGGGGAGTCATTTCGCGAGCTGCGCATTCGCTTACGCGCGGCCAAACTTTGGGATCGCGAGTATCCCCAGACCTTACTGCGTTTCCTCGGCGTGTCAGGAACTCGCATCACGCCGTCTATATTCATGCAGGGGCTGGCGGCTGCGAATGGCGACGACGAAGTCGCCACAATTGTCCTCGATCGATTGTGGCACCTCAATCCTGTCCTCGGCAAAACAGTGCTCGATCTGATTTCCGAGCGCGCGTATCACAAGGACGAAATCTACAAGCACCTTGGCTCGGCGGCGTTTCGCGGCAAGCTACCGTCGAGACCCTCGTTAGAAAACTGGATTCAGATCGCGTTGTCCTGCGGGCTCTTGCGCACGTTGGGCATCGCGGTCACCGCTGGTCCTCGAATCGAGCGCTATGCCCAGCTGGCTAGCGGAATGGATGTGGAGGACTACATCGCCGATGATAAGCCCGAACCGGATCCCGTCATCCCAACGTTGGGTGAAGATGACAGTGCCGCTGCGGCCGACGTGGGCGGCGATGCCTCCACTCCGGTGGCGGCGGTGGCGCCCTCCGATGCTTCCCTGCCGCCACCACTTCGCCACCTCAAGGTCGAGGACCTCCCTTCGCCGAGAGGTCGCGACCGACCGGTGCCCACTTCTCGGTTTGCGCGCGAGTTCAGCGACGAAGTTCTGGGCGAGACCACTGCGCGAATCTCGTCGTGGTGGGGTTCGGCAGGGGTTGCTATAGCGACCTACCAGCCCAGCGATTTTGGATTGGATGCGGACCAGTGGGTGGAAAACGCCGACGAAGTCGTTTACCGCATCGCGGTCGCTGCGGCGCTTGCGTTTCGCCTCGAACGGGCTCGCGATGGTGTCATTGCCGCGTACGCGGCGCTCGATAAGACCGGCGTGTTGGCCGACCTGTATCAGGGCATCGTTCCCGAGAACCTGCCGGCCCAGGTCGATGCTCGTGCACTCATGTTGGCTTCCCTGGCGGCGCGTCGTTGCGCCGAAGTTCCCGAGCTAGCGCGATCCTTGGATGGACTCGCCTCGACGGCCGAAGTGTTTGCCA
Organism: uncultured Kofleriaceae bacterium; assembly: GCA_964419605.1. Classification (GTDB taxonomy): domain Bacteria; phylum Myxococcota_A; class Polyangia; order Haliangiales; family Haliangiaceae; genus JABFXX01. The sequence goes on along the minus strand of CAYQQM010000077.1, from coordinate 22,300 downwards.
AGCTAGACGCGGCGCTCGGTCGCGGTTTATTTCGCATCGAGCTGTTTTGGATTGTCGATATGCTCGCTCGCCTCGGCGTGATTCGCTACCCCGACCTCGGCGACTACACGGTTACGCCGCATCGCATTGTCCGAGATACGCTGTTTAGACTCGGGTTCTTGTCTACCCCGTACGCGGTCGACGCGGAAGCGTTGGTCGCAGCGGCGCGCGGCGGCCGGCGCGCAGTACCCGCTGGACCAGCGGACGAAATCTTGACCTTGTTCGCGCTCGCTGCTGGGTGCGGGTACGACTGCAGTCATCGCAAGACCTGCGATTTTCCGTGTCGGGAGCGACTCGACTAGTCCGCTCGCACCACAATCGAACTGCGCTATACTTTGAGTCGTGGTTGCAGCGCTTATCGTCGGAGGGCTCACAGCGTGGTATTTGGGCCTACGGGCGGGCGGTGTGGCTGCAGCTGCCACCGCTGTGGCGCTGCTGGTGGCGGCGTTCGTTCCTGCGGCTGCCGTCCCGGTGTATGCGCTGCTGCTGGCCTGGGTCGCGGTGTTGTACTTCGTGGGACCAAGACTCGCCGATGGTCCAACTGGGACAAACAGGTTCTTTGGCGGGTTTTCGACGGCGCTTGGCCACGTGCAGCGGGAGATCAAGCGGTGGAAGAGCCCCCGAAAAGGGTGATGGGGGACCAGTCCTGGGGGAGTAGTCCCCATCCTAGGTGGACAGAACCTCAGTGGTTACGACAGGTTGTGCTGTCTTTTGATCGGCACGCGATTTGTAACACTGAGGTGATATGCGTCGTACATCCCCATTCGTCCTGTTCCTCCTGGCCGCGCCCGCGTGTGTCATTGGGGAGTCTACATCCGGTGGTGGGGATCAGGTGAATGGCGAAGGGGACGGGACAGGAGGAGGTGGTGGCGGAGGGGCTGAACCGGCGCCGGTGAGCGCGAAAGCGGATCGAACCGCAGTATCGACGCAGTTGGGCAAGACCGAGACCCTCACTGTGACGGTTTCGAGCTTGGGCGGATTTTCTGGCGCGGTCGAAGTTGTACCGTCTATTGTCGATGAAGCCGGCAAGGCAGTGCAAGGTTGGGCGCTTACCCCAACTCCCGCCAGCGTCGAACTCAGTGGACAAGGTTCGGCACAAGTTCAACTCGCGGTCGAGATTCCGACTGACGCGGCAGTGCTGGCGCCTACGATCAAGGTCGCGTTAAAGGACGCGACCGGCAAGCAGTGGGCGACCGATATGATCTCGGCATTCCAGGTCGCCAACCAGGTAACAATCAACCTCGCCGCAACTGGTACGGCCATCCCGCATTCGGCATGGCCGGCAGCGGGCCAAACAACCACGATCCGCTCTGGGGCAAAGGTAATTTTCCACAACCAAGATACGATTCCTCATCTCATTCACGGCGGCAAAGGAATTCCTCACGAGGTGGTCGACCTAGCTCCGGGTGCCGACTACACGGTGACACCGACCAAGACCGACAGCTGGTGGTGCCACAAGCACCAGGAGAGCCCGACCTCTGGCCGCAAGGTCACCGTAATCCCGTGAGCACGCTTCCCTAAAATTCCGTGAGCCCAACCTGAAAATAAATTTCAGGGCGGTGGCTTTCCAGCCCGTAGCCGATATCGAATCCTACCAGCGGTAGCACGATCGAGCTGACGTAGACGCGCAGGCCAGCTCCAACGTTGCTGCGGAGCCAGCTCGCTCCATCGTACTGTGACGGTAAGTAGTTGCGGTTTCCGCTCGGGTCGCGGCTGCCATACGCCGCATATCCAACGTCGATGAAGCCAAGTGTTCGGAAGGCAAACTTGCGCCACCGAGCGATCGGAACCGAATACTCCGAGCGCAGCAACAGCCGTCGGTCACCCCGAAATTGTTCGAGCGCATACCCGCGCAGGTCGATTGCGCCGCCTAACGTGAGCTCCTCGTGAAATGGAAGGTGCCTGCCGACCCCGCCGGAGGCGCGAAGCTGGAGCTCGTGCTCGTCGAACAGGCGCCAGCTGTGGTAGGCGCGCAAAGTTGCATAAACGTACTTGTAGTCGTCGATACCGGGAACGCTTGCGTCGACCATCAATTGTGCAAAAGGTCCCCAACTCACGCCAAATCGATGGTGGCGGCGATCTGCGGTTAGACGCGCCTGAGCGGAAACGTCCCATCCGTCGCGCTCGGGAACGGGAAGCGGATTGCCCTTCGCGTCGCGGCTGTTGCGAAAGTAGGTATAGGCCCCACGTAGCCGCAGATCGCCGACCAGCCACCAGGCGAGCTTGTAGCCCACAAGAGCACCGGTACCGAGAAATGTCGTGGTGGTTTCACGTTCCACGAGCCGCGAGCGCGCGTCGTCCGGCGGATTGGCGTATTCGAGTAAACGCTTGTGATAGGCATACAAGTCGAAACGCAGCTGTACGCGGCTGCCATCGACCGCCGGATCAAAGTACGTGGCAAACAGCAGCGATGACCGGTTGCCCACCTGCCCGTAGACCAGCATTTTCTTGTCTTCGCCTAGGAGGTTGTTTTCGGCGTAGCCGACGCCGAATGAGTAACTGCTCGGCAAGACGTAGATCGTTGGCGCGATGATCCACGACAACTTGTCCTCAAGCGTCGCCACGACCATGACCTCGCCGTCGGCCGCATTTTCCAGGACGACCGATACTTTCTCAAACAGTTCGCTAGAAAGCAGCTTTTGCTCCAGTTGGGGAATCTGCTCCGGCGTTACGCTGTCGCCGATCTCCAGGTGGAGCAGTCTGCCCAACATCCGATCGTGGACCTTGGAGTCGCCTCGGGCCTTGAAGCCAGCCACGCGCTTTGGCGGATGGCTCGTACTGCCGTCGCCCTCGGGCGCCGAATCGTTGGTTTGGGCGAAGGCGCTTTGAATTGGCGCCGCACGGAAATGACCGGGTATCCATGGGGCCCACAGCGCCGCGAGGGCCAGGATTCTGCGGGTCGCAACGTGAGCTTGCCGGCGTACCATCATCGATGGCTAACGTTCGAACAGTCTTCGTTCTCGGCTATCCCACCGCCACGTCGGCCCGGTGCCCAAAAGCCGAACGCCGCCGCACCAGTCATCAATGCCGTGGCGAGCAACGCGGTCCAGCGAGCCAGCCAGCGCTTGACGGCCTGCGTCGGTGAGACCTGTTCCTCCTTGACTCAGGTAGCCGATGCGCTCAAGCGTTGTGATCACCCCCGACGCTGACAGCTCGGTAACGGCGTAGCGGGGATCGACCGATCGCACTGCGTCAACGAGAGCGGGGATCGCCGTTTCTCCCCGAGCGATAGCGGCGAGTAGCTCGCGCTCCGACCGGGAGAGTCCGCTCCTGGGATCAGGAAGTTCTTCAAGCTGGCGCTCGAGCGCGCCAGCGAGGAAAGGCAGTGCCTTGACGCGGCGAGCCAGAAAAGGCAGCGCACGCGGATCAGCGGCGGTTACTGCGATCCATGCGGCGTTCGCTTCGTCGATCGCGTCGCGCGAAAGCGGGGTGCGGCGGGCCCAAAGCTGAGCGAGTTGTTCTGCGCTCAGCTGATCGATGGCGATGAAGTTCGGCACTGCAGGATGCCGATCGATAGATACCATCGCGACTTGACGCGGCCACCGATGGCGAGCCAGCCGGGCTAGCAACCGCACCAACGCGATTTGGTCTGGTCGATTGTGATCAAACCACAACACCAGCTCGTCGGCGTTAGCGGCTTGGTCGATTTGCTGATCGCAGTTGGCGAGTTGTTGGGCAACGTCCGCCGCCGAGCCGCGGCCTCGCGATGCCCAATATGTGCCGCGTGTACGGTAGTGCTCGTCGTCATCGACAGCGCGCAGCGGGCCTTGTTCGAGCGCGTCGTCCCACGTTCGAATCTCACCTGGCAGATCTACCCGGGTTAGTGCTGCAGTCGCTTTGTCGCCGTTACAAATATGGACGATGCGTTCCATGGCGGGGGTCGTACCACATGCGCTGCGGTGGCTTGACCACGCTCGCCACAGTTTTGGTCGCTAGACCAGTCGACGATGGCAGTGGGGGGAACGTTGGGTCATGTTCCGGCTCGACTGTCGATCGCGTAGGTTCCAGCGGGGACGTCGCGTAGCGGCAGAGGGCTTCCCACGTCGTATTCCACGGTGTTCTCCGCAACGGTGTGTTTGACGCAATGGCCGAAAGCGAACTCGTACATTAGGCCTACGTGCGGCTTGGTCACGGGACGAGAAACGTGGGTGTTGCCGCAACTCGGGTTGTGGCTGGCCTTGAGCGCATATGCTGGAATCGGCGTCGGGGCGCAATCGGGATCGCGGTGGACAGCGACTACGTCGACGGGTGCGCTGCAATTTGCATCTGCGTAGTAGGTGGAAAGCGTTGCACCAAAAGGCAGGCAATACGCCTTTCCGTCCGAGAGTGTCACGGGCTTGCACTCGGTTTTCTGGTGGTGGTCGTATAACGCGCCGTCGGAAAACTCTTCTCCATGGGCCGACAGCTGGATCGCGTGGAGGCGGCTTCCCTCGGCTTTGGGACTGCGGCGAAACGCGGCGAGCTCGACCTCCAGACCCACGCTGAAATAGCGAAGGCCGGCGGAAGTGGCCGAGATGCGGCACGTTTGCGGAGTTCCTACGTACAGCGCGCTGGCGGCGATGGGGGTGCCCAGCCGGAAGTACTTCGCGACGTCGCTACAGGAATCGGCCTGGGCAGCCAAAGCGGGTGGGGGGCATTGCATTTGGGTAGCAGCAACGGCTCCGCTGCAGCCGGGGTCTTGGAAGTACGAAATCGGCGCATCGCGGACTGGAATGCAACGCGCTTGGGTGTCGCCTGCGCGGCTAACAAGGTTGCACGGAATCTCGAGGTGGGAGTCGTAGTGAGATGTGGAGAGCAGGCGCAGGCCGTCGGAGCTGGTAAGAAATCGCTGCTGGAGCCGATCTGTTCCCTCGTAAGGGCCGATCGTGACTCGCACGAGGCGCGTGGCCGCTACCTCAGTCCCGACCGCAAACGCGAGACGCTGGCTAGTGGGAAACGGACCGGTGCACCGTTCTCCTGACCGGTACCAGTACTGCGTGATCGAAACCTCATTTCCACGGCCATACAGACGGCGAATGGGAGTATCGCATGAGCTGTGGTCGTATTCGACCAGGTACTTCGGCGCCAAACACGGATCGTTCGAAATCAATCCGACTCGGGTTGTGCAGGCTGCATCAGCATACACGACTGACTCAACCGATGTTGGAGTGCAGTACTGATTGCCATCGCTCCAAGCGCGGACTGCACAAACTTCCTCGCGCGCAGCGTCGTAAACCTCGGCGATGGTTCGGACGCCGTTGAAATCGTAGTAGGCCAATTTGAGTCGAGTCCCGCTGCGTTGACCGGCTTCAAATGGGCTTTCGACGACCTGCCCACAACTCGCTGCCATGGCAAAGGCGATCGGGCAGAGAAGCCGCATCTACCTGGTGACGATAACGGTAAGTCTATGGCATTTCCACGGTGGAGATCGGCCCTGCAGGACGAGTGCGGACGTGCGACAATGCTAGATGACCGATGGGACCAACGGCCGAGGCCAGAACACGGTCCAGAGCACCGACGGTGCTTCTGAACCTCTTGGGGCGCCTCGACAAGGACCTGGCGCTTGCCGACCGACTTGACGTGGTGGAAGACCTGGCGCGTTGGGTCATCGAGGTGCCCGCGCTGCGCCGCCTGCTGCGGCCGGCGCCGTTCCAGCTGGCTCGCCTAGTTCAAGTGTTGGATGCGGTGGCCGCTGACCCTGGGCTGCAGCGCAAGTTCTCGGACACACTGGGCTCGGTACTTCGCGATACATCTGCGGTTCATTTGTTTTCGGAGGCCGGGCTCCCTAGCGACCGCGGTCTCGCGGCGGAAACCATCGATCGCATTTCCCGCAGGCTCTTGCCACAGCCTCCGGATGACCAGAATCTCGAGCGCTTTGTCTCACGGTTGTTTCGCAGCGCTCGCGACTGCGCCTGGATCGAAGCAGCGCCCGCCGAACTGCTTGCTCAGCTTATCGACGCGTTGGGAGACATCTGGGGCCCGATCCGCGAAGCCATGTTGGACGCGATTGCCCTGCTGTGTACTCGCGTCTCTGCGCTTGGTCTCAGCGAAAGCTTGCGCGAGCGATCCGACGTAATGGCCGTGCGCGATTCGCCGTTTTTTCGCCTTCCCCATGTTGGACTCGAAGAGACCCCCGGCGTGATCAGCGAATGTCGCAATCAGCTCGAGGTGATTCACCGCCGACTTGAAACCACGGGGGTCAGCGTAGATGTCGTCTACTGCATCGATGCGATTCGGGCGATGACCGATCGGATCGAGACGATGGTGGCGCTCGTTGGCCAACCCACCGACAGTCGAAGTTCCCGGATCTCAGCCGCTAGGGTGTTCTTGGAGCGGCTCACCGCGGGACGCATTGCCGATGCCAGCCTTCGCACTCTCGGCCAGCGCAATTTGGCGTTGCTGGCGCGCAAGATTATCGAGCGAGTGGGACATAGCGGCGAGCACTATGTGACCACGAATCGGCGCGAATACTGGAGGATGCTCGCTTCGGCGGCTGGTGGCGGTGGGCTTACCGCGTTCACCGTGATTGGGAAATTTCTCGCCAAGTGGCAGCATCTCGCACCGTTTCTCGATGGGATGCTCGCATCCGCGAACTACGCTCTCAGCTTTTTGGCGATGCAGTTTCTCGGCTTTACGCTTGCGACGAAGCAGCCATCGATGACCGCTGCCGCGCTTGCAGCTACGATTCGCGATGCGCGGGGTCGACATCAGCTCGACGAGTTGATCGCTCTCATCGCGCGCATCACGCGGTCGCAGTTCGCAGCGGCATGCGGCAACGTGTTCGCCGTCATTCCCGTCGCGATCGCGACGGACATACTTTATGTGAGGTTGGCTGGGCGCCACTTTTTGCCCGACGCGGCGGCCAAGGCCACGATCGCTTCGTTTCATCCGCTGCAGACCGGAACGGTATTTTTTGCAGCGCTAACCGGCGTTCTGTTGTGGATGTCGAGCATGGGCGCCGGCTGGCTGGAAAACTGGGTCACGTATCGGCGGCTGCCGGACGCACTTCGCCATCACCGCATCGGTGCGCGAATGATCGGACGCAAGGCGATGGCTAGATTGGGCGACTTTGTGGCGAATCATTCTGCGGGCATCGGAGGCAATGTCACCCTTGGGTTGTTGCTAGGAATGACGCCTGTGATAGGAATGTTCTTTGGCCTTCCTCTCGACGTTCGACACATCACGTTGTCGACCGGGTCGCTCGCGCTGTCGGGTTGCACGCTGGGCGTTGGCGCGATTACGTCGGCTGCCTGCGCTGGCATCGCGGTCATTGGGCTCATGAACTTTGGCATTAGTTTTGTTCTTGCGCTTGCAGTAGCCCTACGCGCCCGCGAGGTAACTACTCGCGAGCGACTCGGCTTGGCGACCAAACTGCTGCTCCGGTTTGCGCGCCACCCGACTCAGTTCTTTTTTCCGCCGCGGTCGTAGCGGTTCAATCGGGTCGTCCGTCGGCTCGCAACCCCCCACGCGGGCGATTCATTCCTCGTCGCGCGGCCGGCCAATACGTTGCCCGAGCACACGGTTATGCGACTCCTTACGACGGACCGCCAGCACCAGCAGCGTCGTCCTCGAGTTTCTTCGCGCCGTAGACGCAATTCGGATCGCTGGATCCTTCGCACATTTTCTGAATCAAGCGTCGGAACCTCTCGTCTCGACGCATATCCATGAAGTCGGGGTCCAACGCCCGCCTTCGACCGAGGAGATGATCGATGTATTGTTCTACTTCGGTCCGCTTCGATGTGTGCGGGCGCATTTGAAGGATGCGGGTCAACAGGTTGATCGAGCACTGGGTTCGGCCGATGCGCGCGTACGCGGCCGCCAGGCCGTACGTCGCTCGAACGTTGTAAGGATCGGCCGCGAGTGCGGTGATAAAGGCTTTGACGGCGTCGGTCAGTTGCTGTTCTCGGGTGATGCGCGGGACCTCTGGGTTTCGCCAACCGCTCAGATTCACGTTGCCCAAATCGGCCAGGCGCCTTCCCTCGGGGATGGATCGCTCATTGAACGACAACGGGCGGCGCTCCGTCTGTGGATCGGTGGGCTCGCAATCCTTCTGCTCGACGGCCGTGGGAACGGGTTCAGGTTCTGGGCGCAGCGGCGGGGGAGGAGCCGTTGGCCTGTACTGCGGCTGGCATGCGCTGCCGGCGAAGATCGCGACGAGCCCGAAAACCAGACGAATCATCGCCCGAACACGGCCATCGCGTCTTTGCGATAGCCCTTGAACCATTTGCCGTTGTCGCTTACCGCGTCGATTTGGCGAGGTGCGTCCGGGGCGACCTTGGGATTGGCTCCCAAAGCTGCCAGGCGCTTCAACATTGCAATGGCGCATCCTTTGCGCAGCGCTTTGTCATACGCGACCGCGAGTTTTAGCGTCGCGTCGGCGTTGTACGGGTCTTTGATCAGCGCGTTGCGGTACTTGTCGATGGCGTCGCGGATGAGTCCAACTTTTCCGTCGGGCTGGGGGGCGCGATCACTCGAGGACATGGAGGCATCGCCTGCGTCTACGAGCTGGCGAGATAACGTGGTTTGCTGTCGCACCTTACGGGGATCGTCCTGGAACGAGGCCGTGCATTCCTCGACGTAGGTAACCTGCACTTCCGTGGGGGCCTGATCGGCCGGTCGCTTCTTCTGATCGAGGGTATGCAAGCGTTCTGGCCGGTTGCCGTACAGTGGCTGACATGCTGCCTGCGCAATTCCAAGAGCGACGCAGGCCGCAAAACAGGCGCTACCAAACTTCATGGGCTAACCGTAACGCGACCTTAGCCGCGAATCAAACGCGCAATTGGGGCGGCAAAAGGCCCTGCGGCGGATAGCAGCAAGAATCCTCCAAGCGCACCGGTGGGGCTTGCGTGTTCGATCCCGAGGATGGCGAACGCAACTCCGGAGGCAGCCACTGCAAGCACCCCCCACGTGCGCAAGCGGAGTAGGGCGTGAAGCCCGATCCCGGCTAGGGAGAGCGCGATCAGACCGGCCGCCATGCCGGCCGGGGGCTTTGGGGCGAGTGCGTAGATAAGGACGATCGGCAGCGACACGCCTGCGCGGATCACCGACCGCCCGAGCCGCTGCACCGCGGCGTCGTCCATGTGCAGCTTCTCTCGCCATCCCGGTTTGCCATCGTAACTTTCGCTCATCGCGTTGCCCCACAGCGAAAGCACAGCGGCGACATGCAGTCCACCGGTAAATAGAATCACCGGCTCGGGCCCTTCTTTCCAAAGGCCAAGCGCGAACAGGATCACGCCAAACAGGCCCACGCCGAGCGCGTACCACCGTCCCCAGAAGTACCCGGCGATGACGGAGAACGCCGCGAGGCCATATACGCCGCCGAGCGCATACATGACCGGTGTGAGCGCCGGCATAACGGCCTGCCACCCGTTTACCGTATAGAGAATCGCGAAGAACGTAAACACAAGGGCCGCGATAGCGCGGCGTTCGCCGACGAGATTCATGCGCTTAGTATAGCGCAGCTATTCAGGGTTGCGAGCGCCGTTTACTTTGCGTGAGGCGGAAAGTTTTTCTGTACGATGAGCCGGAACCGCTTGAACCCAGCTTCCTTCTGCTTGGCAGAGAACATCAGCTCGACGAGCAGGCGATATGGAGTCACTCGATCCGCAATGATAAGCAGCTCGGGTGGGGGCTCCTTGGCCGGGTCTTTCCCGGCGGCCTGAAGCTTTTTGATTTCCTCGCCTCGAATCGCAGCCAAGTAGTTGGTAAGTCGAGGGATTTTTATGCCTAGACTTCCGCCTTCTTTCTCGGCGGGGTCGACGTCTCCGTTGGCAACGGAAACGATGGCTTTGCCTTCGACCACGACGCCATTGGGCGTGACCACCATGGTCCACGACTTCTTCGGTAACGGGGAGTCCACCTGGGTCTTCGGCAGCTGTACGGTGCCCGCGATCACATCGAGAGCGTCCGTTGAAAGCTGGAAGATAAACGCCACGAGCAAAATCGTCATCATGTCCATCATCGGCATGATGTTGAGATGCCGGATCGACTCGCCCTCGGGAACGCGGTTCACCGCTTTGCGAATTAGTCCCCGAGCTTCACGCAGCGAAAAACTCATTCGAACCCCAGGGAGAACAGAATATCGCTGAACAGCGACATCGTTTTTGGATCGTACGGCGCTCGAGTAGTGTCGTACAGGGTCTTATCCGGCGACACGGGATTTTCGGCCTTGCGCAGCTCAGGGTCGTCGGTTGGTAGTGCGCATGCCGTTGGTTCTTTGCCAAACGCGGGTGCCCGACAGCGCATTGCCGCCATAGTCGACGCGATGGTGTTGTACGGGATGGCGCCGTCGGCCATTAAGATGATCTGGTAGGTATCTTGTTTGCGCGGCTTGCCCGCGTACCGCCGGTTTGCAATCTCAAACAAGGACTCCGACAACCCTCGGAAGTCGAAAACCGGCGTGGGTGTAGGAGGGGTCTGAGGCTTTGGCGCCGCACCGCATTGCCTCTGGTCGCTGCAGTAGCCGCTCTCGCACATGTACGCGCCGTCGCATGGCTCGCCATCGCGGCCCGTGCGGGGAAAAACCGCTTTGGGGGCTTGGAGTGTTCCCTCGAGTCCCGAGATCGACCACAAGATCAGTCGATCGCGCGTCACCGACACGACCATTTTTAGCGGCTGTTCGTCTGGATTGGGGTTGGCCGGCGCGGCTGCGCTGGATGGCGGAGCCTTGTCCGGTAGCTGGGTATCGATCTGGGTGAAGATGATGCCAGCAGCCACAGACGCGAGCAGAAACAGCATCAGGTTGGTGACCATGTCGAGATACGGGATGAGGTTGAGCTCCCCGCTCTCGATCTCTTCTTGCTCGACTTGATCCTCGCGCCGCCGAACCGCGACGCGCATTTTCGAGCGAACCCTCTGTGCGGAGAGCTCCACGGCCGCTACTTGAGGTCTTCGGTGGGGGCAGCCGGAGCGCGGCTAGCAGCGGCCGTGCCGCCCTCGGCCACGAGATTTTCGAAGCGCAAGCTAAACGCCTCGAGGTCGCCAACGACCTTTTTCATCGCGGCGGAAAGTAGCAGGTGGCCGATCATGCAGATCAGAGCGATCGAGAGGCCGTACGCCGTGTTGTACATGGCTTCTGAAATGCCTCGCGATAGCGCTTCCTTTTGTTCTTGCGGCGACAAGTCGCCGATCGCTTTGAACGTTCGGATGAGGCCCGTAATCGTTCCTAGGAGGCCGACAAGGGTTGTGATATTCGCCAACGACCATAGGGCGCCGATGCGAGTCTTTACCTCTGGCAAAGTGTCGGTCATCGTTTCTTCCATTGCTTGAGCAACGGCGGCTTCACCGCGATGAATCCGATTGAGGCCCGCTTTAGCGACACGCGCGACCGGGGCGGTCGTTGCGTCGCACAGCTTTTTCGCTCGGTCTACGTTGTTCGCCGAGAGCAGCTTTCGGATCTGCTCGAGGAAGGCCTTGGCGTTGAGGTGGCCTCGACCGAGGAAGTAAATCGCCCTCTCGACGATAACGCCAACGACGACCGCAAGAAAGAATGTATTGACGATGAAGAACTCGCCGCCTTTATGGAAGATATCACTTAGCCAGCTCATCGATTCCTCTTCCTCCGCGCTACGGGCGAGCCCCCAGCGCTACTTAGTACTTGTTGTAACGAGCCAAGCGGAGCTGCGTCAAGCAAGCGACGAGGATTTCTCTTTGGCGAACGATAACTTAACGATTGTGGGTAGGACGTGCACTAGTTCTTCGGAGCGCCGGCGCTGACCCAGCGCTCGACGGCGTCGACTTTCTGGCAGCACATAATCGGCGCGTCTTGCGGCATGGTGCCAACAAATTGGCCTTTTTCGCCCCGGGGGATCTCGCTAAGCGGCGGCTCGGCTTCTTCGAGCTTGTACGAGCCAATCATCGCAAGCAGAAAGCTTTGGCCGGCGTTTCCGGGTACGACAAGTGTTCGCGTTGGATCCAACTTCGATGGGGCACCGACAAGGTGGGTGTACGCCGCATCTGTGGTTCTAAAGTCGAAACTGCCTGCGGGGGTTGGATCCCCGTTGTGGCACCCTCTGAAGGTGCACTTGGGTTTGAGGATCGCAGCATGGACATACGCGAAATCGGAGTGCGCCTCGGCCCGGACACAACTTTGCGTGCTGGCGCTTGGCACGCACGGTCGCGGCTGGGGCGCGTCGTTGATCTGGGCGTGGTCGAGGTCGTAACGGCACGACGCCAGCACCGCGATCAGAGCATGTGCGAATCGCATTGCGCGCACCGTATCATACGCTCTTGATACGTGCGGCTCGGCCGCGTTCATCGCTCGGTTTATTTTGGGACAGCGGACAGTGCCTAAATCGAACAGGTAGCCGAAGATGTATAGCTGATCGTCCCCTTCTGCTTCTGAACCTGAGAGCTGGTGCTGCTCGTAAAATACGTGAAGGTATCGGTTCCCGTTCCGCACGTTGCGACGATGAAGAACCAACTTTGAACACCCCGGTTGAACACCACCCCGGCGGGGGGCGAGGGTGTGTCGCTTGGACATCCCGTAGAAATTTGGTACGTGCAGCGAAGTTTCTGGAGACTGGGCTTGGCCTTGATTTTTGTCCAGTCGCTCGTGGATCCGAGGCAGGTGGAGGTCGCTGTGCCGTTGTCGTTTGTCGCATTCGGGCACATCGCCGATGCGTGGTAGCGAAAGTTGCCGCTTTTGTAGATTTCTTGGCGCCCAGAGAGTTCGGCAAACACGGAGTGAACTTCGGCGTCGTAGCGGACCCTTTTCGACTCGCGAACAAACGTCGGAATCACCACGGTTCCAAGCACGCCGACGATCGACGCGACCAACATCATCTCGACCATTGTGAAGCCGGCTTGGCCGACGCTAGCGCTGCGCATGCCTAGTAGGTTCGGACGAAACTCCGATCCGCTGGAGAAGCGGTGGGATACGCCCCGGTTGTCTGTCGAACTAGTTGATAATTATGGATTATTTAGGTAATTGCGCCGAGGCAGTGCGGCGGTTACCCCAACGCCCGCTGCCGGCAGCACCTCGTACGGATGTGGGCTTTGCCCGATCGCTTCCAACGGCGGAGGTACCCCGCGAATCGCATCACTCGCGGGGTCCTCGCCTTACTCGGGCTCGATTTCAGTCGTCCAGTAGAGGTAGTCGCGCCACGCATCGGGCACGCTATGTCGGCTGATCCGGATGACCACTGCCGGTGTCCACGTTGGCTGTGCCGGCGCATGCCGCAACACCATGCGTGCCTCTGCTGGCGTCCGATTGCCTTTCTTGCGATTGCACGGAACGCAGCACGTTGCGATGTTATCCCAGGTGGTCTTGCCACCCTGGGCGCGCGGCACCACATGGTCGTACGTCAGCTCGCTGATCAGCCGCTTTGCACCGCAGTACAGGCAACGGTAGCCATCGCGAGCGAAGATGTTGATGCGAGAGAACCTCACCGGCTTGTTGTGCCGGCGAAATGCGCGCAGCAAGCGCACCACGGCTGGGATCTTGATGACCAGCGTGGCAGCGCTGATCTCATTGTCGTACGCCTCGATCACTTCGACTTTACCGAGGGTCAGGAGCGTGATCGCACGCCGCCACGAGATGACTTTGATCGGCTCATAGCCCTGCGATAGCAGCAGGGTCTGGGTCTGCGTGCTCACGGCACGTCTCCTTTCCTTCCGGCGCAGTTCACGCGTCGCGCGCCGGATCGCGCGACGTGGCGGCCCGCGATATGCGGACAACAGTGCAGACGGTCGGACTCGAACCGACAACCTACGATTTCATTCGATAAACATCCTCTAGCGGCCCGTTGCCAGGCAAAAGAAGAGGACGTCGTCTCCGAGGAGACACTCTACCAATTGAGTTACGTCTGCAGTGACCTCGAACAAAAGACTGGTGTTGCGGGCTTTCGCCGGTTCAATACCGAATTGATAACGCAACACCTTCGGCTCGAGGTCGTGCTTCTGGGGGGAATCGAACCCGCCATTGTCCCGGGTGGAATCCGGGCGACGTCCATTGTCTACAGAAGCAAAGCACGCGCGACGCGATTGCTCGCGCCACGCGCGCGCGTGTGGGTGCTCCCCGCGCTCCTGGGCACCGACGGTTTGCCATCGGCCACCTAAGCCTGCGCGAAGTCGCTAATTACCGACGGTGTCGACGTGTCGAAACCGACGACGTCGAGCATGCCGGCGTCGTTCGGGTCGGCGATCGTAAACCCGTTCGACTCCATTCCGACCACTACGAGCTTGGCCGGACGGCCGCGCGCTTGCCGATACGCGCGCAGCGCCTGCGCGGGATGCACGCTCCCCGCCCAGGTATCGTTGTCGGTGTAGACCACGAAGGTATCCACATCGACGTTGTTGCGCTCTGCCCACAGCATCGGCTGCGCGCAGTCCGTTCCGCCGAACGGCAACTGATCCGTTGCGCGCACCACGTCATCGAGCCGCTGACGCGGCGAGATGGCGAGTGGAATCAGCTCGTCGGCAAACCCAACGAATGCGTGATGCGGCTCGGTCGCCGCGGTGACCAGCGCCATCGCCGCAGCCGCCACGCGCGGAGACAATCCCGGAACTCCGGACACCGATCCACACGTCATCGACGCCGACACGTCGAGGGCGAGGAGCATCCGCTTGCCTGTCGGCTCAATCGCCTTGAACGTCGCGTAGAACGCGCCGTCTAGCGCATCGATCACCTGGCCGACCGGATTCCAGCTCGCGGTTCCGCGCGCGGACTTCCCGGCCTTGTAGGTGATCAGCGCGGCCAAGATTGCGATCGGGTGAACGCGTGCCTTGGCCAACCGGGCGTTGTCGCCCAGCCGCGCGACCACGGTCTGGGTTGCCGCGGACATCTCCGACAGCAATCCGACCTTGGTCATCGTCGACAGATTGCGGATCATGGCGGTCATCGGCATGTCCGCCAGGAGCGCTTCCCATACTTCCGGCTGCACCAGCCACTGCGTCGGGATGGCCTCGCGCGGCAGCTTTGCCGCGCGGATCAGTTCGACCACCGCCTTGCAGCTGTCCGCCGCCTTTGCCTGTTCCAGCGCAACGACCAATCCGAGTGCCGGATCATCCGCTGCGCCGTCAGGCAGCGCTGCCTTGCTTACCCACGCAAACAGCCGATCGTGCGACGGCGATGCGGCACGCGGATGCGCGAGGCGGAGCAGATCGCGGTTCGACCAGCCGTCGCGCGACTGGTACTTCACCAACTGGTAAGCCAGTCGCTCGGCCGGGAGCTGATTGAACCACCCCGCCACAGCCTTGCGCATTCCGCGACCCCACCCACCGAAGCCGTTTGCGAACTGCGCAAAATGCATCAAGTGGGTCCCAACGCGGCATACCGCCGGCAACGCAGCGAACGCTGCCGCGCGCGTTGCGTCGTCGCCGAGCTTGGCGCACATCGCGAGCACAAAAATCGCCGGATCGTTCTTCGGCGCCCGACCAGCTTGCGAGATTTCGACGACGCGAGCCACTACACGGAGACCATCGGCCGCAATGCACGACGTAACGACCTGCGCGTTTTGCAGCGTCAACGCGCGCTCCGTCACGTAATAGGTTCCGCCTTCGCTTCCCAGAATCAAGAACCGATCGAGGCGACCCCAGTCATCGACGGCCCATGCGTATCCGCCGGCCGAATTCACCACCTGCGCGGAGCCGGGTATCGGCTGCGACTGCGGCGTCGTTTTGGTCGAGAAATAGTTCGTAAACTTCAACATGATTGTCTCCTTCGGCCCAAATCTGGGCACAGCAAATCCGACGACAAACTCTCGTCAGTGGGTCAGACGCCAGCGCTCGACTGCCGAGCGACCCACGTCCAATCCATCGTCCCGCCCCCCGGAATCGAACCGGGACCTCCTGGGCTTCAGCCAAGCGCGCTACCAATTACGCCAAAGCGGGGCATCGTACGGCGCAGTCGTCCCCCGATGCGTTGCACATCGGAGGCGCGAACAGCGCCAGTCATCGTCAGCTATTCAGTTGTCATCATCCCCTCCGGTTCGCGGACGCACCTTGGGCGTGTCCACATCCGATCAAGGACGCAGCAGTTACGGGCCCAGGATTCGCACCTGGATCAAAACGGATGGAAGCCGTGTGTCGTGCCGGCTTAGGCCAGCCCGTATGTGTTAGTTAAGATAGGTATTACGGTCGCGATATATAGATATCTGAAACAGAAAGGGCCACTCGGTTTCCCGGGTGGCCCTCATCGCAACTGTCAGGTAACTGATCAGCTACGCACGAGTGGCCCCCCATTTCACCGCGGTTGCGGCGATCGATCGATCGCCGCAACCTAGCGAAATCGCGTTAAAACTGCTGAGCATCTCGGACGCTCGGCGGTCAATGGCGCGATGGTATTTTGGTTGGGTCCGCATGGTCATCCCGGAGTCCACTCGACGAGTAGACTGCGATAGTTTGTTTTCTCTAACAGCTGCTTTTGCAACTGTCAATTCGTTTTGTACAACTGATTGCTATCTTCAGTAACTGCAAAGGATTTTTCAGCGCGGTTGCTACAATTCGACCGCGTCGGCAAAGGTATACACGGCGATCGGCATTACCCCACCAACCGACAGACCTTCGTTGGGTTTGAATCGATAGCCGCTCGCATCGAACGCTCCCCATGCGCTGAGGCGGTACCGCGGCTACCCCAACGCCCGCTGGCGGCGAACCTCGTACAGTGCAAGCGCAGCGGCAACGGACACATTAAATGAACCAATCTCGGTGTGCTGCATGGGAATTACCGCGTGGAAATCGCAATGCTTTGCAACGAGGGGTCGCACACCGCCGCCCTCCGAGCCCAACACCAGCACCATCGGCAGCGTTCCATCCAGTTGCGCGATCGGCTGGGCATCGGGAGCGGCGTGTACCGCAACCCGCCATACGTTCAGTTCGCGCAGCTCCTCGAGCGCTCGCACCAGGTTTCCGACTCTCGCGATCGGGATAAGTTCGCTCGCGCCGGCCGATGCCTTTGCGACGACGCCGGTCACCTGCGCTGCTCGGTGTTCTGCGATCACCACACCCCCTGCGCCGAGCAAATACGCCGAACGCAATACGGCGCCGAAGTTGCGCGGATCTTCAACGCCGTCGAGGGCCAAGAGGAGGGGTGGCTCAGCGCGATGAGCGAGCAGAGCCTCTAAGTCGACATATGCATAGGGACCCAAAAACGCCAACACGCCTTGGTGGCGAGCCCCCTCTCCGAGCGCGTGTTCGATCTCAGGTCGGTGGCGATCTTCGACCCGGATCTTTGCAGCGCGCGCGGCCGTTACGATGAGGGCTACCGGGTCGCCGGATCGCTTATCGGCGCGTTTGGGATCCACCCAAATCGCGGTGATCGATGAGGGCCGACAGCGCAGGACTTCGCGCACTGGGCCGATGCCGTAGATGACTCGGTCATGCTTGTGAAACGGTGCCGAAGCGGTCACGACGCGGCTGCCAAATCCGCCACAAGGGCCCGCGCCGCAGCTGCGGGATCCGATGCATCTCGCAACGGACGGCCAACGACAACCATGTCTGCCCCGGCAGCGCGCGCGTCCTTAGCTGTCATCACGCGTTTCTGATCATCGGCCGGGCTACCCGGCGGACGAACGCCTGGCGTGACGACGACAAAGTCGCTAGGTACCAACGCGCGTATGACCGCCACTTCGTGCGGGGATGCAACCACGCCGTGACATCCGGCGCGCACGGCCAGCTCCGCGCGCTTCTTGACGACGTCGGTGGTTTGCCCGACGCAGCCGATCTGCAGCAGATCCGAGTCGTCGAGCGATGTCAGCACGGTAACTGCAAGAATTTTCGTGTCGCCGATATCGCGAGCAGCTTTCACGGCTGATTCAAGCATCTCCCGGCCTCCTGCGGCGTGAACGGTTAGCAATCGAGCGCCCAGCCGACCGACCGCAGTAACGGTCCTGGCCACGGTGGCCGGAATGTCGTGCAACTTGAGGTCGAGCATGATCGCCAGCCGTTGCGCCGCGAAGTCTGCAATCATTGCAGGGCCTTCAGAACAAAACAGCTCCAGGCCGATTTTGGCCCAACTCGGCACTCCCCCTAATTTGTTGACGAGAGCTTCCGCTGACTTGCGATCGGGTACGTCCAGCGCTGCGATAAGTCGATTGCCGACGGGAAACGCCACCCCGGCTGTGTAACACATCGGCGGTTACGTGTCAGGGCTGAGCGGGGACCACGCGAATCGCGTAGCGATTGCCACCCTCGTCGACGACGATTATTAGCGAGACGCTTTGATGTGCTGCTTTCTTGTTTTGCAGCAGGGGCCGAAGGAGTTACAATCAGCCGGTGAGCGCCGCTCGAACAATAGCCACATATCAAGATGTCCTTGATACGCCGGCGTCCCGCGTCGCAGAAGTGATCAATGGCGCTCTGATTACTTCGCCAAGACCAGCTGCCAAGCATGCGTCGGCGGCGACCATCTTGGGCGCCGAGTTAGAGCCGCCGTTTCGACGCAAAAAGGGCGGCCCGGGAGGCTGGATCATCTTGAACGAGCCCGAGCTACACGTGGGTGCTGACATCCTCGTGCCTGATCTGGCCGGGTGGCGTCGTGAACGCATGCCGGAGCTACCGGACGTCGCCTACTTCACGATTGCCCCCAATTGGATCTGCGAAGTTTTGTCGCCATCCACCGCGGCCTATGATCGAACCGGCAAACTACCCATTTACGCGGCCCATGGAGTTGCCCATGCGTGGCTCATCGACCCAGACGCAATGACTCTGGAAGTCTTTCGGCTTGACGGCGCCACGTACCGAATGGTGCTGACTTTTAGTGGCAATGCCGGCGTGCGCGCCGAGCCTTTTGATGCCATTGAGCTTAGCCTCGGAGAACTTTGGCAACGGTAAGGCACTGTCCCTAAATAAGCTGTCGAGCGAGGCAAGAAGCCCGGAGCAGATCGCGACCGCGCCCGGAGCGACCGACCGAGCCCCCGTCGGGGACTTCCAAGGGTCGCCGTACCCGTCGGTACGGCGACCCACACGTCTGGCATCGCGCGCGAACCACGCCGTAGGCCAAGATGCCGTAGCGCTCGTATTTCACATCGGCGGTTACGTGTCAGGGCTGAGCGGGGACCGCGCGAATCGCGTAGCGATTGCCACCCTCATCGACCACGGTATACAAAACGCCGGGATCCGCTCGACGATGTTGCGGGTCAAATCGGATGGTGCCGGTGACCCCGCTGAGCCCGCCAGAGGTGAAGGCCGAGGCCAGCCCGGTTCGTTCGCTTGCGCGCGCGGCCATCGCAATCGAAGCGGCGTCGAATGCATAGGCCGCTGTCGCTCCGGGTGGCCTGCCATATTCGGCGGCATACCGCGTTACAAAGGATTGGATTTCCGGAACGGTGTCATCCGGAAAGAACCCTGGCGCAAGGATGGCTCCCTCGGTGTGACGTCCCGCCCTTGCAAGAAAATCTGCGGTCAGGTCATCGGCGGTAGACAGCAACAAGATCGGGTGCCCACCGCGCACCGTTTTGGGCAGGGGCGTTGGCTTTGGAATCGCACCCCCGGCAGCTAGTGCCGGTGCAATCAACGCCAGTTTAGAGGCCTCGTCCGCGACGAACACGCCCTCAAAACCAGAGCCAAGACCGCCGACGATCTTTGTGAACGAAATCGTGTCTCGCGGGTACAACACCGTGGCGACAACCGAACCGCCGCCCTTCGCGATGGCGGAGGCAAACGCACTCGTTGCCCCCTTGCCGTAATCGCTGTCCGGTCCCAGTAGAGCGTAGCGCTTAATCCGAAGGCCAAGTCCGCGCTCTGCAAGCGCCGCGGCTCGTGCTTCCGGGGAGTGGCGGATGTAAAAAACAAACCTCCCACTCGCCCGTCCTTCGGCGTGAGGTGACAGCGAAATCAACGGTACGCCGAGCCCCTCGGCTCTCGCCGCAGCGGCGTCGGTCATGCTATCGCCAACCGGACCTACAATGGCGAGCACGTTGCGCGCTGCTAGTTCTTCGACTTTCTCCACCGCGGTCAATTTGTCGATGGCCGAGCGAATTTCAATTGCCCCCCTGCCATCGGGCAGGCTTGCAGCGACTCCGAGCCCAGCCGTGACTGCATCGGAAACTACGCGGTCCTTCGCAGCGCCAGGTATCACTGCACCCAAAACGACCGCGCCGTCGGAAGTGCGGTTCACGTCGCCAACCTCGCTTGCTCGGGGAAGGGGCGGAAGCCCAACCGCAGCGCGAGCAGGAGCAATGTCTTCCCGCCGTTTCGCTGCGGCGCCAGCGTTTCCCTCCGCCTCGAAAATGGACGCCAGCCGGGTACCCACAATCGCGATGCTCGGTCCTCGCCGATCATCCAACGCGTCGTAGCTGCGCTGAAGCGCGGGCGGAGCCGCACGGGTGACGATGGCTTCAATGCGAGTGAGTGCTGCTGCGCGCTCGGTCGGATTCACCCGTGGCCACAACAGGTCGAACACGGGCAGTGCGGCAAGCGGTTCCTCGCCCTCCGCGAGGGAATACGCCAGGGCTGCGAGATACTCGGTACGCTCATCGTCGGTCTCTACCGCCCGATCGGCACCCGCGAGCAACCTGCGGGCTGCCGCCGTATCGCCCTGATAATTCTTCGAGATTCCGAGGTAGAGCTTCGCTTTTGTAGCGACGCCTTCATTGGGATTCGCCGCGATCACTCTCGTTAGCTGTCGATCAGCTTCCGCATATTGGCGCGATTTCACCGCTGCCATGCCAGCGTAGAGCTCAGCCCATGGTGCAATCGGGTCATCGGGAAATTCGCGCACGATCTGACGGAACGCCGCACCCTCTCGGCTATCCTCGAGAAACTTGGTTCTCGCTTCGAGAAATCTGGTGCGCGCCTCCACGCTGCCGTGTCGGGGAACGTCGGGAACCAGCGTCTTTCGCGTCGAGTGGCACCCGAGCGTGGTTGCGATTGCCAGAGCAATGAGTCTGCCTCTCACGCAGCGACCGTAGCAGGCCCGAGAACCCCATCCAAGCTAGTCAGAATCTCTGTGATGAGGTACTAAGGCACTGGCCCGTAATAAGTTGATCGGCTGCGGCTTCGCATCCCGGGCAGCTCGTGGCTTACGTCCTCGCTCCCTCGGTCGCCGTACCGTCGGGTACGGCTCGGTCGGTCGCTCCGGGCGCGCTCCCGATCTGCTCCGGGCTGCTGTGCCTCGCTCGACAACTTATTACGGGCCAGTGCCTAAGGGCCCGCCGGACAATAACCCGATCGTCTTTCTCGACGATGTCGAGCAATTCCGATCCATTGGACTGGTGTCGTCGTCTACTTATTTTCCGGCGGGCCCTAACCGCGGTCGACCCAGCGCCGCAGGAGGTTGAGGCCTCGCGGTGGAAGCGTATCGCCGCGCCAGGCGACTGCGCGTGCTACCACGATCGCTTTGTCGATCTGTCCGAGGTGCGGACGATGTGCGAACAACCGATCGGCAACGCGCTCGATCTTATCGAGGATGCGCATGCCGCCGTGCCACGTCAATGCGAGTTCGACCGCGAGATCCGCCCCGACGATGTCGACCAAGGGCCGCGCGCGTTCGAACAGCGCTCGAGTACGGGCAACCTCGAATCGGATTAGGTTCCCCACCGGGGCAGAGATCCGGCGCGATGCGATGTCGGCTTCGGTGACGCCGAAATGGCGCAAGTCTTCGGCGGGCAAGTACACGCGGCCGCGGTTCCAATCGGCTGGAACGTCTTGCACCAAACGGGCGATGGCCACCGCGGTCGAAAGGTCATCGGCAAAGGCGTGGAGTTCGGGTGCGCGATAGCCACCGATGTACAAAAGCAGGCGACCCACCGGTTCGGCGGCCTGACGCGTGTACCCGCGAAGCTCGTCGAACGTAGCGTAACGGCGGCGTTCCAGGTCGGTGCGAAACCCGGACAGCAATTCGGTGAACTCGGTGATTGGCAGTCCGAAGCGGTCGGCGGTGTCGGCAAGTGCAATGAATACAGGGTGGTCGGCACGGCCATGGTAGGCCGCGTATAGCTGTTCGTCCCAGCGGTCGAGTTCGCGGGCCCGGCGACCTTCGTACGACGCTTCGTCGGCGAAATCGTCGGCAACGCGGGCGAATGCGAACAGCGCAAAGATGTGCTTGCGAAGCGCCGACCGGGCAAACATCGATGCAACCGGGTAGTTGTGGTGGCGAGATCGAACCAGTGCTTCGCAGTATCGGTAACAGGCTCCGAGCTCCAGCGTGGGTGGTAACGGAACCGCGAGGGCAGGGGTTCGAGCGACTCCGAGGCGATGGATCACGGGTGACCCTCTTCTACCTCGGGCTGGGCCGTCGCGCCATGGTACGCAGCTGCGTTCACGTGCTTCCGAGCTGTCCTTCCGCCTTTAGGGCCCGCCGGATAATAAGTCGTCGAGCGAGGCACAGCAGCCCGGAGCAGAT
>CAYQQM010000076.1:0-26430 GCA_964419605.1 uncultured Kofleriaceae bacterium | reverse complement strand
TCCGGTCGCCTCGGCGACCGGGGTGGCCACCAACTTACGGGGAACTGTACTAAGTGGATCGCGATGTGATCCAGGCCGCAATGGCGTCGAGCCGACCGGCTGCACGGCCCAGGGGCGCAATCTCCGCCCGGGCGTCAGCGCATAACTCCTTCATGCGGGCGGAGGCAGCCTCGGCATGGGTGACGAGTTCTTGGTCGTCGCGGTCATCGGCATGCTGGAATGCGATCCCGATGGCCAGACCGTATCGGCCAAGCGCGGCGCACAGAGACGGCGCGGCCCCGGCCGCGATTCCACCCAGCTCCGCCGCGGCGGCGAATAACGCCCCGGTCTTTGCTGCGTGCATGCGTTCGATCGCTTTGAATGTTTGCGGCGGCGAGGCGATATCCAGGGCTTGGCCGAGCAGCAGCTCGGTCGATCCAGCGCGCTGAGCTAGCGTGCGCACGGCGTCGCTAGAGCGCGCACCGAGTTCGCTGAGCGCACCGAACGCCGCCGTTAGTAGTCCATCTCCGGCCAAGATCGCGATCGCTTCCCCGAATGCGATGTGCACGGTTGGCCGGCCCCTGCGTTCCCGATCGTCGTCCATCGCGGGCAGGTCGTCGTGCACCAACGTGTACGCGTGCAGCATTTCGATCGCCGTCGCAACAGGGAGCGCCGCGTGTTGGGGGCCGCCACACGCTTCTGTCGCTGCAAACGCGACCGCAGGACGGAGCCGCTTGCCGGGGCCGGTCGCGGCATAGTGCATGGCCTCAGCAAGGCGTCCGGGATCGTCGCCCGACGGGCGGAGACGCCTGTCGAGCTCGCGATCGACCAGACTGCGAACTTCTTCGAGAAACCCGGCGAGTTCAGCAGGGGCGCTGCTCGGCGACAAGGTGGCCGCCACTTAGGACCCGCTGGGCTCGTCGAACGGCACCGCGGAGATCCCATTCGAGGCGCTGGTCAGGATCTCCACCCGCTTTTCGGCCGCTGCAAGTTGTTGTTGGCCTTTGCGCGCTAGACCTACACCTTCCTCGTACACAGCCAGCGACTGCTCTAGCGATAGCTCGCCGGACTCGAGCTGCTGCACGACCTGGCGAAGCCGCGTGAGAATCGCATCAAACCCAGGGTCTTCCGGTTCCACGGAGGGCACTGTAGCACTACTTGCGCGTTACAAATCCAACGCTGGAGACCTGCGGGAGCGCTTGACGGGACGCCGGCTCGCAGAGAAGCTGACGTATGGCGGAGCGGCAGGACTTTCGGCCCAGCGATACCGGGGAGCTGAAGGATCGGTGGCGAACCTATGTACACGATCATCGGCTAAACACCACGGCTCAGCGCGAAGCGATTGTTGAGCAGTTCCTGCGAACCCGCGATCACGTCTCGGTCGACGAGCTATTGGCGAAGGTTCGGAAACGCCATTCGCGGGTTGGGTACGCAACTGTGTACCGCACGCTGAAGCTGCTGGTCGACAGCGGACTGGCGGTCGAGCGCCAGTTTGGCGACGGCCAGGCGCGGTATGAAGTGGTCGGCGATCATCACGACCACCTGATCTGCCTCAAGTGCGGCCTCATCCTCGAGTTTGAGGATGACGAAATCGAGCGGTTGCAGGAGCGCATTGCGGCGCGATTGGGCGGTTTTGTGGTCCTGCGCCACCGCCATGAACTGTATGGACTCTGCCCCAAGGCTGGCGGCAAAGGCAGCAGCTGTCCGAACGAACCGGGCTCGAAGTAGCTGGTTATGCTGCCGCGGCTAGCTGCGCATCTACGACCCTTGGAATGCGAATGCGCGGGCCGAGGCGGAACGCGATCGTTTGCACGCGATGGTAGTACTCGCCGTCGATAATCGGTTCGAGCAGCTCGTCGCCCGTTGCCTGCATCGTCATTTCGCGGCATTGCTGGTCGAGAATATTTCGACCGCGTACATCTTGACCGCGGACCATCCGCGGCAGGTTGCAAATGATGCCCCACGGGCTGGGCGTTCCTACCAGCGCGTTGAGTTGTCCCGGTTCATCCGCTTTGCCGAACAGCCGCAATACGTTGCCCAGGTTGATCGACATCGATGCGATATGAACTCCTGTGAATGCATCGCCTGGGAGCTCGGCCCCATCGAGCGAAACTTTGCACCGCGTCGGCTGAAATAGGTCGCGCGCGTACGTCGTGAGGTTTCCAAACGGAAGCTTTGCGAGAGGTGAAAGCGCGATCGGCGCCGATACCACCGTGTTAGCAACCACCTTCACGATCGTGCGCGGGTTTGGATCGGAGTCGGCGTAGTATTTGGAGTAAAAGCGCTGACCCACTCCGCCCGCCGCTGAGGCAAATCCATAGGTGCGGAACGCGACCTGCTTTCCGTCGACGATCTGGATGCCGTCGATCGCCATCGAGTCGACTTCGGCTTCTTCGACTTCAGCCCCGGCCTCAACGGACCGAGTCAGTGCATCGAGCAACAGTTCGGCATCGCCTTTGAGCCCGACGTGATTGGCGACGAAGTCGATCGTCCCGCCGTTGGTGGGCATCACGCTGGGCAGAGTGGTGGAATTCGATTGGAATTCAGGTTCCTGCAGGACTTCCATGCCCATGCGCAGCACCCAATGCAGCGCGCCGTCGCCTCCGTCTGCGACCCAATAGCGCGCGCGTTCGCGTAGGAAGTGTCGGAGCACCGGCTTTATCGCATCCACCGACGCTGTTTCATGCACTTCGCCCACGCAGCCGACAGTGTCCTGAAGCCGCTTCGCGCGATGGGGCCGCTTGCGGTTCTTGCGACTATTTGGGTTGGTAATTACGCCGATTTCCATTCACAGGTGGTTGTCTGCAAAAACCGGCCCGAATGTACCCACATGTAACCATTGAGAATGGCGAGGCTCGAAACGGCTAGCTGCGTAGGTTGTTACGCGGCACTGGATAGCGCCGGAAGCGGTTGGCCGCGAGGCGCAATCGATGCGCGGCCTCCACGTGGACGTGGCCCAGAAGGCGAGCCCACGGTCTCCATGGACGAGCTCAAGCCCAAGGCCAGCTGACGGAGCAGAGACGCAGCATCGCAAAAATACATTGCAGGAAGGTCGCGCAATGGTAGGTTTTGCGGCCCATGGGTTGTGCAGCAGAGGTGCCGCAGCTGATCGTTCAAGCGTCGGACCACGCCCCCGAAGCTGCCTGTAGCGTGGAAACACCCTCCTGGGCCGGGTGGCAAAAACTTACCGCGTTTCTGTACACGAGTTCGTGCGACGCCGCGTATGGGCAACCAGCCAACTCCTGCGCTGAGTCTACGACCACGTTTAGTCCCGTCGATCGCTTGGCCGATATGATGGAGATTGCGGCCGCGCTATCGCTCAGAAAGCCGGAAGTACCCACCGGCTTGATGATCAAAAACGCCGTCAAGCGGTCTGCGAAGGCCGTCCAGGGCAAGGTGCCAGCGTCACGCGGCACCGGATCGAGCGTGACCGCCACTGGGATGGGCGAATCATCGCTAACGCGCGAACAGAAAGTTGCCTACGTGGCGGTCAGCAGAACCGTTGGGAAAGAGGCTGCTGCCAAACGATTGGGATTCGACCCGAACCAGATCGACGCGTGGGCCGCTGAAGTTGGACTGTCGCGGCCCGACACCGCCGGGTCTGCAAACGCGAAACCAAGGATCGGCGGCCCCAAGCTCCACCCTCGAGCGAAGGATCGGTTAGCGATCGCCAAGAGCTCGTATCAAAGGACCTCGTCTGGCGCGTTTGTTCCGCGCGCGCAGGCAGCCAAAGACGCGGACATCAGCAAGGACACTCTCGACGCCTACTGTCGAGAGTTCAACCTGCCGTTGAAGCCGACCGGTCGCCAGCCGGAGCACAACTGGGACAAGATCCTCGCGTATGCTCGGAAGCACGGCTGCATTGCGGCCTCGAAAAGCTTCCCGGAGGTGGCACGGAAAACGATCTACCTGCGGGCGCAGCGGCAAAAATTTCTGGATGCAAGGGCGAACCCAAATGCACCCTCCAGCGACTTTAAAGTGCCAGCGAAAGAGGACGGTCGCCGGTCAAAATACAACCAGAAGGAGATCGTGAAGTATCTTCGCGAGAACGGCTATGCCGCAACAGCCAAACGCTTCCCAGAGGTAAAGCGCACGACCATGTACGGATGGAAACGACGGGACGATTTGCTCGCGCAACAAAACAGGACGCGTAGCACCACGAACGGTTCAGAGGCGAACATTGGTCAGACACACTGGGACGAAGTCGTAAAACAACGTCGAGCGCAACAGCGACCGTGGTGGTGAAACCCAGGAACGTCCATCAGCAATACCCGCAATTACATCGCGGACATATCCTACGGGCGGTGTTTGAGGCGATCGCTACTTCAGCGACCGGAGCGACGAGCGACCCCTCCCGGATCACCTGAAGGTGCGTCAGGACACCAGGGGCAGGGCCTTCGCTTGTGTGGGACGAATCTTATGAACGATTAGGGCTTTCTCGAGTGCAAACAGCGCTCTTCGCACCTGGACCGATTTCGTTTTCCCAACCTGGCGCGCGCCGCGAAGGAGGAGCGGACGCCGCGCGCCCGTGCTGGCCCATCGCGATAAGTCATTGAAAAGTCGTCGCTTTATGTTCATACAGAGTCAGTTTATCGCCATCTCTGGTGAAAATAGACGGTTATGTTATCTTCACTAGCGTTCTAGTTAACGGTAAACACTCTGCGTGAGTCGCTTTAAATTACGGTTATTCCGGCGGGTTCCTTCGAGGTTCGCATCGAGCGCAGCGAACTACACACGTTTCCAGACCAGACGACTGCTGATTGCATCGCGTGACGTGCGCGTGGTTTGGGCAGCTTGTAAGCGATGCGGCCCGGCGCGGGCACGCAACACGGCGCTACAAGTAGCCGCTACGCTGTCGCAGCAGCCATTCAAGACCCAGAAGGCCAACCACGAGTAGCAGCAGACCGGGACGGCTCCACAGTTCGATGTCGGTTCGTCGATCGACGCGGACCATGCGCGGTGGATCGAATGCGAGTCGAGGTGGCAGTTCGTCGATCGAACCGAGGGCTTCACCACGGGTCGCGTTGGCGATCGCCACGAGTGTCGCAGGGTCGCCCATCGGGCGGTCGAATTCCGTTCCTGGGTCGCGCACGAGGAAAATGTCGCTCGCTTCTACGTCGCGGCCGCCGATGGACGCGCGACCAACGGCGCGGTAGATCCCCGGACCGAGGTCGCCAAGGTCACTCACTTCGCCTCGCCCCGACCGATCGGCCGCGCCTCGAGGATCGCTCACAAGGACCTTCTTTCGAACAACTTCTTCAGCGCGCGAGGGATCCGCACCGCGCTTGACGACGATAGCGACTTCGCCGTTTGACTGCGGCTGATAGTCGGGGCCGACGAGGCGAACGGTGATGCCAATCGGAGCGCCGGGAGGATATTCTAGAGCATTGCTTTCGACGTGAAGGTTGCGGAGATCTGGATCCTTGATGAGCCAACGGATCGCGTTCTCCCATAGCTTTGTGTAGCTGCGTCCATCGTCTCCACGGCGAGCGGCAGCGACAAACCCGTATCGCCAAAGCGTGTCGGTCGCGAACGCGATCGCTCGACCTTTGCCGTAGTCACCGCAGGCAATCACGGGCATCGGCTTGCCGCTGCGGGTTCGAAGTTGCGGATGCGTGGCTAGTATTGTGGCGTGGGACTTTGCGCCCGCTACGAGGTTTACTCCCTCGAGTGGAGGCAGTGCTCGCCAGGCAGCGATGTTGTCGGTAGAGGCGTAGCGCAACGCGGTGATGGGGTGTCTCGCTCCAGCATCGCTAAGTTGAGGCTGGAACCGAGCCGTGTCGACCCAACGTTGCGCGTTTGCGGGCGCCGAGTCGGGCTCCTCGGGGTTGTAGAGTTCCACCGGCAGTGCCGCTGCGATGGGTGTTCCGTAGAATCCGCCCGAGGTAAACGACTGCGGACCTCCGATCATCGCAAGCCCACCTCCCGTCTCGACGTAGTTGCGGATGTTCTCTAGGTAATCACCAATTCCGTAGGGCTGAAACTCAAAGTTCTGCAGAATGATCACGTCGAACGATGGGAGTTGTTGTTCGAACAATTCGCGCGTTGGAAACGGAATCAGAGACATGTCGTCGTTAGAGACCAGCGAAACGTCGTCCTGCGTTCGGAGAATAAAAAAGCTGATAAGATCGACGTTTGGATTGGACTTCAGCATCTGCCGCAAGGCACGGACGTCCCACGACGGTGCTCCCGAAATTTGCAGCACGCGAATCTTGTCGCGAATGATGCGCACGACAAAGCTGCGCGTATTGTTCGAGGTCACCGGCTCGCCAGGCAGGGTCGGCAGCGAAATTTCGTAAACAAAGCGACCGACGCGGGGCGGGGTGACTTCGAAGGCCACGGTTGCATCGCCATCGTTTCCACCGAGCTCCAGCATCTTGCGGCGGAGAACCTGACCGTCGACGGACAGCGTTACGGGGACGCGTCGGCGCCCCGAAGCAAGTCCCCTTGGGAGGCCCGCTAGTCCGGTTGTGCGGATCACCGCCTCGATGCGCATCGCCGTTCGTACAAAGCCGAACTCATCAGCGATCACTCGAGCAACCGCCAGGTCCTGAAGTCCGCTGCGCCCCGCCCACACTGTGTGAACGCGCGTGTCGAGCGAGCGCAAGAAGTCTCTTGAGGAACTATTTCCTGAATCTTCATCGACGCTATCGGTGGCGGCGCCGTCGGAGATGAGAATGATGCCAGCGAGGTCGTGGCCATCGTAGCGTTCGCGGACCTGCTCGAGCGCTTTGCGCATCATGGTTGCGTTGCCCGTTGCGGTGTCCGTGGCGAGGGCAGTTTGCGAAATCGGCGTAAGCCTATCGGAAAATGCATAGTAGTCGATCCGGTGATCGCGCTGCCAGGAAGCCAGAGCTTGGCCTGAAGCAGCGAGCAGGCGTCGTGCGCGTTCAATTCTCGTTGGTCCACGTATGGCTTCGGCCAGTGACATCGACTTTGAGTCGTCGACCAAAATCGCAATTCGATTCGGCTCGCGCGCGATCTGGCGCAGTTCGATGGCGGGTTCGACGAAAATGACCATCGCGCCAATGGCCGCAGCGGTCCGCAATGCAATCATTGCGGTTCGGCGCAACGGCGCAACTCCGCGGCTAGCGCGCCACGACAACGCCACGATCGCCATGACGGTTGCGGTTCCGAGCCACAGCCCGGTGCGTCCCCAAGGCGAAAAGAACACCCACCGATATTGGTTAAAGTCGACCTGTTGGGGCGCCGAACCTCGCACGGTGAGCGCCACGAGGACTTCCGTCAGCAGAACGCCCGCAGCAGCAAGGCCACCGACCGCAAGGGCTGGCGCGATCGCGCGCCAGCGGTTTCGGCGTGCGACCGCGATCGCCGCAGCTACAAGCGCAATTGCAGCGAGGGCGAATCCGAGGCGGAGGTGCCACGGCAGGATGCCGATATTCACGGTGTGCCTGCTCCATCGTCCGGCTTCCAGCGTCGCCGATGCAAGATGGATGGAATGTGTACTTGGTCGGACTTGTAGTCGAGGCAAAGCGCGTACATCACTAGGTTCACACCAAGCCGAAACGCTTGCTCGCGTTGCGCCTCCCCACCGGGTTCACACGGAAAGTCGTAGTTCCCGAGATCATCTCTCATCCAGGCACCACCCAAATCGTTGGCAACGTACGCGCACACCAGTCGACCGTCTCGGACGATGCCCTCCATCGCCGCCGCAATGGCTAGCCTTCCTACCGGTTTCTTCAGCAAGTAAAATGATCGAAAGACGACGTGATCGGAGGCAATCGGCGCAAGTCCTTTGGCCTCATCGGAGGCGGGGAGTATCGCCGACAACAATTTACGCACGTAGCCATCAAAGGCGCCGTCAGCTGTACCTTCCGCGTTATCGATCAGCAGGAAGCCCCCGAACGTCAGGAACCGCCGCAGCGACTCAAGTCCGGACGCTGAGGGTAGATCGAACGCGCGATCGCCGCACAGGTACAGAAATGGCGTTTCGTGGAGAACCCCGGATGTCGGGGCGATCGTTGTCGGATCAAGAGCGATGTCGATTGATGTGCGTTTATCGATTTCCCACGCCAGGCGATGCAGCGCCCTCGGCCGCGGGTTCCACGCGCTTGAATTGTTGAGCTGCAATTGGCCAAACCGAAACCTCGAGCCGCTTCCAAGCGCGTGGCCCGACCGGGTAGCAAGTAGAGCCGCCCCACCGGCGAGGTGACCTATCAGTTGCCTGCGGGACAGCATGCGCAACGCAAGGTAGCTCCGGACAGGGCTACATGTTCAGACTGCGGAAGGCGGATCCTTGGATTCCGGCGAGATCTTGGTCCGCGAGAACTCGGTGCAGCATAAAATATATGACGCTATTAAATCGTTGAAATTAATTATATTATGCTAAATCGCGTCGCAATTGACCATGGTGAAACCGGTCGAAACTCGAAGTCTGGGCCGTTACGCCGTATCCAGGATCCGCAGGCAAAAAGCCACAACGAAAGGATCAGCCATGATGAAATTTCAGCACACGTTCTTGTCCTTGCTCGCCGGTTTCGCTCTATCGATGACGGGTGGATGCGTAGAGGACACAGCCTCAAGCCAGCGCGCGATCATCGAGTCGCCTTGCGCAACGAACGCGGATTGTCCGGCCAACTTTGAGTGCGAAGTCGAAGTCGAGCACGGCCAAACCACGAGTTTTTGCCAAAGTCACAATGAAGACGGCAGCTGCCCTGCGGGATTCGAGCTGGAAGTCGAACACGGCCAGGTGTTCTGCAAACCCCACGGTGGCAGAGCTGACGATCGCGGCTCCGACGATCGCGGGCCGGACGATCGCGGTTCGGGCCGGCGCAATGACGATGGCTCCAGCAGCGGACATCGATAGCGGACGCATTGCCCGTTCACCGCCTGCGCGTGCGGTCTGCGCATGCGGTCTGCGTTCGTACGAGTACCGCCCATCGACATCCGGCGACTCGGCCGCGCAACCGGAGATAGCGAGCGACATAGAGCCGCAAAGCGAGAGGCTGGGCCCGATCGCACGACGCAAGAAAAGTCAACGGGAAACATTCGCCCAAACTGCACAGCGCGGTTAGGCGCAATCGGGTTCTTGTTTGTCCATGGTCGGTGCATAATGCGCGAACTCGCTATGACCTCCGGAACGATTGAGCTCGTTGAACGCATTCGTCATCGTCTGAACCAGCAGGACCATCCGGTCAGCATTTCCGGCCCGGCGCCAGAAACTGCGATCGACGCCGCGGAGCACGCACTGGGTTGCGTGTTTCCACCGTCCTACCGCGCATTTCTGCGCACCTTCGGTGGGATTTCGTTGCCGACCCATCTAGGCATCGTGCACGACTTTGTCGGTGTATCCCCTTCGAAAGGCGCCGCTGCGGCGGCAACCGACGTCATTGCTGAAGACGTTGTCGGTCGGACGCTTAAGGCACGCGAGGAACGCCGTTTGCCGGAGCACCTGTTGATCGTTGGCCTAGGTGCTGAATTTCAAGAGTGGTTTTGCCTCGACGTGAGCCACCAAATGGCGAACGGCGAGTATCCAGTGCTGATGTACGACGCACGCGACAACACGATCGACCAGCAGTTCTACGACGATTTTGGCCAGATGCTCGATCAGGTCATGGGCTTCGTGGCCGATAGCCTCGATCAGCCGATGGATTGAGCGCGGATCGGATGACGAACCGCCTTGTCAATGAGAGTTCGCCGTATCTGCGCCAACACGCGGAGAATCCGGTCGACTGGTGGCCTTGGGAGCAGGCCGCGTTTGCCGAGGCCCAGCGCCTCGACAGGCCGGTGTTTCTATCGATCGGTTACGCGGCGTGTCACTGGTGCCACGTGATGGCGCACGAGAGCTTTGAGGATGAAGCGACCGCTCGGTTGATGAACGAGCTGTTTGTCAACGTAAAGGTGGACCGCGAAGAGCGACCTGACGTCGATACCGTATACATGAACGCCATCCAGGTTATGGGCGAGGGGGGCGGATGGCCGCTGTCCGCATTCTGCCTTCCCGATGGTCGCCCATATTTCCTCGGAACGTACTTTCCGGCCACGCCGCGATTTGGCAGGCCGTCGTTTCAAGACCTATTGCGAGCGATGGCGAACGCGTTTCGGACCCGGCGCAGCGATGCCGAGGACAATGCCGCCGCTCTCATCGATGGACTCGCGCGGATCGACGCCCATTACCGTCGAGGCGCTTCAGATGGCGACGTCGCGCGCCTAAATGCGTCTCTGATCGTTGCGGCCGGAAAACAGCTTTCCGAGCGATGCGATCCGGTGCGGGGAGGTTTGCGGGGTGCACCCAAGTTTCCTTCCAGCTCTAGCCATGATCTCCTAGCGCGCGCAAGCCGATTTTCGTTTGGCGAAGCCGCGCGTACGGCGTTTCTCACATGGGCAAGGGGAATGGCGGAAGGAGGGATTTATGACCATCTGGGGGGCGGATTTGCGCGCTATTCGGTCGACGCAAACTGGCTCGTGCCGCACTTCGAAAAAATGCTCTACGATCAGGGACAGCTCCTCGGCAGCTATGCCTACGCAGTTGCGCTAGAGGTACTAGGCGACGATCGAGCGCGCGAGGTTATCGTCGAAACGGTAGCGTTTTTGCAGCGCGAACTTTCGGATCCCCAGGGTGGATTGTGGTCATCGCTAGATGCGGATAGCGAGGGCGAGGAAGGTAAGTTTTATGTCTGGACGCCCGCTCAGGTGCGGGACGTTGTAGGACCCGCTGCTGCGTTGGTGTTTGCCCACGCGTACGGAGTAACCGAGGGGGGGAATTTCGAGCACGGGACCAGCGTATTGTCGCGAATCACAACGCGCTCCTCGGTCGAGGAGGAACGTCAGCTTGCGGAGTTGCGATCTCGGCTGTTGGCGGCGCGGGCGACCCGAACTCGGCCGAGTACCGATGACAAAGTGCTTGCCGGTTGGAACGGTCTGGCAATCTCGGGGTTGGTTGCGGCCTGGCGAGCCACGGACCACGCTCCAGCGCTGCAGCTGGCGTTGCGCGTGGCGCGGTTTCTGCGCGATTCCATGGTGGTTGGGGACCGTATGTCCCGGGTGTTTCATGCCGGAGCGGTGATGGACCTAGACGGCACACTTGACGATTACGCGTACTGCGCCGAGGGATTTTTGCTGCTCGCCGAAGCAACGGGCGATCGCTCGTGGTGGGATTTGGGGGCCAAGCTGGCCGGGCAAATTCGCGCGCGGTTCGTCGAAGACAAAGACGGCGTCGTCGTGTTCTTTATGGCGCCGGCCGGGGACTCCCTGCTTGTCCATCGTCCCGAGTCGCATCACGACAGCGCACTTCCCGCAGGGGCGGCAGTGGCCACGTCAGTGCTAGTGCGACTTGGCTTGGTCGCAGGCGACACCGGTGCGCTCGCTCTCGCCGAGCGCTATCTCGCTCAGCGCCTGACCGGCGCAGCGGGCACGGGTGCGTGGGCAACGTCGGCACTTCTCGGCGCGCTCGATCTCTATCTACACGCCAACGTATGCGTCGTGACCGACGGTTCTGGACGCGACGAACTTTTGGCCGCAGCGAGGCGGTGCTTCGCGCCCACGTTATGCATCGCGGGACCTTGGGCCCACCCATCGATCCTCGATGGAAAGACGCTCGATTCCGGTCGGGCGCGCGCATTTGTTTGCAGCGGTCCGCAGTGTTCGCCGCCCGTCGCAGATCCAGAGGGCTTGGTCCGTTTGATAACCGGCGGATAGGTCGTTTCGGGTCAGGAAGGTGTTGGTCGTTTGGAGAGGCCGGCGCGTTGCAGATAGGCTAAGGTCCGGCGCCAATGTTTGAGTCAGGGGCGCTAGCGACACTCACGTCGGGAGACGCGCGACCAGCCGCGGTCGTATGCGGCGTGCAACTTCCGAGTGTCAGCGATGCGCAATTTGCGTCGTCGTTGGCCGAGCTGGAGCGCCTTGCCACAACGTTGGGTCTCCGGCCGATCGCCAGAGTGACGCAGCGTCGCAGTCGGCTCGCGCCTGGAGTGGTTCTCGGTGAAGGAAAGCTTGTCGAGCTTGCGCGCTGGACGGGAGGAACCGGAGTGGTTCCAGCCTACAGGAGGCCGGGCACGGCTCGCAGCGACGAGGCGGATGGCACCGAGGCCGAAGCGCAGCAGGCCAACCAGCTAGAAAACGACGCTACGGCGACGCTTGCAAGCAGCGCAACGGCCACCGTCGTGCTCGTGGATCACGAGCTTTCGCCGACGCAGCAGCACAACCTCGAACGAGCCACAGGGGTAGATGTATTGGATCGCACGTCGGTGATTCTCGAGATCTTTCATCGTCACGCCAAGACGCGGGAAGCGCGGCTACAGGTCGAATTGGCGCGGTTGCGCTATTTGGCGCCGCGGTTGCGTGTAGGGCATTCGGGGGGCGATCGGGTCCGCGGTGGCGTCGGCGGCAAGGGCGCCGGGGAGAGCGCGTTGGAACTGGACCGACGCCGCATTCGCGATCGGGTGGCGGAGATCAAGGCAGAGCTGGCTCGGGTCGAGGGAGGGTCGTCTGTGCGCCGCGAGCGCCGCAGTCAGCTACCTACCGTGGCGCTCGTGGGATACACCAACGCAGGTAAGTCGTCGCTCATGCGCGCGTTGACCTCCACCGAGGTGTACATCGCCGACAAGCTGTTCGCCACTCTCGACACAACGGTTCGACGGCTTGTTCCGCCAACGGATCCGCCGATTCTGGTGAGCGATACCGTGGGTTTTATCAATAAGTTGCCGCATGATCTCGTTGCATCGTTCCGGTCAACTCTCGATGAGGCAGCTGATTGCGACCTACTACTCCACATGGTAGACGCTTCCGATCCCGCGCACGCAGATCAGCTCGCTGTGACTCGAACGGTGCTGTCTGAGATCGGCGCGGATCTACCGCCGGCGTGGCTGATCCTCAACAAGATCGATCGGGTGGAAGCTGCCGAACGCGACGCTCTGATGATCCGGTTTCCTGATGCGATCCAACTTTCGGCAAAATCACCCAATGATGTCGCCCGGCTGCGCGATCGACTCATCGAAAATTTTGGCGGCGCGCTTGAAGACGAGCTGTTCCTCGTACCGTGGGCGCAGCAGAAGCTCGTGCACACCATCTACGAGCGCACAACGGTCCTCGAGGAGCAGCACGACGACGATGGAACTCGCATCCGAGTGCGCGCTCCCAAGACGGTGCTCGCCAGTTTGCGCGCGCGGCTAGCCGGATAGCCATCAGGCTAGTGGGGTGTGAAGTCCGCTCATAGCCCAAGCGACGCGACAGCTCTAAACGCTCCTTAGCGGGAGTGTTATCTGCGCGCCTGGTGGTGGAAGCCTGCGGGCGACACAACCGGGCGAGCTAGCAGTTGTAGAGTAGAGAGCGCGACCACCTTAGCGGGTTGGCTTAGTTGCTCCTTCGACAACACCGTTAGAGCGCGGCCAAACCCGGACTTGACACGCGCGCTAACCGGCGCGCTGAGCAGCGATTTGAGATCATGTCGGAGATTGTATTCAGGATCGATCATCATTCTGCCCAACTGTTGAACCGCTATCGCGCGCCAGTACGGGTCGGTCACTGCGGCATCGCCACCGAGTGCCAGCCAGAACTCGTTGCTTTCGGCTAAGCGGAGTAACTTCTTGTCGGGTCCTATTTTCAGGAGCCAATGGATTCCAAGGGCGTCGAGGCCTTGGGTAGCCACAGTTTCCGAAGCCTGGAGCCCGGGATTTTCCACGATCGCCCTGCCAAGTGCGCCATCGACCCAACCGATAAGTACTACACGACGGGACGTTGGATGAAATCGAAAGTTGTCAGCGGCAGGATCGAATCGGTCGCCAAATTCAGCCTCCAACGCTCGAACGACATTGTCGATCTGTTCCTCTGCCTCTAGCCTTTCGGGGCCGGTGAAATCGTGGACCGTTCGGCCCAATATCACATTGGTATCGATGGAGAAATTTCCATCCGCGGTCATCGGGGGAAACAGATAGCGAAAGGGGAAACGCCGGCTGGATGCAAATCGCGCTTGGTCGCTGAGATAGTCGTTTCGTATGCTATGACGCTGAAGGTGTAGTTCGTGCTCGAAGCGTTCACCGCCGTACCGGTGTTCACCGAGCAGCACCCAATCGAGCCCGGCAGGTAGGTGCTTGACCGTCTTGCGCAAGACGCCTGTCGGTAAATATTTCACGTCAAACGTACTTGTGCCGCCTGGCAGTTCAACCTCCTGTCCAAGGAGTATCTGCATTGTCATTTGCAGAACCGTTAGCGGTTCGCTAGGTCCGGATAGAGCAAGGGCCGTCTCAAAAGCCGAGATGGCGGTCCATTGCATCGCCTCTACCGGGGTACGGTAGTACGGCCAAGGGTCTCGAGCGGTCCAGTTGTCGATGTCGCGCAGAACATCGCGCTCCAGGGGCCCTGGCTTCCGGTCATAGAACTTTGCAGCCAGCCTTTTTTCGATGGCGCCTATCGCAGTGTCGCTGGTTTTTTCGCCGTTGTCGGCGATCTTTGTGATCGGCGCCGCCGCGGTGAACGCGTCAGCGATCTCGCGGTGCTTGGCCCTAAACTCCAGCAAATTGGCAGGGAGCTTTGCGTTTGCAAGGTCGGGGTTGCTGAGGAATAGGGAAAACGCTTTCTGGATGTTTCCGGTGGCGGGGCCCACAAGGAGCTCGGAGCCTGGAA
Organism: uncultured Kofleriaceae bacterium; assembly: GCA_964419605.1. Taxonomy (GTDB): domain Bacteria; phylum Myxococcota_A; class Polyangia; order Haliangiales; family Haliangiaceae; genus JABFXX01. The sequence continues at coordinate 11,871 of CAYQQM010000076.1, read as the reverse complement.
AAAAGAGGTCGACAAACTGCTGCAATTTCCTGAGGGCCATCGCACGCGTTGCGGCATCTGTGACGGTCGCGGGGCCGCCCAGCGCAATCCAGAGTTCGTTGCTTGGCCCGTTGAGGTCGCGCTGCATAATCTCATCGATGTGCTGCATGCGATCGAGCGCGGTGCCGTACCACTTGACCCGGAGCGCATCCAACCCGTCGTCGCGCAGCGTCTCAGCAGGGGTCATTCCCATTCCGGAAAATGGTGGGAGCACGGGCTCAACCTCGGCCGGTTGTAGTAGGGCCATGACTCGCCGAAACGCCGCTTCGAGGCCGGGCGTCCATGCGGATGCAACCACCCGTTTGAGAAATTGCACCTCTCGGGGCGTAAGTAGCGCCGGCGGGTTCAGGCCACGACTCGCTGGTGCAAGTGATCGGTCGGACGCAAGCGCTGGCAGGTCGGATCCGCGGCTCGTGAGCGCGAGGGCGGGATCGGGTTTCGGGGTCACGTCGATGATTCGCGATGTGGCTGGGGCGGCCGCGCTCCTTGCGGAGGAAACAATCCGCGTGCCGATTCCCGCAAGCGGCAAGACAGCCTTGGAAGCCGCATTATCAAAGGCTTGCTGCGACTGTTCCGGATCGGATTGACAGACGACGGACGTAACCAGCTTGTGGAGAGCGGCTTCCGCATCGGAACCGAAATATCCGGCTCCGAGAGTCCCGCCGACCTCAGCGGCGTTGCGCCGTAGCATGGCAATCGTTTGGTTCACCTCGGCTGCAAATTCAGGCGACGACGTCTGCGAAATGCTGAGGCCGCGCTTCCTGGCGAGAAATGCCTCGGCGATCCTGCGCTCCAGCGCGGATGCGTGTGCAGGCGATGTTGCCTGCGGTTTGCCGCGTCCGCGCGTGAGGTAGAGGAGCACCAGCGTGCCGACGACGGCGGTGCCGGTCTTTTCTCCGAGGTGCACGCTCGCGATCGCGCGCTCGATGAGCCGCATCGATTCCGCATCGGGGTCAACCCGAGGCGGCACGTACCTGCGCGCATTAGCGACTTCCGCCGGTGGATCGCCGGGAAACGTGCCCTTCGAGCACGCAAAGACACTAACAAGCGATTGTCGCGCTTGGGCGGTAAGCGAAGGTTGCTCGGACAGCGGCGAGTCTGACCGATCGCGACTGGGTGGGGCGTTGTCCCGAACTGCGTTTTCTAGTGCCATATACTTCGTGGGCGACGAGGCGCTGAACCTAACATAGCGCCAGCGCGTCCCAGCGGATTTTTTCAGTCGGCCCAAGCTTGGGAGCCCCAATCCCGCTCGGGTACGCGTTGATTCGCCAAACCCCAGCAGAATATAAACATATGATTTGAAATCGATTTTCGCTCCCCCCTGCCTCGTTCATCCGAATGCCGCTCAGGTCGCGCTCCCGGCTGCCCGTGTAGCAATCACGCTAACGTTGTGCCAAATTCGCCCCTGGTTATGCCATCTCATCGAGAGGTTCGCCCGTTTGTTCCCGGGGTAATTCGAAGTCGAATCGGATGGGTGGATCGGTATAGGGCGATACCCATCATGGCAGCTCTTGCATCGGTAACGACAGTGCGACCGGTAGCGGCGCAAGGGTACGGCGTATCGGACATCGAAGTTCCGACCCTTGTAGTAGAGACGGCGGAACCTAGTGAGTTGACTACCGCCGATGAAGCGTTGGACCTGGCGAACATCGTCCGGTCGGCCGCGAAGGGAGTAACCACGGTCCAAGAGGCACCGGCCATCGTTACCGTCGTAACCGCTGATGAAATCCGCGACCGACAGTTTAATAATTTTCAGCAGATTCTCGATACCATTCCGGGCTGGGGCCGGATCGGCTATTGGCACTCTGCCATTCAGTCTGTGACGGTCCGCGGCCAGGTCCAAGGGTCCCAGTTCCTACATGATGGCGTCTCCCTGTACGATCCGTTTCTCAACGTGCCCGCGGTCCATCGCACCGTGCCTCTCGAAATGGTAAAACGGGTGGAGTTCATTACCGGCCCAGGTGGTGTGCTGTGGGGATCGAACTCGCTGCTCGGAATCATGAATGTGATTACGAAAGATGGCGAAGATGTCGAGGGTGTGGAAGTGGGCGGTACGCTGGGCGATGGGGTTGGGGATCGCCGCGTGGGGCGTGCATACCTCATGGCCGGTGCATCCGAGATCGGCGGTACGAAACTCAAGCTGTTCGCGCACGGCAGCATCGAGAGTTACAAGGGATTGGCCATCGATTTACCCTTGGTGTTTTCCCGCGGCGCGCTGCCTCAACCGACCACTCCGAACGTGTATGGCCCGTTGACGACGACTGATCAACAGCGGTCGTTGATGGTGACGCTGAACGGCAAGCTCAGCTACAACAAACTGCAGTTGCGGTGGTGGGTGCCGTTCGGGCGCATGAATCGACCGGCAGGCTTGTCGGGAAATCCCGTCCGAGTTGTCATGGATCCCAACGATCCCACTGGGCTCGCCGCCCAAAACCGATTCGACCACTACGATCGGTACGGGGTCCTCGAATACCGCACGCGGTTCGCGCGCGATAAGGCCGGCCTGACCGCGCACGCGTACGTTCAAGAGTTTAGTCGACAATTTCGACCGCTGACGGTGCTCGCTCCTTCGAGTAGCCTTCCAGGCGGTCTCGAGTTCAACTCGAACTTCCTCAGCTACCGAGCAGGGGGAGCGTTCGACGGCGATGTCGAGCTGGCGCGTTCGCTGCGCGTGCTTTACGGCGCGGAGATGTTTCACGAATGGAAGCCGATCAATAGTGGTCGGTCGCGCGAGGCGCCCGGCACGGGGTCGGACTTTCCGGGACCATCCAATCTCACCCGGCTGCCATTGCTCTGTCCGCGCCAGTATCAAGACGGCATGCTGGTTCCGATCCCGCTGTGTCCGCTGACCGCGGCGTTTGATGCGGATCGAACGGTCATCGGCGCGTACGTCAATCCCCAGTTTCGGCCGAATTCGAAGCTAATCCTCGACGCCGGCGCGCGGCTTTCGGTCGCGCCGCGCGCGCTGGGATCGATCGGATACGCGGCCAACCCATCGTTCGGCGGCGCCGTCGTTTGGAATTTTGTGCCGAGCTGGCACGTGAAGCTCAACTACACAGAGGGCTTCCGGACTCCCTATTTCAACAGTACGCAAGCCAACGGCGAGGGGGTCCAAATCGGCGGTAACCCGAATCTGGTCGTCGAGAAGTCTCGGGCGGGTCAAGCCGAGATCAACGCGCGAATCTTTAAGGGGGAACGTCGGATTCGCGAGTTGTCGTTTCGCCTCGACGGCAGTTACACGCGCCTCACCAACCTCATCCAGGTTGCGACGGGAAATTACAATAATAGCGGTGAGCGAGGAATCGCCTCGGCCGAGTTCCTGGGCAAGCTGTATCTGCAGGGTGGGCACCGCATCGAGCTTGGCTACACCTGGTTGCGCGCTGATACCGCCGATCGCGGGCGACTCCATGTGGTACCGGAGCATTGGTTTAACCTCGCCACCGTGTGGAGTCTGTGGCCGAAGAAGCTCACCGCTACGACGAACTTGAAGGTCACGGGGGCTGCCGAAGATGCCAATCGGCTGGTGGAGTATCGCGGCCTTCGCTATGGCGATAATGGGTTGGCGATGGGCACGGTGATCACGGCCACCACGGACCTCGTGATGGATCGAACTCCGCCGATTGCAGAGCTGTTTGCGGGCATTCAGTACACGCCGATACCCAAGTTCGCGATCCAGGCGAGCGTCTACAACGCGCTGTTTGCGCATTTCTATCAGCCCGATGCGTTTGCTGATTACCAGCCGCTCTTGGAGTACTTGCCCAATCCATACGAAGGATTCCGCGCCTACCTGTCGGCAGCGCTCCAGTACTAACTCCGTCGGCAAGGATCTGGCTCGTGCGCAGTTTCAGGCCGCTCGGCTTCCGATTCTCCTGTGGTCTGAGTACACTCGGCCCAATTCTTGTTCGCCGGGTATCCGGTCGGATTTTGGGCTGCGCTCCACGTGCGGTCGCCCTTTTGTTGGGAGAAGTGGATGTCAACGTCATTGCTAGTGCGAAGTATTTTCATTGGTTGCATGGGCTTCGGCTGTATCGCGGGTGAGTCGGTGGAGCAGGGCGAGGCAACGGAAACTTTGGTTTCGGGGTTCGTAAAAACCCGAGTGGTTGGCGGTCTCGTTGGCGCCTCGGCGATGGCGCTGGCACCGGATGGCCGGATCTTTGTCGTCGAGCGCGGCACAAACAATGCGGGCGGAACCGCAACGGGGAAGGTCCGCATCATCAGAAACGGCGTGCTGCTACCAACTCCGTTCGCCACGGTTACAGTCGACAACACCAAATTCGCTTGCTGCAATGAGCGCGGGCTCAATGGCATTGCCCTCGACCCAGCGTTTGCGCAGAACGGCTTTGTCTATGTGTTTTACACCGTTCCAAGTAGCCAACCGTACAATCGCGTGAGCCGATTCAAAGCCGCAGGCGATGTCGCGCAAGCGGGCAGCGAGACGCTGGTACTCGCGCTCGATAGCGTTACCGCACAAAACCACTACGGCGGGGCGCTGCACTTTGGCGGCGACGGCAAACTCTACGTGTCGGTGGGCGATGCCGCGGTGCGGACGAACGCGCAGAGCCTGTCCAATCGCCACGGCAAGATACTTCGTCTCAACGCTGACGGAAGCATTCCCACGGACAACCCTACGTCGTTTGCGGGCGTGACCGGAACGCCAAGCGGTGCCAATCGCGCGATTTGGGCCGTTGGGTTGCGCAATCCGTTTACGTTTGCGGTTCATCCGACCACCGGACGGATCTTCGTCAACGACGTTGGCGAGGGCCAGCGCGAAGAGATCAACGAACTCGGCAAAGGTCGCAACTACGGCTGGCCGTCCCAGGAGGGTTTCCTCGGCGCTGATCATCCGAATTTCACTCGGCCCCTAATCGACTACGGCCACGCCGATGGCTCGTGCGCGATCACCGGAGGCGCGTTTTATCACCCGGTCACCAACACGTTCGGCGGCAGTTATCTCGATCGCTACTTCTTCGCCGACTTCTGCGGCGGTTGGATCCGACTGCTCGATCCGGCGAGCCGATCGATTTCGACCATCGATTCGGGATTTTCGTTTCCCGTTGACCTCGACGTGGGTTCCGACGGTGCGCTTTACGTGCTTGCGACGGGAAGTGGAGAAATATGGCGGATCCAGCGATCCGGAACTCAGCCGCCCCCACCACCGCCGCCGCCCCCATCCGGCACGATCAAAGTGAATTTTCAGCTGGGGTCCGCGCCGGTGCCTTCGGGATATCTCCCCGATAGCGGACTGGTGTACGCCGCTCGCAATGGCCGGACCTACGGCTGGAATGTCGACCATTCCGATGTAACGCGCGACCGCAATCTGAACCCGGACCAGCGGCTCGATACGCTGTCGCACTTTCACCGCGGCGGTGTGTGGGAGATTGCCGTTCCCAACGGCTCGTACCGCGTTACGGTGAGTATCGGCGATCCGCAATATCCATCGGCGCATACGTTGAACGTGGAGGGAACGAGTTATTGGAACGGGCTTTCGCTCGGCGTCAATGCATTTGCGAACGCGACCAAAACCGTGCAGGTGGGCGATGGCAGGCTGACGTTGGACCAAGGCACCGCGATCGAGAAGGCCACGCGCATCAACTATATAGAGATCGCGCCGGCATCGCCGTGATGTATGGAGGCTGGGCACGGCATCGCGAGCGGCACGCCAGTGCGCGCGGCGGTTGGCTGCGCGCTGCCGTGCTTGGCTCGAACGATGCGATCGTTTCCACGTCGAGTTTGATGATCGGGGTTGCCGCAGCCAACGCCTCAACCTCTGCTGTGCTCGTGGCGGGCGTGGCCGGGCTTACTGCCGGAGCGATGTCGATGGCGGTGGGCGAATATGTTTCGGTGGGGTCGCAGCTCGACGTAGAGACGGCTGATATTGCCAAAGAAACGGAGGAGTTAGCGACCGCCCCCGAAGCGGAGCTCAAGGAGCTAACGGCGATCTATCAGAGTCGGGGCCTAGACCGCGAACTCGCCAGCAAAGTTGCAGCGCAGCTGACCGCGAATGATCCGTTGGCGGCGCACATGCGCGACGAGTTGGGAATTGAACCTCACACCCGCGCGCGGCCGGTGTTGGCAGCGTGGGTTTCAGCCGCGAGTTTTGCTGTCTTCGCGATGGTACCGGTCGCCACGGTCCTGATCGCGCCGCGCGCAGTGGCGGAGATCGCCGTTCCGGCTGTGTCGTTGATCGCGCTCGCCTCCCTAGGCGCGCTCGGCGCGTATCTCGGCGGAGCTTCGCTCTGGCGACCCACGCTGCGAGTAACTCTTGGCGGTGGGCTTGCCATGGCGGTAACTGCGGCGATTGGGCGCTTGCTTGGTGTCGCAGCGGCATGACGTGATAGGATGCCGCAGCTCCGCTGGACCTGAGGTATTTTGTCGAAACGGCGCGTTCTCGCCATCTCATCCGATCTTGACCTGCTCCGCCGCCTCGTGGCGACGCTTGAGCAGGTAGGGGCGGAGGTCGATGCTGTCCGTAGCCCAGCGGCGATTGGAGAAGACGTCATTCCCCATCGCTACATTTTTTTTGCCGGATTAGAACCGCGAGCCGTCCTGCCGCTGATCGCAAAGCTGCGAGCGAAAGCCCAGGTCGCGATCATCACGCCGCACGCATCGCTCGCAGAGCTCATCGGGTTTTTGCGCGACGATCGCATTAACCACGTCGTCATTGGCGACGCAGTCGACGACGCCGTTCGCGTCATCGGGCGAAAGTGGCTCACCGGCGATATCTTTGGCATCGAGAAGTATCTGCCCGAAGGCACTCCGATTAGCTACGCTCGCATTCGCGACTTCGAGGGCCGCGGTTCGGCGATTGAAGCCGTTCTCGAGTTCGCAGAACGCCAGAAAATGCGGCGGCAGGTGCGCGGTGCGATCGGATCGGCGTGCGAAGAACTGCTGATGAACGCGCTGTACGACGCACCGGTGGATGCCGCGGGTCAAGCGGTATTTGCTAACGTGGATCCGCACGAGCGCAAGCAGCAGTCCTCTCCCCGCCCGGTTTCGATCCGATATGCGGCCACCGATCAGCTGTTTGCGATCGCTGTACGCGATCGCTTTGGTCGGCTCGCAAAGAACACGATCATCTCGTATCTCGAGAAGTGCATTTCGCAGCCCAATCAAATCGACCGAAAAAAACAGGGGGCTGGGCTCGGGTTGTACTTGGTTGCGAGCTCGGCATCGTCGTACGTAGTCAACGTGGCGTACGGCGTGGCCACCGAGGTGGTGTGCACGTTCGATCGCGGCGTAAAAACGTCGCTGCGCTTGGCCGGAATCTTTGTCCACCCCAGCGGCGCCCAATCGCTGCGGGCGGGACCCACGGCCGAAATTGCTGCGGTCGGGACGGAGACGGCATGACCGCGTTGGAGACTCGCTACGCGATCCCGCACGAGGGCAACGCGTTGCCTGCGTTCCCCATCTTGATGCCAGCCACGTGGCAACGGGCGCCAACGCAAGTCTGCGTACCGCTCGTCAAGGGATTGGCGCTGCGCGACGTGCCGCTCATCGCCCCGGTGCACTTCATCGGTGAGCCCAACGAGGGCGCGTTTCAGCGGGTGTACATTCGCACCGAGCGCCTCGAGGCGATCGGCGCTTCGATCGACGACTATCTCGGTGAAGCGGTGCGCAATCTCCGCGCGCGGCGCGCCACGTTGATCGAGCTCATGCCCGGCACGGTGGGTTCCATGGACGATTTTCTTAGCGCCGAGCGCATCCTGGATGGTGCGTTCATGCAGGAAGCCGCTCGCATGCTAGGCATCCTCGGCGGTTCGCTACTCGTCGGCGTTCCCAAACGCGGCCAGTTGATGGCAACGTCGTTCGAGCGGGCGAGCGCCGACCAGAATCATTTACAGGCGTTTTGCGGCGTACTCGCGAAGCTATTCGGGGAGGCTGGCCCCGAGGCGATCACTCCGTGGCCGATCCTGGTGACCGACGGTCGCATCACTTCGATCCTCGAAGTCGGCTGACGATACGTTTCCGTGCCCTAGAATATTACGTCGTAGTTACGTATGGTTAGGTGGAGACATTGCCTCGCGAACCGCTGATTCGCGTTGCCCATTGCGGTCGAGCGGATTGGTTCTAGCGTGGAGCTGCTTTGTTCTGTGCCGTTGAACACCCTGCTGCGCGGAGTTCGCGCTGTTTCGCGTCGGCCTCGGGCAAGAAGCCGACTCCAATGAGGTTAGCTCCGGCAGCAATCGCGTCGCTGGTGGCTTGAATGAGACTTTGGAAAGTCGTGGAGTGGTCGACGATGATGTCGACGAAGGGATCGCGGCCACCATTGAGCGCTGAAGCGCGCACGAGCAGCTCCTTGAACATTGGCGACGAAATGGCGGCTCGTACCTGCGCACATTCGGGATAGAGGGTCGCTACGCCCTTGTCGACTTCAAGCCATGGACTCTGATCCTGGTTCTCTCCTGAATCGTGGCGACGGACGTCCCACGCGACGGGATGAAGCGCGAGACCGTTCGTGCCCTTCACAACAAGTGCTCCGCCGAATTCGTGCATTAGGTCGACAAGATAGCGGTCGAGGCGCGTTTGCGGCGCGACCACGAGGAGGACCGGCAGGTGGCGAGGAAAGTTCGGCTTACGCACGGCTTCGCCTATGGCCCAGCGCAGCGGCGCCACGCGGTCTGGCTTAGGGCCATCGCTCCAAACGATCTGTCTCGGTTGACGCGGATCCGGGCGAGCTTCGGCCGGAGCGGCTTGGGGCGCAGGTTTTGGGGCGGCGAGGGGGGCGTCGAGTTCGTCCTCCGGCTCTGGAGGTGGTGGATCGACATCGGCAGCGGGTTCCCATAGCTCGTCAGCCGCCTTCGCTTTCGTCGCCGCGGCCACGAACTCGGTTGGATCCACAGGACTTCTGCGGCGAACGAACGCAGCGACCCATTCCAGTGCCGGGGATGAAACCCGGTTGGCCGAAAACTTCCCTGCGACGAAATCGTTCCAGGTGGCAGCGGCTATCGACGCGTGCCCAGATTTGTCGATGATCACACTGAGGCATTTCTCGGTGCGGCTGGCGGGAAGGGCGGTAGGGCCCTGCACGGTTGGCACATCGATCCATTCGAACGAGGTGCCGTGCTTACAGCTCAGGGCGCAGGCAAGGGCCAGCGCGAGCGCCACCAGGTTCCATCGGTGGCATCGTGGGATGGTTGCTCGAGACGTAAACATGCTTGGGTCAGCTTTGCATGGCGCGCAGCAGCGCTTCGACCTTGCGAGGATCGAGGACGCCGAATCGCGCTTCGATGCCCGTGCCGACTAGGTAGGCGTCGACGTAGGGCAGGTAGTCGCGAACGTTTTCGGGCGTGACGCCCGATGCGAGCGCCAGAGCGTGGTCGCCGAGTCCGGATCGCATAGCCTTCACCTTGCCCACGTCCGCCGCCATGCCGGTGCCGGGACCGCTGGTACAGACCACGTCCATGTAGCCGGCCGCTTCTGCCGCTGTCCGAGCGAGGTCGGCTTCGGCGACTGTGCGCTGGTACTTGAATGCGGTACCTCCGAAGTAAAGTCCGGTCCAGCCGCGCGCCCGTCGTACATCGAGGAACGCCGCCGCATCCGACTCGGCGTTGTCGGACCAGATGCCGTGGATTCGATTCTCACAGGCATCGAGCGACTCTGCCAATGCCTGTGCAGGATGGCGAGACAACAAGTTTACGCCAATCCACAGTTGCGGATACGCCGCGCGCACTTCGAGCACGAGCTGGAGCACCTCGGGTGCGGTCATGCCCTGGTCGATGAGAAATACGCCTTTGACGCCGGCCGCATGTGCAACGCGGATACTTTCGAGCGCCTCGGTGCGCCCGACCGGGTGGACCACAGGCAACAGCACATGCCGCGCGCCAAAAACTTCGCTGATGCGATTCATGAATACCTCGCGAACGTACGCTCAATCGCCCCGAAGTGATCCTCCCATTTCTTGGGCTCTGCGTCCGCTAGGAGCCAGGGCGAAAGCACAATCACGCCAGTCTTCTCCGAGACCAGCCAATGCGCGTCGCCGCGGATGTACGGATACAGCTTGCCGTGATCGAACAACCGCTGCATGTCTGCGACGAAGCGCTCGCGGGCTTCTTTGTTTAGGGTTACGCCCGAGTCCCGCAGCCGGATAAGTTTTTCACCGGGACACGCCCAATAGCGGCGGACCATGAGGCAGTCTTGTCCGAAACGGTAGGTCGCAACAACTTCCGGCGCCGCAGAGATCGAAAGGCTCTTCAACCACGCATACATGGCGCTCTCGCCATCAGACTCCGAGGAGCGCAACGCGTCGATGTCGATACCCTCGGCGTGCATCAATGAGCCATTTCGCCATTCCAGGCGAGCATCAATGAGGTCGCAGATTGCGCTCTCGCTCGCACCCTCGCGGGCCATTCGATCGATGTCGGCTTCTAGTGTCACTAGATCTCTCCTCCACGTGCAGTGCGCGGCTTCCATGATGTGTAGGTCTTCACAGCATCGGGATGGTTGTTGCGATTCACCACGTACTCGCGCGCGAGTTCCCCCCCGAAGAAGCGGTTATTGTTGTCAGGAGCCATATAAGGAAATACGGTCGACAAGCCATTCTCGTCGAATCCGAGATTCGTCAAGAGGTACTTCTCCAGATGCGTTTGTTCCGCTGGGGTTAAGCTATTGAAGTATGCGGTCTCCTTTAGCGCTGGCGCGATCCGGCCCGGCGCGTAAGTCACGTTCGGATTCGAGGAGGTGATCTTATTGAAAACCCCGTTCGCAATGCCCGTTGAAACGATCGGCGAGACGGCCAGCTTGTCCTTGGCGATGCCCTGCGCCGACGCAAGGTCGAGGACTCTCTGCCCTTGCACCGCGAGTTCGTTGGCCTGGCGCCGCGGGCTGAAGATCTCTGCCTGCTGGGCGAGCAGTTCGCGGAGGTATGGGCGATCTGCCTCCGGCACTTTCGCGAGGCTTGCTTCGAGCTGCGCTTCGCTGATCTGGCCGGAGCTGTTCACCTGGTCCGCGATCGCAGCGCTGCTGACGTCGGCATGAGCCGCGGGGTCGACCACTTCCAGCTTTGCCTTGAGGGCTGCGGCCACCGAAGGGTCCTGAGCCTCGATCGCCTTTGCCGAGGTCTCGTCGAGCGCCTTGCCGACCGCCTCGTCGAACGGGAGGTTCTGCGCCGTCTCGATTTCGGTTGCCCGCTTGAGCACCGCGTCGGCGCGCTCGGCGATCGTCTCTGGACTGCGCGAGTTGTACATGTTGTTTCCGTCGACGAATCCTCGCGGTTCGAGCAGCACGACCTGATTCACGACGAGGCTCTTTGCGAAGGCTTTGCCGGTGTTCGGATCGGTCAGCTTAGCGAGCACGACCTGATCGAGGATCACAATCGAGTTGGGCTCGACATTCGGGGTGGTCTGGGGCTTGGTCGAGTTTGCGTGCGTCGTATCGAATGAATGTTTTTCGCCGTCGAGGTAGTACATGTTGTCGGCAAGCGAGCCCTGGCCGGGGGTGTAGAGCTTCTTGCCCGATTTGAGGTGCGGCTCCATCGCTGTGCGCAGCGCGTTGAGGCCTTCCATTTTACCGAAGCCCGAAGACCGCGAAAGCACTGTGCGCACGCGCGCCTGCTGGTCGGCGGGATACTTGTCGACCATCGCGTCGATCTGCGTCGCTTTAACGTTCTCCAGCTGCGCGTTCATGACGTGAACGACATCTTTGGTCGGCAGTTGATCCGGACCGCGGATGTGATCTGCGCCAGCGCGGATTTCCGCCAGTCGCGCCCGCTCGGCAGCTTCTGCTTGCTCGCGTGAACCCGCGGCTGGCCGCGGAGTTGCCTGCTCGCCCGCAACCGACGGGTCATGTGCCGTGCGGACGGTCTTTGCCGCGGCGCGGTTTTGGCTGCGACTGGGT
>CAYQQM010000075.1:0-26436 GCA_964419605.1 uncultured Kofleriaceae bacterium | reverse complement strand
CCCCGTCGGGGACTTCCCCCCCGTCGGGGACTTCCCCCCCGTCGGGGACTTCCAACGGTCGCAAGAGTCGCAAGGGTTGCCGGGGTGCGCAGAGCTCCCTCTATGGGCGTGCGGAGGTGGATCGTTGCCATGCGCTGTCCATCGTACGCCATCTCAGAGTGCATATCGCGGTACAGCTCCTACGGTTGGAAGCCAGGCGGATTGTAAATTGTAATTTCGTTAGCGGGCGCATCCATGCCGTGGTCGTGAATCACGTTGGCAACGTGCGGGCGGATGCGTAAGGCATAGTCCATCGTCAAGTGGGGGCCCAGAGTTTGCAGCACGAGGTCGACGCGAACCAGCTGCCGAAACGCAGCGCGTGGTATTGGACTGCCGGTCGGCATTTGCGGCGGCGGTGTCGTCGAGCCGGGCGGGGGGGGCAACGCGGGTGTTAGAGGTTGGATGCTGAGGTCGTTCTTATTGACGACGAGCGTTGCCGCGAACGGATTGAGATTCGCGCGGGTGATTTGATCGAGGTCGATTGCGGCTTCGAGCAATTGATCTTCACGGAACACCCCTCGAACCTCAGCGTTTGCGGCAATGTTCGTTGGGATATCGCCGGCTAATCCCGGTGTGGGTGGACCTTCTTCGTCAGCTGGCGGGACGAGGAGTGGGTCCCACGCGGCTGCTTCGTTAGCGCCATTAAGCTGGAGCTTGAATTGCCCCGGCGTACCATCGAGATTCCTAACCACGTACTCCACGGACAAGTCGTACTGATCGAGGCGGTAGATGGGCACAGTGACATCGCTTGGTAGCGTTGCTTGAAGATCCGCTGTGCGCCTAGATAGCGCTGCATCTGGGGGCCGTACCGGAACGTGAAGCGATCCTCGAGCGCCTGCGGTGTCGCCCATGCCGGTGGAGTTCGCGGTATCGAGTGAACACACGTCGGTCTCGGCGGCCGCGCCGCACGATACATAGGCAGGATCGTTCGCACATGCCAAGGCGCCAGTGGTCACGAACATTGCGACGGCGAATAAGGTGGTCTGCATGGTCAGCCTCCCGGCTGGAAGAGGAAGGGATAGTTGACGTTTGCCTGTCCCCCTTTGGCGGGGAACTTGAGCCTCATGATATTCGACGTGACGCAACTCTCAACGTCATCGTTCCGCAGGGTGCTTCCCGAACTCGTTTTGGCCGACTTCACACTGCCATCGCCGGCAATCACGAAACGGACTACGAGCTTGCCGCCAAGTCCTGGACTCCGATTGAGTTCGTGCTGGTAACACGCGCGAAACACTGCGGCGCGCGCCTTTACGACTCGATTGATCTCCTCAGCGGTTAGACCGCCGAAGTCGCCTTCCGGATCGGACAGGGCGACCTTTACTTCTTTCATCCCCGTTCCGCACGGTGGCTTGGCACAGGTTCCACCGCCTGGTCGCTGGGAACCGGTATCGATTTTTCCCTTCGCCGATACGAAGTCGCCTTCGACGTTACCGCCGCCCCCGGTTCCTGTCCCTTTGCTGCCGCGCGTCGTACCAGTGCCGCGGCCGATTCCAACCCCGGTTCCCACCCCGGTACCAAAGCCGAGGTCGCCGCGCGACAGAACGTTTCCCTTGATTCCCGCAAACTTGTTGAGACTGGTCTCGAGATTGTGGTCGATGATGTTGTCGAGAACTTTGCGATTCTTGTCCTCGAACAGCGCGATCTTCGGCGGGGTGGGCGGCTCGTCTTTTGCGTTTGGATCCCTCGCTCGCTCGCGTTCTCCTTTGCCGCCGGCGGCTCCTTCTGTATTTCGCGTTGCCGTGTTCTTGGGCTTTGCGGGCGTTGCGACAGCGTTGGTCTGTTGCTTTTGCTGGCCTACCGTCGGCACCGGCTTGGGTGGTTCAAGCTTCGGTTCAGGTTCAAGCCGAGTTACCAAGTACTTTGCCGTGAGGTCGCGTGGGCCGGGCCACACAAAAGGGTCGGTCGTGTACAGCCGATACGTCATGAAGACAAGTGCGGCGTGAAGCACTGCGGAAAAAACGAGGGCAGCCTGAGAGTTGCCATCGTGTCGCCAGATCCAATGGATCAGGGCTGCGATGAATAGCGCCGAGGTAGAGATCGCTGCGCCGCGAAAAAGGCTTTCTGCCGCTTTCATCAGGGTATCGGAACCAAGCAGCGTGTAGTCGGGAGTTCCGGACTTCGCGAAAAAAATTCCGGCTAGGATCAGCGTCGAAAGTACATACCCCCCGAACCCCGCCAAAATGACCTGTGGCGTGAAGAAGGGCTGAGCGTCCTCTACTGGGACGAACTGAAAAAAAAGCTTGTAGTTACCGGAAGGATCGAAATCGATGACACCCCAGTCGCCATTGCGAATGGGTGTCGCGCGAAAGTCGCCGTCGACCTCATCGCCATCGCCGCGTCGTACAAATTCGGCTACCTCCGTCTGTCGTCCGTCGATGCAGATCGTGCCCCGCATGCGCTTTCCGAGCGTGAGCACGTAGCCGCGGCGCCGCGGGCGAATGATCGCAAACTTCTTGGGAAGCCCTAGGTCAGGGATCGTGAATGTGGTACGGCCGCTGTGGCCGATGGTAATCGGCCGCGGCTTGTGGAGCACGACGTCGTCCATCACTTCGTCGCGCCATACCAGCGACGTGCGGAGGGCGACGTTTTTGCTCACAGATTCTCTGCCTCGACGGACCGCACCATATGGGGAATGAAGCTGCGCTTGTTCAAACTGGCGCGCTCCAACTCCTCATTGGCGCGCTCAAGAAAGTATAGAAGCTGTGGCGTGCGCATGCGACCGTTTAGGTCGAGCGCGTTGAAGTCGAACGTTTTAACGCGGTCTTTCGGATTGTTCTTGCCGGTCTTATCGCCCTTTGACTCGCCCGCAGCGTCTCGAGCTTCCTTGGTGTCGGGCTTTGTGGGTGAACTTGCGTCGCGGTGTTTGTCCGACCGAGAGCGCGGCTCGGCGACTACAGGCGGCGACGGTGCACACATGATCAACGCGACGATCGCGGTCGCAAGCCCCCAACAGCGGGTTTGAAGCCTCATTTGCACGTGACCTCCTTACATTTGCTTTCAGCATCTTGGCGACGCCCGTGGCTCGAAGGAGCTTCCTGCAGGTAACGCTCCAAATCGGCTTTCCCCCCCGCGGAGTCCTCCGTAAAGTCCAGTTTGAGGGTTGCGAGGTTCCACATCGCGTCGGCTCGTGCGGTCGAGCGTTTCCCCGCATTCGAAACGACTCGCTCCCACGTTTTCTGTGCCTCCCCAAACTCACGCATGCCGCGTTGGGCAACTCCTAGCGCTACGTGAGCTGCGTAGTCGTCGGGGCGGCTCTCAACGATTGCGACAAGTTCGGTCTTGGCGCGACTGTAGTCCCCCGCATCCAGCAAGATCGCAGCCTTATTAAAGCGCGCGTCGATGTATGTCCGATCGAGCGAGGCTGCTTGATCGAATAGCTGAAACGACTCCTGCGCTTTTCCCTGCCGCGCCGCCAGTAGTGCAAGCGCGTTGTAGACTGTGGGATCTTTTGCATCGAGTTGTAGCGCCTTCGAAAGTACGAGTTGCGCGAGTTCGAACCGTTCCTGCGCCAAGTAGATGTATCCCAGCTCGATATAGATTTTTGCGTTTACTCCGCTTGTGCGGGCAGCGTCGCGAAGAATCCCCACAGCGTCGTCGTAGGCTTTGTCATCGCGAAGTAGCCCGGCGAGTCGCGCTGACGTATCGGTTCGATTTGGATCGTCTTGCGCCATGCCTCGGATCGCTGCCTCGTAGTCGGCTCGCGCTTGGGCCTTCCGCCCCGATCGGCGATGCGCTTCCGCGCGGCCCATGAGCGATGCGCTGTGGCCCTTATTGACGTCGAGGACGTGAGTAAACGCTGCCACGGCTTCTTCGTCATCGCCCTGACGCCATGCGATCGCTCCGAGGTCAAACCAGGCTTCCCAGAGCGAAGGGTCGGTTTTTACCGCAGTCCGGAGGCGCGACCTGGCCGTCTCCATTGCCTCGGGGCCGTGCAAGCGCAGTGCGCGAATCGCGGATTCGAATTCGCGAACTGCGGTGGGAGCCACGGTCCGCTTCGCCGTGGTGGAGCGCGGGCTTCCCGACCTCGCGGTCGGTCGCTCACTAGCTCCGCCGCCGCACGCAGCCACAAGCGCGATTGCGAAGACATAGGCGATTCTCATCGCGCAATCTCCGTTAGGTACTCGATGGCGGGCGGCCTGTCGCCGCTTCGCTGGCGCTGGCGCGATTCGCGCTCAGGTGGAAACTTTTGCGCCGCGAGCTTGCCCAGAGCCTCGCGCGTCTTTGCGGTGTACTCGTTGTACACCTGCATCTGGATGGCCTTGTTGTACCCGACCGTAAAGGCTGCGACGGCTTTGTCTTGGATCTGGACCACTTTCTCGCTGATCGCATCTTGGTAGCGCTGACAGTCGTCTGCCGATAGTCCCGGGGGACACTTGGCGGCGGCTGCAGCAAGCGCTTCGGCAAATACCTCGTAGATTTGACCGTCGCGATAGAGCGCGGCGGTTGCCCACTTCAGGTCGTTATAGTCGGCGATCGAAAAGTACGCCTTCTCCGCTTCCGCGAGTAGTTTGGTTTTTTTGGTGAGGGCTGCGCCGAGTTGGCTCGGTTTTACATCGATCGAGACCTTTTCGTATTCCTTGAAGATCATCTCACCTTCGTAGTAGCGCGCTTGTGCGGCCCACGGTTTTGCTTCGCTCTTCGAGCTTCCGGCGGCGCGTTTGTACATCGCAAGCGCGACGGCGATTTCGGCTTTGGCCTTCTTGAACTGGCCTAGTTTGTACTGCAGTCGCGCGGCGCGGACGTGGGCTTCAATGACCCGGCGCTTTGTAGACGCGTGGGTCTTCGCATACTCCTCGAACGCGCGCAAAGCGGGCCCATTCTGACCCGCGTCTTCGTAAACAACGCCGATGTTGAAGGCCACATCCGCTGCGTCCTTTCGGTTCGAGAACCGCCGCGCGTACTCCTTATAGTGGGCGATGGCCTTGTCGTTCTGGCCGAGCGCTTGCCGCAGTAGTCCCGCGTTGTACAGCGCGTCTGCGGCGCGCGGACCCTTGGAAAAATTTCTTACAACGATTTCATACGACTTTGCGGCTCGTTCGAAGTAGATCGCTTGCTCATAAACGACTCCGGCGGAAAACGCTGCTTTTTCTGCTTGGTCCGGGGCTTTATCGCCGTAGTTCTCTGCGAGGTTCAGATACACGTCGGCAGCGTCTTCGGGACGTTTTGCTTTCTCGTACATCACGCCCGCATTCATCAGTGCATCGGCTGCCGTTTTGTCATCGATTTTTGGTTCTTTGGGAACGCGGAGGTAAAACGCAGCGGCTTTGTCATACTTGCCGGCGTCTGCGTATTTCTGGCCGCTGTGGAGGATCGAGTCGATGATCAGTTTGTCGAGGCGACTTTGTTGTGCCCGATCTGCGAACGACGGGGCGCTCTTGAGTTTTCGCGCCCAGGACTCGATGTTCTCGTAGTCGGCCGCTTTGTTGAGCGCTGCGAGGATTCGATCGCCAGCGGGTCCGGCGTTGGGATCCTTGGGATACTTCGTAACGATTACGCCAAAGCGCTTGATCGCCTCATCGTATTCTCCGTAATCGAAAAACATTTGCCCGTTCTTAAATATGACACTCACCAGCGTCGAGTCCGCAGGGAATAGCGTCGCGTAGAGATCGATCGTTTCGCCAAACTTCTTGTCGACGGGGGCGATTTTCTTCCGGCTCGCAGCGTCCTTCGGCCGAGCCGTCTCAAACGCGCCCATGGCGTTTACCAGTGCGTCTTTGTGAAACTTGCCTACAGGTGTGCTCTTGCCTACCGCGAGGTACTCATCGCCGGCCTCTTCCGCTCGTGCGAGTTTGAAGCACAAGATGTCGGCGCGGTAGTAGCGAATTTCGACAGCGCGGCCGGCAGCCGTCGCTGCCTCTCCAAACGCACCGAGATAGCTTTCGTACGCTTTGGAGGCGCGGCTGTAGAGGGCGAGCACGTCTGGAGGGCTACGAGTCGAGGTCGCGCATCCCTCTTGTTTGGGCAGCTTGAGCGCCTTCTCCCGCCGTTGTGCTTCGCCGTGCAGATTCGTCGCGGTGACGCGAACGAGCTCTTCTGTTTGCTCCAGAGAGCGGGCGAGGGCATCGCGATTCTTCTGCCGTTTTGCCCACGCGCTTGTTGGGCCATAGTTCGCGAGCAAAATATTGATTTCGTCTTGCGCCTTCTCGATGTCGAGTGCCGTGGTCCAGTTTTGTACGATTGCCCTTTGGTAGTCGCCGGCCTTGATCGCGTCCGGGTCCATCTTAATTAGGAAGCGATAGGCTTCGTTGGACCGTTCCGACTCGCCCTGCGCGCCGTAGCTTTCCGCTACCTTTACCATCACGTCGTGGGAATATTGTTCGCCACCGATCGAGACGAGGAAGTCGAAGACTTCCTTCGCAGATAGACTTCGATCCTCGGTAAATACTACAACGAGGTAGTCCAGTGCCTCTTCGGCCAGGGTGCCGGTGCGCTTGCACTGGGCAGCCGACTTGCTCGCCTCGCAGTTATGGCGTTTGTCGAGGACCCGCTTGAAATCCGCCGCAGCTGCCATGGTGTTGTTGAGCTTCCACTCGCACCAGGCGATTTTGAACGTCGCGAGATCGCTCGTCGCTGCAGAGTCAGGAATGTGCTTGTACGCGGCTAGCGCCTCGGACCACTTTGATGCAGCGAACCAATGCTCTCCCACCATCATCCAGGCGTCGCCGTAGAGTGGCGATTGTGGAAAGCGGTCGATTACCTCCTGAAAGCGCATCATCGCTTCGTCTTCGCGCCCGCCCTCCTTGGCGGCGAAACCGAGGAGATAGGTCACCAGATCCATGCGGCCGAAACCCTCGAATTGGTCGTGAAGCTCGCGGTAGTATCGCTCCGGTTCCGCGAGATCGATGCGCGGTTCAGCGGGTGGTTCGCAGCCCGCTTTGGCCTGACTGCATTTCTCGATCTGACGGGAGAATGATTCCATACTCAGGAGGTAGGTGCGTCGCGCTTCCTCCCACAGTAGCTCCGCAAGTTTGAATAGCGCATCGGCGCGCGCTTCTCCTGTGGGCTTGCCTGCCAGGAAGTTGCGCAATAGGCCGATAGCTTCGAGTCGTTTGTCGTCGCGGCGCTTTTCAGTGGAGGCCAACAGCTTCTTGAGTTCAGCAGTCAAAACGGGAGCTTCTGGAGCAATCGGACGTTTGCGAATGTACAACTCCGCCGCGGGGCCGCGTTGGACGTCGACGTCGACTTCTCGCGCGTGCTTTTGCGCGTGTGCAGTCGCTGCGGCAAAGGCCAACATCAACACGCACGTGATATGGCGCCGCGGAAGGGTCACCTCCATCCCTCGTATTCATCCGCCCAATATTCACCCTGAAACGGCCAATACTCTTCGTCATCGCCAATCATGCTTGCATTCCACAATCTTGCGCGAAGTTCCTCGGGGAAGCGACCGGCTGCGAGGTCTTGAACCTCAATATCGAGCTTGCGCTTTTGGCCGATAATGGCATCGACCTTGCCGAGTTTCGCTTTGTCGAGCACGCGACGGGTATCTTGATACAGCTGTTCGAGCATCGCTTGCGCAAGCTTGTCTCCTGCTTCGTCGAGTCTTACAGCTAGCGCGTGCGACGCCTTGTCCAAGCGACGTGCATCGTTGATGTCGGCTTCAAGCATCGGCCGTAGGCTCCCACTCGCTTCCGCTGCGACCGCTTGAGCCGCTTTGTCCGCGGCGGTTGCTGCGGCTGAAACGGATCCCGTGGCGCGTTTGTGGAGCTCATCAAGCCGTTTGATCTCCGCTGCGGCGGCATCGCTGTCGATCGTTCCTTCACGTTTTGCGCGACCGATTTCTGCGCGCTGTTGTTCGATCTGGAACACCAGCCGGCGCAAGTCCTCGAGCGTGGCGTTGGCGTCGCCCAACTGCTCCTGCTCAAACGTTTTTCCGCTTGCGACCGCTTGGACCTTGGTCTTGGCGATGACAGCACCCAAGCCTTGCCACTGTCGCGTTACGTTCGGCGCACTAGCGGCAAGTTCGTTGGCGCCGGCGACAGCATCGTTGAGTCGGACAAACTTGGGATCCAGGCGAAGTAGGGCGAGCACGTCGTCCATGGGCGCTCTTGCGACTGCGGTGCCAGCCTTGGCCCCGCCGACTTCGCCTGTCGCCTTGATCTCCCGCACTCGGCCAATGGCCTTTGCGAAAAGGTGCCGCCGCATTGCGGGATCGTTGCGCACCTTGTCGATTTCTGCCACGACGGGTGCAAGCTTGGCGGCCAACGCGTCGTACCACTTTTGCGAATCGTCAAATTTACACTCCGCTAACTCGACGTAACCCGCGAGCAGACTCGCTTCGGGCCACAGCGGCGAGGTGGGGTAGGTGCGGAGAAATTCATGTACGAGGTCGCGCGCCGTCGCCAGCTCTCGCTTCTGGTACATCGACCAGGAGGCTTCGAACAGGGCGTCGGCGAGGTATTGCGAATCGTCGGGAATCTGAAAATAGTGATAATACGCGTCGTCGTATTCGCCGTGCTCGTGGGCCAGGCGTCCGAGCCCCAGGCGCGCCAGGTCCTTAATTGTAAAGTACCTGTCGTCGACCACAAATGCGACTTTGGAGTCGTCGTCAGTGGCCGCGATTTCGCACATCGCTTGCGCAGAGCTGCGCAAGTCTCCGGTGCGGGCCCAAATGACGCCCCTTAGGTACACCGCGGAGGTGTACAGTCGACTTGTTCGAGAAACGTTGGCGAGCTCGGCCTCGGCCTGTTTTAGATTGCCCGCTTCGTAATCCGCGCGGCCTCGCAGGTAACTGCGCTCTCCGGCAGCCGACGGCGGAAGCGGTTCGGCGAGCTTGACCGATTCAAGTCGAGCCAAGATACCCGAGTAAGCGCGAGTCTCCATCGCAATGTCGACGGCCCGCCGATGAGCCGGGCCCCAATATGCGGCGCCCGGGCCGCGCGGCAAAATGCCAGCAAGCACGTCGAGTGCGGCCCCATAGGCATTGGACCGCGCGAGTGCAACCGCGAGGTCATATTCTGCGTTTTGATATTCCACAGCGTTCGTAAATGCCCTGTAGCGCGGCGATTTTACGATCGCATAAAGCGAGACCGCCGCATTGGTAAACGCACCGTCTCGCAGCAGCTTCTCGCCGATTGCAAGTTCGCGGCGCAGCGTCTCCAGGGTCCCGCTTTCCACGTCCACCAACTTCATTACCTCAAGCTGCTGGAAGTACGTGGCTAACGCGTCGTCGGGCTTCGTAGCGGTGTCGGCGGAGCGGGTGCCTTGCGCCGCCGCCCCGGGCACCCCGAGCAGCAACCAGATCGCAAGTGTGATGATTGTGCAGCCTTTGCGGGCAAGGGTCCGGGCTGGGGATTGTTTCCCTGTCCCCCGTCCCCCTTCGGGGACTTCCAGGGGTCGCAAGGGTCGTCGGTGACACCCCCCCCTTCGGGGACTTCCCCCCCTTCGGGGACTTCCAGGGGTCGCAAGGGTCGCAGGGGACATCCCCCGCTTCGGGGACTTCCAAGGGTCGCAAGGGTCGCAAGGGTCGCAAGGAGCACCAGGACGGGGAGAACGTCCGAGGAACGAGCGCGGCAGTGGGCGGGCCCGATTCATCTCTTCGCCTTCGACGCGGTTGGGGTCGTCGATGCGGTCGTTTTCACAGCAACGTCGATGCCTAGGCCGTAGTTGCCGGTTTCGCTGCGTTTCCACTGGTAGGCGATATCACCCGCGTCGTGTGCCTTCGCGGCGACGAGCAGGTCCTTGTTCGCCACCGCTTTGACAACGACTTGAGCGTCGGTCGACGACGTAAACGAATCATCGTCTTTGCCGGTTGCCTCGACGTGGAATGTGAGGGTGTGCCGGCCCGGCGCAACAAAGCCAGAAAACCGCACGCCATCGTTGCCCGCAATGGCGCCAGTTGCGTCATCGAACACGGTGGCACCATCGAGTCGAACCGATGCCTTGGACACCCCGTAGAACCGCCCGGAGGACCACGTGAATCGAATTTCGATCCGACTCGAATAAAGTTGTCCTGACACAGCGCTCGCGCGCGCGCGCGAGCGAAAAAGTTCGTCCCGCAACGATAGATACTCCTGTCGCAGGTTGTCGACGTCTATCGCTTGAGCGTCGGGTTTTTCCGCGGGTCGGTTCGCGGCGGGAGAAACAGTGGTTCCACCGCCGGGGAGCGACCCTTGCCCGGAAGGCTTGGGCTCCGGTTTTGGGCCCGGGTCCTGCGGCTCGGCTGCGTTGGTTCCCGTCGGCGTTGTGGGTGCTGAATCCGGAGTTTCCGATGCTTGAGCCGGTTCTTCGGCCGGTAGCTTGTCGGCGGCAGGGGTTGGCCTGCGCTTCCTATTTTGGTTTGGACCCCTAGGCCCAGCCAGCGCCAAGGCTGGCACGAGCACTATCCACATAAACCGCATTCTGGCCATCGGCGAGCTCCGTCTTTGCGTCCTAGGTCGTCAATTGTGAAACGGTAACAACACCGCGAGTCCTGCTGTGAGGGCGCTGTCATTGACCAAGAACCGTTCATCGAGAAGGTCTTCTCGGAACGTTCGATTTCGGGCATCGATGCGAAAGACCACGGCCTGACTCACGAACAGTTTCATGCCGAATCCAATGATGCCAGCAGCGCCGCGGCTCGTCTTCGAATCGATCACACCAACGCCCAGATCGGCGTGGAGGTCAAAGTGGGCAATCGACCCACCCAGTCGCAATTTCCCATACACGGGGCTCCACACCAGCAGCGACTCGGCAAAGAGGATCGATTCGTAGGGATCTGTGAGTACGACGCCACGTCGATCTTCGAGAGTCCGAATGATGTCTGCGTTGGCATGCGTCCACCAACCCGCAAACTCGACCGCGGTCTGATCCGTCATGTGATAGGTGTACGACCCACCAACGATATACGTCCCAGACAGCAGATCGCTTGCGTAGTACCCTCCCGACAAGGCGATCTCGTGGCGGCCTTGCTTCACAACTTCGCGATCGATGGCGCCCCGGCGTTTGCGTTTGACTGCGAGGCGGTCCGCGATTTCTTGATCGATGCACATGGCGGTTGTGCGCGACGGTGGATCGGATGCCGCCCCGCCTGGTTGGACCGGCCTCACGGCGTCGTCTGCCGAGGCAGCGCCAGCGACGAGCGCTGTACAAAGCACGAGGACGCAGCGCGCCGTCATTAGAGCCCCGTTGGGATCCACAGCACCAGGCCGGCGGTGGCGATCAAGTTGTGGGTGAGCCGGGTTTCTCCGACGATCTCCTCGATCGCCATCAGGTCTCGCACCGCGAGCCGAGCCGTAACGAACTGAGTAACAAACATGTCGACCGCCATACCTGCGTTAAACGCAAGGCCTTGCACAGCGTCGTGAATCATCCGGCCCCCACCGGCAAACAGCATGATATCGGAATGGACGATCCCGCCCCCGAGCTTGAGCTTGGCGTGAATCGGCGCCCACATGGCGTTTGCCAGCGCAACGTACGCCATTCCCGCTTTAAACCGAGTGTCATTGAAGAACTTGCTAAGCGGTTTGTCGAGGTCCACAGAGAGCGGCGTTAGGTCGAATTCCGCCGCGACGCCGAAATCCTCGGTGAGAAACACCCCGAGCTGACCGCCACCTATCCAAGTCGATGAGGTGAGGTCGCCGCCGTAAAAGCCACCCTGTGCGACGAGGTGGATCTTGCGCCGCTTGAGAAAGTCCTTTTTTTGTACTCCTCGAGGCGTCAGCGTGGCTCCCAATTGGTCGGCGAGTGTTTGATCGAGGCACGACGGCAACGGCGCTTCGGACGGCTTCGCTGGAGTTGCTGTGGTCACCATCGCCCCGGAGGAAGCCCCCCTGGGGGGCGGCTGAGCGCTGGCACCTCCGCTTGCCAAGCAGAGTAGAGCGATCGAGACACCCCAGATCGTTCGCACCACGAAACCAAAGGCTACTCTGGTTGGCGTTGTAGGTACAACTTCGGAGCCCAGCAACTTCCAGTGTCAGATCTGCGCACTCAGGTGCCGATAGCGGGGCCATTGGGCGGCCAAAAGCTGGCATCGAAGACGGTGTCCGCATGATACGATTTCAGCAATGGACCATTTGGCGGGAACACGGATCCGGCGAGAAGCCACGCCGGCAACCGTGAACCTGCGCAAATGTAAGTTGGTCATCGTCAAAGGAGCACAGCGCGGCACCGAGTTCGTGATCGCAAGCGACGTGATTCGGGTAGGTAAGGCGCCCGAAAATGACCTGGTTCTTGCCGACGAGACCGTGTCGCGCGTTCACTTCGAGATCGTGCGCGATGCCAAGGGGTACTTGGTGCGCGACCTCCGGAGCACCAATGGGACGTTTCTCGATAGCGCGGAAGTCAAAGAAGCGTATTTGCGCGCTGGTTCGGTGATCAAAGCGGGTGAAAGTGAGCTCAAATTCACTCCGTTTGAAGAGCGCATCGAAATTCGGCCTTCGGACCGAGAGGCACTCGGTGAGATGGTGGGGAAGTCGCCGGCAATTCGCGAAATCTTTGGACTCATAGAGAAGATCGCTCCGACCGATGCCACTGTGCTAATCGAGGGCGAAACCGGTACGGGCAAAGATCTGATCGCACGTACCCTGCACGAGCTGTCACCGCGATCGAATAAGCCGTTTGTCGTTGTGGACTGCGGGGCGGTCGCCGGTACTCTGATCGAAAGCGAGTTGTTCGGTCACGAAAAGGGAGCCTTTACCGGCGCCGCGGCGACGCGTCAGGGAGCGTTTGAGGTGGCTTCGGGGGGCACGGTGTTCCTCGACGAATTGGGAGAACTTTCTCTCGACCTTCAACCGAAACTGTTGCGCGTTCTGGAGCAGCGAGAACTTCGACGGGTCGGTGGCGCCAAGACGATCAAAGTCGATCTGAGGGTTGTTGCAGCCACGCGTAAGGACCTGCGAAGCGAAGTGGAGAAGGGGAAATTTCGCGAAGACTTGTATTTTCGCATCAACGTCGTTCCCATCACCGCTCCCGCTCTGCGCGAGCGGCGTGAAGACATCCCGTTGCTGATCGAGTCCATGCTAACCAAGCTTGCACCCCACGCCGCTACCCATTTGACCGAGGCTTCGCGCGAGGCTTTGATGAAGCACGACTGGCCGGGCAACGTGCGCGAGCTCCGCAATGTGATTGAGCGCGCATTGGCGCTCGGGGCCGACCCTGGCTTGATGGTGGCTCCGCTTGGGACTCGCGCGGCCGATTCGCCTCCGCAACGCGACGCGTTTGACTTCCAACCGACGATGTCGTTCCGCGACGCCAAGGAACGTTGGAACGAAGTTTTCGAGCGCCGCTACCTACAGTGGCTCATTAATCGCGCAGACGGCAACATCTCGAAAGCCGCGCGCGACGCTGACATGGACCGTAAGTACCTTCACAAACTGTTGCGCAAGTACAACATTACTGACGCGGGCGGCGATCCGGCGTAGGTAATTGCTAAGTCTCCTCGTCGGAGCCTGCCACGACCGTGCGATTCTTTCCCGCTCGTTTGGCTGCGTACATCGCCAGATCTGCGCGGTGCACGAGTGTTGGCGCCGCTTCGCCTGTTTGTCGAAAGGCAATGCCAAAGCTCGCGGTGGGGCGGCGCGGCTCATTGGCGAGGCGCGTGGCGATCAATGCTTGGATGCGTTCAGCGACGTTGTGGGCGGCGTCTAAGCTACCTTCAACGACGCCAATTACAAATTCGTCGCCACCGTATCGCCCCACAACGTCGGACGGACGAACGCACGCGGCTATGCATTCGCCGACGAGGGCGAGGATTCGATCGCCGGTTTCGTGACCTGCTTCGTCATTGATGGTCTTGAATCCATCGAGGTCGACAAATACGACCGAAAACGGTCGGGCGAAGCGCTCCGAACGATCGCACTCTTCTCCTAAGCGGGTCATTAGAAAGCTGCGGCTGGAGACGCCGGTCAGCGGATCGTGGCGAACACTGTCCACCACGGCGTCGTGTCGGGTGCCATGGTACGCCATCATGGCGAGGTCGGCGTCGAGCCAAAACAGGCGATGAATGACCAAGCAGATGGGAGCCACATCGGCTGGGTGAAGGTGTGACCCGAGGTGTTCGCCAATGATGAGCAATAGTCTTGAATAGGCGGCCAAATAAAAGCTGGGCGAAAGTCCGACGCGCTCGTGTACCCGTCCGATTCGAAGCCTCGATTCAAAATAGTGAAGTGTCTCGCGACCGCTGCCGAGGGTCTCTAAGTACGAGCGTTGGGTGACTCGAAGCCGCGCAGTTCGCTGCGGGTCTCCGAGCAGTGCGGCGAGTGCGGGAACGGCGCCCAGGTAGCTATAAAAGTCCGCGACGATAGCATCGAGGTGAGGGCGGATCGCTTCGCGCGCATGCTCGATCGCTCGGTCCATGTCTGGCCCAAGGGAAAACACGGACAGCCGGCGTTGGACTTCCCCGGCATCGATGCCGTGGCGTTGGCACTCCGAATGCGTAGGGCGTCGACGCAACTTCTTTCAATGTACCTCGAATCTTGGCGCGCGACCGACGCAACCCGCAGAAACTGACGGAACACATGGGCGAGAAAACTCGCACACAACGGTTTAGGTGCGCGCGAGTCGGGTCCTGTAGGTTCGCGTACCCGCGAACAGGTTCAGCGGATATGGTACCGACCCACGATCGAGAATGCAAAATAGTCGGTAGGTTGTCGTAGGTCGTCGGAAAACACCGCGCCAACATCGAACCGCTTCAGCGAGTAGAAGCCGCCGAGTGTGACTGGAATAAAGTCGGCGAATATGAGCGCGTTTGCGGTATTGGCAAGTTTGATGTTTGCCAGGTTCGTTGCTGCGAACGCGTAGAAGTTCGGAGCGGCTTGAAATCCGACGCCAACGGGTAGGCTGAGCCCAGCGGCTCCACTGTTGTTGAGCCCGATCGTCAGTTGATATGGCATCGGCGAAAATGAGAATCCAGACCGAGATAGGCTGATGTTGGGATGGGGTAGTGCCGGTAGTCCCGTGAACACGGTCAATGCCGGGGTCGCGCGGTAGCGAAACCACGCTCCCGCTTGGATGGCGACGTACGTTGTGGTGAAGCTCATGCGGGATGCCGGATCGGTAAATTCGATCGGATGCACGATGAACGCCCCACCCACTGCTAGGTCGTACGTGGGCGCCGCAAGCGCCAAATAGGCTCCGTGCAATGTCAGCGCGCCCTTGACGTCGCCTGGGTGGAGTGAGATTCCGTAGCCGCCGCCGACCTCGACGCGGTCGGAGATTCCATACGTAGCTCCGAATGCGAGGCCAGCGGTTGTCGACGAGTTGCTCTGTCCCGAAAGGGTCGGGAGAGTCACGACGGTGATGGGAAGGCTGCCATGAATTTCGATCCGATCCTTGGTCAGGACGAGTGGTCGGTCGTTAATCGAGTTCGCTGGGGCAGCGGCGATGGAAGAGGGGGCGACCGCCGCATTCCCCGGAGCTAGTGGAGGGGAGTCTGCGGACTTCGCGTTGCTATTTTCAGGGTTGGGGCTATCCATTTCGATGGCGTCTGCGTCGACCTTTTTCGCGCCGGGTTTGGCGTTTGGAGCGCCGCTCGATTTCTTCTTGGGAGCCGCCAGTAGCGTTGAGGTTGTGATGGCGAGTACGCCGGCTCCAAGGAGAATCTGTCGCATCGCAGCCGATGATACCCTCCACAGCCAGTGGTTGCGCACGATTTCTGCGGTGATCTGCGCAAGACGTGGTGCACCGACTTAGGAACAGTGCCTTATGGCGAGTTCGAGCGAAATCTCGCGTTGTGGCCAATCCCTTTTAGGGGAAAACGGGTCTAGGGTCGCACCATGCGATGGATGAGCTTGTGCGTCGTGGCTGCTGTATGGAGCGCGGCGTTCGCGTCCCCTCCGGAGCCCACCGGGCCGCACCCGCGGATGCTGCTCGACCCAGATCTGAGAGCAACCTGGAAGCGATTGGCGAGCGATGAGCAGAGTCCCATTGCCAGAGCGGTTGCGTACTGCAACAGCGCGCGGACCACGGGTAAACACGACGCGTCGCAGTATCACGGCTGGGAGTGGGCCAAGACCCTGCAGGCGTGTTTGGTAGCGTGGGCAGCGACAGAAAACCGCGACCACGCGGCGACTGCGCTTCGGTTCTTTTCGGCGCTGCTCGACGATCTCGACACCCTTGGCGATAAAAAGGGCGGCGATGCGGCTGCGACTCGCGACAGCGGCTATGCGATCCGCAACCTGGGGCCATACACCGCGTTGGCCTACGACTGGCTGCACGATGCGCCGGGAATGACGCCAGCGCTGCGACAGCGCGCGCGGCAGCGGTGGGCGGCATGGCTCGATTGGTATGCGAGCAAGGGATTTCGGCGTCGCGATCCGGGTACGAACTACCAGGCGGGCTTCTTGATTGCGGCAACCTTCGTCGCGATCGCTCAAGGAGGCGAAGCAGCGGAGGAGGGCGGGGCGGCGCGTTGGAAATTCGTCGCGGACGAGCTGTGGGGCAAAGATATGGCAGCGGCGCTGTCCCCAGGTGGTTTGCTCGAGGGCGGTGACTGGCCAGAGGGCTGGGGTTACGGCCCTCTATCGGTGGCAGAATACGCTGTGGCAGCGCGCGTCGCGCGGAACGCAGGCATCGATGTGAATGGGGTTGCGCCGTGGCTGTCCAGCGTGTTGCGCCGCCATGTATACGGGCTGAGTCCCGGAGATGGGGTATGGCCCGGCGGCGATACCGATTCCCGGCGCGGAACGATCGACCCCAATCAGCTGACGCTTCAGGCAGTTGCGCTGGGCGACGCGGCGGTCGAAGACAAGCGCTATGCTCTCGACGAGCTTCGTCGACTACAGTTCGAGCCAGAGCCTCTGATCTACGATGCGCTTGCCGCTGCGGCAGGCCTGCCAACTGCGGTACCGCGCGCGCAATGGCCGACCTGGTACCGCACCGCTGCCACTGCGACGCTGTTCGCGCGCACGCGATGGGACGAGCGAGCCGTGTGGTTTGTCGCTGAGTGCGCTCCCACCCTTGCCGCTGATCACCGCCACCCGAGCGCCGGGGGCTTTGCACTATCCCGAGGGCGGGACGAAGTCGTTGTCGATCCATCGCCAGAAGGCTCGCTTTCGACACTAACCAGCAACGCGCCGACGGTTGCCTCGCAACAGTTGCCCGGCCCATATCTGCCGAGTCAGGGTGTGTGGGCAACCGATACGCACTGGGCATGGGCCACACAGACCCGCGGCGGCGTGGTCGCAGCGCGGTGCGATTACGCTGGTGCATATGCGTTTCAGCATCGCCCCAGCGATGTCGCAGAGGCGAAGCGCGACTGGGTCTTGCTGCCGAGCGCTGACGGTACAGATGCTGCGTTGGTGGTCCTGGATCGCGCAAGCACGAACGAAGCGGGTCGCAAAATGTATCTGCGATTTCGCGTTCCAGCTGCGCTTGCGCTAGAGGGCGATACGGCAACGGGGACACTCGGGACGTCGCGTTTGGCGATTCACGGCAGCGCTGCCGGCAAACTTGCCACGCCAACGGCCAAGGACTGCTTTGGCCCCAACGTAGAGCGCGGCAAATGCGATGCAGCTCGATTTCCCGTGACCGACTATCGCATCGAGGTGGCAGGTCCCGAGCCGCGCGCTGTTCATGTCGTCGCAGCGACCGGCGCGAAAACCAGCGCAGTGAGCGAGCCGCTCTCGGGAGACGGATATAATGGAATTCGTTTCACAACGCCGCGCGATGCGGTTGTGATCTGGCCCTCCGGGGCAGCAAGTTCCATCGCGTACAAAACTCCGACGGGGCAGGCCGTGACGCACGTTATCCTCGGCGACAGGTCGGTCGCCATCACGGCGAAAGTGGACGCTGGTGCGTGCGCGGTGACGGCTACCTTGGGGGGCCAGCCGGCTAGCCGACCGGCCATCGCTGTACTCGATCGCGAGTGTCGGGTCATCGATGACCCGGAAGCGCCGAGCCCGAACTCGGCTGTCGGGACCCGGCCTGCTGCTGCTCGCAGTCAAGCAAATCGTCGCGGTGGTTGCTGCAACTCTAGCGGCGGGTTGAGCTCAGGTTTCTTTGCGTTGGTCGCAATCGCGGCGTTACGACGCCGAAGGGTCTAGAACGTGCCACCTTCGCTACAGGAAAAGAACTCAAGGCGTGCTGCGCTCCAGCGAGCAAGTGAACGCCTTCCGTTTCGAGCCGTGGCTGCGATTCTCTTTGTGGCGTTGCACCTGTTGATGTTCCGGTTCGCGGGTTGGGACAGGCTTGGGCTGCCATTCAATGCCGCCCCGGGTAGCCCCCCCTACTATTCGGATACGAGCGCGCCTTCGCTTGGCCAGGAGTACCCGCGACAACCGCATCATTGGTCGAGATTGGTAGTTTCACGTTGGGATTCTCAACACTACATTGGATTCGCAATCCGCGGTTTTCGATCGTGTCCGACGAATCCGCGTACTGCCAGCGATGCCGACTATGCTCAGTGCGGCGCTCTGTGGTTTCCAACGTATGGGCTTGTCGCGCGTGCCATCGCGGCTGCTGTGGGGATTGCCCCCGATGTCGCGCTTATGGCGCTGTCATGCCTCGCCGCATTTGCAATCAACCTCTTGTGGACGTCGAGCTTGTTGAGAGCGCGACTGGGCCATTTCGAAACCTATGCGTCGCTCATTGCGTTTAACGTGTTCCCCACTGCGTTCTACGTCGTTACCCCGTACACAGAGGCACCGACGCTGGCGTTTGCGCTGGGCGGCCTTGTGCTTCTGGGCAGAAACCAATGGGGGCTCGCGGCGATTTCAGTGGGTGCGGCGACGGCGATGCGCGCCAACGCCGTAGCATTTGCGCTGGGGTTTGGAATCGCAGCAATCGCCGCCGCGATGCAACGACGGCGCGCTGTTGACGCTCGGTGGTGGCATCCGCTCGTGGCGATCCCGATCGCGGGCTGGGGACTCGCTGCAACTCTGCTTTATTATCACGTGGAACTAGGCGATGCGCTTGCATACCTTCGCGCGCAAGCCGCCTATGCGGCCAACGTTCGAGGCAACGCCTGGGACTTGGTCGACGCGGTGTACTACCTCAAAGGAGTCACCGCACAGCATATGGACATGGTGGTGTTGTTCGCCTCTTTGGCATTGGTGATGTTGGCTGGACGACATGCGTTGGGTAGGCTGCCACGCGCTGTCGCGATTTACCTTGCAGTGGCAGGTGTCGCGACCATCGCGGTGCCGCTCTTTACATTCGCTTCGTCGGGGCTGGGATACTGGGGCATTAACCGGTTCTTGCTGTTGTGCCCGGTCATCTTTTTGAGCGCTGGAGTCGCGTCCCGGAAGTATCGCGGCCTCTATGTGTTGTGGATTGGCTTTTGCGTCGCGTTTTATTGGCACGTCGAGCTGTGTAGCTATGTCGCCCACGGTGACCGTGCCCGATGTCCCTGCTTAGGCAGAACGCAGTTCTCAGCCCCGTTTCAGAGCTGATTTGGCGAGGGTGCCGCCGGCGTTACAGCTCGATTTGCAACCCGAGCTCAACCACGCGGTTTGGCGGCAGGTTGAAGAACGCTGTGGGCGGGCGGGAGTTGCGGGCGAGAAACGAGAACAGCATCTTGCGCCACCGGGCGACCGGTGCGTCGCCGCTGGTGAGCAGAGTTTGCCGACCGAGGTAGTAGGTAGTGTCGCTGTCCTGGACGACCAAGCCGTGGCGCTCGCACCGGGTCAAGATTTTCGGCACGTTCGGTTGCTGCATAAAGCCGACATTGGCAACGACGCGGTAAAAGCCTTGTCCCAGTTCGTTCACGGTCAGCGACTGGTTGCCGATCGCAAACGGTACGTTTTGGGTCACGATCGACAGCAAGACGACCTGGCGGTGCAGGACTTTGTTGTGTTTGACGTGGTGCAAAAGTACGTTGGGAATGCCATCGGCGCCCGAGGCCATAAATACCGCGGTTCCCGAGACGCGGGGCAGTGGGGTCTCGGCGATGTCGGCGAAAAAAATCTCGTCTGGGATGACGCCCGTTTCCATCATCTTCGACAATTCCTTGCGGCCCCGCCACCACGTGGTCATGATGACAAAGATTCCGCCGCCGACGCTGAGCGGAAACCACCCGCCGGCCACAATCTTTTCTACGTTGGCGGCAAAAAACGATAGGTCGATTGCGATGAACGGGATAAACAGCGCCAGCGCGGCTGTCCACGAGTAGCCCCAGTTGCGCCTGCACACAAAGAGATACAAGAACGACGTAATCGCCATGGTGCCGGTGACGGCAATGCCGTATGCCGCCGCTAGATTGCGAACCGACTTAAACGACAGCACGAGCGCCACCGTGGAAACCATCAGGACATAGTTGACCTCAGGAATGTAGATCTGCCCTTCTGCTTTGTGAGATGTGTGAACCACAGTGACGCGCGGAAAATAACCAAGCTGGACCGCCTGGTTGGTAAGCGAAAATGCGCCTGAGATCAGTGCTTGCGATGCGATGACCGCGGCGGCGGTTGCGAGAATAATCATCGGTATCAAAAATGGTGTTCCGCTGACCAAATCGTAAAATGGATTGGATACGGATGCCCCGCGCTCGAGGTAGAGCGCGCCCTGACCAAAGTAGTTCAGGAGGAGGCCCGGAAATACAACAACCGTCCACGCCCACCGAATGGGCGAACGGCCAAAGTGGCCCATGTCGGCGTACAACGCCTCGGCGCCGGTGATGCACAGTACAACCGACCCGAGCAGCAGGAAGGCATGCCATCCTCCGTTCGTGAGAAACGCAATGCCGTAATGCGGGCTCACCGCAGCGAGCACGCTGGGATGCCGGACGATGTACGGAACTCCCGCGGCGCCGATCGCGATAAACCAAACCAGCATGACCCAGCCAAACACGGCGCCGATGCGATGGGTGCCGTAGCGCTGAACCCAGAAAAGCCCAACGAGGATCATGACGGAAATCGGAACGATCAGGTCGGCGAACTTTGGGCTCTGCTCGGATAGTCCTTCGATCGCACCCAAGACCGAAACTGCTGGCGTGATCACGCCGTCGCCGTACAAGAGTCCAGCTCCGAACAACGCCATCAATATCGGAAATGCCAGTCGGTTTTTTCGCGCGCCGCGATCGACCAGCGCGGCGAGGGCGAGAATGCCACCTTCGCCTTTGTTATCGGCGCGCATAATGAAGACCAGGTACTTGATCACAACAACGAGCATCAGCGCCCAGAAGAACAAGGACAGCACTCCCAACACGTTGTTGGGGTCCACGGGACTCACGGTGTGGTGGCCCGTTGGCGCAAGGCACTCGTGCAACGCGTACAGCGGTGACGTTCCAATGTCGCCATACACCACGCCGAGAGCCGCCAGCGAGACCGCCGCCAGTTCCTTCCCCGAACCAGACCGGCCGTGATGCCCCAGCGGGACGTTATGGCTCGAGTGATCGGGTCGGGTTCCGGAGTGATTCGGCTCCGTTTTGCCTACTGAGGGCTCCGTCAATCGAGGCGTTACGTAGCATGGGGACGTTGCCAGGTCTACCGGGCTGGCTCGAACGGCGAATTCGTCACCAAACGCACGGCAAACGTTGACATCTCAGACAGACCTCGGTACCGACGGGCTACGTGATCCCACGCTGGATGCCCACGGTGATTGGCGTCGCGCTTGTGATGGCGTCGTGCGACCAGTTGTCGCCGCAAACCGCTGCGGTGGTAAGCCATGACCCCGGTAAGGGACCGATCGTCATTGGCCATTATGGCTCCATGACCGGATCAGAGGCGACCTTTGGCCAGTCGACGGACCGGGGCGTTCGGCTTGCGATCTCTGAGCGCAACGCACGGGGTGGCGTGAAAGGCCGGACGATCGAATTGGTTACGCTGGACGACGCAGGGAAATCGCAGGAGGCCGGAACCGCCGTGACACGGCTCATCACCGAACATCGCGTGCGCGCCGTAATCGGCGAGGTTGCCTCGAGTTTGTCGAAGGCCGGCGGCGCGGTGGCGCAAGCGTATCGCGTGCCGATGATTTCACCGTCGTCGACGAACGAGAGCGTGACCTTGATCGGCTCGATGATTTCGCGGGTGTGTTTCATCGATGGCTTTCAGGGCTACGTCGTCGCTAAGTTCGCGCGCGACAACCTCAACGCGTTGCGCGTTGGCATCCTGTACGATCAGCAGCAAGCCTACTCTAAGGGGCTGGCGAGAGAATTTGACCGCGCATTCCGCGCGCTCGGCGGTACCATCACCACGCGCCAAGCGTACACCGGAGGAGACGTGGACCTTTCGGCGCAGCTGCAATCGCTGAAGGACACCAGTCCCGAGGCGATTTTTCTGCCAGGCTATTACACCGACGCTGGCAACATTGCCCGCCAAGCTCGCAAGCTGGGAATTCGGGTTCCGTTTCTGGGCGGGGACGGTTGGGACTCCGACAAGCTCGTAGAAATCGGTGGCGACGCCATGGAGGGGAACTACTTCTCCAATCACTATTCATTTGAGGAGACGCGACCCGCCGTTCAACAATTTGTGGCCGCATACAAGGCAACGTACGGATCGGTTCCCGACGGCCTCGCTGCACTTGGCTACGATGCCGCTTTGGTGCTGTTCGATGGGATGGAGCGAGCGAGTTCCCTCGATGGATCCGATCTCGCTGAAGCTATTGCGTCGACCAAAAATTTCCCCGCGGTCACCGGCGCGATCACTCTCGACAAGAACCGCAATCCGGTGAAGTCGGCAGTGGTCTTAAAGGTGGAGAACGGCAAGCCCACCTACAAGGCGACGATTCAGCCGTCCGCGGAGCCGCTTCCCGAGGTCCCCGATGCTATGGCCCCGACCGGGGACCAGGGGCCCTCGTCGACAAAGTTGCTGCAGACTGTCGTCAATACCTTCGCGCTGGGCGCGCTCTATGCCCTTGTTGCACTCGGTTACACGCTCGTCTACGGCGTGTTGCGGTTTATCAACTTTGCCCATTCCGACATCTTCACGTTCGGCGCGTGGATTTCGTTTACGTTCGCCACCTGGTTGGGGTGGTCCAAAGCGGCGCCAGCGTGGGCGCTTGTGGTTGTGCTTGCCATGGCAATGTTGACGTGCGCTGTGCTGGGCGTGGTGATCGAGCGGTTTGCGTATCGGCCACTGCGCAAAGCGCCCCGCCTTAACGTGCTCATTACGGCCATTGGTATCTCGCTGCTACTTCAGAACGTCGGGACGCTGCCCTGGGCCTTCGGTCCGAACCCGCAGCGCATGGCACCGTTGGTGCACGACCGTTCGCTCGCGACGATCGCTGGCGTTCATTTGCGTGTCGTCGATATAACGGTGTTTGCGCTGGCGATCGCGCTCGTCGGGGGACTGCAGTTCTTAGTGTACCGGACGCGGCTCGGCCGGGCGATGCGCGCCGTGTCATTTAACGAGCAGGTCGCGTCGCTCATGGGTGTGAATGTCAATCGCGTCGTTTTCATCACCTTTGCGGTTGGATCTGCGTTGGCCGCGGCCGGCGGACTATTGTTCGCGCTCAAGTACGAAGCATTGCAGATCACGGCCGGTTCGCAGTGGGTGCTGCTTGGATTAACTGCGTTTGTAGCGGCGGTCGTGGGCGGCATCGGCGACGTGCGCGGCGCGGCGGTCGGCGCGCTGCTGATCGCTGCCGTCCAGGAGTTCGGCGCTGCATACATGTCAACGCAGCTCCGCGACGTCTATGTGTTTGCGTTGCTCATCATCGTCCTGTTGGGAAAACCGAGCGGGCTGTTCGGTCGCGTGGCGGTGGAAAAAGTATGAGCCATCCGGCGGTCGGCGTGACTTCCCTCGCGCGTCGAGTGGAGCGGCACCGCGTCGGGACCGCGAGCGCCGTGGCCAGGTCCATCATGCCGCTTGTGGTGGGCGTGGCCATTGCGTGGGGACTTCAGCAATGGATCGCACCGCTGCTAGGACCGTTTCCTGCCAAGCTGGTCCTCGATATCGGCATCGCCATTGTGCTCGCGGTGTCGCTCAACATCGTCAATGGGTTCGGAGGCCAGTTCTCGATTGGCCATGCCGGTTTCATGCTGCTTGGCGGCTACGCGGCTGCTTGGCTCACGTATTACGGTTCGATTCTGCTGTGGGGGGGGGCGAGTCTCCATGGCGGCTTCCTCGGAGCAGGGGATGCGCTGTTCCTCGCCGGATGCTTGCTCGGCGGCACGCTCGCTGCGGCGGCCGGGCTGGTCGTCGGGCTGCCCTCGCTGCGGCTTCGGGGCGACTATTTAGCTATCGTAACGCTCGGGTTTGGCGAGATCGTGCGCGTTGTTGTCCAGCTTACCGGCGATGTGGTCGGCCCGAGCGAGGTGCACGGAATGATGGCCAACATCGGGAATCTCGGAGGCTCTTTGGGGTTTGGTGGTGTGCCGACGTACACTCGGATCTTTTGGGTCTATGTGTTTGCCGCAATCGTACTTGTGGCGGCGTACCGGTTGAAGACTTCGTCAAAGGGGCGTCAGCTGCTCGCGGTGCGAGAGAACGAGATTGCTGCAGAGTCCGTTGGTGTCGATACCGCCAGGGTGAAGGTTGGAGCGTTCGCTATGGCTGCGTTCTTTGCCGGTATCGGCGGTAGCTTGTTTGCACACGAACTCGGCACAACGCTGAACCCCCGCGAGTTGGGTTTTCAGAAATCGATCGACATTGTCATCATGGTGGTGCTTGGCGGTATGGGATCGATATCGGGGGTGGTCGTCGCGGCGATTGCGCTCACGATGATGCCGGAGCTGTTTCGCAGTTTTTCCGAATACCGCATGCCGTTCTACGCGTTGGCCTTGATCGTGGTGATGATCGTCCGGCCTCAAGGTCTATTCGGCATTCGCGAGTTGTGGACACTTGGCTCGTGGCAGCGCCATGTGGTGCCGATTTGGCACCGCATGATGCGGGGCCGCCAATGACGGATTTGGTGCTTTCTGCGTCTGAGCTTTCGCTGGCGTTTGGCGGGCTTCAGGCGGTCAACGCGTTTTCGCTCGAGTTGCCGCGCCAGGGGTTGAGAGGCCTGATTGGTCCCAATGGCGCGGGCAAGACCACAATTTTTAACCTGCTAACTGGTGTTTATCGGCCTGACGCAGGCGAAATTCGGTTGGCCGGGAAGCCGGTTCACGGGCGAAAACCATCGTGGATCGCGCGAGCCGGATTGGCACGAACCTTCCAGAACATCCGCTTGTTCGGCGAGCTGTCGGTCATCGATAACGTGCGCACGGCCGCAGGCACACGCGCGCGTAGCGGCCTATGGCGAAGCTTGCTGCAAACGCCGCTATTTTTGGCAGAAGAGCGCGCGATCCACGAGCGCTCGCTCGAACTGCTCGAGGTGCTGGGCATCGCGCATCGAGCCAACGAACAGGCGAGCAGTTTGCCGTATGGCGATCAGCGTCGGCTCGAGATCGCACGTGCGCTCGCCACCGAGCCCAAGGTGTTGCTTCTCGATGAGCCGGTTGCGGGGATGAACACGCAGGAAAAGCTTCAGATGCGCACACTCATTCAGTCGCTGGGCGAGCAGTTTGACCTGGCGATCTTGCTGATCGAACACGATATGGGGCTGGTGATGGACATTTGCGAGCACATCACGGTCCTCGACCACGGCGTCACGATTGCAAGCGGCAAGCCGGCGGACATTCAAAACAATGCCCAGGTGATCGCAGCCTACCTGGGATCCTCCGAAGCGGACTTCCCAGTGGGCGATCCCAACCCCAAGCCAAGGGGGCTTTCCTGATGGCGGCATTGCTCGAAGTGACGGATCTCGACGTTCACTACGGCGGTATCCATGCGCTCAAAGGCGTGAGCTTTTCCGTTGCAGACGGGGAGGTAGTGACCCTCATCGGCGCCAACGGCGCTGGAAAAACGACAGTGCTTCGCGCCATCTCGGGGCTCATTAAGCCATCGCGCGGCGAGGTGCGACTCGCCGGGCGTCCGATCACCGGCTTGGCCGCGCACCAGATCGTGGAACTTGGGCTAGCTCACGTTCCGGAAGGCCGCGGGATTTTTTCGAACTTGACCGTCGATGAAAATCTTCACATCGGTGCATTTCTGCGAACCGATCCGCCGCGCGTTGCGGCGGACCGCAAGCGCGTTCTCGAACTGTTCCCCCGCCTCGCCGAGCGATTGCGGCAAAGCGCCGGTACGCTTTCGGGCGGTGAGCAGCAGATGCTTGCCATATCCCGGGCGCTTTTGGCGAAGCCGCGTATCTTATTGCTCGACGAGCCTTCGTTGGGGTTGGCGCCGCAGATCGCTCAGCGGATCTTTTCGATCGTGCGTCAGATTCAGGCCGAGGGCACGACGATCCTGCTGGTGGAACAGAATGCACTACAGGCGCTGCGCGTAGCAAACACGGCACACGTCCTCGAGCTTGGCGCGTGCGTTACCTCAGCACCCGCAGCTGAACTCGCAAAGGACGACAAGATTCGCCGCGCCTATCTGGGAGTGCATTAGCACTACTTGATACTAGTACCGATGCCACTCCCTTAAGCGTAAGCCACTGGTTTCGAGACGATTTCGCTGCAGGAGCAAATCGGGTTGACCTTGTCGTTGACCCCACCGTTGAGTTTGACCGCGACGTAGTCGTTGACTCCACCCTCGACCTTTGGCGACCTTGACCTCGTCGCCA
>CAYQQM010000074.1:0-26461 GCA_964419605.1 uncultured Kofleriaceae bacterium | reverse complement strand
CCAAGGGGACTTCCTTCGGGGCGCCCCCCAAGGGGACTTCCTTCGGGGCGCCGACGAGGCCAGCGAAGAAACTCACGCCGAGGCTTCAGGTTCGCTAAAGGCGGCTGTTCGTGCCGAAACAGCGAGGGTCGAGCACGAACTCATCGCGAAAGCACTCGAGGAAACCGGAGGCAACGTGACGCAGGCGGCCCGACTACTCAAGATCAGTCGCAAGAGCCTGCAGATAAAAA
The DNA here is from genome assembly GCA_964419605.1 of uncultured Kofleriaceae bacterium. Classification (GTDB taxonomy): domain Bacteria; phylum Myxococcota_A; class Polyangia; order Haliangiales; family Haliangiaceae; genus JABFXX01. The sequence continues at coordinate 26,231 of CAYQQM010000074.1, read as the reverse complement.
TGAAGGAATTCGGCCTCCGCGATCGCGAGGCCTAACAATCATGGACCCAAACCATCCACCCGCGCACTCGACACGCCGACGTTGGGTTCTGATCGGGGCGCTGGGTCTGGGCGTCGCAACCTCAGCCGTGTTTGGCTGGTTTTTCTGGCCTCGGTCGAGTGACCGTGATGTAGAGGCGCACCAGCCCATCACTCCTCCGCATGCAGATCCAATGCCCGTTCCACCGGGGCCACCTCCACCAGTAGTGGATTGGGCGGCGTGCGACGCAGCGCTGCAGAAAGCGGCAACCGAACCCATCGGTCTGCGACCGGAAACTGTGCTCGCTGGTTGCCCGGTGTGTGGCGACTGGAGTCCGATCTTGCGCTGGGCGACGCTGGAAGCCGAGGGCGGGCCACGTCGGGCTGCGATCGAAGCCGCTATGGCGCGCTGCGGGTATTGCAACGCGAACGCCAAGCAACGGTTCCTTGGTGGCCTCGACAAGGCGCGCGGGACCTCAGCGCGAACACCTTGGCGCCTCCTCGGCGAGCTATGCCAAGCCGAAGTCAGTGCGATGCCCGACAATCGCTTCACCTCCGCGCCGTTCTACGCCCTCGACCGAATCGCACGTGCCGGATTTTCCCGAGGCGGGAGTTCTGCGCCTTTGCTTGGTGCTGTCGTATTGCCTCTCCCGGCCGTGTCGATCACTGGAATAGGGCTTGCGCTTGCGGAGGTGGCCAAAGGCGTACAGCCGAGCGCGGGGCCGATTGCAATCAGCCTTATCGGCGGAGCGATTCACGCCGCGAGGCTTCCCCGCGCAAGAATGACCGCAAGCGGACTGAGCGTTGAGTTCGCAAACTATCCGGGAGCGGAAGTTGCGTTGGCGCGGCTTCCAGAAGTGCTTCGCACGTTGGTGGGCGACGACCGAAACACTCCCATCGCTCTCCTCGCTCCCAGCGCCATGCCAGCCATCCGGATCGTCCCTGTGGTCGCCTCGGCTTCCGCCGTCGCGCCGATCTATCTCGCTGCCAATAGCCCCGGCGCGCCCCTCGGGTGGCAGCTTCCAGGCACCCTACCGGTCGCACTCAGTACGACGCGCGGAACGCCATACACCGTGACTCCCGATCTCACGATCCAGAATCTCGCGAACGACCTTGCCGGTCGTGCCGAGACCAAGACCAAGGCGCTTCGTTTAGTGGTCGGCAAGTAAAAGCTAACGCACTACATCAGATCGCGGGCAAGCTCGTTCCAAAACGCATCGCTGGTTAGATAAAACGCCCACAAGTGCTCAACCGGGGTTACTCCGCGGCGCTCTTGAAATAGCACAAGGTCATCGAACTCTCCCTCGAACCACCCCCACAGGAACCGAGCTCGAAACACGTCGAGCCTGCGGCTTTCGAGCTCCGCAATGACCTCTGACAATTCCAACTCGTCGAACTCTTCGACCAGAGCCTGCGCTTCATCGATCGCAGCTCCCAATAGCGCAATTCCAGATTTGGTCAGCTGGTAGCGGTTCTTGCGCGCTTGAATCGCGATTCGATCGTCGACGGAGAGCTGGAGCAAAATGTCGTCGAGCGGAGACAGTTCCGGTGGCAGCACCACGGGAAGTTCCAATCCTCCTTCCCCAGGGCTTAGATCGAGCTTCTTCAGGAGGTAGAGCGAGATGTAACTTCGCTTTTGGTCGTCGGTGAAGGGTGGCTGCGCCATGTGTCCGCCGTGAGGATAACCCGCTCGGTACCATCATTGGCGCGCTCGCGCCAACTCGCGACTTCGCCCACACCGTAGTGGAGTGGCACGGCGATTCCATCCGGGGCTCGCAGAGCTGCCCGATGTGGATTACACAATGCAAGCACGATCGCAGACATGCTTGGCAACCGCGGCAGCCAATGGGCCAAAAACGTTGAGGCGAGCACACAGACGCTGCCATCGCGTGGACTCTGCGAATCGAAAGGCGCGTTGGGCACCTCCGACCGAGGGAATCGATGCGGACCGACGAACTCTAGTTCGATGTCGCTCGCCAGGCATTCGGCATCGTCAGGAGTGTGCAGTGCCAATACCAGCGCGTCTTGGATCAGGGAACCTGACTCCGACTGCCCCAATCCCGCTTCCAGCCACAGTGACGGCGCGATCGCCCAGCCGACCCCGGCATATTCGTGGCTCGGCTCGTCTCGATCGACATCGAGATGAAGTAGCTCGTGCAACGGGCGTTCGCAAAACGCAAGGTCCGCTACCGTCCGCGGCATTTCAACTACCCGGATAGCCGCTCCGGGCGCTGCGCGCGGCCAGCTCGTCGTAACCCAAAAAAACCTCCGCCTCGTCGCACGCTGCCTCGAGACCCAGACGAGCTTGAAAACGAATTCCCTCCGTACGAGCGGCCGCTCTGCGACCGCGGCCCTACTCGCGCTGGATTCGACGCGCGATAGCTCGCCCGACTGCCATGAATGTCGCCGATCCGGTTCGCAGGCGTTACATACGGACGCGAGTACATGGGCGCATAGTGCGGCATGAACACGCTAGCCATTAACGACCCCATCAGCATTCCGCTCGCAATCTCGATAAACGGCGAGTGATACCCGTAGAACGGGCCGTATCCCAATGTTTGGTAGCGAGCGGTGCTGTCTCCCGTCAGCTCGCGCTTGATCGTAAAGACCTTCTCCTCTTCTTCCACTTGACCATTGGTGTTCTTATCGAAAAAACCGGTCACCAGCTGCGTCTTTTGGTCCTGATCATGGACAGACACGCTGATGACTTCGTCTCCCTCGTAGATCTCATTGACGCGCTTCTCGAAGTCCTCGGGCCCCGCAGCCTGCTTGTACGCTTCGTTCACCTTGTCCCAGTCGATGCGTACGCGCGTGTTCTCGGTCGTCACCCAGCGCTCGACATCGCGGTTCTGATCGCACGCCGGTACGCCAAGCAAACTTAGCGCCAACGCTGCAGCAAGGACCTTCGCTTTTCCCATCATACCCGTCACCGTAGTGCTGGAAACCGTTCGCGTCAACTGCAGATATCTTCTGATATCTTCAGAGTTTTTTCGCTTCCCGGATTCGCGACCACCCGACTTCGCGTATCATGGTGGCCTGGTGTTTGACCTCGTTGTCATCGGCGGCGGCATCACCGGCGTTGGAGTGGCGCGCGACGCCGCGCTCCGCGGCCTTCGAGTCTGCCTATTCGAGCGGGGCGACTACGCCTCGGGAACATCGTCGAAGTCGAGCAAGATGATCCACGGTGGCCTGCGTTACCTGGAGCACGGAGAACTGGGGCTCGTGTTCGAGTCGGTGTCCGAGCGACTTGTGCAAACCCGTGTAGCGCCCCATCTAGTGCGACCACTGCCGTTCTTGATCCCCATCTACAAGGGCGCCCGCCCCGGATTCGAGACGATGAACGTCGGATTGTGGATCTACGACTCGCTGTCGTTGTTTCGCGCCCCCGGTCTGCACAAGGCAGTTCGCGGCGCCAGCAAGGCTCTGGCCCTCGAACCGCTGTTGCGGCCAGATGGGCTTCGCGGTGTCCTGGAGTACTTCGACTGTACCACCGACGATTCCCGGCTGGTTCTCGAGAACGCGATCGACGCAATCGCACTGGGCGCACGGTGTCACACGTACACCGAAGTGCTCCGTTTCGTGCGACGCCCCGACCGCCGGATTACCGGTGTCGTGGTCCGAGACCGTTTGACCAACCGACAATGGACCGTCGAAACCAAGGCCGTTGTGCTGGCAGCCGGCCCATGGACCGACGAGCTAATGCAGCAATTTGAGATCCCGTTCGATCGGCCGATGTTGCGCCGTACCAAAGGGGTCCACATCGTGTTGCCTCACGAACGGCTGCCGCTCACGCGTGCCATCACGTTGTTGTCGCCTGTGGATGGCCGGGTCATGTTTGCCCTGCCATGGCGGGAGCGCACAATCCTCGGAACGACCGATACCGACTTCACCGGAACTGCCGACGAAGTTGCGGCCGATGCAGCCGATGTCAAGTACCTGTGCGACTCCGGAAACGGATACTTCCCCAGCGCGAATCTCGCTCCGAGCGACGTGATCACCACATGGGCCGGCCTGCGACCGCTCATCGCAGCGCCGCCGGATGTGGAGGAATCCGCAGTGTCGCGCGAGCACGAGGTTGTAACCACGGACGATGGCTTGGTCATCATCGCCGGAGGAAAACTTACGACCTACCGGCGCATGGCTCACCAAACGGTTCACAAGGTCCTCGAGGTGTTGCAAGCGTTCGGCAACCGACCCGACGTGCGACGCGCATCGACCAAACACCGCCCGCTTCCCGGTGGTACCGGCATCGAATCCTCCAGCCTCGAGGGCGTGGCAGCGATCGGTCGCGCCCTCATCAACCGCTTTGGACTCGATGTCGATACCGCGACCCACCTATGTGGCGTGTACGGTAGCCGAGCCTACGAACTCGGCGAGGCGATCGCGAGCGACCGGTCCCTTGCCACACGACTTGATCCCGAGCTTCCGTACGTCTGGGCCGAGATCGATTTCGCAGCGCGCCGCGACTTGGCGCGAACCCTCGACGATGTACTCGGCCGCCGAGTTCCGCTGCTGTTGGTAGCTCGAGACCAAGGGGTGGCAATCTGCCGACAAGTCGCGGATCGTCTCGCTGCGACATGCGGGTGGACCGAAGCCACCACCGTTGGCATGATCGAGCAGTACCGGGCCGAAATTGCACTGAGCCAGCGCTGGCGCATGGGCGCCCCGAAGGAAGTCCCCTTGAGGGGCACCGTGAAACCAGCGACGAGCTGACCGCGCTAACAGTAGCGCATCAGCGGTGCCTGGCTTAGGCGGTCCACGCGCGCGCCGCGGTAAACCGCAGATCAATTCGCGCTAGCTGGGCGCGTACCCGTTCGGCCATGTCCTCGAACTCGGTCAACTGCGAAGCTTCAAACAGCTTCCCGGCTACGTTCATGACGCGAACGAGGTACGAAAACAGATTGCCTTCTTCGTGTTCGAGGCCGTGCTTCTCCACGAACTCCAGGAACGTTCCTCCGCCGTCCTCGAGCTGGGCCCATGTCGACTTCGGCTTCTTTCCGCCGTGGAGTTCAGGGTGCGGCACGAGGCCGGCCATCTCCTGGTGGATGAGCTCGATTTTCGTGAGGACACGTGGGTGCTCCTTGTCCCACATCGCCTCGACGTCGTCCCACGTAAGGTGGGGGTTGTCGACTCGAAGTTCGCGGAGTTTGGTGCGCATCCACTCGCGCTTTTCCTGATCGCCCTTGCGGTCGAGCTGGCGCTGGACGATGTCGTGATCGATGAGGTACTCGACCAACTCGCGAAGCTCGGTATACCCCAGTTGGTGATTCATCAGAATGAAGTAGGTCAATAGGCCATCCACGCCCTGCAGCTGGCGGATCATCTGTCCTGCGATCTGGCGGCCGTGCTCGTCGAGTACGCCGAGCGCAGTCATGTTTGCGACCAGCTGTTCCAGCGCTTTGCGCAGCTCGCGCCGATCGCGATCGCCGATGAGCAAGTTGTCGATCACGGTCACGATATCGAGGTTCATCGACGGCGGCAGCGACGCTTCTGCGACCGCCATACGCGCTTCAACCGGCGAACCAGCGGACACGGGTACCAGCGGATTCACGGCGACATCGGGCAGGCCGATTGCAAGTACTTGTTCGGCCGTGATCTTGGTTTTCGACCGCAGCTCCGCAGGTTCGCCTCGCACGAGCTCTGCGTGTGTTTCCGGTGTCCAGATGATGTCCTGCTTGTGCTGGGCGTCATTGCGAGCCCGGCCGTACACGGTCTTGCGGAGCTTGGTCTCGAACTCGCCGAAAGCGGAGCGCTTTGCGGCGTTCTTGAGTTCTTTTTTTAGCTCGCTGGTGACTTGTTCGGGGGCCAGCGTGATCGCGAGCCCTTTGTCATCGAATTGTGGGCGTCCCGCGCGGCCGGCCATTTGATGATACTCGGCCGCTGTGACCAGTCTCGGTTCGTGCTTGATGAATTTTCGCAGCGACGGAAATACGACGGTCTTGGCCGGCAAGTTGATTCCAGCGGCGATCGTCTCCGTGGATACAACAAACCGCACAAGTCGCTCGAGCGCGAGCTGTTCGACCAGCTGTTTGTAGCGGGGCAAAATTCCGGCGTGATGAATGCCAATTCCGTGCGCGAGCAAAGGGCGCAGGGCCTTGGCGCAGCCTGCGGGAAGCAGCGCTTCGTCGCAGTACTTTTCGACCGCGGCTTTTTCGTCATCGGTGGTAAATCGTCGGCACGACTTTAGGAGCCGTGCGACTTCAAAACACTGCTCGCGGCCGAATACGAACACTATCGCGGGAACATCGCCGGAATGCGCAAGCTCTCGTGCTGTATCGATGAGCGTTTCCTCGCGAAATTCATGAACGAGCGGAACCTTGCGCTCTCGCGAGTCGACCAGTTCCATCGCTACTCGTCGGGTCACTTGCGCCCACTGACAAAACCGCTCGGGATGGCCGACGGTTGCCGACAACATCACGAGCTGGGTGCGCGGATCGAGACCGATGATCGATTGCTCCCACACGTAACCGCGCTCGGGGTCGTTGAAGTAGTGACCTTCGTCCATCACCACCGTTTCGGCAGGGCTAACATGCTTGTCCGCAACGATGCGGTTCCAGAGGATTTCCGCAACCTCAACTTGGATCGGCGCATCGCGATTGACCTTGTAGTCGCCGGTCGCGAATCCGACGTTCCCCTCGCCAAAATCGGCGCACAACTCGCGATACTTCTCTTCCGTCAGCGCGCGCAGGGGCGTGGTGTAGATTGCGCGCTCGCCGCGATGAAATGCCCGAAACAGCGCGGCCTTCGCGATCAGCGTTTTTCCGGTTCCGGTCGGCACAGTGACGAGCAAACTTTTTCCCGCAAAAATCAGTGAGATCGACCGTTCCTGAACGGGATACGGCTCGAGCCCGTGGGCGAGCAAGAAATGTTCATAAAATGCGAGCTCGAGCTCGCTGTCAGTCGGCACGGAGTCCTGTGCAGTTGTTCGCCCCGATTTCGGGGACAACCTCACAACAGGGCACTGCTGCGATGGCCATGGGGCCGACGTATCATGCGCGGTGGGCTGTCGGCAACACCCACCCTCGAGTTCACCCGGCTATCGGCCTACCGTCGCTTGCCTCGGACCTGTTGCCCCGGAGCGGCATGAGAACTTTCGGTTGCAATTGCAGAGGCCTTCGTTCGATGCCAGCATTGCGTGGATGATCAAGGCGAGGTGGCAGATCAGCACTGCGGTCGCCGCTCTCACCAGTTCCTTCGTCCATGCGCAACCGGCTCCCCTACCCTCGCCGATTCTGCACGAACCGATTCCTGCGCTTGAGTCCGATGCCCCCCGCGCCGCAATTGGCGGCAGATCCGCTCGCAGTCCTGCGACCATAGCCGCCGGCGACAAGGTGCTTCCGCAACCTACGCTCGACTCCCCGGAGATTGGCGCGCGGCCCCCCGCGGTGTTAGGAACACGCGACTTTTCTGCCGACCGGCACACATCGATGCAGCCCGACCGCAGTACGGGTTCCGACCAAACGCTCCACTACATCAGCGTGTTCAACCCCGACGTATTGCCTTGGAAGCGGATGAGCGCATTCGACCACGTGACCGAACGATTCACCCTGAACGTCCAGCGCTCTGCGTTGAGCGAACTGACGGTAGGTGGGGAGGCTACGTCGCAAACCCGAGACTCCTTTTGGGGCGACGTCCTGGTTTCACTGCGGCCCGGAATCGATGTCGCCTTGCCCTCCGTCGCGCCCGACATGAAAATCTTGTCGTATGAAACCAAGCCGCCGGTCCGACTGATCTTTTCCAAGGACAGCGCCGACAATTTTTACGTGCGCAGCGATGAATCCAACGCGGTCGGAACCTTTCACGTCGTGTTTCACGCCGATGCGAACGCCGGCTACTTCGCACCGCAACTCCCGGGTCGGGGGTATCGCGTGCGCGACGTAGTCGAACGTGCGCCCCCTGACGTGCGATCGAATATTCCTGCCGCTGTAATGCGCGAAGCCGCTGTCACATTGCGCACTCTTGGCCTGCACCGAGACCTCGACTTGGGGGTTGCGTTCAATGCGCTAGTCGATTGGGGACGAGGCTTTGCCCCAGGAACTATCCGGCGTCCTAGTGGCAATCTCTACCGCGACTTATCCGATCACAAAGCTGGCGTTTGCCGCCACCGAGCGTACGCATTCATGGTCACAGCGAATGCATTAGGCATTCCCACTCGGTTCGTTGAAAATGAGGCACACGCGTTCGTTGAAGTGTGGTTTCCCGATCGCGAGTGGCAGCGTATTGACCTCGGCGGAGCCGCTCAGCAACTCGAAGTGACCGGCGCGAACGGCAAGCACTTGCACCGACCGCGTGCCGATGACCCATTCCCCAAGCCACCGCAGTACCGCAACAATTACACCCAACTCGAGGGCAATATCTCGGGTCTTACCAGCCAGCAGAGAGCACAGAGGAACAAGCCACTCGAGCGCGTACCGCCGGGCCGACAACCCGGCGACGCGCAGAATTCGCAAAAGCCGACGCCAACGATCGCGCTTACTCAGGCATCGTCGAGCGCATACCGCGGCGATAAGCTTCGCGTCGAGGGGTTCATACGATTCGGCAAGCGCCCGCTGGCCGGTCGCCTCATCAACGTGCACCTAGCGCCCGCAGGCGAGCATGGATCACGCTCGATCCACATCGGATCGCTTCGAAGCACCGCGGATGGAAGTTTCGGCGGTGATCTTCCCGTTCCATCTCTCGTGACGCTGACTACATACGAGATCTACGTCTCCAGCCCCGAAGACGTTTCGTACAACGCTGCACTCTCGCAATAAACGCCTTTCTGCACCGGCCGCCGGAACCTCGATTCCCACAACGAGCGGTAGGTGGGCCGCAGCGGTTCGCGTGCGGTTCCAACTCCGGGCAACTCACGCAGGGGGATCATCCCCAAACAGGGGGCCGACGGAAAGTTCGATCTCTTCAAACGGCTCGGGTCTCACAATCTCGCTTCGCTCCGCCCGCAGTCGCGTGACGTAACCATCGGAAGTCCAGCGCAGCACGGTCAGCGTTTCGTCGCTGGGATCGACGATCCAGTAGTATGGAATGGCTACGCCGTGATACAGTCGCAGTTTCTTCACGGTATCCTGCTTGGGTCTGCTTGGAGAAACTACTTCGCAAACCCAATCCGGACGCTGCTTAATCGGCGTGCCCGTGGGGCGCTCAGGGCAATAAGCACGGCGCCAACCCGAAACATCGGGACGGACGACCTCCGTCCCCTCCAGCAAGATTTCTACCTCGGATGCGCCGAGGTGTTCTGCTCCGGGATTGCAAGTTCAGGGCGCGACTGGCAGCGGCGCACCCCGGTCCGACCACCCGGCTAGTCCCCCTGCAGGCCTCCCGTGGTTCGCGCTGAATTAGCGCTGGACCGCTACCTTGTACGGTGCTTGCGACTCAAGTGGACGAGGGAATTTCCGGTGCCGCAAACTGGCGGGCAAGCCGGCTGACCTCTGCTCGCGACAAACCGGCTTGGAACATCGCCTCGATTCCAAGTTGTTCCCCTGAAGCCAGCTCCGTTGCACCCACGCGGACCAGTCCATCCGCATCTACCACCACATCGAGTACCACCACGACATCGCCGCCCGACGCCGAAGGCAAGTCGACGACGGCGTATCGTCCCAAATGGCGGTTGTTGGCTGGCTCCTTCGACTCGCCTTCCCACAGATCAAACTCGAGACGACTCTGTTCGTCGTAACGCGTGGCTAGCACGCGATGTTCGCGCGTCGGAACCACCGCGCTTTGCGCGATAATCGACTCACAGTCACTACCGTGAACGGACATCGCTATGCCCCTCGATGCAACGTCGATGCGCGACACGCCGTCGATGATTCCGGCCAGCCGAGCTACTTCAAGCGCGGCCCCAATCGCAACGACCTGCTGGGGATTTTGAATCGCGGCCGGTTCCCTCCCAACAATGCGATGTAGCTCATTTCGCACCATGTGCATCCGCGTGCCACCGCCAATCAACAAGAGTTCCTCTACGTCACTGCGCTCGCGTGAACACCTCCGCAATACCTCCCCAACCGGCACTTCAAGGCGATTGCGCAGGGCCGAACACCACCGCTCGAGCTCTTCCCGTTGAAGCCCTCGTACGTAGTCTACGGACTCGCCAGACGGAAGCCGTGTAAAGTCTTTGAGTGCTAACTGCGTGTCGGAGCGATCAGACAGTTCATGTTTTGCCAGCTGGACCGCACGGCGAAGACGTTCGATCGCGATCGCATCGGCAGCGATGTCGATGCTCTTACTGGTTCGCAGGTCGCGAACGAGGTACTCGAGGCCCCATCGGTCCACATCGTCGCCGCCGAGAAAGGGATCCGCCGCTGTGGCGAGCACCTCAAACACACCGGATTCAACGTCTACAGCGGTAACGTCAAACGTACCCCCACCCAGGTCGCACACCAAATATCGCCGATCCATACTTTGGTGCGCGCTATGACCTAACACTGCAGCGATAGGCTCACTGAGCAAACGAAGTACCGATAGTCCAGCGATCTGTGCCGCATCTTTCACCGCCTGACGCTGGGCAGCGTCGTACCAAGCGGGAATCGCAAGCACCGCCCGCGTGACCGGCGCGCCGAAAAACCGCTCCGCCGTACGCTTTAGCTCACCGAAAATGCGCGCCGAAACTTCCTCCGGACTGACCACACGCCCCGCCGGAAGCCGGATCCACGTATCGCCGTGCGGTGATTCGATCAGTTCGTAAGGCAGCGCATGAACGAGCTTGCGAATCTCTGGATGATCAAATCTCCGCCCCAGCAGCCGCTTCACTCCAAAAATCGTTGCGTCTGGGCTTCGGTCGAGCCCTTCGCGCGCTGGCTCACCCACGATCGGCCCGTTGGAGGAATACCAAACGAGCGATGGGGTTGTGGTAGACCCGGATTCCGTCGTGAGAATTCGTGGCGCACCGTCGCGATCCACCGCGGCGACCACAGAGCTCGACGTTCCGAAGTCGATTCCAACGGCGAGATCCGAGGTCACGGGAGATCCTGAAGCGGCCGGAAAGCCTCCGTCGATCCTTGGTTCTTGTCGACGAGTACGTGATGATCCCGAATGGTTCCCAGCGAGGCAAGGAGTCCGCGCAAGTCCGCCGCCTGAGCGTTGTCATGTGTGCGAAGGTAATCGAGCAATCGAGTCGCCTCTTCGCTATCCATGTGGTGGACTACGGCAGCTTCGAGTTCCGTGGTCGCGCGCGCCATTTCGCCAGCGTCAACGGAGGCCAGCGCAGACGCCACGTGGAATAGCGATCTGAGTCTCTTGGAATATGGGTACGTTACCAAGGCTTCAGAAAGTAGGCCACACGCGTCGTTCGTTTGGCCCTGTTCAAGAAAAGCGCGAGCACGGGCTGCAAGTGCGTCGCCGCCTTGATCCCGAGCTCCCGTCTGTGTTTCGGCGGTCACGGAGGCACGTGGCGCGGATGCACCTGACCCGCTCGCCATGTCCTCGAAGCCTACGAGCCAACCCGGCGGACTCGCGACACTGGATCCCGCCAATACGCCACGCCCCTCCGCAACGAGCGCGGCGCGCATTCGATCGTACGCGCGGTTCACGAGGATCGTGAGCTCCTCGGCGAGATGAGCAAGGGCCGGAGCCTGACGACGGGCGACATTATCCGGGTGGTACCGCTGCACCACCTGCTTCCATGCCCGACGAACGAGCTCGGGCGGAGCATCCGCGGGGACTCCGAGTACGTCGTGCACAGCAGCGGCCCGCAAGCGCCGGATCTCGCTCGAAAGTTGATGAAACAGATCTCGCTCATCGGCGGGGAGCTCGTCTTTGCCAAGATCCTCGGGGCTGCGCGTAGACAGGATCGCAACCATTTGCGGATCGGTCGGCGGTTCTACCTCGTAGGAAACCATTGCCGATATGCGCGACAGTAGTTCTTCGTTCGAGCCGGTGAGTTCCACTTCGATCCACGTCCGGTGCGCCTCAATCGCGGACGCCTGCCTGACAAACCCATCGATCGCGATCACAAGTTGGTTGGGCAACTCCAAGCCGAGGGTCACCGCCGCACCCACTTTGGCGTCGAAAGGTACTTTCATCGACAGCAACCTGCCGTGACGCAGCTTCCGCGTCGTAAAAAGCTCCACCTGGTCCCACGTCGAGCAACGTACGTGAAGTGCGCGAGCAGAGGTCATCACCTGCTCCGAGCCGACGTAGCAACGAGGTCGATCGACTTCTCGAGAATTGCGCGTTTCCGGGCGCGATCGATGGGGACCGTCGGATCGCCGCCGCTTCGCCACTCGTCGGGAGTCACCGAGATAAATCCCGGAAGATACCCATCGGCCAGTAGCCGCAATTCGTACCCAAGACCGCTCTGAATGCCGCTGAGTTCCACTCCGTTCGTCATGCCGATGTACATCCATACCTCAGCTCCCGGCGGTGTCGAGGTGATCTGGATCGCACCGCGACCGGAACTGTAACCGGCACTCGCCGATGCCGGCGGCTTCGGGGGCATCGGCGGCAACTCAGCCGGGGCCGCTTTGCCCGTGCGCGGATCCAGCCTTACTCGCGGAAGTGCAACCGCAATCGCAGCCGCACGGCGCGCCCCGCTACCGGTCCAGTTGGCGGCAACCACTTGCGTGTCCACTGGATCGTACCCGTCGACCCCCTCGAATCGCAGCTCGTGCATCATCGTTGAACTCAAGGGCATCGAGGTCACCGGAGTTCGTCCTACCTTGAGCCAAACACCAGCTTGCGGTGGATTCGATGTTACGCGGATCGTTCCGGGATCCGGGAGGTCCTCGATCGCGACGCGCTGCGCCTCGGCAGCGTCGCGCTTGCGCTGGTCAGCTTGCGCAGCGGCCGACGCATCCAAAATTTGCTGCTGCGTGTACTGGTGGTAGACAAAATAGCCGAGGGCCCCCATCGCGAGAAGCCCGAGCACGCCCGGCACCCGACTGGTGAGCCTAGGCACGTCACCGGCGTCAACAAGGTCGATCGGAACGGACCGCGACATCGGTGCGGCAGCAGGGGCAGACGTGCGAGTTGCCGCGGGGTCGACAGAATCCACTGTGGCCGCGCGTGCAATTGGCACGACGTGTGACAGGGTCGCTCGGCCTGCCATCGCTGCGACACTCGCAACCGGCACGGAAAACGCCGCCTCGTCTCGCCCGGAGTTGGTGACCAATGTGGGTTCGCTAGGGAGGCGATCCTCTCCCGCGTCGGTATCCATCCAACCGTTCATCTCGCCAATTACTGCGTCAAGCGACGCTTCACTCTCGGGCCGCGCGATCGGGCGTTTTTCCCACCGGGCCGATTCAGTCGCCGGGGCCGGCGACAGCGACGCCAAGAGATCCTCGGTCTCGCCCTCGATGTCGTCTTCCACATCGGACAACCCGGTAAGCGCGGCTAATTCGCTCGCCTCGGCGAACGACCAACGGTCGTCCTCCATCGCCTCGCACAGGAAGTCGAGCGCCTCCGACGCGGAACGATAGCGTCGGCTCGGCTCTGCGTCGAGGGTACGTCGAATGAACCGGTCCATTCCGGGCGTCGCGTGAAGGCCGCCTGGCGGGGGTTGGCCGACTAGCATCGCAAACAAGATCGCGCCAAGCGCATACAGATCGAGATTTCGCGACGGTGTCGCACGAGCATCCAATTCCGGTGCCAGATAGCCCTGGAGTTCACGCCACGGCGGCAACGCTGCACCGTGCGCAAAGGCGGAAGCGACACCCCTCGCGAGAATGAAGTCATCGAGCTGCACCACTCCGTCGTGGCCGATCACTACGCTGTGTGGGTGCACCCCACCATGCACAATCCCTGCCTCGTGAGCGGCGGATAGCGCTTCGAGGACCGCTCTCGCAATCGCGGAAGCTACCGGAATCCCCACTCTGCCACCGTTTGTGCGACGCGTAGCTGCGCCCGAAACAACGTCCTGCACCGAGACCCGGCTTCGGCGACTGCGCGTTACCACGACGATGTTCCCGTCGGCTGACTCAACACTCAGCGTGGGAACAATTGCGGGGTGAGAAAGCGCTGCCATCCGATCGATCGCAGACGGATCGGTCACTGCGCGCCGGAACGCATCATTTGCCAGCAGGTCAGCACCCGGGATCACGCCCAACAGATTGCGCTGGCCGCCAATGCAAGCCCGGTACACCGAACCATAGGCGGATGCAGCGAGGCGTTCGGACAGCACAACGCCGGCAACCACCTGCTCGCCCGATTGGCGACTCACATCCCTAATATAGCCGGAAGCGTAACTGGATCCACGGCGCGGCGAACAGATAGAACAACGCCGCCATCGCGAGAAACGGTCCGAATGGAATCTCTGTAACGAGCAATTCGCGCCCCTTATCGATGCTGCGGAGCGACCACAACAGCGCAAGAAGTACGACACACAACACCGCACCTGCAGCCATTACGCCCCCCACCCACCCTGCTCCGGCAATCGCAGCCACCGCAATGCCGGCTACGACGACGCGAACCGGGCTTGCAAGCGTGCTTAGCGTTACCGCGGCACCGGTAAGACTCCCTCCTAATAGTGCAACGATCACGCCACGCCATCCCAAGAGGGCACCTACAACCGCGAGCAACATCCCATCGCCGAGCCCCAGCCCTTCGGTCTTCTTGATGCGATACCAAACCTCGCCGACGAGCCACGGCAGTCCCCAGCCGATCGCGATCCCCAACAGCCCTTCCCACCACTCGTAGCCCGGAAGCGCAAAGGTCGCGGCATAGAACAGCGCGATCGATGGAATCATCAGCTTGTCGAGGATCAACTTGTGGTCCAAATCAATAAACGTCGTCACCACCATGACGAACACGAACGCCGCATCGACCACAAACCACAGGGCCCGCACCGCAAGCGCATCGAACATCCCACCGGTCCCGAGGGTAAACCACCATGCCACACCGAACAGCGCTCCCGTGAGCGCCTCGACGAGGAGGTATCGCGCCGAAAAGGCCGCCTTACAGGCTCGGCACTTCCCCCGCAACCACAGGTAACTGAGCAAAGGGACGTTGTCGTACCAGACGATTGGCGTTCCGCAGGCCGAGCAATGCGAACCAGGCCGCACAACCGATCTCCCATTCGGATGCTCGTCGCTCGGTGGCCAGCGATAGATGCAAACATTGGCGAAGCTCCCCCACAGTAGACCCAGGGCGACCGCCGCTACGAGCCCAAACGGGGTAGTGAAAAGCTCAAGCTGTTCCTGCACGTGCGTCCCAACGGTAGCCCGGGTTGACCCTGGCGGTCGAGAACGCTAAGGATGATCCAGCGATGCGCGCGGTGGTAGCACTACTATGCCAAGTGATCGGCTGCGGGCGATCTCAGGGCATCCCCGACCACGACCTCGGCGGATTGGTCGTGACAGAGACCCGGACGCCGCGCCAAATTGAGGTTGAGCGCGCGGCGACCGATCCCGACGAACTCGGACGAGCCCTTGCCATCCCCCACCGCGAGTTGGTCGCGTTGCTAGGCGAGCATTCGGTTTCCATCGCCGTCACCACGCGCGTCACCGAGAATGGCAATGCGATAAGCGCCCTCGAGGAAAAGACCAGTATCGAGCGCGGGCCTGACGGCGGGTTCCACGCCGTGTACACCAACTCCGAGGATTACGGACGCGAAGTCAGTTTTGTCGGCGGGAAACTCTACCTGCGACCGCGCTACCAGCGGTGGCATGCAAGAGATCCGGCCCCTCCCAGCGAACCCATCGCGCTGGCAGACCAGTACTACGAACCCATTTTCGCTACGTGGGACCTGTTCGCACCTGGCGTTACCACGACCGACAAAGGCGCCATCGATCCACCTCCGCACTCCCTTCTTAGCGGGAGTGCTGCGCATCCCGGCAAAGCCGGGATTATCGAGATTGCGGGGCGCACGGGTCGCGCCATCGCGATCGCGCGCGCTGCATCGCCTCGCCGCCCCGCGCCGGAGCGCCTGACGCAGCGCAAGTGGCGAGAACTCCGCACGGTTGAGGCGATCACCGGCGAGGTCGTGCTCGACGTTCAACGCGGTGTTCCGCTGTCTGTGAATCTGGCTGGTACCATCCGTTTCCACCGCGATGGTCGAACGTTTGCTATGCAAGTTTCGCTACAAAGCGCTGTGGCAAACATCGGCCGACCCGCTCAAGTCGAAGCGCCCCCTGCAACGGACGTCGTCGCAACTCCCGAACGCATGAAAGAAGTCGACGACCGCGACTTCTTGCTGCAAGGCATTGCGCCGCCACTGCATCGACAGCGAAATGGAAACTTCGATAAGCGTTCGGAACCTACGCAAGGTAATGGCTCGCCATGACCTCGCTCGTCCAGCGGCGCGACTACCTCGTCGACCAACGGCGCGCGATCATCGCGCGCGCGGTGCTCGGAAGCCTGGCCGGAGCCGTCCCTGTGCCACTAGTCGATGACTGGGTGGTGAGCCGAATCCTCGGCGGCGGTTACCGCCGAATCGCCGCGTCGCATCATATCGACCTAACGCCGGAGGCGATCGCGAACCTGACCCACGGCACTGCGCCTCCCACCTCGATCGTCGACCTCGCCGCGAGCAACATCGCAGTCCGACTCGCCAGTGCTGCGGCAAAGCGCATGATGTTCGCGATCGCTACAGTGAATCGCGCGAGGTCGGCGGCCCGAACATTTGTGCAAATGACCCTGTTCGACCACTACTGTGCCAAGCTTCATACTGGGCTGGCGCTCGATGGTCCGACCGCGCTCGAGCTACGCGATGCGATCGCGCAAGCCATCGCACAAGTGCCGGGCGCGCTGGTATTGCATCCGTTTCGACGCGGTGCGCTCGCGGCAGCGAGGGCCACTCTCAAAGCACCCCTCGAGCTCATCGACCTTGCCTCTCGGGGCGCTGTACGTAGGTTGTTAGCTGACCCCTCCGAGGTCGCTGCGACCGAACAGATCGACGATTCGGAAGCCGCCCTGGCAGCCGCGCTCGCCGACAAATCCAATTTCTTGTCGCGCAGTGTAGCGGCGGTGGAACTGCAGCTATCGGCCGACGTCAATCCCTACCTTGAAGCAACGATCGACGCGTTTGATCGAAGGTGGCGCGCCCGGATCGCTGCAAAGGCCCACCCATGACGAAGGGCTTGCCGGAGGACAAGTCGACCAGCGACGCACATCGGCTCGGGGCCGATCGCGAGCGCGCCCTGAGCGACCAACCGACTCCCGCTCCTCCCTCCTCTGAAGCTTCCCCCTCGTCGGGGAACAGCAATCGAGGCAGTGACGACGAAAGCCGCGAGCGCGCCGCGCTTGCTGGGGCAAAACGAGTCGTCGTTAAAATCGGGAGCAAACTGCTCGCCGAGGCCCCGACGCGCCGCCCGGCAGCCATTGCGGATCAGGTCGCAGCCCTGCGCCGCTACGGCATTGAAATCGTACTCGTTTCGTCCGGCGCTATTGCCCTCGGCGTCGACCGACTAAAGCTCGCATCGCGACCGACCGAACTACCCATTCTGCAGGCGGCGGCGGCGGTAGGCCAGTCCACGCTCATGCAGCACTGGGATCGCGGATTCAGCATCCACTCCATCGCGATCGGCCAAGTCCTCGTGACCCACGATGATATGGGCGATCGGCAACGCTTCCTGTCGGCCCGCATGACACTCCGAGCATTGCTCGACCACCACGTCGTCCCCATCATCAACGAGAACGACACGGTAGCTTCGGATGAAATCAAATTTGGCGACAATGATCAGCTCGCCGCCCTGGTATGCAATCTCGTCTCAGCCGACGCGCTAGTGATTTTGACCGATGTCGAAGGGGTGCGCGATGCAACCGGCGTTCGCATCCCGATCGTACGCGACGTAGAGCGCGAGGCGGTGGCAGTCGCCGGGAAATCGACCAGTGGGGTCGGATCTGGTGGAATGGCATCAAAAGTCGGTTCCGCCCGCATCGCAACGCGCACAGGCATCCCCGCCGTCGTCGCACCCGGACGCGAACCCGACGTGCTGCCACGCGTGCTGCGCGGCGATGACGTTGGAACGCTGTTTGTTCCTATGAAACGCGAGCTTACAGCGCGCCGGCACTGGATCGCGTACGGGGCAAAGCCTGCCGGGACTCTCGTCGTAGACGAGGGCGCTGCCGCCGCTGTGTCGAGGCACCACAAGAGCCTACTCCCCGCCGGGATCCTTTCCGTGGATGGCGAATTTCAGGTCGGGGATACCGTCGCGGTCGCCACGCGCGACGGCAACGAGATCGCCCGCGGCTTGGTCGCTTACGCCGCGGAAGACCTAAGACGGCTGTGCGGTGCAAAATCGAGTGCAATCGACCGGATTCTGGGCTGGCGCGGCGCGGACGAAGCGATCCACCGCGACGACTTGGTCGTGGTATAGGCCGCGTTCCGGCGTGGTAGTTCGCACGTTTATGGGCCTTGCAATCCGGAGCCAACGGGGCCACCCTAAAAGGACACTAGCCAGATCCGGAGCGAAGGCGAACAGAAAGGAACCCCACCGGACGCATGCCAAAAAAGCCCGCACTTAAGGTCGCCCGAATCGACTCCAAGCCCCAATCGCGAAATCGACGCACGACCGGCGCATCCACAACAGGAAACGGCCGGACCGAAGGCAAGAGTGGCGCTCTACGGGCGCTCGCGCTAGCACTCGAAAAAAACGCGCTCGAACCCGTACTGCTCGATGTGAGCAAACTGTGTTCGTTTTGCAATTATCAACTCGTGCTATCCGGGCGTTCGGACCGCCAGGTGGCAGCGATCGCCGATGCGATCGAGACCGGACTTAAAGCCGACGGCCAGCGCCCGATCAGCAGCGAAGGAGCTCGCAGCAGTCAATGGGCGCTGATCGACTACGGGGATTTTGTAGTCCACGTGTTCGTTCACTCTGCGCGCGAGCACTACGACCTGGAAGGGCTGTGGAACGACGCGCCGCGGATTCCGATCGAAGTCCCCGCTTCAGCGAGGCTTCAGCTCGACGAGCAGTACGAATCGTCCGCAGTTTCGTGAGAGTCTCGATTGCCGTCGTTGGCAAGCTGAAAGAGCCGTGGCAGATCGCCGCGAACGCTGATTACGAGAAACGGCTGCGGCCGTACTGCTCGCTTCGCATGGTCGAAGCAAAAGATGAAACTCGGCTCATCGCCACCCTTCCCGAGCGCGCGCACCTCTATGTGTTCGATGAGCGCGGCGATCCGATCACCAGCCGCCAGCTCGCTGACATCCTCGCGCACGAGGCCTCCCACGGTGGTGGCGTCCCCGTTGTGTTTGCCATCGGCGGCGCGGACGGACACAGCGATGCCATGCGCAGCCGTGCGATTCGCCTGCTGTCCTTCGGCCGAATGACGATTGCGCATCGCTTGGTACGAATCGTCGTGCTTGAGCAACTATACCGCGCGTTCAAAATCTTGAGCGGTGAGCCGTACCACCGAGACTAGTACCTCATGTCAGTGGTTTTGGCAGGTTCCGGTCGCCGAGGCTCGCCGAGCGCGAGGCTTGCGGAGTAAGCGCTACTGGCGTTAACGCGACGGAGCATAACGATGCGATCGGCGATGGATCGGCGACCCGAACCCGTCAGATTCCCTGTGGCGAGGTACTAATGTTTTGCTGCTCGCGACGGAGTTTTTGTTTTGCCAGTGGCACTTGCTGTTCCGATACCGGCCGGTCCCGCGTTGTCGGGCACTTTCAGGCGGTCTGTCACCGTGACGCCGGACACAACCTCTACACTGACGCCGTCGGACAATCCGAGTCTTACGTCCCGCCGCACAAACCGCTGAGGAGCAGTTTCGACTTCGACGTAGGGCTTTGACGCATCGTCCCGATCGTACTGAACGACCGCTTCGCGAATCGCCAGTACTCGCGTTCGCTCATCGAGTACAATGTCTGCATTCGCGCTGTATCCGGCACGTATGACTCTGCCGGGCTTCTGTGTGATTGCGGCGCGAATCGCAAATTGAATTGCGCCCTCAATCTCTTTGCCCTGCGGCGCGATGAACTCCAGACGTCCTTCAAAGAACTCGCCATCGATTGCGCCCACTTTGATGGCGAGCTTCATGCCTTCTTGAATCTTTCCGATCTCCGATTCATCGACGCGGCCTTCGAAGATCATGTCACTCATGTTGGCGATCGTGGCGATGGTTGTGCCCGGATTAAAGCTGTTTGCCTGAATCACGGAGTAACCGACCTTGACGGGAACGTCGATCACCATGCCATCCACAGTCGCGGTTACGATGACGTTTGACTGTTTCTCGCTGCCACGTGCGCCGCTTTTTACGAGCTGCAGGTTTGAGCCCGCGTTTTCAGCTTGGGTCTTGGCGAGCGCGTAATCCGTTCGAAACTTGTAGAGTTCTGCTTCCGATACAACCCCCTGCTTGAACAGAGCTTCCTCGCGGGCCAACTCTCGCTTGGCATTCTCGACTGCGATTTGCGCTGTGCGAACCGCAGACTCTGCGGCTTGGACGGTTTGCGCATCTGGAATGATCTGAATCTTTCCGATCGCGTCGCCTTTTTTTACAAGGTTGCCAGCGACCACGTAGAGTTCCGACAGAACCCCGGTAAGCTTGGGTTTTACCTCGACAGCTTGCCGCGGCACGACCGAGCCTGTGGCAACGGTCTTCTTTGTAATATCGCGGATCTGGGCTAGCTCGGTCGCGTACACCACGCGAGCCGATCGCGACTTGTTGTACAGGTAGACGAATGACCCCACAATCGGAATCGCGGCGAGCACGATCAATAGTCCCAGTATGATTCGCTTCATGTTCTCAGCTACTCCGTTCGCAAGGCCTCGATCGGCTTGATCGCGGCGGCGTGAAACGCGGGAATCAGTCCCGCCAGCGCAGCACAGCTCACCAGTACCGCGAGGGCCGTGGCAACCGTTCCTAGACCCACCTCGGGAGGGGCAAATAGCGCGTTGGTCACGTTCGCAAGCGCGGTATCCGCGCCGTAGAGGAGGGCGCAACCAAATGCGACCCCGATGAGTCCAGCGAGGCTAGCGAGGGATACCGTTTCCATCAGTACCATCGCTACGACCGATTGCGGTGTTGCGCCGAGCGCTTTGCGCACGCCGAACTCTTTGGTGCGCTCTTTTACCGCGATGAGCATGATGTTCGACACTCCCACCACCCCGGCGGCAAGCGTCATGCCGCCGACGATCCATCCGATCGCTGCCAGCCAAAAGAACACTTCTTGGAATTTTGTATACATCGCAAACATGTTGAACGAACCGATCGCGAGTCGATCGGTGGGGGCGATGCGGTGAGCGGCGGAAAGTTCGGCCCGGACTTGTTGCTCTAGCTCAGGCCCGTTGGTCCCGGGCCGCGCGGTCATTGCAAAGAACCCGACCCGGTTTCCGGTGTGAAATGCGGTTTTCATGGTGGTGAAAGGTACGTAGACCGAATGCGCATCGCGGTCGCCCTGTTGGCCCTGGCGCAGCGTCTTGGTTACCCCCACGACTTGCCAGTAGACCCCGGATATCTTGATGTAGGTGCCGACCGGATTCACACCTGGCGGATATAGTTCGTCGACGACAGAGTGGCCAAGAACCGCCACCTTTCGATTCTGCGCAATGTCGACCGCGTTGATGAAGCGTCCCGCTGCGAATTGAAACGCGATAATGTGGCGCAGATCGGGGTAGTCGCCAAGTACATTGTAACTTCCAGCGTTGCCTTCGTATGACACGATGGAGCCGTTCAGCCACCCGCCAACTTGCAGTTGTGGCGCGACGTATTCGATCGACGGAAGACGCCGCAGTCGATCGATATCTTCGAGAGTAAACCGAACTGCACGGCCGGGTTGGAGGCCGTCGTGTCCTTGGGTCGTAGCCCCCCCCCAGACGAATAGCAGGTTTGTCGCCATACCTTTCATGTCGCGCTGTGCTCCTGCTTGCATTGCGGTTCCAAAACCGAGCATTGCGATCAGCATGACAATGCCCCACGCGACCCCAAACGCTGTGAGCGCCGTGCGGAGCTTGTTGGCGCGCAGTACAGCCCAGATCTCTTGCCAGTTGTCGCGATCCAGTGCCGCGATCATAGAGGTAGCGCCATTATTGGTCTCTCAATGAATGGATCGGGTTGACGCGCGCGGCAGTTCTCGCAGGCACGTAGCCTGCGAGAGCCCCGGCAACAACCAAGCCGAGACCAGCCATGGCGCCCACGCGAATGTCGATCGATGGATCGCGAAGTAAGTCGCTTTGGATCATGTGAGGAAGCGCGCTTAGGAATCCAACGCCAGCGGAAAGGCCAAGGAGCCCGGCAATGCTAGTCAAAAATACGGCTTCCTGAACAATCATCGCAATGATCGACTGAGGGGTGGCGCCGAGGGCTTTGCGAATGCCGATCTCCTTGGTGCGCTCCTTTACCGCGATCATCATGATGTTGGAAACGCCCACGACTCCGGCGGCCAGGGTTCCCAGTCCAACGACAACGACGAAGATCGAGATGGTTGCGAACAACCGCGTGAATCTCTCGGAACTCTCCAGGCTATTGAACACGCGCACGGCTTGGGGATCGGATGGCGAAAACTGGTGAGCAGCGGCCAGATTCGCCTTGATCCATATAACCGCGTTTTGCGACGCGGCTACGCCTTCCTCAACGGTAAACATGAGCATCCCAAGTCGGTCGGCACCGTGAAACGCTAGCTGAGCCGTCGACACCGGAATGTAGATCTTCCGCTCTTCCTCCTCGCTGCCCGCATCGGAGTACACGCCGACAACCTGAAACGCAACCCCTCCGACATTCATCCACTGACCTATAGGGTTCTCGCGTTCGAATAAAAAATCTCGAACGGCGCGGCCAATAACCGCGACTTTTCGCAGCGAAGCGATGTCCAAAGCACGCAAGAATCGCCCGGAGTCCATGGTCGTTGTGCCAATGGAGTAAGCATCGGCGTGAACGGCATTGACTGGGAACGCATTCCACCTGGGGCCGCGTTGGATCTTCATGTCGTTGCCGCCGAATCGATTTCCCCGGGGGAAGAATTGTCCCGAGAGGTGGCTGATTCCTGGGACGCGCAGTGCTGCCTCATAGTCGCTATTCCGAAACGCAATCCGCCGTCCGATACCGTAGCCGGCGTGCTGAAGTGCCGTCTTATTCGCCGAGATGAATACGCTGTTGGCGGATTCCCGCTGAAAGCTGGACCGGACCCCGCGATGCAGGCCCTTGCCTAGGCCTAACAATACGACCAGTACAAAGATTCCCCACGCCACGCTGAGCGCAGTGAGAGCCGTTCGCAGCTTGTTGCGATGCACGGTGTCGAACACTTCGCCCCATCGGTCGATGTGAAACATCGAGGACGCGAAGTGGGCGGCTGTTTCGACGAGCGTCCAAACATCAGGTGGGCGAAGCGCAGTCAAAGAACCGACTAGCCACAATATCCCGCACAAAATCGCGAGCACGGCAGCAGCGATCACGAGGCCGAAGACCCAGGTCATACGCTCGCCTGACCGGTGGTGAGGGCGGTATACCTCGCCTCGCCGTCTAGAATGCCTCCGTCGTGAATTCGCACGGTCCGCGTCGTTCGCGCGGCAACCTCGGCATCGTGGGTTACCACTAGCACTGTGATTCCGGACCTATTGATCTCTTGCATCAGATCCATGATCTGGTGGGATGTCTCGCTATCGAGCGCTCCCGTGGGTTCGTCTGCGAGGATCATTCGGGGCTTGCCAACCAACGACCGTGCGATGGCTACGCGTTGCTTTTGGCCACCTGACATTTCCGATGGCCTGTGCTCCGCCCAATCGCGAAGCCCTACCCGTTCCAGGTACTGCATCGCGATCGCGTTGCGCCGGCGCCGAGACACGCCCTGGTAGTAGAGCGGCAGAGCCACGTTCTCCAACGCCGTTTTGAATGGAAGTAGGTTGAACGATTGAAAGACGAACCCGACAAATCGGTTGCGATAGGACGCTGCCGAGCGCTCCGACAGCCCCTTGATTAGCGTGTCTCCGAGCCAGTATTCACCCGAATCGTAGTCGTCGAGAATGCCGAGAATGTTGAGTAACGTCGACTTACCCGAGCCCGAGGCGCCCATAATGGCGACAAATTCTCCTTCCGCGATTTGCAGATTGACATCGCGAAGGACGTGGAGCTTGTGCGCACCGACCTGATAGTACTTGTTGACGCTAACGAGCCGTAACACTACCTGTACCAAGCTAGCATTACTTCGTTGTGTTAGCCCCGCGCGCGAGCCGGGGGCGGTGGCCAAAGCTCGATGATCGGAAGGCAGTGTTCAGTCAGAACGCGAATGAGATCTTCCGACAGTTCACCCCGTTTGCGGTGCGTTCGTTCTGGAGCCATCGCTTCCGACAAGCGTCGCCTCGCTTCGTGCATCCGCCATGCGATGGTGCCCTCCGACACCTTTTGAATGACCGATGCTTCGCCGTGAGCCATGCCCTGGAGCGAAACAAGGACCACCGTAGCGCGCATGTCCGCCGGCAGAGCATCAAGCGCCCGAAGCAGTCGCGCATAGGTCTGGCGCAATTCGGCGGTACGGCCGGGATGATCGTGTGCGTCCACGACAAGTGCGAGTTCCACCCGCGGGTCGTCGACGGTTGATTCACTGCGCCGTTTGCCGTTGCGGCGCGCGTTGAGCGATCGATTTACGGCGATGCGGTAGACCCACGTGAAGAACTGGCTTCGCCCTTCGAAAGCCTGCAGACAGCGATAGGCCGTGAGAAATACCTCTTGCGCGATGTCGTCTGCTTCGCTGACCGATCCGGTGATGTGCAGCGCAAGAGCGTAGATCCGTTTGCGATAGCGCTTCACCAGCGCGTCGAATGCATGCGGTTCGCCCCGTTTTGCCGCATCTACGAGCGCGGTTGCAGTTTCCGCTTCACATTCAGCGCGACTCACAGTTTGCATGCACAGTGTAGCAGCCGAGAATGCAGGGTCACGTATTCAATAATATCTAATAATAGCGAGTGGTTGCGCCTGCGTCCGCAACGCCTACATGCGAAAGCATCCCGCTGGCGAGATCGCTGTATCGGGTGGCTAGTTTGCGTCAGCCGCAGAAATCCGGGAGGGTCGAGCGAGCGAAAAAGGGGCGATCTGGGCGTCGAAGGAGCTTCCATCGTGGCGCCGAAATCGATACGAGCCGTGCATCGTGCCGACTGGGGTGGTCAGTACGCATCCGGACGAATACTGGAACGTCTGGCCTGGAGCTAGCATCGGCTGTTCACCCACCACGCCCTCGCCGCGGACCTCTTCCGTGACGCCGCGACCATCGGTGATGATCCAATGTCGGGTTCGCAACTGTGCTGCGGCGTCGCCCTCATTGGAGATTGTGATCGTATACGCAAATACGTACCGGTCGTCCCGAGGCGATGATTGTTCGGGAAGATAGAGCGACCGCACAGTCACACGGATTCCGTGAGTTAAGGCAGCAGACGTAGGCTCAGCAACAAACGGCACCGCTGGAATCTGGCCCGCCGACAGCGGAGATGCAAGGCCGAACTTGTAACGCCTGGGTTGCCGGGAGTTCGGGGGCGCCCGTCCATCCGGACCTTGGGCCGCAAAATCATCATGCCGCCGAGGTTGCGCCGTTACCGCTTGTCGATTGGAACGTAGTGGCGAAGCGTCTCGCCAGTATAGACCTGCCGCGGCCGCCCGATCTTGCTGTCCTTGTCTTCGACCATCTCCTTCCAGTGCGCAATCCACCCAGGGAGCCGGCCGAGGGCGAACATCACCGTGAACATGTTCGTCGGGATTCCAAGGGCTCGATAGATGATGCCGCTATAGAAGTCGACATTGGGGTAGAGTTTTTTGGAGATGAAGTAGTCGTCCTTCAGCGCCACTTCCTCCATCGATTTTGCGATTTCTAGAAGCGGATCGTTGATGCCCAGATGCGACAGCACCTCGTCGCACATCTTCTTGAGGATCTTGGCCCGCGGATCGAAATTCTTGTAGACGCGGTGTCCAAATCCCATCAGCCTGCGATTGCCTACCTTGTTTTTCACGTCGTCCAGGAACTTTTGGTAGCTCGCGCCGCTGGAGCGAATCTCGTCGAGCATCTCGATGACAGCTTGATTGGCGCCGCCGTGGAGCGGCCCCCAGAGCGCCAGGATTCCGGCAGCGATCGAGGCGTACAAGTTGGCTCCTGAACTCCCGACCATTCGAACGGTTGAAGTGGAGCAGTTTTGCTCGTGGTCGGCGTGGAGGATCAGCAGCTGATTGACCGCCTTTTCAACGATTGGAGAGACCACGTATTCCTCGCTGGGAACCGCGAACATCATGTGCATGAAGTTGGCGCAGTAGCGGAGCGAGTTTTTCGGGTACATCAACGGCTGGCCGATGCTCTTCTTGTACGAGAAGGCCGCGATGGTGCGCACCTTCGATAAGATCCGAGTAATGTGGAGTTCCGACGGCGAA
>CAYQQM010000073.1:0-26491 GCA_964419605.1 uncultured Kofleriaceae bacterium | reverse complement strand
GCCGCAGCTCTGCAATCCGCGGATCGCCTCGCTCGACGAGCGTCTGTTTGCCAGGCTCCCCGGAGGAAGTCCCCTTGGAGGGCACCCCAACGAGCGATCCATCCTCTTCCGCGATCTCATCCAACCAACGCTTGAGCACCCAGTCGTCGGTGCGGTTCTGGCGTTCTTTGGACATGCGAGGGTATGCATTTTACCCACCACCGTCCTCGTTCCTTCCCTTTGACAATGAGGGGATAACGAAACAATAACAGATAGTTGAATGGCGACTTGGAGGATCCTAAGGGCAGGGGTCGACCGCAGGGCTGTCCCACGTAAATGTGACCGACCGCAGCAGCGATACGTGGTTCAAGATCGCTCGATCGGTCTCGGAGGTTCGCGCGCCGTACGGGTAGGCGAACGTGGTGGTAGTGAAACCGTCGTTGCGCAGGACATCAATGGATGGAACGATCTCTTCGGAAATGTACGTATCGAGGCCGCGTTCCTCTACTACGACGGGTCCGCGTAGGTGGTGCACGCTGTGGGCCTCAATGTCGTGTCCATCGGCAGCTAGTGTGCGTAACCCGTCCCGCATAGATGGATTCCAGTTGGAGACGAAAAACGTCAGCCGCGCGCCATAACGCTGGAACAGATCGCGTCCAGCGGTCCAGGAGCTGACCGCAGAATCGTCAAACGAAAGCGCAAGGCCGCCGCCGTTCGGACGCTTGCCTTCGGCGATGTCCGCATACGTAACAAACGCTAACCCGCGCGCGTTCGCGCCCTCGAGCACGGTTTCGATGGCTTCCCACGTCACCGTAACCCCGGGATTGTGCGTATAAAGTTCGAGCACTTCGCCGCTATGCTGCGCGCGATCGAGACCCGTTTCGATGCTCGCAGCCGAAATGTGTGCGTAGCTGTCGATATTGACGGCGCAGTGAACCCTGCGGTCGTCCCAATTGTAGAAGGCGCGATCTGCCTGACCGACATCGTATTGACACGCGGAGACCGCAACCAGTGCTAGCGTTCTCACGTGCGCTGGCCAGTCGTGCTGCAATGTGTTGCGCTCGCGAATGCACGCGCGGATCCTCCGCCGCTCGTGCTTGCACCCAACCAAGTCGCGGTTCGAGTCGTCGCCGAAGCCAGCCTCGCTCCTGGTGGGTTTGCTCGTCCATTGAGCCTCGCGCCGGACGCGTGGGTCGGCATTACGCCTCGGTTGACAATCGGAGTCATCCACAGCGATCTGAGCATAGATCGCCTCGCCCCGAAGGCGAGTCTGTGTGTCCGTCAGGATCGGCTTTTGTGCACCCGCGCGTACCGCGGCATCGGAGTGGATCTGCGCTATGCAGCGCGGCTCGGGCCGCTTGCTGCAGTGCCGCATGTTCGGCTGTTGCTAAGGGATGTAGCACCGCTTAAGCCGGCTGTAACGTTAGGGGCGGCAGTGCGGTGGGCTCGCGGTCGTCTCGCCTTCACAACGGATCCGTTTGTGCAGGTCGGATTGGCAAACACGGATCGCGGCAACCGAAGCGCGCTGTGGATTCCCGTCATCGCAACGGTCTCCTTGTTTGAGGCCGCTGACCTCGAGCTTCATACGGGCTGGAATAGCGACTTCGCAGTGATTCGGGATGGATGGCATGTTCCGGCAGGGCTGTTCGCTCGAGTTCGAATTTTCCCGCACGTCGAGGCAACCGCGGGAGTAGGATTTACGAGCCTGCTCGGGCCACAGAACACGCCCAAGCTGCGCCTCGCGGTCGTTTCCGTCGGTTGGAGAAGTTGATCGATCCAACATTGGGTATTCTGTGCCGGGGGCGCAGCGAATGGCCACACCTCAAAATTCCGAATCCGTTCTCGATCTATCCAGACGCCAGGGCGCCCCCCAAGGGGACATCCTTCGGGGCGCCGGTCCATCTGTTTTTGCTAGCCCCGTCGCGGATCCGCGACTTATCGAGGAGATCAAGGTGCTGGTTCGCGACCAGCAGTTGCGAGTTGCGGCCAGCGACAACCCGCCGGCGCGGCCCGATCGGGGCTTTCACAAAAATACGATTGGGACTGGGCAGGCGGAGCTGCGCATCGGTGAAATTCCCGAGGAGCTTCAGGATTATCTGCCCTTCCGTCCCCACGGCGTCGTCCGAGCCGATGTGAGATTCAGTTACGGATCCGAACGGCCCAAACGCGACGACGGTAAGGGCATGCTCGGGTTGTCCCTTCGATTGTACGTACCTCACAACCACACCTGGAATCTCACCCAGCTGAGCGCGCCGGTGTTTCTTAAAAACGCTGAGGAAGTGCTTTTGACGATGCAGGCCGCGAAGGCAGCGGAGGAGTCGGCTTCGCACAGATCCGAGATCCGCAGAGGGCTCGCGGTCGTTATTCATATTCTGCGCAATGCGCCGCCAGGCAGAACGTGGGCGATGCTGAAATTTGGTTGGAACGCGACCTTTCAGAGGAATGGCAGTGTGGCAACAACCACGTTCGTCAACCCCATGAGCTACGCACTGGACCATCCGAGTAACGGTCGCTCATACGCCGTTCGGTTTGAGCTTCAGCCGACGACCTCGGAGGCAGTGGGCTCGGGATCCACGTGCTCCTTAGCTCAAGATCTGCGCGATCGCTACGCGCAGGGTCCGGTGGTGTATAGCTTCGGGGCTCGGTTCTATGCCGATGAGCAACAAACGCCGCTCGATGATCCGAGCGTTCCGTGGTCCACAGCGTTCGTGAAACTTGGAGCACTCGCGGTTTTGCCGGCTCTCGAGAGCGATCAGGAGCGCATCGCGGCGCAGTCCTACAATCCAGTTCACATGGCGCCGCGGATTCGCTCGTTGTCGACGATCAACGACGTTCGCAACGCGGTCTATGAAGCGAGCTTGCAACTGCGCCAGACAAACGGCTCTCCGCGCAGAACATAGTTCAGGCCCTATATGCGCGTTCATCAAACTGCCTGAAAAACCGTCTGGCGATTCACACGGGAGGTCGATCAGCCGCCCCGGGGTCGCGCTTTTGCGCAGGTCGAAAGATCAAGTCCATCTGAGGACCTTTGATGCCTTTGCTGTGGTCTCCGCGATCGTCCTTGTTTACTCCGGGCGGGACCCGCCACGGAATGGCCAAGTTTGGGTAGCCGCGCGCGGCTTCGTACATGTATCGAGCCCATAGCGGCACAACGGTCATGTACGCCGCGTCTCGCTTTCCGAGTGCGCGCTGTTTCTTGTCGTCGCCCATCCAAACCAGGGTGGTGAATCTCGAGGTAAACGCGATGAACATATTGTCGTGAGTAGCGCTCGATGTCCCGGTCTTTCCGGCAGCCTGTAGTCCGGTCGCTCGCAATACACTTGCAAAGCCAAATTCTACTTCGCGCTGCAGTAGGCGCGTCATGAGGAACGCGGTTCGTTCCGGGATTGCTTGAGAGGGGGTGATCCCTGCAACTGCGGCCATGCGGTCAAATCGATCCGCGGCTGGGAGTTGTGGATCCTCTGGCGCTGTGTTGTCCTCGACCAGTTGCCCGTCGCGGCCGGTAATGCGCCGTACATAGACCCAGTCTTTTTCATGTTCGCGCGGCCACCATCGGCCCAGGCGGGCAAAGATCGTAAAGGCGCGCGCCATCTCATCGAGCTTGCTGCACGAGGCCCCTAGCGCCAGGGCATCGTCGGCAAAGATCTTCGTCGTAAATCCAAGTCGGCGCGCCCAGCTTTCAACGTTTTTCGCCCCGAGCTTGCGAAACAGGTCGACCGAAGGAATGTTCTTGGAAAATACCAGCGCGTATTCGAGTGAGACCGCGTTATCCAGGGTTGCGCCGAGATTGGCAGGTGTCCAGACCTCACCGGTTTTTTCATCGACGATCTCGATTGGCATGTCTTGCAGCACCGTATCGAACCCGTACCCTTGGTCGAGTCCAAGTGCGTAGTAGATCGGCTTGTAGGTTGAGCCGGGTTGTCGGCACGCCTGAACTGCGCGATTGAACACGGTGCGATCGTAGTCCGAACCTCCAACCATGGCTGCGACGTAGCCGGTATGGTGATCGGCTGTAAATATCGCGGTTTGCGGGTGCGGCGCTTGGTCGAGCACAACCGTATCGCTATGCGCTTCGTCCCACTGGCGTTGCTCGTCCGACGGAATCCACGATGGGTTCGTGTTATCCGGCAGGTTCCAATCGCGATACTTTGGTAACGTACGGATTTCGCGCGAGACCCAAATTGCGTAGCCGGGTTTTAGTGCCTCGGTCGCGCGGCTAATCGTGAGATCGTTGTCGGCATTGCCCGATTGCCATTTGACCGCCCATGTCAGATTGCGAACCGGCAGAACCAACTTTCGTTCGCCGATCGTCAGCTCGGCCTTGTTGGCATCGACGCGATCGACCACAGCGAGGTAGCGTTTGGCCTTCCGCAACGGTCCGCTGCCATAGAGAAGCTTTTGGCGCTCGATGAATGCGGCGCGGGCTGCGCCGTCGAGTCGCCACTCAGGACCGCGCCAGCCCTGGCGTTTGTCTTGGTGGCGCGCTCCGAAGTCGGTATTTTCATATGCTGCGGCTTCCCACGTTGGCTCGGCGGCGGTTTCGATGTGAAGTCCATTGCTGTAGAGCGCCTCGTTTCCGTAGCGCTCCGTTACGTATCGCCGAACGTGCTCGGCGTAATACGGCATGCGATCGGGAAAGATGTCGCGATAGCGATGAAGCTGGAGCTCTTGTCGTTTTGCCGACAACGCATCGGCTTGGCTGGCGAATCCGTATTGCGCCATTCGTTCAAGCACGAGATTGCGGCGCTCGATGGCGAGTTGCCGACTGTGCACGGGGGAGTAGGCGGTCGGCGCTTTCGCCAAGCCTGCAATCAGCGCGCACTCCGCGAGGCTCAGCTGCTTGAGATTTTTTTGAAAGTACTTTCGAGCCGCGGCCCGTACGCCCCAAGCGCCATCTCCGAGGTAAATCTGGTTGAGGTATACAGCGAGAATCGCTTTCTTAGAGTACGTGGCCTCGAGTCGACGGGCGAGAATCGCTTCCTTGGCCTTTCGCGATAGCGACTTTTCGGCACCTAGAAACTGTTTCGCGACCTGTTGGGTAATGGTGGAGCCGCCCTGCGCGAAATCGCCAGCCGTGATGTTGGCCCACAAGGCTCGGGCGATCCCCTTGAAATAGATCCCGTTGTGGCGAAAGAAATCGTGGTCCTCGACCGCGAGAAATGCGTTGACCAGCAATTCCGGAATTTCTTCGTAGGGCACAAATTCCCGCCACTCTTTCGCGAACTCGCCCAAAAGTGTGCCATCGGCTGCGTAGAGCCGCGTCACAGACGGCACGGCATGGGGGTAGGCGCGCAGGTCGCGTGCGACCGGGGTGGAGGCGGAAAAGTACGAATAGAGCAGGAATGCGGTCAGCGCGAGCGTTGCCAGCCCCGTTAGGACAGCAAAGCCGTAGAGTTTGGTTACCCAAAACACGACGCCGCCGTCGGCGCGGTTGGCGACGACTACGCGAGGTCGGGAAGTGGGCAGCTCGGGAGTCTCCGACATGGACGAACGTCGACCGATCTAGCCATGCCACTCGCCCTGCGGCAAGCCGCTAATGCCCGCATGGACGAGCGGGTGCTGCCGCTGGTGCGGGCATCGGCAACAAGGCGCTCGAAGAGATCGCGAAAATCAAGGTCGACTCGACGGTACGGCAAAACGAAGACCTCGGACGGAAGGTGCATCGTTCCAAGACGATTGTCCTCGATGGGGGATGGATCGGCGGCCCGAGCCGATCCATACCACTGACATGAGCTACTAGGCCAGCGCGAGATCGCCGATCGGCGACTCGCCGCCAAGCTGCTGGAGGCAGCGCATCAAATGCGCGCGGATCTTATGTTTTTTCGAATATACGGTCTTGAGGCTGATCTGGAGCTGGGATGCGATTTCGTCGGCCTCGAGGCCCCTTTGGTAGTACAGTTCGACAAACAAGCGATCCTTGTCGGTGAAGTCCGAGAGCAACGTGTTGAGGTGCTCCCACCGCTCCTTTTCGAGCAACTCGTCGAGCGGGGTGCGGTCGACTTCTTCATGGGGATCCAGTGAACCGTCCACTTTGTCCAGCAATGGTCGGCGGGCGGCTCCGCGAAGGAAATCATACGCGGCATTGACAGATAGCATCCCGATCCACGATCCGAGCTTTGCGCCGCGTTTGGGATTGTAGATCCGAAGTTTGTACATATCGTCTCGGACAAGCTGCATCATTACGTCGGCGTAGATCTCGTCGAGGTCGGCAGCCGACAGATTTGGAGCGAACTTCAGGGTTACTTTTGTAATGCAGCGATAGATGAGGGGGCGGAACCGGCGTACCAACTCTGCCCATCCGCGCGGGTCGTTCCGCACTGCGCACTTTAGCAGCTCGCGGTCATTCCATTCGGATGCGGCTTTTGGGGTGCGGGCAAGTAAGGGCATGACAACTCCTACAGCAACCTAGATGCCACTCCTGCGTCCTAATAATTACAAACAGTTACATCTAGGGTGGCGGTGGCAGCCACCATTGTTTGGTGAAAACGACCACCGATTGGGAAGGTGACCGGATCTGTATTCGTACTACGCCTTTTCATCTCTCTGGCGCCCGTACTGGAGTTCGGTGTTCCCGCCCTGAAATTTGGTTGTCGATGTAGTTCGAAGCTCCCATTCCATGGTGGTGTAAGGATGTTCAGTGTGATCGAGGGGCCGCGTCCGATTGCCGCTGGCTGCTTGCAGGCGTTTGCGGTGCGATCTGCACTTTGAGCAACGCGACGTGCGTCTGCTGACTGAAACGAATGGCGGGAAAGCTCATCATGTGTGTTGACACAACCGGCGTTGGGGCTGTTTAGAATTATTGCGGTATGCGTAGCTTTGCCGATCCGTTTGATCCTCGGTTTGCCGCCTCGCCACGACGTGCACGTCGCGATGAGGATGAAGAAGAGAATGAAGAAGAGAATGAGGACGATGAGTACGATAGCGATGAGGGCGAGGGCGATGAGGGCGACGATGACGACGACATCGACGACGAAGGCGATGACGGCGGTGAGTCCGACGGTCCTGCTTCGCTTGGCGACGATGATGGCTGGACAGAGGAAGACGTTTCTCAGGAGGAAGACGACGACGACGAAGACGACGATGATGTCGGAGGGTGGCGAGGTGGCGATAGCCCTCCTTGGGGCCTAGACGATCGTGCCGACGAGGACGACGAGGACGACGAAGACGACGAAGACGACGAAGACGAGGACGAGGGCGGCGAAGACGACGAAGAAGATGATGATGATGACGAGGAAGACGACGATGATCGCGACGTCTCCGTGCGCCGTCCCGTGAATCGGGCACCGCGTCCGATTATCGACGACGACGACGATGACGATGACCGCGAATCCAGCTTCGATGACGACGACTCCGATCCGATCGATCCTGAAGATCGACCTAGGCGAGGTCCGCTCCCGCCGCGTCCAGCGAAGCCGCTCCCGGCTGGCAAGTCCGATCCAATCAAGGTCCCGTCTCGACCCGGAGCCGTGAAGCCCGCTCCGGCGCGACCGGTCCCGTCGCCGGCTGCGCCCAAGCCCGCACCTGCCAAGCCGGCCAAAAAGCCCGAGAAGCCGGTAAAGGCCGTGGCGAAGAAAGCCCCCGCCAAAAAGCCCTCGCCCAAAAAGCGATGAGCTGGCCAATCTGGCCCAGGCCGGTTAGTCCCAATCCGGCACCGTTCGACGACCCTTGGAAGGCGAGGGACTTCGCCCCCACTGCGAACCTCGGCGTTGACGTCGTCGAGGGCTGCAGAGGGGGCGGTCGAGGTCGACGGTGGGGTCATGGTCATACGTCGCCGTCAACCTCAACGGTGGAGTCAAGGATCAAGTCAAGGTCAACAAATTGATACTATTAATGTTTTCCTTCGTTTACTGGCATTGGGGTTAGGCTGCTCCCTTGAGCTTTAGAAGTAGCGGCATCAGCACAATCGCGTAGAGCAAGCAGCCTGCCGCAACGATGAATAGGTCAAGCAACGTCAGTCGAATCGATAGATCGGGTTTGTGGTGGCGAACTGCCGAGTACCACGCAGCGATGAGGCCGAGGAATAGCCACAGTACGTGGTGATAGGCGAACGACAGCGTGTTGATCTGAAAAACGATACCGGCCATCGCCGAAAGGAGCGCCGTGCCCCAAATTTCCGCGGTCCGCGCACCCGGGACATTGGCGATCTCTCGCAGGCCTACGATCAGCGTCTTTAGACCGAGGTAGATGATCGCGGTAAAAAGCGTCATCCCCACAATGCCCAGTTCGGCCAGGGTGAGTACGAACGAGTTGTGGGCTGTGAGGAAGTGGTGTGCGGCGAACTGACGCACGCCGACTCCAAAAAGTGGATGGTGATGCCACAGGTCGATACCCGTAGCCCATGCGTCGTAGCGCATCTGGGTGGACAAGTCCGCGTTCGCATCGCTCCTGCCGCCGAGCAACAGCACTGGTATCGCAAGAAGGGCCGCCGGGAGGAGGGTAGCGAGCCCGTGTTTTCGGACGAAGTAGATGGCGGGTACCAGCATCATGGCCAACAAGCCACCGCGCGACTTGGTCATGAACACCGTTACAGCCGCAATCGCGATGCTGAGCACGATCATCAGCCGATGCATCGACCAGCTACGCCTCCGTGAAGCAAATCCGATGAGAAGCGCAATCGCGCCAGCGCTCAACGTGAGCGCGACCTCGTTCGGATCCTTTAGTTCTCCGCGGTATCTCACGCGCTGATCGACGCTGTACGTGCCGAATAAACCGACGCGTTCGCATCGGTAGTCAAACCCAGGTTCGGCGCCTGGACCTAGACAATCCAAGTTGGTGGCGCACGATCGACCATCGGAGTGGCCGTCGATCGCTCCGCCGCTGTCGTCGCCGGCAATGCACTCGGTCGATGAGAGTCCCTGGTGCATGCAAACGATCGCCACGAACATACTCGTTACAACGGTGGCGCCGGCGACCACATGGAACGTGCGAAGTCGCTGCACCCCATGGGCGAGCACGCCCCAAAACGCGAACAAAACGAGTAATTCCAGCGCTAGCCGATTGAAGTTGTTCGGCGTATTGAGAGCGACCGAGGCGATCGCCCACAGCACGAACGCGACGACCCACCCCAACATGTTCGACGGCTCAGGCTGAAGTCTGCGGAGGCGAACATCGACGAAGTAGCCAAAGACCGCCAGCGCGGTAAATAAATGAAGGAATGGAATTCGCTCGAACGCGGACACGAACTCCTGCGGCTTCACCAGGATGAATAGGATCAGGAGCGCGACACCAGGGATGGAGAACAAGCCCAGCCACGATAGCACCGGCGGAGGCTTTTATGGTGCTCGCTTATATAGCGACGTTGTCAAAACATGGCCCCGGCTTGCCAAAAGGCTCAAACTTTTTCTATGGCGAGCTCCTGGCGACGTGTCAGTCCCCGTATCGCAATGGAAGCCCTATGTTGGGAGATTATCGATGACCGAGAATCGAGCGCGATGGTTGTCGATCTCTCAACGGCGGGAGCGCGTATCGAGCGGCCGTACACCGGCGGACGGTTGCTGCGCGAGATTCCGTTGCAGCTTGAATTGCCGGACATCGACGAGGTGCTTTGGGCGCGCGGGACGATTGTGTTCGACCACGTAGTTCCCGCGAAGAACAGCGGACCCTATGGGCTTGTGCGCCGCACGGGATTTCACATTGCCATGGCCGCTCGGCGCGAACTGCGGTTGCTGCGAGACTACGTGTACGACGTCGATCACGTGAGGCGGGCGGCCAACGATGATCAAGGCGATCGGGTTTTATTCGCGAGCTGCTACCAGCGTGGGTAAATCGCGCTCCGGCGGTCGACTTGCGCTTGGCTCGCTCAACGCCGGTGTGGCAAGCTAGGGCAGTGGACTCCGCGGCGCGTGACGGTGAAGATGCCCTTACCGCGATCGGCATCCCCCTAGATGCTCCAGATCTCGGCAAGTTGAGCGCTGAGTGTTCGCGGATCGCGCGTAAGATCCACCGCGACCGGACACGCGTGATCGGCTTCATTCCTAGCGACGATCGGGTCGCGGTGCCGCCGGTCATCATTCATCTGGGGCTTGCGTTGTGCAATCTTAGCGGCGGTACCGTTGCGGTCGTGGATGCGAACATGCGCTACCCGGCGTTAGCTGAGCTCGCCCGCACAGATGTTGCGCGAGAGCTGGATGAGTCGGCGTTTGCCGTCAGGTGGCTACGCGGATCTCTGGCGCTCTTGACGCCGCCCCGGGTTGAACGCGCAGGGGAGGTAGTGCGGCAGCTCGCGCGCATGTTGCTGCAGAGCAGCGACCTATTCAGCCACGTCCTCGTCGATCTGACGGGCTTTGAGTTGCTCGGCGAGCACGCGAGTGCCGCCGCCTGCATGGACGGGGTTGCGCTTGTGGCGCGCGCCCACCACACGCGCGAGCAGGAGTTGGTCGAACTGGCTCAGGTAATGCCGCGCGGGAGATTCCTTGGCGTACTGCTCGTCGGCTAGCGCCTTCTTACCTGGACCCACACGATCGACCGAAATCTCGCGTTGCAAGTAATACTTTCAGGTGAAAACGGTCTAGGCTTGGTGCTCTTCTTATGGTGATGTCTTTGGACCAGGAAAAGATCGCGGTTATTGGCCTTGGCTACGTAGGGCTTCCGGTTGCTTTGTCATTTGGGCGCCACTTGCCAACGGTTGGATTCGACATTCGACCCAAGCGGGTCGAGGAGTTACGGCGCGGCCACGACGACACGATGGAGGTCACTCCCGAACAGTTGGCGGCTGCGGTGAAGCTGGAGATGACCGCAGATCCAGCGCGCCTCGCGGACTGCACGTTCTACATCGTCGCGGTGCCCACCCCGATCGATCACAACAACCGCCCCGACCTTGGGCCGATGATCTCGGCGTCGCGGACCATTGGCCCGCATCTAAAGAAGGGCGACTGCGTCGTGTTCGAATCTACCGTGTATCCGGGAGTTACGGAGGACATTTGCGGTCCAGTGCTCGACCAGTGCAGTGGTTTGAAGAACGGCGTGGATTACTTCCTCGGATATTCGCCAGAGCGCATCAATCCCGGCGACAAGGAGCACACGTTCGAGAAGATCGTAAAGGTCGTTTCAGGTCAGAACAGCACTACGCTGGAGCGCGTGGCGACCGTTTATGGCTCGGTCGTCACGGCCGGAGTGCACAAGGCGTCATCCATTAAGGTCGCCGAAGCTGCAAAGGTGATCGAAAACACACAGCGCGATCTCAATATTGCGCTGATGAACGAACTCGCTCTGATTTTCGACCGGATGGGAATTCGGACGATGGACGTTCTGGAAGCAGCCGGTACCAAGTGGAATTTTCTCAAATTTACGCCGGGGTTGGTGGGTGGTCACTGCATTGGTGTCGACCCCTACTACCTCACGATGAAGGCGGAAGAGCTGGGATACCTACCCGAGGTGATTCTCGCCGGACGACGCGTAAACAACAATGTGGGGCGGTTCATCGCGCAAAAGACCGTGAAATTTCTCACGTCGATGGACGTGCCATTGCGCAAGGCAAAGGTTGGCATTCTCGGCCTTACGTTCAAGGAGAATGTGCCCGACCTGCGCAACTCTAAGATTCCGGATATCGCGGCAGAGTTGGCTCAGTTCGGTATCGACCCGATTATTCACGATCCTCTCGGAGATCCCAAAGAGGCCGAGGAAGAGTACAAGATTGCGATTTCCCCACTCGATCGGTTCGTTCAGCTCGACGCCCTGATCCTCGCGGTTGCGCACCGTGACTACATCGCCAACATCGGTGCGCTGTACGATCGAGTTCGCGATGGCGGAGTGGTGATCGACGTGAAAAGTGTGTTGCCGGTGAAGACACCGCCGCGCGGCATCCGCATGTGGAGCCTTTAGGGGCACTAGGGCCAACGATGACGAAATACGATGACGTTTGCGGCGAGTTGGTAAACTCACCCCGCCGATGGTTGGTCACGGGGGTGGCAGGCTTTATCGGCTCGGCGTTGCTGGAGCGCTTACTCGACCTCGGGCAAACGGTCATTGGGGTCGACAATTTCTTGACCGGCCACCGATCCAACATCGATGACGTGCTTGCGATTAATCCTGACGAACGCTTGCAGTTTCAGTTTATCGAGGGAGATCTGCGAGATCCTGCGGTCGCGGCCAAAGCATGCAAGGACGTCGACATCGTGTTGCATCAGGCGGCTCTCGGCTCGGTACCTCGTTCGCTGAAAGACCCGCTGGCATCTCACGAGCATAACGTCGACGCATTTCTCAATGTGCTGATCGCGGCGCGCGAGACAGGCGTAAAGCGCGTTGTTTACGCTTCGAGTTCCTCGGTGTACGGCGACCATCCCGGACTGCCCAAATACGAAGACCGCGTTGGAAAGCTGCTGTCGCCCTACGCGGTCACAAAGCGTGCCGACGAGCTGTATGCGCAAGTGTTTCATGACAGCTACGGGCAGGAGATTCTCGGCCTTCGCTACTTCAATGTGTTCGGACGACGTCAAGACCCCAACGGTCCATACGCGGCGGTCATTCCGCGCTGGATTTCAGCGCTGATCCACGGGAAACCGGTCGTGATCTTCGGCGATGGCTCGAACAGCCGCGATTTTTGTTACATCGACAACGTGGTACAAGCAAACCTGCTGGCGGCTACCGCACCGAGTGAAGTCGCCGGTACAGTATATAATTGCGGCTGCAATGGCCGGACCGATCTGAACGCCTTGTTCACACTCATCCGAGACAATCTTGCCAAGGATATGGCATCGGTCGCACACGCCCAGCCCACCTATGAGGCGCCTCGCGCTGGCGACATTGCGCATTCTCAAGCCGCGATCGACAAGATCGAGGCAGCCCTTGGCTATCGAGCGACGCACCAGGTCTCTGACGGCATGGCGGAAACGGTGGCGTGGTTCTCCCGCCGACTGCGCGACCGACTCACAGAAAAGTGATTCTTGGCGGGCTTGGTTGAACGCGTACTCGCTATGCGGCGTACTTGCGAAGCTTTTCGACCAGGGTTGTGCGGTTGAGACCAAGCAATGCAGCGGCTTCTGTGCGGTTTCCGTTCGCCTTGCTAAGCGCGCGGTCGATGAGCGCACGCTCCACTTGCTCGAGCGCGGATCGAAGGTCCAGTGTGGAGTCCGCGAGCTCGAGTAGTTCTTGAATTCCACCCAGATCGATTCGGTTCGCGCTACCTACTCCAATCGGAATCGCAAGACTCGCACTGGGCAAGGCGAGGTCGGATTCGGTGATCCGCTCACTCCGCGACAGAAGGGCGGCCCGCTCCATCTTGTGCGAGAGTTCGCGCACGTTACCCGGCCAGTTGTAGGTCCGAATCGCGTGTCGGGCATCGGCTTCCAGATCGAGCGAGTTTCTGCCGACGCGCTCTCGGATGCGGTTGAGCGCAAGGTCGATGAGGAGGTCGACGTCGTCGCCCCGGTCGCGCAACGGAGGGAGGTGCAGGGGCACTACCGCCAGGCGAAAGTAGAGGTCAGCGCGAAATCTGCCTTGGGCGACCATCTGCTCGAGATTGTGATGCGTCGCAGAGATGATGCGGACGTCCACCGGAGTGTCCGTGTCGGATCCAACCGGGCACACCACCTGTTGTTCGAGTACGCGCAATAGCTTGGCTTGTGCCGAAAGCGACAGGTCGCCAACTTCATCGAGCAACAACGTGCCGCCTTGTGCCGTGACAAAGCGCCCTGCGCGCGTGTTCATCGCACCCGTGAATGCGCCCTTGACGTGGCCGAATAGTTCGGCCTCAACCAGCGAGTCGGGAAGGGCGGCGCAATTGACCGGAATGAACGGCCTGCCTCTCCGAAGCGAGGCGCGATGGGCAGCGCGCGCAAATAATTCCTTGCCCGTTCCCGTCTCCCCAGTGATCAAGATGCCGCAGTCGGTAGTGGCGACGCGGCACAGAGCGTCCAGCGCTTCGATGACCTCGCGGGATTCGCCGACAATATCGGGGGCGAATTGTCTACGCCACGTCCTGAGGTCTGACATTGTCGTAAGCGCACATACAATTGTTGGGCCAAGATACCCGGCCGGAAAGATCCCCAAGACTCCACATGTCCTCCTGTAATTTCAGATAGATATGACGAAAGAAAGGCAGGAAAAAACCGCCGTTTTTTACCCCGGGGTAGAAAATTACCCTGGGACGGACGCCCGATGCGGGACTGCCGGTTCCTAGAACGTGATGCGCTGACCGGAAGGATTTCGCACCTGTGGTCTTTACGCCTCGTCTACTACAGTCGCCGCAATAGCAGCGATGCCAATGAGTAACCTGCGCCGAAGGAACACATGATTCCGTAGGAGCCGGCGGGCAAATCGTCGCTGTGAAGCGAGAAGGCGATGAGCGATCCGGCGGAGGCGGTGTTGCCGTATTCGTCGAGCACAATCGGCGCTTCGCTGGGCGTTGCCGGCCGGCCGAGGATGTACTGCGCGACGAGGCCGTTGAGCTTTTGGTTCGCCTGATGCAACCAGTAGCGCGCAACTTGGCTGGGAGCGAGGTCGTGCGCGGCGAGGTGCTCGGTGATGAATTTCGCAGCGAGCGGCACGACTTCTCGAAACACGCGGCGGCCATTTTGGTGAAACAGCTTGTCGGCGGCGTGTTGGGTGGTCGGGTCACAGCGGTTGAGGTAGCCACCATTGTTGCGAATGTTGTTCGACCACTTCGACATCATGCGCGTGGATAGGATTTCCCACGAGCCAGGTTTGGCGCGGTCGAGAGGCTCAATGACAAGGCTGACCGAGGCATCGCCGAAGATGAAATGGCTGTCTCGATCGCGCCAATTCATGTGGCCGGTTGTGAGTTCCGGTATTACGACCAGGCCACACTTCGCGGCGCCGGTTTGAATCGATTGCTGAGCTAAGATCGCTGCACCGGTGGCTGCCGAGCAGCCGAGCGAGAGGTCCAGCCCAAAGCCTTTGCTTGAGCCGATCGCATTTTGGACTTCGATGGCGATTGCGGGATACATGCGCTGGAGGTTTGCAGCTCCGGCGACCACCATGTCGATCTCTTCGCCGGTGCGACCGGCGGCGGCGAGTGCCCGCTTGGCAGCGTGGAGCGCATACTCTCCTTGAACACTGAGCTGATCCTCAGGACGGTCTGGAATATTTGGGCACATTCGTTCGGGATCGGTGAGGCCCGTTTTGTCCTGGACGTAGCGCCTTCGGATCCCTGAAGCATTCTCGATGAACTCCGGCGTCGAAGGTTTCAAGGCTTCGCGAGTACCCGCGGCGATCTCCGCGGCGTGTTTGGCGTTGTCGCGCCGAACGAACTCGTTGAATGCCTCGCACAGCTCAGCATTGTCGAACACAGTGTCCGGATGCCAGACGCCGTGGCCCGTGATCGCAGTTCCAGTAGAGATGCGTGACACAGCGCTAGGTATATACGATGATGATTCGGCTCAGTAGTGGTAACTATCCGTCTTTGCGGAGCTCGGTTTCCACCTCGGCCAGCGCGGCGCGCAAGAAACCGGATCTGGGATCGGACGCCACGGCCATTTTGAGCTGGAGCAGGGCCCCTCGAAGGTCGCCGCGCTTGAGCGCAAGTTCGGCTTTGCGATAATAAAGGACCGCGCGCGACGACATGGTGTTCGCCGCGTTGGCCACAGGCGAGGCCCCTGATGGAGTTGCGGGTACGGATCCGCTGACCTGGTCCCGGATCGGCGCCCGCCCTGGCGACGCCCGGATCGCCTGGTAGGCGTTGGCGATAGCGGAGTACGCTGTGGTAACGGCTTCGAGTTCGTCGGGCCTCAAGCTATTGCGATGGAGATCCGGGTGCGCCATTTTGGCGATCTTGTGAAAGGCTTCTTGAACGGCCTCGGCACTGGATCCCGCGGCGACCTCGAGTAGTTGGTGTGGGGAAGCGGACTTGGCGATCGAGTTGACGCGCTTTGCCCACAACAAGATATCTGTGCGCGATGTCATGCCCGGTCCTTCGAGGGGGCGCCAATCACGGTGAGCGTTGCCTCTTGTCGCGCGCCCGATTCGGCGTCGGTGGCGCGCACGTGGAGAATACCGTCGGAATCGACGCGAAAGCACACCTCGATCTGCAGCGCGCCTCGAGGCTTTGGCTGCAGCGAGTCGAGAACCAGCGTGCCAAGGGGTTCGTTTTCGGAATAGCGCCTCGATTCGCCACGGCAGCAGTCGATCTCCACTCGAGTTTGATTGTCGCGAGCAGTCGAAAACACACGCGATCTCTCAATGGGGATCGGCGCGTTTTTTTCGAGCAGCTTTTCCGAGTATCCGCCGGCAGTCTGGATCGCCAATGTCGACGGTGTAACGTCGAGCAGCACCGGGCGGGCCAGTGCGCCTTGTGTCGGCATAGCACCGCCGTACAGCAGCGGGGAGTGCGCGTTGGTGAGTACGGCATCGCGTCGACCCATGCCTGAGCCGGCGATAATCGACCCCGAAAGCGACCCAGCTTGGATCGCGGCTCCTTGTGCAACCACTTCGTCTGGGTTGATCTTGACGTTGGGTTCTCGTCCGAAAACCTCTGCGAGCCGCTGGCGAACGATGGGAATACGCGTGGAACCACCGACGCACAGCACTTCACTGATCCGATCCGGCGCGATCCCCGCTAGGACGAGTACCTGGTTGGTGACCTCGATCGTTCGACTGACGTAGCCATTGATCAGGCTCTCGAACTGGGCCCGACTGACTACAAAAGGCAGTGACCCGACCTTGCCGTTCGGGAGTTCGATACCGTCGATCTCCCCTTCGGCGCCGTCGTTCTCAGACAGATGG
Source organism: uncultured Kofleriaceae bacterium (assembly GCA_964419605.1). Taxonomy (GTDB): domain Bacteria; phylum Myxococcota_A; class Polyangia; order Haliangiales; family Haliangiaceae; genus JABFXX01. The sequence goes on along the minus strand of CAYQQM010000073.1, from coordinate 9,835 downwards.
CATTTGATCGCCTCTGCGCCCATCATGAGCTTCATCATCACAGCAGGATGCTGGCGCGGGTCGAAGCGAAGCACTCGGTTGCATTCGGCCGCGAGCACTTCTGCGAGGGCGCGATCGAGGTCATCACCGCCGAGAAAGAAGTCTCCGTCGGAGGCGAGCACTTCGAATACCTCGCCGTTGATCTTGAGGATCGAAACGTCGAAGGTGCCGCCGCCGAAATCGAATACGCAAATCACCTGGTTTTGGTTGCGACCAAAGCCGTATGCCAACGCCGCAGCGGTGGGCTCATTAATGAGTCGCGACACCTGGAGCCCGGCGAGCCGGCCCGCTTCTTTGGTCGCTTGGCGTTGCGCGTCGGTGAAGTTGGCGGGGACGGTGATCACCGCATCGTTTACGTTCACCCCGAGCTGCCGCTCTGCACATCGCTTGAGGTGCAAAAGCACGAGCGACGAAATCTGCGGCATCGTCATCCGGCGTTCGCGCAGTTCAACCACCGGTTGTTGGTTCGTGCCTTCAACGACGTTGTATTGCAGGCCAGCGAGGGCGAGCTGAACCAATGGGGCTCGGATATTCTGGCCGATCAGGCGCTTGGCGGAGTGGATAACGTTTAGGGGCTCCGTAAGGCGATAAAGCTTGGCGTCTGCGCCGACCACGACGCCGCCGCGGGTTGGAAACGCGACCACAGACGGGTGAACGCGCTCGCCCTGGGGCCCCAGGATGAACTCTACCCCGGTTGGGGTTGCGACCGCGGCGCACGAGTTCGTGGTTCCGAGGTCGATGCCGAGCGCGACGGCCATAGCGGAGCGAAAGTTATCCCAACTTCACGATTCTTCCCAAATCGCCGCCCGTTTGCGGCGGAACCGCGTGCGGCAAATGGATGGTGGCGGAGGGCAGATTTGAACTGCCGACCAAGGGCTTATGAGACCCCTGCTCTACCCCTGAGCTACCCCGCCTGGAGGAGGGTGGAAGCTAGAGAATTCGATGCCAGCTGGCAAGTCTGAACGTAGCGCGATTTGTGAATTGAGGGTATATATGGCGCCCCGCTCGGGGATCGTCCAACGGCAGGACAGGAGTTTTTGGTGCTTCTTATCTAGGTTCGAATCCTAGTCCCCGAACCCAAGTGATCGCTATGAGACTCGACAAGAGCTGTGCTCTGTTTTTCGCAACCAAAATCGACAGTAAGCTGCGCGAAGGCCTTGCCTTGTCAAAAGCTGGTGACAAGAAGTACTTCGACGGAAGTTCAGAGGAATTTCTGCGTATCCTTGAAATTGGCGACGATCGCGACAAGGAGCGTTGGATCGGTAAGGTGATCAAAGCTGGCCCTGCCGTGACCGAAGTCGATGACATTCAACGCAATATCTTGTCGATTCTCCGCCGCGTGGCCCCCAATGTGCGGATTCCAGCGTCTGGGGTGAAAATTTTCGTCTTGCAGGGGAACTCGGTCGGCGCCCAATTGGTGGAGGACGATCACGCCGGCGATGGTGAAGGGTTGGAGGAGCGCTCGTCGGGTGGGCCGTACATTACGTACTAGACAACGTCATTCGAGTTCTAACAGAGGCGTGCCCGCGGTTACTTCGGCTCCTTCTTCGACCACAACGCTGCGTACGCGCGCGGGGGCTCCGGAATAGGAGACGCGATGGAATGTCTTCATGACCTCGAGAAGGCAAACGGTATGTCCCTCCTTGAGCTCGGTACCGGCGCTGACAAACGGAGGTTTGTCGGGGGAGGGGCGGGAAAAGAACCGCCCGCTGGTCGGCGCCCGAAACACAAGGTGGTCTACGTGGCTTTCTGCCGGGACCTCGACTCGGGTCGCTGTCGGGTCCAGCGCACCTCCGGCCGGTACTTGAAGGCGGTTCTCCGCAACGATCCGCAGCAGCACATCGCCCCAGCCGACGGCCCGCCACCCGTTGGGGTCCTCGCCCCGATGCGCCAGTCCGCGCACATTCGGTGCGGTGACGAGTCGGATCCTCCCCAAAACATTGAGCTCGCCAATGACATCACCGGGGGAGACCCGAGTCTGATGGGCGATCGTGCACCGAAACCATCCAGGCATCGGTGCGCACAGCGCGTCATCCGAAAGAAGCGCGGGGGTACGAATGAGCCCATGCATGGTAGAACTACGACCCGTGAGTTCCGACCAAGGCGCTCAGGTCGTGCAGCGACCAGATCCGCGGGTTTTTGATCCGCCGATAGCCCGTATGTTGGTACGCCATTTCCAAAAGTGCGCCGAGATAGTCTCGCAGCTCGGATAACTCGACGATCTCATCGGTGTCGAGCTGCCGGGCTGCGACGAACGGGTCCATGTCGCGTTCGATGCGGACCTCGGTGTCGCGCATTGCCGCCTCGACCTTGGCTCGTTCGTTCGGATCGGTGGCGATGATTTGGAAGTTATCATCGAGCTTGGTGTTGAACGCTGCGATGGCAAGTGTGCGACCCTCCATCACCGACAGCCGCGTGAAGCAGGTCGATAGCTGAACCACCGGGTCGAAGGGCATTCCGCTCATGGCGTAGTACCCCGCACCCGAAGCTTTGCGCAGCAGTACGGTGAACATCGGCGTGGCGTTGGTCGAATTTGTGTAGATGAGCGAGCTTCCGTACCCCAGTAGTCCCGAGGCTTCGGCGTGTTTGCCGATGTCGAACCCGGAGATGTCTTGCAGCCAAACGAGCGGAATCCCGTCGTCGTTGCACGCGCGAGAGAACGCGCTGAGCTTTGCGATTCCCGCGCGATACAGGGAGCTCGCTGGTCGCTGCTGTCCGGGATGATCGACATCGGCGACGAGACCCTGGCGGTTGATCACCAGGCCGGCGTAAAGGCCCGCGATGCGACCCACGCCACAAATGATCTCTTCGCCCACCGCGGGCAAGCACTCCCAGAACAGGGACTGATCGACGAGTCGCGCCAACACTTCGTCGGCTTCGTAGGGTTCCCGATGATCGGCTGGAATCAGGGCGGCGAGTTCGGACGGCGCAAACCGAGGATCGATAGCCCCAGCTTGGCTGGGGAGCGCAGCACTCCCTTGGGAGTGCGGAGGTCGATCGATAGCGGCAAGATCGCCCCGGTAGAAATCGGCTCCGCTAGTCGGCAGGCGGCGGATCTCGCGGCGGACACACGCGAGCAGGGTTTCGTCGTCGGGGACTCGCACGTCCGCGCATCCTGACTGGTGGACGTGGACTTCGGGACCGCCGATATCGAGTGAGGTAATGTTGTGACTCTTGGCCCCCTTAATGAGCGCTGCGCCTGCAATCACCATGTACGCCTGTTCGGTCATGTACACGCGGTCGGAAATGATCGGCATGTAGCCGCCGCCGGCGATACAGTCGCCAAAAACGCCAGCGATTTGGGGTACGCCGTGGGCCGACAGCAAACTGTTCATCTTGAAAATGTGTCCGGCTCCCCGCGCTCCGGGAAAGCTCTTGGACTGTTCCGGCAAAAATAGACCGCTACAATCGACGAGGTAGACGGTTGGCAACCGCAAGCGCAGCGCCATGGTCTGCGCGCGTTGGATCTTTTCTGGAGTCCTTGGCCACCACGCACCAGACGCAACCGTGTTGTCGTTCGCGATCACCATGCACCACCGGCTTTCGATGCGGGCAAACGCAGTCACAACGCCGGCTCCCGGCGATTTTTGGTCGCCGGGAAATACGTCGCCGTAGTTCACAAACGTGCCTACTTCGAAGATTCGCGTACCCGGATCGATCAACTGGGCCAGTCGCTCTCGAGCTGTCAATTTGCGTTTGGCGTGGACACGGCCGATATAGGTTGGTCCCCAGCCGGCGTGAACTTCGGTGCGGCGATCGCGGAGCCTGTCCTCGAGCAATGCGAGCGCAGCCCGATGATCGCTTGCTGTGCGCTCATCCAGGAGCGTACTCAGCGCTCTGCCGATCGGCACCAGCGGTACGAAGGCCATGGTCGCGCCACTCTACCATGCGTTGCACGTGTCCGTGCCCGTGCCCGTCGCGGCGATTGCGCGCCCCGTTTCACCTCGGCGACCGGAACCTGCCAAAACCACTGACATGAGGTACTAGTCGAGCTGCGCGCGGTGCACCACCGCGTAATGAAAGAAGTGGCCGTCGTTGTTGCCGAATTCGGCTTCGGTAATCTTGTCGGGCACACCATCGGCCCTTTTTCCCCAACTCCGATCTTGCGTACGAATCTGGGCGATGGCGGTCCTGTCGTCATCGGTTCGTGGCTCGTTGTACGCGTCGACGAAGTGTTTGATGATTTGTTCCTCCGTCCCCTCGAACCCGAGCCCGACCCAAAATTGTTGTCCTCCGCGCATGCCGGCGTAACAAACGTTTTCCTGTCGCCAGTAGCCTGCAGGATGCTTGTACTCGTAGTGAGCCAAGTTGCGGAATTGACACCATTCGCCAAGCTCAACGTTTCGCCGGCCACGCGAACCCTTTTGTGAAGCGTAGGGGGAGAGGTGCAGCAGCCGATGGCTGGGGCTATCGCTGATGGTAAATGGGGCGCCGGAATTCATTCGGTCGAACTTCGTATCTCCCAATGCAGCGCGAATGCTCTCCAGTTGACTCACTTGGAGTGCCACTCCACACTCTGCGATCGTAGGCCCGCGCAGCCAGGCTTTGATTCCCTGTGCCGCGCTCTTACCGGGGAGCAGCGTCCATCGCATGAAGCCGGTAGAGCGCCAGAACGCAGGATCCGCATAGCCGTTCAGATCGACCTTTGCCCACGCACCAAGGATCCCTGGTAGTTGATCGGCGATCTTCTGCGCCTGCTCAATCGCGAGTGCTGCAGTGACGGTATCGGAAGTTTCCATGCGGAGCAGTTCCGAGAGCTCGCGGTAGGAAGGCAGCGCAGTGGGATCCGTCGCTGATCGTCGAGCGAGGTTCTGTGCTAGCGGTATCGCACGTTCGATGCGGCGCCGTTTGCTGTCGAAGTTTGACGCATAATAAACTCCGGCTTCAAGAGGAGGACGGTTTGCGGCGAGGAGCGTTTCGATCACATGCTGCCCGATGCCTGACATACCGATCTCCGGCTCGCCACAGTACCCCATGTCCGACAGGCTTCGACCGTCCATCCGATCCGAACGGGCGGTGAGATGCAGTTGGGCGGGGATCATACAGCTGGGCAACCGCACCTCGAGCCCGACGTTGGCGGCGCCCAAGCCAGCCGCTGGAGGCTCGTGCAGGCCGGCAACTGGCCGCACACCCTGCACTTCAGCGGGCGGTTTCATGGGGGTATTTTAACGCAGAGACCCTGCAGCCGCATCACATAAATTAATGCCGATGCCGGTGTCCGCCTCGGTCATTGCGCGCTCGACGGTCAAAGCCCCGCGGCGCGCTGGGCCGCGGCGGAGGGACCGCGTGGAGCGGAAGTGGCGAGGGATACGGATGCCCCTCAACTACGGGAATGTCCTGGCGCACGAGCTTGAGGATGTTGCGCCAGTCGGCGCGGTCATCCGCTTCGACGAAGGTCAGCGCCATACCGGATGCGCCGGCGCGCGCGGTGCGACCGATGCGGTGAACGTAGGTTTCGGGAACTTCGGGTACGTCGAAGTTGATGACGTGGGTGATATCGTCGATGTCGATGCCGCGCGCCGCGATGTCGGTGGCCACCAGAACGCGGATCTTGCCGGACTTGAAATTCGCGAGCGCGCGTTCGCGCGCATTTTGCGACTTGTTGCCGTGAATTGCCTCGGCTCCAACACCTGCTTTCACGAGGTGCTCCGCGATGCGATTGGCGCCGTGTTTGGTGCGCGAGAACACCAGCACGCGCTTCATGGCGGAGTCGCGTAGCACGTCGACGAGAAGCGACCGTTTGTCGGCTTTTTCGACCATGTAAACTTCTTGTTCCACCTTTTCAGCCGTCGTCGATGGCGGCGTTACCGCGACGGTCTCGGGCCGATCGAGCAGCCGATCTGCGAGGTCTTGGGCGTCGCGCGGCATGGTGGCCGAGAAGAACAGGGTTTGGCGCCGACTCGGCAGAAGCCCGATCACGCGCTTGACGTCGTGAATGAAGCCCATGTCGAGCATGCGGTCTGCCTCATCGAGGACGAACACTTCGAGATGGCGTAGATCGACGAGCTGCATGCCTGCGAGCTCAAGCAGTCGACCGGGCGTTGCCACCAGGATGTCGATGCCATTGCGCAGCGCGTTCTTTTGCGGCTCGATGCCGACGCCACCAAAGATCACGGCGAACCGCAGTGGGAGGTGTTTGCCGTACGTTTGAAAGCTGACGAGGATCTGCGACGCCAGTTCTCGCGTCGGCGTGAGCACCAGGCAGCGAATCGCGCGGTGGCCTTTGCCGGGCGCGATGTGAGCCAGTCGCTGTAACACCGGCAATGCGAACGCCGCCGTTTTTCCGGTTCCCGTTTGCGCAAGGCCCAGCAAATCGCGCCCCGCCAACACGTGGGGAATCGCCTTCGCTTGGATCGGCGTCGGCGAAACATACCCCTCTGCCGCAACTGCTTGCGCAATGGGCGAGATGAGTCCCAGGTCGGAAAATTGCATGCGGCCACATAGCATCTCTAATGGAGGTATGCGAGCGAGACGGCCTACTTCGGCTGGAATCCGGAACGGGGCGCTCAGTCGAAATCGGGCACCTCCGAACGTACGTCCAGTGCTCGCTCCTCGCGTAGGGACACTACGCTCGTCGCTGCGCTCCGGGCGTGCGATCGGATCTGCCGCACAACGCCGCGTCTCGCGACGACATTCAACCTGTTCGGTGCTCTAGAATCGGGCCGCGACTCCAACCTGCGCGTTGTTCGGACCGACCACAACCTGAGGTGTCCATCGGGGTGTCTCGATTCGACGCGTCTGGCGGGCGAGGATCGCTGTGTCGATCGCGACCGAGGCTCCGTAACCGATGGCGCCGCCGAGGGCCCAAACGCCTAGGCATTCGATGCCGCCGTCGCAGTTTCTGCCTGCTAGAGCAGACAAGCCGAAAGTGAGTCCGGTCCGCAGCGCGGCGCTGGCGAGGGCGCGCCCAACGTTGCCGTGAGCGAGGTGAACAGTGGGGCCGCCGAAGAATGCGGTTGCAATGCCGACCTGAGTCAAACGGCTACCGCTAAGCGTGAGGGCGAGCGCGGTCGCGTCGGCGATCAGGATATGACTACGGTAACTGGCGTCGACACTGACTGCCGCCGGCTCATCGGCATGAGCGTTGGTCGCGAGAATCGCTGTGGCGAAAACGACAGTTGGGGCGAGGCTGCGCATAGCCCGAAGCGACAGCAAAGGCCGGACCAATTAGTAAACAATTGAAATAATTACGTATTGGTGTTGAACAAATCGCTGAAGTTCATCACGGGTGTCAGTTTCTCTACGGGCGTGGTGGTCGACTCGCCCAAAACCTATGCCAAGCCTAATTTCTGCAGCAGCCCGCGCGGCATTGGTTCGAACGTGGTTCGCGGTACGTTGCCAATGTACCCCAGATCGTTTCGTCCTATAGGCGTCGTGTAAAAACCGCCGGCGGTTAGGTCACGAAAGCGGGCAAAAAACTGCGCCGCACGACGCAGATTGGGCGACGCCTTTGGTTCATTACAAATGGCGTCGCAAATCGACCGTTGACCAGCCACGTCCAGGTCGACGAACGCTGTCCTCTTGCTGCGTCGCACGGCTTCGGCGTCGAGCCAAGAAAAACCGTCGAGGATCCGTTTCTTGTCGGCCCGAAACGCAGGATAGGGCGCGCTGATCCATTCGTCTAGGAAATCCACGACCCCGACTTGGGAAGCACTCGGAGATACCTCGTCAGCCGGAATAATAAGGTCCGCCAATACGCCGGCGGTCCGACGTTGGGGCCCGTTCATCGTCAGTGGCCACCATTCGCCAGGTCGCCGGGGCTTTAGCAGCACGGGATCGGATCCGTAGCCAGCCTGCGAGGGTACGCCGGATTTGGCAATGACACGTAGTGTCGGCAATGTGGCCGACGCGGCGACAATCCATTTCAAGCTGGTGCGCCGGTCCATTTACAGCTCCTTGCGTCGCATGCGATCGAGCACATGGTCGGCCATGCGCCACGCCAATGCCATGATCGTGAGGGTAGGATTCTTGTCGGCATTGGAGGCAAACACCGCGCCGTCGCCAATAAACAGATTGGCAACGTCCCACGTTTGGCCCCAGGAGTTCGTCACCGAGCGAGCCGCGTCGGCCCCCATGATCGCGCCGCCGACCTCATGAATGATCGATCCACCGGGCGCGATTGCTTTGGCTCCATCGGTCTCTACCTTGCCGTATACGTTGCCACCCATCGCTTCGATGAGTGCGGCGAAGGTGTTTTGCATGTGGACTGCTTGCTTCAATTCGTGCTGCGACCATTGCCAGTGAAAACGCAAAACCGGAATTCCCCACTTATCTTTAATGTTGGGGTCAACTTCGCAATACGAGTGTTCGTTCGGAATCATTTCCCCGCGTCCCGCGAAATATACAAACGATCCGTAATAACGCCGTACGTCTTGCTTGAACTTGGCACCGTAACTGCCGCCCGTGAGTCGTTGCAGGCCACTAAACGAATCAACCCCCGGCATTTGTTTGCCACCACCGAATTCAATGTGATAACCGCGGGCAAAGCCTAGCTTGCCGGCGGATTGTTGCTTGTACAGCCACCACGGAACATAGCGCTGCTGTCCACCCGCCGAATCTTCGTTTATAGCCGGCAAACTCTCGAGGAGAGGGATCTGCCCCGTCAGATCACTACCGACGGTGTCCATCAGATATCGCCCCAGCTTGCCGGAGGAGTTGGCCAAGCCTTGAGGATGCTGTGCACTCTTGGAGTTCAACAGGATTCGCACGGTTTCAAACGCACTCGCACATAAGATCACCACCCGTGCCTTGGCGCGGTGATGTTTTCCGGTGGTGCGTTCGATAAACGCAACGCCGGTGGCCTTCCCGTCACGACCCACAATCACTTCGCACACCATCGCATCGGTAGTGATATCGAGATTTCCTGTGGCTAACGCCGGAGGTAAATGCACGGTCGTCGATTGATAGTTCGCTCGAATCGAACAGCCTCGGTCGCATGGCGTGGCCCATAAGCAAGCGGACCTGCGACGCATGTCTTCAGCGATAATGCGTTGCGCTTTCTCATTGCCGGGATGGAGCAGCGGCGCGTTGCGGGCGGCATCAAGCGGTCGCGTCAACACAGCGCGGTGGCCGGGAATCACTGGAACGCCCAGCGGCTTGGCTCGCTGTTGAAGCAACAAATCGCTTACGAGAGGCGGAGGTGGTGGTAGCAAACAACCAGGCGAAGAATTCGGAGTGTTCTCGAGTCCCTCGTTGGAACCATAAACCCCGATGAGAAGCTCTACCTTGTCGTAGTAGGGAGCCAGATCGTCATAGGTGATGGGCCAGTCGAACCCGAGGCCATCGCGCTTGTGCGGCTTGAAGTCATACGGACCGTTGCGTAGCGAAATACGGCCCCAGTGGTTCGTGCGTCCTCCTAACATCCGCGTACGCCACCAATCGAAGCGACTGCCGCGACTCTCGCTGGTGCGTACATAGGGCTCGCCAGGCACTTGCCACCCGCCATCGACCGTTGCATCGAAAAAGCCAAAAGGCTTGTCCGGTGTGCCGGCGCCACGCAGCGGTGCCATGTCGGGCGTTTGGAACATCGGCGTTTCGGTGGCGGGGTCGTAGTACCGACCTGCTTCCAGCATCAACACTTTGGCGCCAGCCATGGCGAGCGTATAGGCGGACTGGCCCCCCCCTGCGCCTGAGCCTACGACAATAACGTCGTATTGAGGTTGTTGAGCGCTAGCTCTTACAAAGGGCATGCAAATCGAGAGTTACACAGACAATCGTCCCCATCAAGTCGGAGTATGCAGACGGGTGTGATCGCGACGAATTGAATCAATGAGTTAGAGTCCGAAACCGGACCAGA
>CAYQQM010000072.1:3625-26592 GCA_964419605.1 uncultured Kofleriaceae bacterium | reverse complement strand
AAACCACGCCGACGATATTCTTGCCGATGTCATGAACGTCGCCTTTGACTGTAGCAATCACCATCTTGCCCTTGGCAGAGCGTTGGCCTAGGCGTGCCTTTTCCGCTTCCATGAGCGGCTCGAGGATGGCAACGGCTTTTTTCATTACGCGGGCGGATTTCACGACCTGCGGCAAGAACATCTTTCCGCTGCCAAAGAGTTCGCCTACCACGTTCATGCCGTCCATGAGCGGACCCTCGATGATGTCGAGTGGCCGGGAATAGATCGTTAGTGCTTCTGCAACGTCGGGATCAATGAAATCGGTAATGCCGTTGACGAGCGCATGCGCAAGGCGCTGTGCGAGCGGCAGTTTGCGCCATTCGAGCTCGCTTTCGTTGCGGTCGGCAGCTCCGCCGAGAGTCGCCGCCACGGCGAGCATACGCTCAGTCGCTGTTCCGTCGCCGGACGTGGGTCGGCGGTTTAACACCAGATCGAGCGCAGCGTCGCGCAGCTCCGGGTCGAGCTGCTCGTACACGGCGAGCTGACCGGCGTTGACGATGGCCATGTCGAGCCCGGCTTTGATTGCGTGGTACAAGAACACGGAGTGCATGGCCTCGCGAACGCGCGGCGATGTGCGAAACGAAAACGATAGGTTCGACACGCCACCCGAGATCTTCATCGCCGGAAGTTCTGCTTTGATCTGGCGGATCGCTTCGATGAATGAAACGGCGTAGCTATCGTGTTCCTCGATTCCTGTACCGATCGTCAAAATGTTCGGATCAAAAATGATGTCCTCACCGGGAAACCCGACCTGCTCGGTCAAAATCCGGTAGGCCCGCCTCGCAATCGCTACGCGATGCTCCGTCGTGGTCGCCTGGCCGGTCTCATCGAATGCCATCACGACGACAGCGGCACCATAGCGGCGGACAATCGCTGCTTGGCGAACGAATTCGGCCTCGCCCTCTTTGAGCGAGATCGAGTTGACAACCGCTTTGCCCTGCAGGCACGCGAGGCCGGCTTCGATGACCGAAAATTTCGACGAATCCACCATGACCGGCAGCCGCGCAATATCGGGTTCGGAGGCAATGAGATTGAGGAACTTCGTCATTGCAGCAACGCCGTCGAGCATGCCTTCGTCCATGCACACGTCGAGGATGTTCGCTCCGCCAGCGACTTGATCGCGTGCCACCGCGACGGCTTCGTCGTAGTTGTCGGCTTTAATGAGGCGGCGAAATACCGCCGATCCGGTGACGTTGGTCCTCTCCCCAATCATGATGAAGTTTGACTCGGGAGTGATCGTCAACGGTTCGAGGCCGGAGAGCCGCATGTATCGCGGTGGTGTTGCGATGGTGCGCGGTGCGACGCCCTCGACGGCCTTGCGAATCGCGGCGATGTGCTCTGGCCGGGTTCCACAGCACCCGCCAACGATATTGAGCATGCCCTCCCGGGCAAAACTCCCGAGGATGTTCGCCATGTGCTCGGGAGTGTCGTCGTAGCCACCCATCTCGTTGGGCAGTCCGGCGTTCGGATAACAGGCAAGTCGGGTTCCCGCGCGGCGCGCCAGCTCCGCGACGTGAGGCCGCATGTCATCCGCGCCAAGTGCGCAGTTGATGCTGACGGCGAACAGGTCGTGGTGCGAAATCGAGTTCCAGAACGCTTCGACAGTTTGTCCCGACAACGTCCGTCCCGACTTGTCGGGAATGGTGACCGACGCGATCACCGGTACTCGCTTGATTCCTTGCGCGAACAGTTCGGCGAATGCGTACAAAGCAGCCTTGCAGTTCAGGGTATCGATGTGGGTTTCCGCGATCAGCAGATCAACCCCACCTTCGATCAACGCTCGAGCTTGCTCTGCAAACGCCGTAACGAGCTCGTGAAATGTGATCGAGCGCGCTCCAGGATCGCCTACGTCGGGAGAAAGCGAGGCCGATTTCGTGGTTGGGCCGAGCGACCCGGCAACCCAACGCGGTCGGCCATCTTCTGCAGTCGCTCGATCGGCCGCGCGCCGCGCTGCTGCTGCGGCGGCGAGGTTAATTTCGCGAACGTACGATTCAAGCCCGTAGTCGGCGAGAGCCACGGTCGTGGCGGAAAACGTATTGGTTTCGACAATGTCTGCGCCAGCCTGTAGAAATTGGTAGTGAATGTTTTCGATCGCTGCGGGTTGGCTCAATACCAACACGTCGGTACAGCCTTTGACGGTGTGTGGATGGTTGGCTAGCCGTTCGCCACGCCACTGTGCTTCGGTTGCAAACCCCAGGCCTTGCACCATGGTGCCCATCGCACCATCGAGAATGGCGATGCGGCGCTCCAGGGTGGTAACTAGCTCATCGACGGAAGCCATCGCTCGTAGTTACCACCTTTTATGGCGTTCGCGATGGCGTTTAGGTACGGGCTGCGATGAACGCAAGGCGGCGCGGCAACAGGGGTTCGGTCCCATAGGTGGCTGAGAACGCGAGATCCTCCTCGTAGTGAGGCATGCAACGCGGTTAAGCACGCAAAGGATTCCTCGCCGCGACGGTAGAGTCGGTCTGTGCGCAGAAATCGACTGGGGTCTAGCGTAGGATGGCGTCATGCTCGACCGCGGTTCTGTGTTTGACTCGATCCTGGATGCAACCGGTTCCACACCGATGGTGCGGCTGTCGCGAATCGGCCGCGACCTGCGGTGCGAGCTGCTCGCAAAATGCGAGTTCATGAATCCGGGCGGATCGGTCAAGGATCGAATCGGTGTCCGCATGCTGCGCGATGCCGAGGCGGCCGGCCGCATTAAGCCGGGCGACACGCTGATCGAGCCCACGTCTGGTAACACGGGAATTGGCCTCGCGATCGCTGCCGCTGTGCGCGGCTACCGCGTCATCATCACGATGCCGGAGAAGATGTCGCAGGAAAAGCAGGTGGTACTCGAAGCTCTCGGCGCCGAGATTATCCGGACCCCGACCGAGGCGGCATGGGACGCGCCGGAAAGCCATATCGGCGTGGCACGCCGACTGCGCGAAATCATTCCGAACTCGCACATTCTCGATCAATACGCGAATCCCTCGAACCCCGATGCGCACGTCCAAGGAACGGGGCGTGAAATTGTCGATCAGTGCGGTGGCAAGCTCGATGCGGTGGTGATGACGGCTGGTACGGGCGGGACGCTGAGCGGCGTAGCAACGGTAATCAAGCGCGAGATTCCGACCTGCAAGGTCATCGGAGTTGATCCAGAGGGCTCGATTCTCGCTGGCCCCGGCGAGGTCAAGTCGTACAAGGTCGAGGGCATCGGCTATGACTTCATTCCCGACGTCCTCGATCGCAAGCTGGTCGATCGCTGGATCAAGACCAACGATCGCGATTCGTTCTTGACCGCGCGACAATTGATCCGACAGGAGGGGCTATTGATCGGTGGCTCTTCGGGGGCAGCGGTGTGGGCGGCGATGCACGTGTGTCGCGATCTTGGACCGGGGCACCGCGTGGTCGTAGTGCTCCCCGATTCGATCCGCAATTATTTGTCGAAGTTTGCCGACGACCGATGGATGCGCCAACAGGGTTATTTCAGGGCGGAGTGGGAAGTGGGAACGGTGGGCGACGTCATCCGCTCGATGGGGCGTCGCGAGGTCATTTCCCTCGACGTCAACGACAAAGTGAGTCGCGCGACCGAATTGTTCAAGCAAGACGGCATCTCGCAAATGCCGGTGCTCGATCAGGGAAAGTTGGCAGGGATTGTGACCGAATCCGATGTGCTGCACCAGCTGATTACCGGGCGCATCGATAGCAACACGATCGTCGCAGAGGTCATGGAGCGCCGGGTATCTACGGTTTCCATGCATGCTAGTTCGAGCGAGCTGCCGCGGATCTTCGAACGCGGCGAAGTCGCGATCGTCGTCGACGAATCGCACCATGTGCTCGGCATTGTTACCAAAATGGATCTGATCGAGATGCTCGCGAGTAAGCGCTCGACATAGCTTGGTTCACCCACCCAACGCCAGGAACGCTTGCGCAGGTTACCTGGCCCAAAGCCCTGCGAGTTCAAGTTCATGCTCAACGAAGGGTTCGACATGTATCTTGGCCGATCCACGCCACGTTCCGAGCAAAATCCACCGGCTACTGTCGAGTCGAAATGCCTCGAGAGTTTGTGCTATCGGATCTACTAGCCACGCGTGACCCACGTGTTCGCGGGCATATATTGGCAGCTTCTCTGCGCGATCCATCGCCGCCGTCGATGGAGACAGCACTTCACAGATCCAATCCGGGGCGAGTTCAAACGCCGAAGTGTCCGGTAGTTCTGGCATACGGGTGCGCCGCCAACCGGCAAGGTCAGGAACCACAATGTTTCCATGAAGATGCAGCTCTGGCTCGTCAAGAAGGATCCATCCCCCCTCGCCCCTGCCCCGGTCAAAAGGTCCATCCAATTCTGCGCCAAGCCGAGAGGCCGCTCGCGCGTGTAGCGCGGAAGGGCGCGGGCTTGTGATGAGCGATCCGCCGATGATCTCAGCGACGAGATGGTCCGGAACGGCGAGGAGGTCCTCGTACCGTGCTTGCCGCCCCACCGGATGGCCCATTGGGTGCAGTGTAACGCGCGAGCGCATTGTTGCAAGCTACGGCGCTGTTGTGGGTCTCCGGACTGCCCCAAGGGGACTTCCTTCGGGGTGCCGACCCGAAGTGCGCTCGATCCTTTAGACTCCATCGCGCAATGCCAGATTCGCCTACTGTCGGGTGCCCCAACTGGATGACGCGCGGCGCGCTCGGCATCGTGCTTGCGACGTTCTTCTCCGACGTAGGGCACGAGATGGTCACTGCGGTTCTGCCGCTCTATCTCACGAGCATGGGGCTCGGCCCGGCGGCGCTCGGCGTCATGGAAGGCGCTGCCGATTTCGCGTTCAGCTTGTCGAAGCTCGCCGGAGGCGCGGTTGGGCACCGCGTGAAACACAAACGGCCTTTGGCGGCCGCTGGGTACGGCGTCACTGCAATCTGCACCGCGGCGATTGCGTTCGTTTCTACAGCGATCGGCATCGGGACGCTGCGCGTCGTTGCATGGATCGGCCGCGGCTTTCGAGGTCCGCTGCGCGATTTTCTCCTCGCTGATGAAGTCGCTCCGACCCATTTCGGCCGCGCGTACGGCGTGGAGCGCACTGCCGACATGCTTGGGGCGGTGGTCGGGCCGTTTATCGCGCTCGGCATGCTTGCTGTTGGAGCGCCGCTCACGCTGGTCATCGCGGTGAGCTTTGCTCCGTCGCTACTATCGGCGGTTTCGATCCTGGCCTTCACGCGCGATCGCATCGATGCAAGCGAACCCGTGAGCGACAAGCGCGAAGCCCGCGTGCGTGGGTTGCCTCGTCGGTTTTGGTTACTCGTCGGGGGAGTAACGCTGTTCGGCTTGGGCGACTTCTCGCGCACTCTCCTGATTTTTCTCGTCGCCGACGCGCTTGGCGGCTCAGCCGTGCAGGGCGCGCTCACTGGCGGCGTTCTCGCGTACACGGCCCACAATGTAATCAGCGGGCTTGCGGCGTTTCCAGCCGGGCGGCTTGGCGATCGGGTGCCCAAGTGGAAAGTCTTGGTGGGCGGCTACGCATTGGGAGTGGCGACGAATTTCGTTCTGGCGGGCGCTGCATCGACCTTGTGGGGACTCACGGTGGCTGTGATCGGGTCGGGCATCTATATCGCCGTCGAGGAGACGGTTGAAAAGGCTGCCGTAGCCGAGCTGCTACCGCGCGATCAGCGGAGCCTCGGCTTTGGCATTCTCGCGAGCGCGAACGCAGTCGGCGACATGGTCTCAAGCCTCTATGTCGGTGCATGGGTCGCGGCGGGACGCGGTTCGACGGCATTTGCAGTCGCTGGCAGTGTTGGGGCCGCTGGCGCGATCTGGGTATTCATCGTCGGCCGATCCTCTGCGGCTGCACTACGATCCTGACTGCGCTGTTGGGGGATTCGGCCATAACAAATGGTAGAGCCGCAAGCTGACCAGCAGAAGCGCGTATTCTTGGATATCGCCCCCGGAGTCGCGCAGTACGGAGAAGTTGAAGTCGATCAATGCAAGAGCGTCACTGGTCAGGGCAACGAGTTGGTCGATCGATGGCGCTTCAGCCGTGTTATCGAACGCCCAGGTCTTGAGTTTACCCCGCAGCGCCTCGAACATGGGTTTGACTTTGGTATGCAGCGCCGCGATGCGGTTCGGTCGCAGCCACGTGAGCAGCATCGCCGAGAGGGCACGACAGTCGCGCGTCATGGCTTCGTTGCCAAGGTCCGGTTCGACGAGGCCGATCATCGCCGGAACGACGCTGCGAGTGGCGGGCACGCCCTTAAAAAGCAGCGCATCGGGTGAGACGTTGTTGTGCGCCATGCCCTGCTCGTGTAGCGCTGAGACTTGGCGAATCACCAGCCAGCCAAGTGCCAACGCTCCGTCGATATGGAGGTCGAGTTCGGCGATGCGACCGCCGAATCGCGGATCGTCGGCATACTCGCTGAACAGTAACAACGAGCTGGTGTTGGCGTCGTAAATTACGTTGTGCAGCGACATCAGCGGACCCTGCCGAACCCGCTTGAGGATCGGCCAAAAGTAGCGCTGCCAGCGATCGACATAGGCGGGTGGGTCGGCGATTTTCTCGAGGTCGATGACGGTGACCAGTTTCGGGAACATGTTGGCATCGCGAAATCCGCCGGACTGGATCAGGTCCTGACGCGGAGCGGCCAAAAACAGCGGATGCCCTTGGACGCGTCCGAGCGAGCGCTCGATGTTGTAGCCCCAGTCCCAGACCGCGGCCTCGGCGGTTTGAACGATGGCGCGGGTGATGCTGGGATCCCGCGTGGTGGATGTGACCTGCGTGATGGCCTTGGCCTGGTCGGCCTCCGGCGAGGTGTCGACTTGGAGTGTTGGCTCGTGGTCGCTGACATCAGGTAGTTTGGGCAGAATGGCGCGTAGCTTTTGAACGACGGCGTGGATCGACGAAATTCGCTGGGCCGGATCGCGTTCGAGACAGGCTTCGGTAGCCGCGCGCAGGACGCGAGGAAACGCGGCCGGATAAACCACCTTACTCTTACCTCCAACCACAACTCCTTCGGCGATGCGGATGAGCAGCGCCCACATGTCATCGGCTTCTTCGTACAGAAGCTTGTCGGTAAACAAACCGTGCAGGGCGCCGCCGACTGCATAGACGTCGAGGGCAGAGGTGATAGAGGAATCCATCAGGGCCTGGTCGACGGTCTCGGGAGCGACCGACCAGCCAGGTGACCCGAAGATTCGACCCCGGTAGTACGAGCGATACGTATGCCCAGACAGATCGTCGAGAGACACCGCGAGATCAAAGTCGAATACGCGCGCAACGTCCGCCCGTTCATCGACGAGAATGTTGCGCAGCGTGAAATCGCGGTGGACCAGCCGAGCTGCGTGCAGCGTCGACAATCCTTCAAGGGCCTGCACGAGCAGCTCGACTCTCGAGTAGGGCGACAAGTTGAATCGATTGATCGCTTCGAGCAACGTGACTCCCATGCGAGGCGTGACGAACAGGTAGTTGTCCGAGATTGGCGCCGATACGTAGATCGGCAGAATGTTTGGGTGCGTTAGGGCTGCGATGCGAGCGATCGCGGCGAGATTGTTGTGGTGATCGCGACGGGTAACTTCGTCGGTGCGAAGCTGATATAGGTAGCTCGCCTGGAAAATCTTGCCCACAGCCGCTTCGATCGATCCAGATGCGTCGTCGCGGCGCTGCAAATCGAACACTTGCCCCATGCCGCCATTCGATACGTGCGTTCCGGTGGTTCGGTAGAGAAACCGATCATAGCGGAACACATGGCCGGGGACCCGCAAGTCTTCGGAACGGAGCGCTCCGATCGCCGTGGTTTCGTCCCAGTGGTCCTTTGCCATCTCGCCGTCGCTTGTGAACATTGTACGAGGTCGGATGTTGTCAGAGCAATCACTACCAGCCATAACCGGTTGTTTTTGCTGCTTTCGCTGGTTTGCGGACGGCTTTGGAAGCGCCTGAACAGGGACGCGTTGTCGCATGTGCGATCGGCCCAGGACCACCAGCCGCAAGATGTGGTACCAGAACCGCCCATGTTGTCGGCGCACCGTCTCGCCACGCTCACGGCAGCAGCCGCGTTTGTGTTGCTGGTGATCGGCGGAATGGTGAACGCCACCGGTTCTAGCCTTGCGTGTCCCGAGCCTACAGTTCTGTGTCACAAGCAACTATTTCCGCGGATGGTCGACGGCGTGCTTTACGAGCACGGTCACCGCTTAGCGGCGATGACGGTAGGTCTGTTTCAAGTCGCGCTTACGATTTTGCTGGCGACGCGACAGCGCGAGCTTCGAAAACTTGGCTATTTGCTTCTCGGAATGGTGCTCGCGCAGGGCGCGCTCGGTGCAATCACCGTCCAGTACAAACTGCCGTGGTTCGTATCCACTGGGCACCTTTTGCTCGCAATGAGCTATTTCGCGATGCTCATTTACACGGCGTTTCGGACCCGCGAGCCGGCCTCAGCTCGCGACTACGCGCGACACGAAGCGCGGCGGGCGGAACTTGGTCTTGCCCGCCGTTGGATCGGCGCAGCCTGTGCGGTGATTTTTGTCCAGCTGCTGCTCGGCGCGCTCGTGCGTCATCTCGGTGCGGTGTTGGTATGCATTGGCATGCCGGCGTGCACGCCCGACGGCGATTGGTGGGGAGACATCGGCATTCAGCATCTCCATATGATCCATCGCGGTTTTGGCGTGGTGGTCGCTATCGTTACGACCATCGCCGCGGTAAAAGTGGCCCGTCGTG
Source organism: uncultured Kofleriaceae bacterium (assembly GCA_964419605.1). Lineage (GTDB taxonomy): Bacteria > Myxococcota_A > Polyangia > Haliangiales > Haliangiaceae > JABFXX01. The sequence goes on along the minus strand of CAYQQM010000072.1, from coordinate 17,884 downwards.
CAACATCGTGGCCGGTACTGCGCGTGCTAGCGATGATAGCTCCCTTGCTCGTGGTCGGCCAAATCGCTCTTGGCGTGGCGACTGTGCTGTCGATGCGGTCGATTCCGATCGCTGTGGCGCATTTCGCGGGTGCGGAGAGCCTGTGGGCGCTATGGATGTCGGCGTGGCTCCTAAGCGGGCGTCGCGAAACGGCCCGATCCGCTGGCCTATCGGAACTCGCGGGGATTGCATCATGACGACGGCGGTTCTTCGCGCCAAGACGGTCGATCTGGTTGCTCTTTCCAAACCGCGCATCTTGGTCATGGCGCTCCTTACTGCTGCCGGTGCAATGTCCTTGGCGCCTGGCGCACCGGTGCCGAGTCAGTTGTGCATTCTGCTCCTGGGTACGGCGTTCATCGTCGGGTCGGCAAATACGCTCAACATGTGGCTTGAGCGCGACCTCGACTGCCTCATGGTTCGCACCAAGAACCGCCCCTTGCCCGGGCGGCGATTGCAGCCCCGAACGGCGCTGTTGTGGGGTGCGCTGCAAGGTGCACTTGCGCTGCCGATCTTAGCGCTTGCCGGGCTGGTTCCTGCGGCTTTGGGCATGGTCGCCTTGCTGCTGTACGTTGGGGCGTACACGCCGATGAAGCAGCGCACGCACTGGTCGATCTGGGTCGGTGCGGTGCCTGGCGCGATGCCTGCGCTAATGGGGTGGACGGCCGCTACGGGCCGGATCGATCTGGGTGGCTTGGCCGTGTTTGCGGTGTTGTTTTTCTGGCAGATACCTCACACCCACGCGATCGCGATCTACCGCCAGCGCGAGTACGACGCCGCCGGTATGAAGACGTTGCCATCGCTGCGCGGTGTGCCCGCTACCCGTCAAACCATCGTCGGTTTTTTGATCGTTCAAGTGGCAGTGAGCCTTTTGCCGGCCGTCCTCGGCATCGCAGATTCGGCATACCTGGTTACTGCGCTCGCACTCGGGGCAGTGGTCATCGGTCAAGGGCTAGTCGGGCATAGCACTTCGAAGTGGGCGCGCCACGTATTCGTAACGTCGATCGTCTATTTGCCGATCTTATTTGCCGTCATGGTGTTCTCGGGGAAAGCGTGAACTGGATCGATGGCGAGCAGGTCCATCCGGCGTTCAACGCCGCGCTGAACGTGACCAGTTTTACGTTATTGATCCTCGGGCGGATCGCGATTGCGCGGGGAGACGTTGCGACTCACCGCAAGCGGATGAAGGGAGCCGTCGCAACCTCGGTCGTGTTCTTGGCGTCGTACCTCGTGCGATTCGCAACAACCGGTGCGCACAAGTATCCCGGCAATGGCTGGGACCGGACGTTTTACATCGGAATGCTGATGTCCCACATGGCGCTCGCGGTCGTCTTGGTACCACTCGTAGTACTCACACTGCGCCGTGCGTTGCGCGGCGACTACGAGGCTCACAAGCGGATGGTGAAGTTCACCTGGCCGATCTGGCTCTATGTGTCGGCGACTGGCGTATTGGTCTACGCGATGCTGTACCACCTTGCGCCAGCGCTACATCCGTAAACGGCATGTTCATCGATTCACGCGCTGATACACGATGCCCCAGCGAATGCCGCGATCGCACGTGATCATGACGGGCGAGTTCATGCGAACCGCTGCGCGCGCGTAAATCGCCACGCCGGCGTGAATCACATCGGCGCGCTCGGCCGCGATGCCGGGCATGCGGCTGCGCTCCGCGGTCGATGCGGTCAGCAGCGAAGTGCGCAGCTCGGCGATTGCGTCGGGTGAAAGTCGCACGCCGGTAGCCGCATCTGGATCGTATTCGTGCAAACCGAGCTTCACGGCGGCCATCGTGGTGGCGGTTCCCGCGGTTCCGATCAACGGTACGTTTACTGGGAGAACCAAGGTTGAAAGCTGTTTGTCGATCGTGGCGTCCAGCGCCTCGACCTCAGTAGCGGATGGGGGATCGTGTTTCAGGTGGCGTTCGGCGAGGCGGACCGCACCGATCGGAAGGCTCGTGGCGGAAACAACGCGTCCTCGGTCGCAAGCGATGAACTCGCTCGAACCGCCGCCGACATCCACCACTACGTATGCGCCGGTCAGATCGGGAAACGTGTGAGCCACTGCGGTGTACGCCAACTCTGCTTCCGTCGCGCCGGTAATGATCTCGATCGATGCCCCGAGAATTCGTTGTGCTGGCTCGAGAAATTCGTCGCGATTGTTCGCTTCGCGTAGCGCTTGGGTCGCGATGACATGGGTCGCGGCCACATTGTGCTGTTCGATTAGGCGGCGGTAGTCGCGGCAGATGTCGAGGCTGCGAGCGATCGCATCCTGGGCGAGGCCTCCGGTGGCGTCGAGGCCTTTTCCGAGGCGACCGAAGCGGCACACATCGATCAACCGCTCGTGATGCGGGCCGACCACCAGCAATAGCAACGTATTGGTGCCGATATCGATGACTGCGGTATTCACGGTTTCTCCGGGTTGCTACGGGTCGCGAGCGTCGTGAGCGATGTTCCGGTCAGCCGGTGAGTGCGCCAATCAGCGAGTGTCACCGCCCCGAGCCGGCGGTAAAAATCGAGCGCCGGTTCGTTCCAATCCAGCACGCTCCATTCAAACCGTCCGTAGCCGCGAGCTACCGCAATCGAGGCGCATGCCGACATCAGCGCGAGACCCACTCCCCGACCGCGCGCGGACGGGAGAACGAACAAATCCTCGAGGTAAAGTCCAGGGCTCGCCAGGAACGTTGAATAACTTTGGAAGAACAGGGCAAATCCCACTGGATCACCGGTAAGTTCGGCGATCAACACTTCCGCCGCTGGTGTCGCGCCGAACAATGTCGCCTTCAGCGAGGGCTCGTCGGCAACTACCTGGTCGAGCAACTTCTCGTACGTGGCGAGTTCGCGTATGAAGCCAAGGATGGTTGCGACGTCGCCTTCGCAGGCCGCGCGGATCGAAACGTCTGTTGTCATCGCGTCATTGTAGCCGTTCGACCACTGCCGTGAAGTCAGGGGGGAGTGCCGATGCGAGCTCAACGCGAGCGCCTGTAACTGGATGTTGAAACCCGAGTGTGGCGGCGTGAAGCATCAGACGGGGAGAGGGGATGCTGCGACCGGAATAGTCGCGAATGTAGACTTGTTCTCCGACGAGTGGATGGCCGGATTCGGCGAAATGAATGCGGATCTGATGGGTTCTTCCGGTCTCTAGGCGAACCGTGCAAAGTGTTGCGCCTCGCAGTGTCCGGTCGACGTCAATGTGGGTCACGGCGCGCTTTCCCTGACCGCGGTGCGAAGTCGAGCCGCGCAAGCCGTCGCCGCGATCGGCAACCAGATACGATTCGATCCGGCGAGACACTACGACCCCGTGAGCGACGCAGCGATACAGCCGATCGATCGTGTGAGCGCGTAGCTGTGCAGCCAGGCCGATCTCGGCCCGTTTCGATTTCGCGAACATGAGGAGTCCGCTGGTCGCGCGATCGATGCGATGTACGACGTGTAGCGCTACCGCAGTAGCAGGCTTGCCGTCGCGTCGCCACGCGCCGCGGATGAGATCCATCGCTGTTCCCGTTTCGCGATCCTCGTAGGGCACGCTGTTGACATCGACGGGCTTGTCGATGACGACGAGGTGCGCATCGTCATAGACGATCACGCCTTCTCGGCGTGGATCAAGCGGGCGAGCCGCGCCCATGCGAAGCTCGACGAGTTCGCCACCCCCGAGTCGGTGGTCGACAGCCGTAATACACGTGCCATCGACGAATACTTTTCCCGATGCGATGTAGCGCTTGGCCACCGACCACGCGACCGAGGCGCGTTCCCGCACAAACGCTGTCACGGTGACACCGGCCTCCTCTGCAAGCCACGACATGTGGCCGAATTTACTCGAACCTGGAATCGCAGTTGGGGGGATTGCGCGGCCTCGGGCAGTGATTACAAAAGAAGTACAACCACTTCCCTTTACAGGAGGCTTTCAATGTCGCTCGTATTACGCAACAACAGGGCTCGTGATCCGTATTCGTTTGCCCGCGATCTGTTTGGCTGGGATCCGTTTTCTGGTCTCGAACGTCAACCCTCGGCCTTTGCGCCCACGTTTGAGGTGAAGGAGACCAACGAAGGGTTTGTCATCAAGGTGGACTTGCCCGGTGTCGAGGACAAAGATCTCGATATCAACCTTCACAACGGGGTTCTAACGCTAGCCGGTCATCGCGATGCCGAGGAGCGCAAGGAAGGCGAAACCTACGCACTCTACGAGCGCCAGTACGGCTCGTTTACGCGAAGTTTCGCATTACCCGATGTGGCCGACGGCGATCGGATCGATGCCAAGCTAGTAAACGGCGTGTTAACGCTACTGATTGCGAAGAAGGCGGATGCGAAACCGCGCAAGATCGCGATCAAGCGCTAGCGCATCCGCTCACGCCAGGCGTTAGACTGGGGTCATGAGCAAGCCCATCGAGAAGGTCGGCGATGGCCGGGTAACGATTCACTTCGAAGCGGCCAAATGCATCCACTCGCGCCACTGCGTCCTGGCGCGTCCCGACGTGTTTGTTCCCAACGTCGAGGGAGCGTGGATTCATCCCGAATCGGCCACCGTCGAAGAAATCGTCGAACTGGCCCACAACTGCCCTTCGGGCGCGATCGCGTTTGAGCGCCACGATGGAGGGCCCCAGGAGGCGCCCCCCAAGGTGAATTTGGTGCGCGTGCGCGAGAACGGCCCGCTCGCCTTTCACGGCGAACTGCAGATCGCAGGTCAGGAAAAAGCGCTTCGCGCGACGTTGTGTCGATGTGGTCATTCCTCCAACAAGCCGTTTTGCGACGGCTCGCACACCGCAGCGGGCTTTTCTGCCACCGGAGAGCCAGCGACCCAAGCATCGGAGGCACTGCCCAAGCGCAACGGAGCCGTCGCGGTTACGCCGGCGCAAGACGGACCGCTATTGGTGAACGGCAATGTAGAAATCGTAAGCGGCACCGGACGAACGCTCGATCGCTGCACCAAGACTGCGCTGTGTCGCTGCGGTCATTCGAACAACAAGCCATATTGCGACGGTTCGCACAAAAAGGCTGGATTTCGGGCGAGTGGCGTCAAGTAGCGCGGTGGGTTACTTTTTTCGGCCACGCGAGCGCGGTGGGGTAGGTGCTGGTCCTGACTTTTGCGGTCTCACAGGATCCGGATCCTCGTACTGGCCAGTTTTGGAGCTGAGCTCAGTTCGCGTTCCGTGGCCGAGCGGCAGGCTATTCGATGAACGGACGTTGGCGAAGAGCTTGCGGTACAGCGCACCACTGATCTCCGATCCGAGTTGCGCTGCGATTAGGTCGAGAATTCCCTTCGCGTCGCGCGAATTGACCAGCGATTGCACGGCCGGTGCGATCCGGGCGAGGTCAGTAATCGCAGCGTCCGATCGGGGACGAGCTAGCTCGGACCCCAGACGCTTGGGTTCGCGCGTCAGAACGTCTTTCGTCTGTGCAGCGCGATGCGCCTCCAGGGCAACGCTAAGCAGCGCATGCAAAACGTCCCCGGTCCACGCGTCGATGGGCTTCGGCGGATGTTCAACGCGCTGTTCGACCACGGCCCACGCGGGCTCCCACACATCGATGATGGCGCGCAGCACCCGTTCTGGATCCATTCCGCTGCGCACGTACTCGAGTTTGCTTCCTGTCGCTGCGGGGTCGTCGTTGCTGCCAAGTGTCGGTCGGCCATCTTCGCCAACCACAAGATTCGTGTTCCCGGCGAAATTTGGGTTGGTCACAACGATGTCCAGCACAGGCTGGCCTGGAACACTGTTGTCGCGAACATAGTTCCCCGCAAGGTCCCGAATGAAATTCGGCAGATCCTTTCCCAGTCGCAGTGCACGCGCCAATTTTGTTCCTGGTGGCTCGGCAATTCGACCAGCCTTGATGTCGAGGACCAGGCGCGAGGGTGCGGGCGCCCCCCACCGCGTTTCTAGCAAGAATGTCAATTGGCGGAGAAAGCGTTCGATCTCGACCACGTGATGACCAGGATCGTTGCCCTGTGGGACGGTCAAGCTATCGCGACTCGTGGTCTGGGATTGCTCCCTGAATGACACATCGCCGGCGAGCTCGATTTGATCCGCCAACTTGTCGTGGTCGTAGACTTCGTGGCTGAGTACTACCAGGTCCTGAATTTTGTTGTCCTGGCCGTAGGTTGCCGCGACCTCTTGCAATGCTTGTTGCACGTCACGGAGTTGGTCTCCCGCTTCGATGGCAAGCACGAGGCTCGTGGAGTCAGAGATGAGCCGACTCAATCCGGCGTAACCGTGCAGATCGCCCTCGAAATCGAGCGCGGACATGACCACAACGACGACTGGCCGCGATCTGCTCTGATCTTTGAAGTTGTTTTCCAACTTCGGCAATACGTTTGGATCCAAGCGATGCGGACTCCGGATGTACGGAATCGTTGCTTGATAAGCGAGCAAAGATCCCGGCTCATGCTTCATGAACGAGCTGAGATCGACACCATCTCGTGCGTGGAGCCTGGGTTTGTAAAGCTTTACGTAGGCGATGAAGGCGTGGACGTACTCGCCAAAAGCGTGAACGCCGTCGCCCTCAATGAGTCGCCGTAGCTCGCGATAGCCGCTGCCGCTGCTGAGATACGCAAGGTGCGGGCGCCCAAGCACTTCCTCCAGTCGAAGTAGCTGCTCACCGAGTTGAACGGCGTTGCTCGAGCGGACCTCCGGACCTCTCGCGAGGTAGCGATCGTAGGCGTTGTTTGCAAGCTGGGTTTCCGGATCAAACGCCTGCTGTGACGCTGACGCGCCGAATAGGGCGTCCAAAAACGGAAGCTCAAAATCCAATTCGTTGCTAACGAGCTGATCCCGTCCGTGCTGTGCCGGCGTCGCCCGTGTGCGACTGGGCGCATCGAGTTGGAGTTCTGCCGCCGCCTGTTGCAGTAGCACATGGGGCCGGGCCCGAAACATTGTCGAGCAAGGCTACCGCGCCCTAGGGGGCCACACAATGCGCCAATCAATGTTCATTAGCAATATCAATTAGTTATGTAAATTCCAGGCCTGCGTGTACGCATCCGCAAACGCCTTGGCCACGGCTTCGAGGTCTTGGCGGGGTACGCGCTGGGCCATCTCCTCCTTGGAGCTGGCGGGGTCGTCTTTGTACTCCGCAACTACGCGGATCTGGTTAGTGCCGTCGTTGTAGTACAGGACGTAGGCGTGGCTCCATGCGAACTCGCCTTGGCGGCGCGCAGGTTGGGCAGTCGAAGAGCCATCACTGGCTCGAGCGGGCGCGGTTTGAGCCAGCTGATATTGATAGATCCATTGAGTGCCGTTGATCGCCGTTGTAGCGATTTCGAACACGGTGTCCGGCGCGTCGATGAGGTCCGGGTGCAACAGGGCTTGTTTCAGCTGGGATGTGCGCGCACGCCACGCTTCGAGCGTCATTGCCGTGCATTCTCCGAGCAGGGCGCGCGGCTGGCACGGGCTGATGGAGATGGTCGCCCAAATACGCGGATGCCCTTCGGTAATTTGGCGTACCTCGAACCCGGATGCCGCATCGACACCGCGTGGTCGGGCGTCAAATCCCGGAAAGGTCAGGCGTTGTAATCGTTCATACGCCGCTGCCTCGAGAGGGGTACGTGTCCTTGTGGGTGGGCGGCCACTGCGCTTGGGTAGCCGAGTTCCCGGAGCAGAGGCTAGCCTTTCACGGGTTTCAAGTGTGTTGGCATGATCGCGGTGAGCAGTGGGTCGGTGCTGCTTCGCAGGACCTTGCAGCCACAGGTCTATGCCGATAAAGATCAGCAGAACTCCGGCTAGCGCCGTAAGTCGATTTCCGAATCGACTGCCGAGGCCGCGACCGATGGCGAACGCCGTCGCCGAACACGCCGCGGTGATGCTGCCGATAAGGCTCAGGGCGAGCCACGGTGCAACGGAAAGCAGCGGCAGTGACGTCCCCGACGCCGCTGCATCGATGCTCGTCGCCAGCCCAAGTCCGAGATACACCATCGCCGACGCGCCGTTTGTCGGTTCTGCGTTGCGCCGAGCGTCTAGAATCATCTTGACGCCCACACCCACCAGCAGTCCGCACGCGATCCAGCGTCCCCATCCGGCGTATCGGGACTCGATCACATCGCCGCCGAGCCATCCCAGCGTCGCCATCCCGGCCTGAAATCCCCCGAACACGAGCGGGAGAATGACCATCTCGCTTCGTTTGGCTCGAGCCAACGCGCGCGCGGCGCTCACCGCGGCGGCGTCCGCGGCCAGCGCGAACGACAACGCGATTGCTGCCCACATCGGTGGAACCTAACGCAAATTGGGACAGCCGTCGCCATCCGTATCGGTAGGTTCGCGAAACCTCGAGAAGCACTCGTGCTCCGGGATCGGAGTGCCTTAAGGTAGGACCTTCAGTCCACGCGAACGCGATAGGACAGGCGGGTATCCGAAACCACGATGTCCCACTTGCGGCGGTTCTCGGTGACGAGATCGTAAACTTCTACGGTGTGCCGGCCTAGCCCGCATTCAATTCGCTCGGTCGGGCAGGTCATTCCGGTTGGCTTTCCATCGACGAAAACGTAGTACCGATCTTTGTCCTTGCAGCGAATGACTTTGATCCCAGCTGGTCCCCCTGTCGGAGTCACGGGCTTGAGTGCGATCTGTAGCGCTCCATGTCCGTCCGATTCGCCAAGGTACAGCTCGTGGCCCGCGAGCAGTGCCGCGATGGTGTGGCGATCCGAGGAGCCAGGGACCTTTACCGGTGTGACGCCCTGATTTGCGCCGTCGAGAAATACGCGGGCACCGGGCGGCGAACTCGAGATCGACAAAACGTCTGTGGCCTGTGGTGGCGGGTTGCTCGAGGCTGCGCCTGTTGAACCAGTGGGAGTTGAGGTTGCGCTACGGCCCCCTGGATTTGGGCCAATGGGAGTTGGGGTTGCGCTAGGGCTCCCTGGATTTGGGGCAATGGGAGTTGGGGTTGCGCCTGATCCCGCAGCAGTTGCGTCGGCTCTCGCGGCGGCACTCGCGCCCGAGCCGGAGTTGGCGACCACCACAGCCGCGGGTTTCGGCGTTGCAAGTGGCGCGGAGCGTTTGGCGGGCGCAGGGGTTGAGCTTGCCTTGATTGGGCTGGGGAGAGTGATCTTGCCCGCGCTCTTGGTAGCTTTTGTGGGTGCCTCCTGGAGCTGAGTTGTTCGCCACAAAAAACCTCCAGCGATGCCGACGGCCGCAAGTCCAACTCCCCATGGCCACAGCGACCGTCGGCGCTGTGGCTTCAGGTCGACGTGGGAGTCCAATAGCGGGTTTCGTTCCCTGGAAGTGCGAAGTGGGTTTGCATCGGTGGGCGGTGGGTCGTCGTCGTCCGGGAGCTGAAATAGGTCGGAACTCGGATCGGTGTCGAGTAGCGGAACAGAAGCAGGGGTCGCTTCGTCGGGGAGCGATGCATTGAGCAAATCTTGCACCAGTTCGGGCGGAATCTGAGTGGTAGGCTCGTTTTGAAACGGCGGAGATGTAACCGGGTGCTGACCGGTTCCGAACGCGCGGCCCGAGTCTCCGCCACCGGCGCCTTTCTGGGTCGCAGCGCTTGCTTGCGGGTGTGGAGTTGGATCGGTTCGCTGGGCGGGGTTACCCGCCGGCGCAGCGCCTCGGATCGTCACCCCGAGCGGCTGAGGACTGGGAGTGAAGCCAGCGTTCATGGGCGCCCCCGAAGAAGTTCCCTTGGGGGGCGCGTTAGAGAGGTGGGCTCCTGGTACACCGAGTAAGGTGGCCCCTTCCGGGTAGGCCACGTTTCGGAGGGCGGGAATGGGTGGCGGGGTGGTGATAGCGCGGGCAACTGGGGGAGTTGCTGCGGGTCGGCGACCTGCGGCGGCGTTTGGCGATGGCGGCGCCCCGAAGGAAGTCCCCCTGGGGGGAGCCGCCTCGCTAGCTCCGGTTGCAGCAGGGAGGCTTTCTCCCAGTATCGTTTGGACAAACGCGGCGAGGTCTCGCGGCGTACCGGGAAGAGACGATTTTGCTAGCGCCGCTTCAAGTGCGTCGGCAAATGCGTGGGCGTTGGAAAAACGTTCGCGCGGAGACCGAGCAAAGCATCGGTCGAACACGGAAACAATCGGACGGGGAAGTTGCAGCTCGACAGGGGGGCCGGCGAGGATCGCCTGAGACAGCGCCCGCGCGTGGTTGCCGGCGAAGGCTCGCTGGCCCGTAACCAGTTCGTGCGCGATCGCAGCAAGTGAAAACACATCGCTGGCGGGCGAGGTCTCTTCTCCAAGAAGTTGCTCGGGCGAAAAATACGCGATCCGGTGCGCGAGCCGGGGCACGTCGCTCGGGCGTGACGTCACCGTTGCAGCCAGGATTCCAAAGTCCATCACTTTCACGTCACCTGCGGCGGTGACCATCATGTTGGTCGGCGACAGTCCGAGGTGGGGCACGCCCTGCGCATGTGCATAACCGACCGCGCGCGCGGTGTTCGCGATCAATGTCAGCGCACTTCCCGGGGCGATGCGATGACCCACTAGCTTGGCCTCTGTCAGGAGGCGTTTGGCGTCGAGCCCAGGGACCCATTCCACCGCGGTAAACGTTTGTCCCGGAGCGACCTCGAATTCGGACAGCCGCGCAATTCGCGGATCGTCGAGGGTGGCATAGGAACGCGCCGCCGTTTCGAGCGCCTGGGCCGTGTGGGGGGTGGCGGTGAGTTCAGGCAGAAAGCGCTTTACCGCAAACTCGTTTTCTGGGAACGAACCCTCGACAACGTTTGCGCGAGCAACCGTTCCGTTGGGCCCGCTGCCGACCGGCTCCAGCAGTCGGTACCGTCCGATGCGTTGGGCGGGAGAGTGCTGCACCGTATAGACAGTCTATCCGAGTGTTTGCGATGACGCGACGCGTTGATGCGCCGATTCCTATGGTAAGTTGCCCACAGCGACAGACGCTGGCACCACCAGAGCATGGCGACGCGCAAAGAGACATCCGATCGACGGTTGGTGCGAACCCGCATCCGGGCCCCAATGTCGCGCCGCGCGCGTTCGGGATCCGACGCAGACACCGAACCTACGAGTCCCGAAACGTCGGAGCTTGCCCCCGCTTCGGCAGCGTTGAGGGGCTCCCCGACCTCGCCGACAACGGCGGCGGTAACATCGATGGAGTTCCCGGCCGCACCGACAGCGACGCCGATCCCAACGACGCCGACTCCGGCTGCCGTACTGTCCCCGACACCTGTGCCACAGCCTTCGCTGAATTCGCCCGAGAATCCGACCCACCTGCCGGGCCCCAAACAGATTCCGGGGGGCGATCCAGAGGATCTCGCAGCAGCACCAGGCCTGGTTCCCGCGGGAGACTCGCGGTCGCTCCGCCGGGACGATGAGTTCGCGTTGGTGTATCGCGTTGGAACCAACGTGATTTGTCGGTCTGGCAGTGTTGGAAAGCGCGGGCAGTGGCGAGTCATCGAATATCCCACCTCGGCTGCTGCGGGGAATTATTACGCGCGAGAGTGTTCGCGATTCGTCGCTGAGGGTTTTTCGGATTATCGTGAGTGACGTGGTTGTGCGTACACCAAAACCTAGTGGACTTCGGTCATCGTGGATCGTTCGCTGGGCGCTCGAAGCGCCTTCGCGCTGGCTCGGCCGCAACAGCGGCCTGGGGCAAGACCTTTCGGGCGGCGCTGATGGCCTATCGTATTTGCGCCACCTCGTTCGCGGCAACCGAATTCGCCGTCGAGACGCGTTTGAACGGGTTACAGACGAAGCTCCGCTGGTGCTGTTGATCCACGGCTTTCTCGGCACGCGCGGATCGATGTTCATGTTGCAGCAGAGACTTGTCGACGACGGCTTTGTCGTCGTTTCCTTCAACATTGGCACCCTCAACGTGCGCGATATTCGGCGGTCTGCATTTCTGATCCATCGCAAGATCGAGCGCATCCTCGCCCAAAAACCCTCGCAGCAGATCGATATCATTGGCCATTCCATGGGCGGCCTGATCGGGCTCTATTACATCAAGAAGCTCGGTGGACATTCGAGAGTTCGCAAACTCATCATGCTTGGAACGCCGGTTCGCGGCACGTGGGTGGCACTGGCGGGCGTCATGACGCTTGGGCTTTGGTCGACCTCCTCCTGGCAGCTGTTGCCGCGGAGCCGCTTCTTGGATGAGCTCGCCGAAGGGCCTCTGCCCCCAACCGTGGAGGTTTCAACCATTGCGGCGGCGCGCGATTGGGCGGTGCCCCTCTCGACCACTCGTTTGCCGGGTGCAAATGCGGTTACCGTGCCCCTGGGGCACTCGAGTTTGGTTGTCTCGGAAGAAGTGTACCGCCGTGTTGTCAATATTCTTCGGCCCCAACGCGATGCGGCCCGAACCGAATGAGTCAGGCGGGTTTCTTGCGCTACATGCGTGGAGCACACTAGAATTTTCAAGTCCTGGCGCAAATGAACGACCAACCTCAGTACGCACTGCGCTTTATCTCCGGCAAGTACCAGGGAGGCGAGTTCCCTCTTCGCATGAACCGAGAGATCGTGATCGGCCGATCCAACGACTTGGACATGGTCCTTGTCGAGGACATGGTTTCGCGCCGGCACGCGAAGATCAGCACGACCGAGCAGGAGATCTACATTGAGGATTTGGGATCGACCAATGGCACGTTTGTCAATGGCGAGAAGATTGCGGGCCGGGCGGCGCTGCGCGAGGGCGATCGCATCCTGGTAGGGACCTCGATCATCAAGGTCGTTGGGGTAGAAGGGGCGGCGGCGCAGCAGACCGAAGCGGAAGCGCGCCGTCGGTTGGAGGCAGGCGCACAGCAGCGCCAGGCCACGTCCGGCCGGCCGATGTCGGGAGCCATTGAGGAGATTCCGCTTCCCGACCTCTTGCAGCTGTTATCGACGAGTCGCAAGTCGGGCGTGCTTTCGATCAACAACGGCGTTTCCATCGGCAAGATCTACCTGCGCAAGGGCCAGATCTACTTCGCAACGATCAACGAAGACTTCTCGGTCAGTCCGCAGAAGTCGATCTACCGGATGCTCACGTGGGCGAGTGGAGCCTTTGAGCTGGAGCCCGGCGGCGAGATGCAGGTCATGGAAGAGATCCAGGAGTCGACCGAGGGTCTGCTCATGGAGGGCGTGCGCCAGTTAGATGAGTTCCAGAACTTAAAGAAGCAGCTGCCGCCACTCGGATCGCCTTTGGCGGTGCCAACTCCGCTTGCGGGGAAGCTTCGCGATTTAACTCCCCCAGAGCTCGATACGTTCCAGCTGGTTCTCGATCACGGTCAGCTGCAGCGGGTCCTGGATGGTTTTCCAGGCACAGATCTCGACGCTGCGCAGACCATTATCGGGCTGATGAAGCGCGAATTCATCGTAGTTCCGTAGTCATCCAGCACCACGGAGGACTGCGAGATTTTATGAGTGTCGCGTTCGCGGTGGCGCTACACTAGGAGTATGGCACCCGCGGGAGTGCGGATCGAAACCGTCACCGATCCTGAGCGAACTCCATATCGCGGGATTTACACCGGGGGTGCGGTGTTGCGACTGACGGTCTCGATCGCGCCGCGCGGCATGTTGCAGTGCGAAGTTACGGTGGACGTCGATGACGCCTCTGTTGCGGTCCGGGACCATCGAGGTTGCTTTTCGCTCAGCGGAATCGATGCTCTGTTCGTCGTCGAACGCCAGCCGCCTGCCTGGCGATTCTTGACCTGGTTTGGCCTGTTCGCGCGCCGTCACGGCGACTTCGATCGGCTGTTGCTCGAGACTCCCGACGGGCGCGTCGCTCGCTTTGTCGAGCGCGTCATCGAGGAGCGCCTCGGGCTTCGCGACGAGCCCGTGCGAGGCGAAGTCCGAGTAGGGTGAAAACGACGTAGCTGGCTTCACCCCGGGCGCCACGTGCGCCATCGGCCGGCTCGCCTTCCGCCGCTTGGACGGCGCGCGGGTGCGAGCGCTTGCATAACCGCCGAGTGGTCATTTTGTATGTAAAAATAACCACATTACGGGCATAATTACGTGTGAATGCCGAGTTCAACGATTCGCCGATTACTTCTCGATGTACTCGCTGAGGAGTCGCGCAGCGCGTTGGTGCTCGGCCCACGCCAAAGCTGAGCGCCCAGCGCGAAGTACACCTGCGCGGACGGAGAATTCGGGCGATGCCGAAGGCATCGAGGTCCGCGCAGCGGAGCATCCCGCGGAACGATGTGGAGCGGGATACCGGATTCGCAACCCGCAGGGTGCTGAGCGCCCAGCGCGAAGTACACCTGCGCGGACGGAGAAACCGGGCGATGCCGAAGGCATCGAGGTGCGCGCAGCGGAGCATCGCGCGGAACGATGTCGAGCGGGATACCGGATTCGCAACCCGCAGGGTGCTGAGCGCCCAGCGCGAAGTAC
>CAYQQM010000072.1:0-3525 GCA_964419605.1 uncultured Kofleriaceae bacterium | reverse complement strand
GAGCGGGATACCGGATTCGCAACCCGCAGGGTGCTGAGCGCCCAGCGCGAAGTACACCTGCGCGGACGGAGAAACCGGGCGATGCCGAAGGCATCGAGGTGCGCGCAGCGGAGCATCGCGCGGAACGATGTCGAGCGGGATACCGGATTCGAACCGGCGACCTTCAGCTTGGGAATGTAAGATAGGCCCTTTCGTCAACACCACGTACGAAGCAACTCAACAACTTAACGCTTCATCCTGTCCCAAGGCGCTTCGTGTTTGAGCACTCAAAGTGGGGTTTTCGGTGGGGTCGGTTTTCAGGCGTTCTCGAGCTCGTTTTCGGACTTTCTTGACCGTCTCTCAACATGAACGCAACCTTCAGTTCCAGGTCGAAGGTCGCCACAAATCGTCGACGAATTGGGCCCTGCGATTTCCGGGCCGACGCGCTTGCGTACCGATCTTCTCATCCAGGTGGGATTCAAGGCGGGGTACGGGAACGGTACCAGATCGATTTACTTTCGGCCGGATCCCTTCCGCCGCTTTGCGGAACTCTTCTTCCGTCGCGCGCGTGGCGTCTTCGCCGTCGCAGCCGTCTCAACATTGGCATCGACGCCGGGTGCCAGTCGCTCGCGCGCGGCCTTGATCGCGCGATGGAGCCGATCTTCGAGCACGGCACGCGGTGGCAACTCGGTGAGGTATTCGGCGACGTGGATGCCGCGCGCGTCGAGATCGAGCACCTCGACCGTCTCGCGCTTCTTGCCCGCGCAGAGGATGATCCCGAGCGGTGGTTGCTCTGAGGGTTGCCGTTCGTGCTTGTCGAGCCACCGCAGGTACAGCTCTACCTGACCCGAATCGGCGGCCTTGAAGTCGCCGAGCTTGAGCTCGATCGCGACCAACCGCTGCATCTTTCGGTGGAAGAACAACAAGTCGAGGTAGTGGTCGTCGCCGTCAAGCGTGATCCGCTTCTGCCGCTCGACGAAGGCGAAGCCGGTACCCAACTCCAGCAGGAACCGCTCGATCTCACGCAGGATCGCCGACTCGAGATCTTTCTCGCTGTAGGTGTCGGCCAACTCGAGGAAGTCGAGCATGTAGGGGTCGCGAAACACCAGCGTCGGGCTCAGCTCGTCCTTCTCGCGGAGCACGGATAGCTCCTTGCGGATGAGCGCCTCCGGCTTCTTCGACAGCGCCGTGCGCTCGTACAGCATGCTGTCGATCCGCTCGCGTAGATCGCGAGTGCTCCAGCGCTCGACGCGACACATCTCCGCGTAGAACTCGCGTTTGAGCGCGTCCTTGATTGGGATGAGCATCGTGAAGTGCGTCCAACTCAATTGTTGCAGCAGTGCTGCAACAATTGAGGGGTCGTCGAAGACCGACGAGAAAGTCACCATTCGATAGATGCTCGTGAGCCCAAAGCCCCGCCCGTAGCGGGTCGCGAGCTGCTTGCCGACCTCGACCACGATCTTCGCTCCATACTCGGCTCGGCGTCCCTCAAGTACGTCGACGCGGATCCGATGCCCCACCTGCCAGTACAGTCTCACGAGTGTCGCGTCGGCCGTGGAGGCGACCTGCTTCCGCGCCTCTTCGATCAATAATCCGAGATCACGCACGAGCGCGGGAACGTCAATGTCCTCCACACGTGCGATCCGTTCGGACGATTGTTGCAGCAGCGCTGCTACATTCTTCGGAGCCCCCTTCATTGGATCTGCTCCGGCAACCGAAGCTCGTGGCGAAACGTCATAGATTCGCCTTGGCCGGGGGCACTGGCGCAGCGATGTCGGGCAGCACCTCGGCATTGCAGCTCGCAGCCTCGAAGGATGTCGAAAGTGACCTCACGGATCATACCCTCACAGCCTTGCGCAGACGCACACGCACTGGGTCATCGTCTTTCCCCGTGCGTACTACTAAAACGCGTCTTTCCGGCTCCATTCGGCCCCATGATTACAACCGGGGCTCGGCCTGGAATAGTCGTACCGACAGACTGGCCCACCGCCGGCGGTAATTTGAGAGGTATGTCTTGGTTCGTCATTGCTGGTGTTGGGATTACGATCTGAAGATTGATCTCGCCGTTCAGTTTTGCGACGACGCTACATGCGCGGCGCACAACCTTCGTCGCAAGCGCGTCGTTGAGGTGAGGTAGGCGCGACTGGAACCGAAGGAGCTGGCTTGCCGGATCCACGATCTCAACACGCACTTGCCCGGGCGATACCTCGAGGGCGGCTCCCTGATCCTTAAGGACCAAGGATATGGCCTTCCTCCATACCGGTGTATCAGTCGTGGCTTCATGAACCATGTCGGCGATTGCATCGATGCCCCACCGGTCTTGTTCATCGGGCCGAATCCACTGCGAACGTGTTGCAGCCTCGAGCGCTTTGGCGTCGTCCGCGTTTAGGCCGAATCTTGAGAACGCGGCAACGTAGCGACGAAACGAGTCCTCGGGATCGACCGCGCGCAGGTGTTGCAGCTGAATCAAGCGGCCATCGCTGTGTTCAACGGACCCCAACGCGTCGACTGCTGCGCGTATGCGAACCAGACCCGAATTCAGCAGATCAATCGTGCGACCGACACCGATCGATTTCCCGAGTGCGGCGATATCGAGCAACGCGAGCGACGGGACGATGACGGACTCGAAGAGAAGAACATGCAGGAACAGCGACCCGAGGTCAAACGTCGGCTCCGGGCCGGATTCATCGGACCGATGGAGTGGCAACAGGACGCGATCGCGAACGTTCATGTTACGTCGCCCTTTTGTTCGCGCGATTCGCCCGCGGCAGCGCCGCACGTTTTCCTGGGCCGGCAACACGTAACCACAACCATCCCCTCAAGGATTTTGAAGCGCACGTGATGGACGGGGTAACGAGTTTGCATGGTCAGCGGCGGGCCTGCGCCTACCACGCGCCAGGTCCCTTGTTGGAGCCTATGACCGGGCTCTAACATCACCAAGCGCGAACAGTCCATCGAAACCGTCGGTCCCGAGTGGAACAGATCCCGGCTTCAGATTTCGGACATCCACACCAGCGAGAAGAATGGCTGGTTGCTGGGATCGCGGTCACCTGCTCGTACTCGGTCATGTCTGCGCCGAGCGACTCCGTGGAACACCACGTCGAGGCGGGATCACGCGCCCCGAATCGTCGAACTTGCTGCCGTCGAGGAGGTAGAATGCCGCGGAGGCCAGGTTCACAGAGCGACCGGATGGGAATCCGTGCGCTGAACGATTGGCTGTTCTGGACCCACTGTACGCGCCCGTTGTCCCTGACGACCCTCGAGCATCGTTCAAGAGTCAGCTCGACGAATCGCCGCGCACTCGCGTAAATCGAAGTTCGGAAAGCGCTCGAAACCGGATCGTGCGACCTCTGCTTGGCACGGCACGTCGGCTCGACGAGCCGGGCGCCTTGGAAAGTTCCGTAGCCTCTACTACGAGGCGCTCACGTCGCAGGGTCCGTCGCAACGTTTCGGTTTGTTTCTCGAATCTTCGAGCGGGATACCGGATTCGAACCGGCGACCTTCAGCTTGGGAAGCTGACACTCTACCGCTGAGTTAATCCCGCAG
>CAYQQM010000071.1:0-26719 GCA_964419605.1 uncultured Kofleriaceae bacterium | reverse complement strand
AGGTGCCCCGCGGAAAAATCACCGCCAGGCCGGCAAGCCACAGCTTGCGCGCTGCTCGATAGGCTTCCGCCCCGGACCCGACCGGAAGTTATTTGGTGTCCGAGATTTGTCTGGCAGATCTGCTCCTGCTCTGTTGGGATCAATGGCTCAGTCGGTGGATCGCGCGTTGACCGCCTTCGCTCGCCGGCTTGTTACCTGCGGTGGCTCCAGTAGAACGGCCTTCGCCTGTGGTGCCCAATGGCCAAAATGCGCACCTCTTCCTCTCGAACCGAGTAGAACAGCGCATACGGAAAGCGCCTCATGACCAGCCGACGAACCCGTTTGCTCACCAACACCCCAAGCTCGGAATGTTGTGAGAGCAGCGCACAGTTCCGTTCGACCTCCGTAAGGAATTGCTCTCGAAGACCGGGCGACGCGTTATCGTAATACTCCGCCGCCCCATGCAATTCAGCCTCTGCCAGCCGATGGTAGCGAACGATGCGATTCACCGAAACCGCGCCCGCGCATCCCTCAAAACATCCTCTGCCAAGCGCGCCGTGGTTTCGCCGCGCTCTAGCTCTGCGTCGCGATGTTCAGCCTCTTCCGCCCATATTGCATCCGCTTCAACGTCGCTGAGGTCGTCCAGGCTTCGCAACAGCCTCTCGGCGAGGCGTGCGCGTTCACGGGCAGAAAGGTTGAGCGCAGCTTCCTCAACCCGATGGGCTTCCGTCGTGGGCATAAACTCGATTAGTTTACCGCAATTCCCCTCGCTCGATGGGCCGCAATCTGCGCCCCAGCGAGTTGCATTGACCGACCCAATGCCGCGCTCTCGCTCATCCGAGATTCATATGTTCTTTTACATACTTACACACTAGTTTAGACACACAACCCGACACACACAACCCAACCGGAAGTAATTGGCAGTGCCAAACGCGCGCGCTGTGATCCTCCAGTCGGCGAACTTTGATCGCGGCTCCCAAATCCTGCTTCAGCAGCCGCTTTTGCCACGCCGCAACGCGCGAGCCACTCAGCTCGCGCGTGTGCCCAACGATGCAGGCTAGTTTGAAACGATCGGTGCTGTGACTGCGTCAGCGACCTGGATGCGTGCAAAGCGACGTAACCAATAGGTGCCCCGCGGAAAAATCACCGCCAGGCCGGCAAGCCACAGCTTGCGCGCTGCCCGGTAGGCGTCGACGAAGGCTCGATTGCGTTGCAGCACTTGCCGGCGCAACCACTCACTTCGAGCCGCCACGCGGGGGCGTAGCCCACGCCGGGGCTCCTGAGTCGTCGGCGAGTCGCACCACGACTGTTCCAGCACGCGTCGTCGTCCCATGACGCATCGACCCTCCTCCGCTCGCGTTTTCGCCAACTCCGCCTCGACTCGAGTCACGGACTCGCGAAGTTCGCTGAGAAACTCTTCCACATCGCCGATTCGTTGCGCGTCGCTAGGAATCTGAAACGTGTGCGCCACGTCTTCCGGCATCTCACCGGTTTCGCGGAAAAATTTCTCCGGCCGACGAACCGTTACCCGCTGGCCTCCGAGCAACGCCTCCAGGCCATTGACCCCAGGCCAATCTGCCACCCGTTCCACCAGGCCCGCCGCCACGGGGTTGGTCGCCGCGTACGTCAGTTTGTCGAGAATATCGATGCGGTCCACCAACTCGACCAGGCTCGGCTCTTCGGTCGAGAAGAAGTTCTCCCATCGGCCGCGCAGCGCATTCATGCTCCGAGCCAGCATGCTGTGGAAGTGCTGCATGAACTCGATCACTCGACCGTGACGGTCGTAGACAATCGTATGGTGATGATTGCTCATCACCGAGGGAAGTACCACAGTGATGTCCCATCGATTCGCAGCCTCGATTAAACAAAATAGAAATGTCTGATTGGCCTTTTGATCCGGCCGCAGCAGGAACGTGCGTTGCGAACAACGCCGCGTGATCATGTAAAAGCGGTCCGGGACAATCATCCGAGGCGCGGTCATGGCGAGAGTAGCTCGAGCACAAGCACAATCCTTGCCAGCTATAACTGCGCGAATACACGCGGGCCTCCGTCCGAAACGGCCGGAATTCGTTCAAGCGTCGCCGGACCTCGGACAAAAATTCGGACGAATCTCAAGACCTCGCCATCCGTACTTCGCGGTGCTTCCGGTTCGATTCCCGTCCGAGTAAGATAATCCGGCGGTGCCAAAGCTTTATGAATACCGGGCTGATCCTGTTTTTCTACAGTAACGAGCACGAGCCCATTCATGTTCATGCAACCAAGGATGGCCGAGAAGGCAAGGCTGAGCTGCTGTTGGAGAACGGCCGAGTCGTAAGGATCCGATTTTCGGCGGTAACTGGGAAAAGGCCGCTGACGGCCGGCGATTTGAAGAAATTCAAACGACTAACCCAAAAACTCGCTGACGAAATCGTTCAGGCCTGGGTGAACTATTTCGTCTATCATCGGCCCATCGTCGCAAAAAAAATCACGGGTAGACTATGAGCCGTGGTTTCCCAAAAACGATAGTAGTCGTTGACGCGCGGTACACGGAGGGATTTTGCCTACTCGTGTCTTTCTCCGACGGGACCTCGCGGGAAGTTGACTTTGGTCTATTCGTCAAACGCTGCAAACTGCCCGATGTGGTCAAGTATGCAAAACCCAACGCCTTCAAGCGCTTTCGCCTGGTGAACGGAAATGTGATGTGGGGAGACTACGAGATGATTTTTCCCGTTGAACAACTCTATCAGGGGAAAATCAGTAGCTGACGATGATCGTCCGGCAGACCCAGACCGGCAGACCCAGACGGCGAGACGGCAGCCCGAAAGTAATCGGCAGTGCCCAAGTGCACGCGCCGTTTTCCTCCGGTTGGCGACCATTATCGAGGCTCCCCAAAGCGTGGCTCAACTGGCGCTTTGACCACGCCGCAACGCACGAGCCACCCAGCTCGCGTCCGCGCCCGACGCCGTAGGCTAGTTTGAAACTACAGGCACTCGTTGCTTCCAGTTTGGTCCACGGTCCACCGCAGCCGTGCGGCGACGGCCCCGCCGCCATCTTTTCACGACGTAGTTGCCGCGGTGTTCGCGGGACGAGGCTTCGTGATCCCCGCTACGTACCGGCGCCGCTAGCGTAGGGTACGTATGTTATTGTCATGGCGTGAAAAAATTCCGACAAGCGCAAGCTTCGCGCGCCGCAGCCTGGCGTCGGCAGGCGGACAACGATCTCAAGTTTGCGAAGGCCGCGCTGCGCGATGGCTTCTATGCCCAGTGCTGTTTCATCTGCCAGCAAGCGAGCGTAAAAGCGCTCAAAGCGATTCTCATCGGACGAGGAAATCGCCTGATCTTGTCTCATAGCCTCTATGATTTGTGTCGTGCATTGCGAATCAACGGCCCGCTGCTTAAGGCCGCCAGCGTTCTGGACCAATACTATTTGACCGGACGATATCCGGATGCCCTACCCGGTCCTGCTCCATTTGAAGTCTTCTCCAAAGCGCAAGCGAGCGAAGCGGTTCGCCTTGCAACAGTGGTGATTCGCAAAGCGAGTAAGGCGAGCACATGATCACAGTTCGTTCTGGCAAGCCGCGGTTCTCTCAGCGAACGCTGCGTCGCGAACTCAAACGCCGTCTGCCAGCAGACGTGAAGGCTGCCTATTTGTTCGGCAGCTATGCCACGAGAAATGCTCACGATCTCAGCGATATCGATCTCATCGTGGTCTATGAAACGCGTCGGGCCTGGCCGGAGCGATTTGTCGATTTTCCCAAGGTTCTCGCGTTGGGCAATGTAGATCTTTTGGCCTACACGCCCGACGAATATACGCAGCTGCAGCGATTCCCTTCGGCGTTTTGGCGCGAGCTTAAAAAAACCGCGATCCCACTCGTATAGTTGCAGACTTTTCCCAGGTTCGAAAAAATACAGGCCATGGGCGCACCATGGATCGCCTTCACCTGGCCGCCATGGAACTGCCGTCGATCGCGACGAATCGGACCCGACCGGAAGTTATTTGGTGATCAGCTGAACCGTAAAGGCGAGTGAGCCATTTTTTCTTCATACTTTAGTGTAAAGTATGAACATGAAGGAAAGGTTGACGATTTCGCTCGATCGAAACACGACGGGGCGCATTCGCTTGCGCGCACATGAGCGCGGAGCAAGCGTTTCCCGAATCATTGAAGAAGTTCTCAAGAGCAGTTTAGGCACGCAGGTTGACCGACCTCGCTTTTCTTCCAGGTGGACAGGGCATTTCTCGCTAAGGCCGCACAGGTCTAATGACCCACGCTTTGTTCACCTCAGTCGAAAATACCGCATCAAGTGAAGGTACTCATCGACACCGACGTTCTCCTGGACGTCGCGCTGGCGAGGCAACCGTTTCTCACCACTTCACAGAGGGTGCTCGATTGGGCTGAAATTCACCCGGGTGACGCGGCCATTGCTTGGCACTCTATTTCGAACATCGCCTATCTCTTAAAACCAAACCCCCGGCGATTTCTGCTCGAGTTGCTGCGATTTGTCGACGTCGCCACCGTAAGCACCGCGCAAGCAAAAATGGCACTGTCCATGCAAATCTCTGATTTAGAGGACGCCATGCAGGTCGCAGCTGCACTTGCATTTGGAGCCGACCATATCGTCACGCGAAACTACAAAGACTATCGAAACGCTCCGATCTCAGTCGTCTCTCCCGCTGAATATTTGCGAACGGCAACGCGCGTTCGATAGGCTGCGGGTTTCGGCCCGTGGGGGGGGATTGTGCGCTTGCCCCGTATTGGGCGAGGAGCCTCGGAAGAAATTCGCTACGTGCGCGACAAGTCAAACCCGTCTTCGGAAGTCTCCTGGCTATTTTTAATCATCATACAAATCAGACTTGACCAAAAAGTATGACCGTTTAAAATGGCCATATGCGGTACCTGCTCGAGCCCATCTGCCTAGATTTGCGGGAGAAAATGGTGTTCGTGGCCGGCCCGCGACAAGTGGGAAAGACGTCGCTGGCCAAGCGGGTGCTCGAACACGTAGCACCTGGCTCCGGCGACTACCTCAACTGGGACGCTGCGGCCGATCGCAAACGTATCCTTGGGCGCGATTGGGATCCGACTGCGCCGCTCATCGTGTTCGACGAGCTGCACAAATACAACCGATGGAAGAACTGGCTCAAAGGCTTGTACGACACGCGCAATCCCAAACAACAGTTCTTGGTCACGGGAAGTGCTCGTCTCGATACCTATCGACGCGGTGGCGATTCGATGGTGGGGCGCTTTCACCTGTGGCACTTGCACCCGTTTTCTCTCGGCGAACATCCAATCAGTCTGGACGCTGCCGCAACGCAGTCGCGGTTACTTCGCGTGGGTGGATTTCCCGAACCGTTTGTCAAAAACGACGAGCGCTTCGCGCGTCGCTGGCGGCTCGAGCGGCATTCGCAAATTCTGCGCGAGGACATTCGCGATTTGGAGCGCGTCGATGCTCTCGTGCAGATGGAGCAACTTCTCGAATTGTTGCAGCACCGTGTGGGTAGCCCAATTGTAGTGTCCAATCTCGCTGCTGATCTCGAACTGGCCCCTCGAACCGTTTCGCGTTATCTCGATGTCTTAGCGCGGTCGTTTTTGTGCTTCATCGTGCCGACGTATACTGCCAAACTCGCGCGTGCGATCCGTAAGCCGCCAAAGGTATTCTTCTACGACAACGCAGACGTCATCGGCGACGACGGAGCGCGGTTCGAGAATTTGGTTGCAACGCACCTGCTCAAGCGCATTCAATTTGCACAAGAGTATTCGGGCCATCGCTATGAACTTCGATATCTGCGCGACAAAGAAGGTCGTGAGGTGGACTTCGTCGTGCTGCGCGACCGCAAGGTCGCCGAGTTATGGGGGGTCAAGCTCCATGATGTGGTTCCCAGTGCCCATCTTCGATATTACGCCGAGCGATTGAAACCAACGCGCGCGGTGCAGGTTGTGTCGCAGGGCGGAATTCATCACGATGTGGCTGGTATCGAGCTCCGCAGTGCAGCGGCTGCACTGCGTTTCGATATCCGTTTGGAGTGATGATGCGCAGGAGTAGGCGCTATTGCGACCTTTCCATTGACCCAGGGACCATCGGTTCATCGCCGCTGGTTGCCTTTTGCGCGCCGATCGTGTGAGATCATTTGGGGCTTCCCGGAGGTCGCGCATCTATGGAACGTGAACAAGAGCAGTCCCTTCAGCTCACGGCTG
The DNA here is from genome assembly GCA_964419605.1 of uncultured Kofleriaceae bacterium. Taxonomy (GTDB): domain Bacteria; phylum Myxococcota_A; class Polyangia; order Haliangiales; family Haliangiaceae; genus JABFXX01. The sequence continues at coordinate 20,571 of CAYQQM010000071.1, read as the reverse complement.
AGCAAAAAGTTGAGTGCACTGTTGATTCTGTTGGTACGTCCGACCCTCAGATCGGCAGGACCGCTTTGTTTATGCTGCAGCAGTATCTTCATCCAAAGTCGAAACCGGCGCAGGAAGCGGCGACCACGAGGACCCCAACGTTACGCCCCCCCAAGGGTTACGACGACGGAGCGATCATGGTTGCGCCGGACCACGCCACCGACCGAGCGAAAATTGCCGGTTTCGATCAAGTTGCCAACTCGCATACACGCGTAGCTGCGGCGCCCTCGCATGTACGACTTCCGAAATCTCTTGTTAGCGAGCTCGATGGGATGTGGGCCGAATCGCAGGCCACGCACCGGGAACAGGGGGGGAACCTCGTTCGCACATACGGCGGAAACTACGAGCTGAACCGTACGCATGATCCGTCCGACGACGGCAACACCTACAACCCGGACACAAGCAACGTTGGCTGGCTCGATCGCCACGCGGCGATCGTCCACACCCATCCGCTTGGTCCCAGCGAGCCCGACCATGTTAGCTTCTCGAACGTCGACCTCGAAGACCTCGTCGATGAGGATCAACCGTTGAACATTCTTCGCTCCGGTCGGCAAACGTACATGGTTGCACGAACCAAGGAGTTCGACGCGCTGATCGACAAGAACAACGACCCGCAGCAGCTTTTCGAGCTTAAACGGGCGATGCGCGACGTCTACGACGGCGCCTATCAGGCGGAAAAACGGGCCGGCGGCTCGCATCCCACAGCCGTCGAAAAAGGCGTCATCGCTGTCTGCCGCACCTTCCACCTGATCTACTACTGGGGCCAAGGTCAGGACCTGCATCGCATCCGATGAAGTGGTTGTGTGCATGGGTTCTATGGGTCGCGTGTGCATCGCCAGCGCGCCGCACGATGGTTGTAATCACCGCAACTCGCGCGTACCAGGGACAATCCGCCAACGGCGAAGCTCGCGTGTTCGTATCTGGGTCTACCCACGCACGCCTCGCCGCGGCGCGGGCTTGGCTCGGCCTGTCTGATGCGCTCTCGGCGAACCCTGCAGTCGCCTATCATGCGGCGGTCTACGGCGTGAGCGAGCTCGGTCCCGACTACGCAGCGCGCGGAGTTCGCGAAGAAACGCACGTCAAAGAGATGGCAGCGAAAGACGAGTTTGATGCAGGGCACCACCAGCTAGCAGCAACCATCATGCATAGCGTCCTCCGCAGCCGCATTGCGATGTACCAGCGTCGATACGCCGCCGAGGTTGAGTAGTTGCCGCTGAGACCCAGAGCCCCGGAAACATGTTCGGCCAGCCCGCGCTTACACCAGGGTCGTCAACAAGGGTAGCGCAGGCGAAACGCGTATGCCGTCCTTCGACAGATAGTCTTTCTTCCCCACTGCCGCGATCTGCCAGGCAGGTGTCTGCGGAAATTTCTTTTTTAGGTAGATAAGGGACGAGTCGACGTCCGTATCGCTCCATTTGCACTCCACCATCAGGATCGGGACTTGTCTGGCGGCTCTTCCTTCAACGACGACAAAGTCCACCTCGCGTCGATCCACATCGCGGAAGTAGCGCAATTCCAGATCTCTCCCTGTTGTGTCTTCATTAAACTGTACCCACTTCAGAAGATGACTGGCCACCAGGTTTTCGAATCGCTGGGGAGGTTCTGAAACGACCGTCCAGTCCATGTGGTAGTGCTTCTGTTCCTTCTTGACCGCTCGGATTTTGGGTGCGCCGAACGGAGACAAACGGTAGATCGCATAGAGCCGATCGAGAATGTCTACCCACCGCGACAGCGTCTTGTGACTAACCTGTAGGTCCTCGCGCAGTGCGTTCAACGAAAGCGGACTTCCGACCAAATCCGGCATCCGGAGCATCAGGAGCTCCAGCTGCCCCACATCTTTCACCTGTTCGAGACTCGTGAGATCATCGCGAATCAATCGCTGACGGTATTCGCGTGACCACCGTTTCGCTTCGACTTCAGAGCCTGAGAAGAATGGTTCAGGGAAACCGCCCAAGTTCAAAAGGTCATTGAACTGTTGCTGGCGCTCGAGTTTTAGCTCTGCGACCGAAAGTGGATGCAGTCGCAGGAAATGGTAGCGGCCTTGCAGCGAGTCTCCACCGAAGCGGTAATAGTCGAGCCGCGCGCTACCGGTCACTAAAATCTGCTGTTCATCGCGGTGAACGTCGAAGTATCCCTTCAAGTAATTTCGCCACGTGCGATACTTGTGAATCTCGTCGAGGACCAGGAGAGGGGTTGTCGGAAGCTGTCGTCGCAAGATCAGCTCTCGATGTTCACCGTTGTCCCAATTGAGATATCCCCGAGCATCTGCCAACAGCGATCGAGCAAGCGTGGTTTTTCCAACCTGACGCGGTCCCCCCAGGAACACCATTTTTCGCTCCAGATCATCCCGGACCTGTGCCGTGAGATATCGTTCCCCGCGGTTTGTCCGCCCGGAAGCCACGAGAATACCGTATCTACCTTTTTTACCCTTAGTCAAATTTACAAGCGAGTAAATTTGCCCCTAGGCAAATTCACGGATCCCTGACCCAATCCCGAGATTGTCCGAAAGGCCAACAGCAAGGAGCCACTATGCAGGGCACCACCAGCTAGCATAGCGTCCTCCGCAGCCGCATTGCGATCTACCAGCGTCGGCACGCCGCCGAGGTTGAGTAGTTGCGGCTCGGCGAGCGCCGGGATCAGGAAACAAATAACGCTGGGGCCGTTCGGTTCGCGCTAGCTTCGATTCGGCCAGTCTAGGCCGTTCTGCCAGTGCTAGGCTGAGCACTCGCCTTCGCTGGTCTGGACTTCAAACGCTGCCGCTTGACCGAGGTCGATAAAATCCTCGGGTCTCGCTGCATCGTCGCTGAGAACTGTGAGATCGGAGATCAGCGATTTGAGTGCGTCCGCCGGAGCGCTTGTCCAAAACGCCGGTCCGGTGCCGTTGTTGGCGACGTAGTAGTCGAGCAGGCGCTCCAACGTCGCGGCGCCGCGGCGCGCCGGAACTTTGCCGATCAAACGCCCAAAATCCGCGCGATCCGATGCAATGCCTCCACCGACGTATACCAAATACTGCGGAGCCGGCTTGCCTGCGACTTTGCGCATGCCGCCCTGAAATCCGATACCGGCAATGTAGTGCTGACCGCAGCCATGGGGGCAGCCTGAGACCTTAATGTCGAGGCCGCGCACCGCGGCTAGATCGGGGCGACGCTCGAACACATCGGTCAACTCGGCGGCAAGGCCCCGAGACGCGGTGACCGCGAGCTTGCAGCTTGACGCGCCTGGGCAACTCGTAACGTCGCCGATCGTATTCGCCCCGGCTTTCGCCAACCCGATGCGAGCGAGCTCGCGATGCAGTGCCGGCAGCTTGGCGGTAGGTACGAAGCGCAACACCAAGTTTTGCTCGTTTGCCAAACGAATCTCGCCCTCGCCGAACTGCTGAATAATCTCGGCAAGCGAACGAAACTGCGCCGTCGAGACGTCGCCGAGGATTAACCGGATCACCACGGCTGAGAACCCGCTCTGCTTCTGCGGCCGAACGCTGTCGCGCGCCCATTCCTCGAACCCAGGTTCGGGCGTTATCGCTTGGGTCAGCGAAGCGCGCCGCACCGGTGGCGCGGGTTGCGGCGGCAGCACCAGCGGCACGCCACCTTCGCTGCGAATGACTTCTCGCTCTTTGCGGTACTCGGCGATAAACGCTTCCTTGCCGATGCGGTCGATCGCCCATTTGAGCCGGGCTTTCGCTTTATTTTCGCGATTGCCGATGCGGTGAAACACGCGAACTATCGCGTCGGCAGCCTCGAGGATTTCCGCCAAGGGCACAAAGTCCTCTACCACCATGGCACTGCGTCGCAACGTGGATAGCCCCCCGCCCGCAAGCAGCTGAAACCCGAGTTCATCTCCGCGCTTGCGCGCCAGGAACCCAAGGTCGTTAATAAATGCCTGCGAACAATCGGTGCCGCAGCAGCCGCCGAGCGAAGGCTTCAACTTGCGCGGCAGCGTCGACGAATAGGGGCCGCGCAGCAAGTGACGCGCAAGAGCCTCCACGTACGGCGTTGGGTCAAACGGCTCGTCCGCAGCAACACCGGCAAACGGACAACAGGTCCAGTTTCGCACCGAGTGTCCGCACGCTTCCTTGGTGGTGATTCCAGCGTCTGCGAGCAAGCGCAGCGCTGCTTCGCTCTGGGGCAGCGGTACAAAATGAAACTGCACATTCTGCCGCGTGGTGACGTGACCTTTGCCGTTCGAATACTTGTCAGCGACCTCCGCGAGTGCCAACAGCTGCGCTGGCGTGGCAATGCCGCCCGGCAACTTCGCTCGGACCATCATCGCATCGCCGTCCTGGCGCTGGCCGTAGACACCGTTTAGCAACCGAAACGATCGCCATCCGTCGGCATCGAGCTCTCCGCGTTCAAACGCTTCGAGTCGCTGCACGAACAAATCCACGTCTTCGCGACGCGCAAAACCAAGCCGACCGACAGTTGCGCTTTCTGTGTTCGTAACCACCATAATCAGTCTCCTAAGGGCCCAAGGGCAACACTGGGTTCCCTGGCCCAAACCTCGTACTCGTTTGCTATTTGATCTGCAAGGGCAACCACCGCCCCGACGACAATGACGCCTGGAAGCTCGGGGTCGACCGCGGCATCCGCGAGCCCGTTAAGCGTCCCCAGCCAGCGCACGGCTCCCCGATGCGAAGCTCCCAGAATCATCGCAGCAGGCGTGTTGCCGTCCCAACCGCGCTGAACCAGCCGCCGCGCGATCTCTCGGCGGCTGCGAAGCCCCATGAGGATCACGACCGTCATTGCCCCGGGAGCGATGGAGTCGAGCACCGGACCAAACGCCGACTCGGCATGCCCAGATACCACCGCAAATCCCGCCGCAACCCCTCGATGTGTAACAGGAATTCCTGCGAGCCCCGGTGCAGCAGTCGCCAAGCTCAATCCAGGAACGACCTCATACGAAATGCCCGCAGCGTCGAGTGCGAGCGCCTCTTCACCGCCGCGGCCAAGCACAAACGGATCTCCAGACTTGAGCCGAACGACGCGCGCGCCGCGCCGCGCCGCCCGAATCATCAACGCGTGAATGCCGTCCTGATCGATCGAATGCCGACCAGCTCGCTTGCCGACGTAGAACCGTTGCGCCTTAGACGCTAGTTCGAGAACTGCAGGATCGAGAAGCGCATCGTACAGCACCAAATCGGCATCCCGCAGACGCTGCACTGCCCGCACGGTCAGCAGTTCCGGATCGCCGGGCCCGGCTCCCACCAGCGAAACGAAGCCCGTCATGGAGACACCGTGGGGTGGTAAATTCGCTCGAGAGCGCGCAGCAGCAGAGGTCGCCGCTCCGGCATCGGTACGCCAGCGCGCTTCCAGTCGGTGCGAGCCGCGAGGGCAACGTCGACCCATTTGTCGATGTCTTCAGGAAGAACCGCCTCCAGCGCTTCGCGGAGCAGCCCCGCCAACGCCGGTGCCAGGCCGCGAGTCGAGACCGCAATTTCGACGGCGCCGCGCCGTACCACACCGCCCAAATAGGCGGTGGCCACCTCCGGGTCGTCGACCGCATTGACAAACAGGCCACGCGCAGCAGCCGCCGCTGCAACTTGACGGTTCACCTGGGGCGTTGCAGCGGCGATGACCCAGCGCGCACCATCGAGGTGCGCTGGCTCAAACTCAGCCTCAATCACCGTCGCGCGATCGCGAATTTTTGCCACGACCTGCGGCGCAACTACAGTGACACTGCCTCCGGCTGCGATCACGCCATCCAGCTTTGCCGCAGCCACCTCACCACCGCCAACGATCACCACGGGCATGCCTTCCAGCTTGAGGAACACGGGATAAAGCGCGGTCATGCGTTGTCGCCTTTGCGGGCCCTCGCGGGCGCTACGTGCAACCCGCACTCGCGCTTTTCCCAATTCCGCCACCGCCCAGCGCGCAACTCCTCACCGCGAACAATCGCTGAGGTGCACGGCTTGCATCCGATCGACGGATATCCTTTGTGATGTAGCGGATTGATCGGGACGTCGTTTGCAAACACGTGCGCCCACACGTCCTCGTGACTCCACGCGACCAGTGGATTGATCTTCACGAGGTGAAACGCGCGATCCATTTCCACGATTTGGGCGCTGCCCCGCTCGGGAGTTTGGTCGCGACGAATCGGAGTTACCCACGAGTCAAAACGCGCGAGCGTGCGGCGGACCGAAATCACCTTGCGCTGCTCGCAGCACCGATCGGGATCGCGCTCCCACAGAGCTGGGCCAAACTGAGTCGCTTGTTCTTCGAGGGTTTGCGCGGGTCGCAAACCGCGGATCGAAACGCGGTAGATCGTTTCTAGCCGGCGCCACAGCTCGTAGGTTTCATCGAACAGCAACCCAGTATCGAGGGTAAATAGATCGATCGGCAGCTTGGCGCGCGCGATCACGTCGATCAGCACGCATCCTTCGACACCAAGCCCGGTGACGAACGCGATTCGCGGTCCGGCATGTTGGGTTGCCCAGCGGAGAATCTGCGCGGGCGACCGACCTTCTAGTTCTTGCGACGCGCGCACCACATCGAACGGCGGCATCGCGAGCGCATGCCTAGAGGTTACCGATTCCGAGCTATGGGCAGTCGGAGCGGTCACGCCGTTAACTCTAGCCGACTCGGCGGTGGTTTCGCTGTCACGGATCGACGCACAAAAAACGACCACAGCAGGCCGGCATCGAGCATCGCCGTAGCGACCACCAACTGGTACGCAACTACCGGAACAACGCCAAAGCCGATCAAAACGCGGGCGAGGCCAAATGACACCAGATAAGCATCGACACTCATGCATACCCGGCGAAAGGTTTCTGCTCCAACCTTGCGGATCAGCCAGTGGCCGACCGGAAAGCCGACGACGACGCCGGGAACGATCCACGGCAAGATGCCAACACTCTCTACCGTCAGCAGGCCAAGCGCAGCGTACACGATCAGCGCGCAAACCGACTCGATCGTGCGCACGACAGCGAGGGCAACCTTAAACTCATCTTTAGCAAGACCTTGGTTGTTCCAAAACAGCGCTAGGGGCGGCCCGGAGATGGTTGTAAGCCCGTACAACACGCCCACGCCGGCACCGAGGGGGACAGCCGCAGATCTTTCGCGGCGAATGGGCCAACGTCGGCCGGATGCTTGGATGATGATCAGTGGCAGCAACACCAGATACGCGATCAGTTTGGCGCTGGAGGTCGCAATATATCCGAGAAGGAGCGCGCCAACGATCACTCCGGGAACCAGGCCCAGTGCCAGCGGCTTGACGCGGGGAAGCACGCCTCGCGCAGCGCCGCGGTTCCACCACAACGCATACAAGTTGATCCCGACCTCAACCACGACCAGCGCCGGATTGAGCACGCGCCCGGCGACCACCAGCAGTGCGATGGGGACCGAAATCGACGAATAGCCATAGCCGATCGCGCCGTTTACCGTCGCAGCGCCGAGGCTGGTGAGCGCGAGGACAATCAGTGTCTCGATCGTCATTTCAACCCATCCGCCATAACGGATATGGTCATAGCTCCTAACGGAGGAGCTGTCAACTATAACGGACGCAAGCTAGGCCCCCCGCCAACGTGGTAAGTAGCGGCGTGCCCAGTCTTACCTCCGTTCTGGGGAACTCGCAGCGCCTAGACGGTGGCGCCATGTTTGGCAACGCACCCAAAGCCCTTTGGGAACGATGGGTTACACCAGACGGCCGGAACCGCATTCCGCTGGCATGCCGGTGTCTGCTGGTGCGGGATGGCGCCCGCAACATCCTGCTTGAGGCCGGCATTGGAGCCTTCTTCTCCCCAACTCTCCGCGAGCGATATGGCGTTACGGAGCCGGAACATGTCCTGCTCCAATCGTTGGCCGCCGTTGGCGTGTCGCCGCATCAGATAGATGTCGTCGTGTTGTCGCATCTGCACTTTGATCATGCGGGGGGTGTGCTGACCGCGTATGGGGTCCAACCCGCGTTGGTATTTCCCAATGCGGCCTACGTCGTGAGTGACCAAGCGTGGGAGAGAGCAACGCACCCACACGCTCGCGATGCGGCATCGTTCATCCCGGGGCTCACAGAGCTCATCGCCGCGACCGGGCGCCTTGAGCTAGTAACGAGCGACCGCTCGGCGCGCCTCGGTGACGGGTACCGTTTTCACCGCAGCGTTGGGCACACCCCCGGCCTCCTACTGTGCGAGATTGCGATGCCCAACGGTCCCGTCGTGTTCGCAGCGGACTTGATCCCCGGCGTTGCGTGGGTTCACGTGCCGATCACCATGGGCTACGACCGCTTCCCAGAACTGCTGATCGATGAGAAGGCCGCACTATTGAACGATCTGCTGGTGCGTCAAGGTCGATTATTTTTTACCCACGATCCAGAAATCGCGCTCGGAACTGTCGCCCAAACCCCGGAGGGGCGATTCTGCGTGGTTGGAGAGCGAGCGATCATCGCGGGGCTCGAAGCGTAACAGAAGGTCTGCATCCGCGATGTCGAGCCATTCCTCCAGCCATCGAATCCCACGTCGAGGAGCGATCGTGCTTTCGCTAGCCATCGCGACCGTTGTTGCGGCGATGTCTATTTCGGCTCCGGCATCAGACACAGCTCCGGATGCGGCATCGGCATCGGCTCCGGCATCGGCTGCTGCTCCGGCTGCGGCTCCGGCTCCGGCAACGGCTCCGGCTCCCGCTGCGGCTCCGGCAACGGCTCCGGCTCCCGCTGCGGCTCCGGCAACAGCTCCGGCTGCGGCTCCGGCAACGGCAACGGCTCCGGCAGCGGCTCCGGCTGCGGCAACGGCTGCGGCAACGGCATCGGCAACGGCAACGGCATCGGCAACGGCAACGGCTCCGGCAACGGCATCGGCATCGGCATCGGCATCGGCATCGGCTCCGGCTCCGGCTGCCGCTACAGCTCCGGCTCCGTTGCGGACATCCGTGGCGCAGGTTGTCGCAAACGTTGCAGCACAGATGCCGGCGACAAGCCCCACGAGTGCGCGCAGTTCTTCAACGCGAGAAAACACCGTTTACGCGATCAAAGTCATCCTCGGACTGACCGCGCTCGTCGTTCTCGCCTACCTCGGCGGTCACCGCCGCGTGGTGCGATTCCAGGAACGCATTGGCATCGTCGGTGTCATCACCGCCGGACTTCCGTTTGTGATGCTGGGTTGGATTGCCAGTTCGTCGTTCGCGGGCGTTCTCACTGACGACGTGATCGAAAAACTGTACCCGGTACTGCACTTTGGGCTCGGATGGTTGGGATTTATCATCGGCGCGCAACTCGATATTCGCGTACTCGACCGAGTTCCGGCGGGAACTGCGTATCTCGTGCTCGTAGAAGCCCTAGGCCCGTTCAGCGTCGTCGCCGCTGGCTGCGGCGGACTGATGATCGCCTTCGGCGGATCGGTCAACGACCCCGCGCTATGGCGGGAAGTGGTGTTGATGGGCACGGCTGCTGCGATGACCGCGCCCCGCAAGTTCCGCGGCCTGGCCAATCGCGCCTGGAGAGAGGGCCGCGGCGTCGACGTCCTTCTCGGCCAACTCGACGAATTGGTCAGCATCGTCGGCCTCCTCATCGTTACATCGTTCTTTCGCACCCAAACTTCCTCCGTATGGCAATTGCCCGACCCAGCGTGGATCTTCATTTCGCTCGGACTCGGTGTGGCAGTCGGCGTACTCATCTTCGCGATGATCCGAGTCCCGGTATCCGACCCAGAGTTCTTGGCGATCGTGTTAGGCGGCATCGCATTCGCCTCGGGCCTCGCCGGTTACTTGCATCTATCCCCGATCGTGATCTGCTTCGTCGCGGGCGTATTGGTAACCAACTTTCCCAACGAGCAGCGGGACAACGTATTTCGAATTTTGAGCCACCTCGAGCGCGCGGTGCACCTAATGTTTCTAATTGTCGCCGGGGCGTGGTGGAAAATCGGCGATTGGCGCGGCTGGGCGTTTGTTCCGATCTTTGTCGGCGGTCGGGCGTTTGGCAAATGGGTTGGCGTGATGGCGTCGAAAGTCGGTGTGGGTGCACAGCTCCCGAGCGGTTATGCCGACCGACGCAATCTCATCACGCCGATGTCCGCGCTGTCGATCGCACTCGTGATCAGCATCGATCAACTCGACCGCACGAGCGGCTTGCCGTGGTTTGTCACGTTGGTGATCGGTGGTTCGATCGTCACCGAACTCGTGATCCAGCGCAGCGAGATCGCCAATCGGCCGCGCCGAATTAGCGATCGCCTCCGCGCGGCCAGTGGGCCCCCCCCGGCCATCCCCCCTCCTGCCGATCCAGGATCCCCGACATGATTCCGCTGCTGTTGCTGCTCGCCGTTGGCGGCATGATGCACGCTATTCGGGGCTTTGGCGACAGCAGCAGCCTCGGCGGCTCCGAACTCGCATTCGGATATTTGCTGCTGTCGGCCTACTTCTCTGGACAGATCGCCAGCCGCCTCGGGTTGCCGAAGTTGACCGGTTATCTGGTGGTCGGAGTCATTTCGGGTCCGTTTGTGCTGTCGCTGGTTACGCCACCGATGTCGGCGTCCTTGAAGATCGTCAGCGGGGTCGCGACGTGCATCATCGCACTTACAGCGGGGAGCGAACTCAACCTCCAGCGGCTGAAGCCGACGATGTCGATGCTGCGCAACATGACCGTATTTGCGGTCATCGGCGCGCAATTTGCCATCGCGGGCGCTCTCTACGCGATGCGGCCTTGGCTCGGATTCTTCGACGCGATGACGCCGGAGCAGTCCATGGCGGTCTGTTTTTGCATCGCAGTGGCCCTCTCCGCGCAATCGCCTGCGGTCGTGATGGCGCTACTTTCGGAGACCGCCTCAGAAGGGCCGCTCAGCCAAGTGATTCTCGGCTCAGTCGTGTTCGCAGACCTCGTCGTGCTTGTGATGTACTCGGCAGCCGCAGCGATCACTGGGGCGATGGTCGGCGGAGGCCTCGACGTTCTCGAAACTGCGCTAGCGGTGACCTGGCAACTTCTCGGATCGATCGCGTTCGGAGTCGCCATTGGCATGCTGCTCGGCCACTACGTGCGGTTAGCTCAGAAAGGGGCCGCTCTGTTCGCGGTCGTCGTTTGCGTGGTGGTTGCTGAAGTCGGCCCGCGAATCGGCCTCGATCCGCTGATCGTCATGCTCGCCGCCGGAGTTTGGCTCGAAAATTTCTCACGCGCCGACGCACACGACCTGCTGCTAGATTTTGACCGGGCGCAGCTGCCTGTGTTTCTGGTGTTCTTTGCGCTAGCCGGCGGCAAGATCGATCTCGATCTGCTGTACGCATCGCTGACGCCGGTCGCGATCCTCTGCGTTGTCCGCGCCGCGTGTTTTTTTGTCGGCACCAAGATCGCCAGCGCGCGCGCCAAACCAGAACCCGTTGTGTCGAAATATGCGTGGATGGGCCTCGTGCCGCAGTCGGGACTCGCCCTCGCCCTCGCGCTTCTGGTCCAAAACACGTTTCCCAGCTTCGGCCCTCCCGCCGCCGCCATCATCTTCGGCGTCGTAGGGGTTAACGAAGTCGTATCGCCGATCATTCTGCGCACGATGTTGATCCGCAGCGGCGAGGCCGGCCGCCGCGCTCCGTTACGGGCACGATCCTTCTAGCTGATAGTTGTAGCCGGTCGTAGCCCGAGCACAACTCGCTGCGTTTTCGGAGCTGTATCCCATGATCTTTATGTCGCGACACGAGTAGCCGGGTTCGGTCAGGTGAAACCAGTAGGCGATCGGCGGTAGGTCGTGCGCGGTCACATACGGACCCACGCACTCCTTTGCCTCGTTGAAGTCGTTGGCCACTAGTGCCGAATAGCCGGTACATCCCTGCGCGGTTTCCCAAAAAACGACGAACGTCTGCGCGCTAGAGCTCGCAGCTGCGCCGGAGCACGTCTTTGGGCACGTGCAATCCGAACTGCAGCTGTCGCAGGTCTCGCCGCCCGTACATTTGTTGTCGCCACACCGCGTGCAATCTGCGGCGCAATTGTTTGCGTTCTCGCTGCCATTGCACACACCGTCACCGCAGCGGACACAATCCCCGGCGCAACTGTCAGCGGTCTCGGATCCGTCGCATACCCCGTTGCCACAGGTGCAATCCGAGCAGCTTCCTATCGATTCATTCGGATCGCAGATCCCGTCGCCGCATCCCCCCACCGAACACTCCCCGAACCACTTTCTGGTTGCACCCCCGAGCCCAGCTCCCCATACCCTGGAGTTCGCCATGTCGTGCATGCGATCGGTCGAGGCGGTCATGAATGCGCCGCCGTCGTCGAACAAGCGACACCGCACTGCACGGCCATCCGGTGTTTGGCCGTTGCCAAAGTATTCGTGGCATTCCCCGGCGCTTGTTCCATTGGGGAGGCACGCCATGGAGTTGGGCGGATCAAACCAATACCTATAGTGCTTGCTAAAGATCGCGTCGCTCGGACCCGACCACATGATGCCGTTGCTCCACCACGGCACGTCGCCGCCTCGAAACGTGACGGGCGTGTGACTTGCGTCCGTCGTCCGGCACCGCCCCCACCACTTGCGACAGGTGCCCGACGCGGTGCCGTCGGGGATACATGCCTGACTGTCGGGCGCAAAGTAAATCGCCCGCGACGGGCCTGCCATTGCGGTGTAGCCGTCGCCAAACACGAAGCATTCAACGCCTTGGCCAATCGGAATCGGCCCGCACTGCCCAGGGGCAAAAATGCTGCAGCCCTGCCCTTCCGGACACGTTCCCGCGTTGCACGTTCCACCGCATCCGTCAGCTTCGCCGCACAACTTGCCATCGCAGCTCGGTCTACATGCACAGACACCGGGTGTACCTCCACCGCCACACGTAAGACCTGCTGGACAGGATCCGCCTAGGCATCTCCCACCGCATCCGTTGGGTGAGCCGCACGACTTACCCATGCAGCTGGGAATGCATTTTGGCGGAAGATCGTCGCGATCAATCGGCTCCTTTGAAATTTCTCCTTCTAGCGACGCCGTTGCATCGGGAACGAGGGCGTCCGGCGGCGCAAAACAACCACCGCAAGCCAGACCTAGCGCGATTGCCGCGCAAAGAAACGGGTAATGGAGACGCGATCGGCGGTTTGTCATGCCCCTATGGAGTGGGCAGCTGCAACTTCGTTGCGGGAAACCTAAGATTGGCCCGCGATCGGATGCGGTAGGAGACAGCCTGCCGGCAATTCAAAGTTATCCAAAGTATAAAATATTGAAATTGCGCACAAAATATAGAGATGTGAATGCTGCTGATGGTGGACGGGAGCTCGTAAGCAGCCAAGCACTTCCAACGCCGACTCGAGAATTCGCCAGTCCCTTGTCGATCTCGCGGGGCAGCGACGCGCCGAGAGGCACAATTGCAGCTCGCTATTCTTTCGGGTCGCTGATATCGAAGTGCTCGCGCGCGTCCTTTACCACGAGGCTCTTCAGAAAAGCTGCCTTGTCCCCGGTCTTAGGATCAAATCGCAACGTGCCTTCTACGCGCCCGTTAAACGAAAACTCCTCTTTCGGATGCTCGGCCGTGAACTGAACCGCAAAATCTGCCGTCCCGGTTTTGCTATTGATGTTCCTGAATGCGAGGTCCTCGAGTTCTGTATAACCGACGGGGTATTCGCCGGACTGCACGGTCTCGACGATTTTTTTGTTGAGAGTCTCGAGTATTTCGTACGTGATATCTTGGCCGTCGAAAATCCACGAGGTTTCCCAGACATTGTCGTCAAGGAGCTCGATTGCCCATCGTTCGATTCGCGCGCGTAAATCATCCGGTCGGCCGATGATTGGCGCTTGCTCACCAGCTGCCGCGATCGTGGGACGAATTTGATCGAGCGCCTTCGCGAGCTCGATGCCATACGTCGCGCGTTTGCCAAAACGATTGGCGGTCTCCAAGATCGTAGCGACAATAATGAATCTCTCCGTCCAGCTTGGCATCCGTTTGGGGAGAGGAGCGAGCAAGGAACGTAGGGCAGCGTCCTTCGCAACCTCGTAGGTTACGCGCTTCGTGCGAACCAATTTCTTAAGTACGCCGGCCTGAGATAACTCGTCGAGCACAGTCGCCACCGCCTGTTTCGTGTATCCAGTCGGGCTGATGGTTGCTGCTCTTTGGGGTCCCGCGATTCGATCTCGTGTTGCCAATCTCGTCAAAATATCGGCACGAGCTCCGACCCCGAAGATGTACCGGCTTCTGAGCTGCACAAGGCATGGCAACTCGAGTACGGGCGGTCGTGATTTTTTTGACAGTCGGCGGTCCGAAGTGTCGACCTTCGCTGTCAGGATCGACGGAAGATCTACCGACGCTGCGTCATCAGATCGCATGGGCATTTGCCTCGTGATTTGACGAAGACGTGAAATCGAGATGAAGCTCTTTCCGATGCGCATGCACCAGTCGAAACTCTCGTCGGCGAGACGAGGATCCAGCGCAGCGACGTACGGTGTGAATGCGATGAGCGCTTCTAGGTCGATCGCCTGTTGCGGCGGTTTCACATTTCCAGCAACGCCGACCGCTGTCCATTGCTTCCATAGCAGTTCGAGGGCGCATTTTTGGATTCGCACACTCATTATGGTTCGTCCGTCACACCAAAGGCCTTGAGGACGCCGGTAACCATCATGGCGAACCCCTTAGACGGATCATGAGTCTTTGCCCACCGAGCCGCTGCCCGGAGTTCGTCTGGGGTGGGCTTGAGCCGCTGCAAATCAACATGATGCTTCCCCTTGGGTGCACCGTCCGCAGCCGCATAAACTTTGAAATGGATCTGGTCGATGCGGCTCGCGAGCCAGACAACCAGTCCGCCATAGGCACGCCGCTCTAAACGATTCCGAAACCCATCAGGTAGTCCGAATCGCAACAGCGATGCTGGCTCCGCATTTACCCAATTCTCCGGAAGGTTGAGGACACGCGCGACGTCTGCAACGGCTTCATCTAGAGCGCTTGGCAGTGATCTCTCGATCGACACAAGCGTCGTTCCATCGACAAGCGCCACGAGATCCAAATCCTTCGTGGGGCGATCGATGATGCCGATCAAAAGCAGCCCGCCGCCGCCGATGGCCGCGACCTCAAAATTGTGGCCTCGATCCTGGAGCAGCTGGCCGAGGAGCTCCAGCGCGTGTTCTAGTTCCGTCGCGACGAACATTCGTCAAGTTTAACCTACCTTATCGGTAATTTAAAGTTGGCTATAATGGTGTAACTTATTGAAGTTACTGTTCCATCAACCATTTTCAATCCGGACTGTCCGGAGGATGGGTCAAATCTACCTTCGGTCAGGATCTTTCGCCGGGATCGTGGGAGTGCCGGGCAACATGTGTCTGAGCCCAGCGTGGAAGTCGCGGTTATTTCTAGGTTATTCATGGAGACATGGATGGACTGATTATGCCTTATGATTATCAACGTTTATCGTACATGTTGACAGATTTATGACCTAAAGTAGGCTATGTATATGGCTGGAAAATACGTCAACGTGTTCGAGTTGAAGGCTGACTTCAGCCGTTACCTGAAACGCGTCCAGTCTGGGAAGTCGGTGACGATCGCGTTGCGCAATCGGCCAGTTGCCGAGCTGCGGCCGCTGCGTCAAGTGAGCGCGAAAAAGCTGGTGTTCGGCGTCATGAAAAATCGTTTCAGCGTTCCCGATGATTTTGACGGCCCGTTGGCTTCGTTTGAAGATGATTACTACGGCGGCGAGTAAGCGCGAATGGCTTACCTCATCGACACGCACGTTGCCTTGTGGATCTTGCTCGGAGATCCACGGTTGAAAGAGGCCGACTTTTTCGCGCGCTTTGGTTCAGACGAAACGTTCATCTTTCACCAAATTTCGACCTGGGAGATTCAGATCAAATTTGACCTTGGAAAACTAAAACTTCCGCAGCGCCCCGAAACCTTCCTCAAGAAGGCGATTGAGCAAACCGGGTTTGCCTACGAACAGGTCGAGGACGACGGCATTTTCTTCTTGTCCAAGCTTCCACAGATCCATCGCGATCCGTTTGATCGGCTCCTCATCGCTCATGCGGTGTCCAACGGATGGACCGTCATCACGGCAGACGAAACGTTTGAGCGCTATCCCGTACGCGTAGAGCGTGTTGGATGAAGAAGCGCCCCGAGTACGTAGTGTGGTCGGGAACCGTTTCGCCAGTTCACACCGAATGCGTTGCGGTCGCGTCGGGCTCGATTACAGACGCGAGCTTCGGCAAGTCGTTGCTGTGGTCGCGGGCGAGAAGCACATAGACCGATGGCAAAATCATCAGGGTAAAGATGGTTCCCACGGTCATGCCGCCGACGAGAACGAGGCCGATCGAATTGCGCGCGGCGGCGCCTGGACCATCGACGAGCGTTAGCGGAAAGTGACCGGCCACGGTGGCAGCGGTCGTCATCATGATCGGCCGGAACCGGATCCGGCAGGCTTCGCGGACGGCGTCGATCTTGCTGCGGCCGGCGAGCTGCGCCGCATTTGCGAACTGCACGATCAGGATGCCGTTTTTGGACACGAGGCCGACGAGGGTTACCAAGCCGACTTGCGAGTAGATGTTGAGCGTGGTCGTCCAACCTTCGGTGAGGCCAAATGTCATCCCGGGTGGGCCGGCAAACTTGAGAAAGGTGAAGATCAAGGCGCCGAACATGGCGAGCGGCGCCGAGCACGCGAGAATGATGAATGGATCGCGGAACGAATTGAACTGCGCCGCCAGCACCATGAAGATCAACAGCAGGGCGAGGGCCATCGCGGGAAGGAACTTGCCGGCCTCCGCCCGTTGCTGGCGCGATTCGCCGGTGTAGTCGATGCGATAGTTCGGCGGTAAAATCGTGGCAGCAGCGGTCTCGAGTGCGTCGAGCGCGTCGCTGAGCGACCGGGTGGCAACGCCCGAAATCTTGACCGCGTTCAACTGCTGCATGCGGTTGAGAGTGCGCGGCTGGACGGTCTTCTTCACCGACGCAACGGCGCCGAGCGGGATCAGGCGATTGTCGGGGCCGGAAATGTAAATCTCGGTGAGCTGTTCCGGCGTCAGGCGCGACGTGCGTTCGATCTGCGGGATCACTTTGTAGGCGCGGCCGTCGAGCTCGAACCGATTGACGAAATTGCCGCCGAGAATGGCGCCGAGGTCGAAGCCGACTTGCTGCATCGTTTGACCAAGAGAGGCGACTTTATCGCGATCGATGACGAGCTCCGCTTTCGCCTGATCGATGCGCACGTCGACGATGGGTGGAAACGCGAACTGGCCGCTTTGCATCGCCGCCATAACCAACTTGTCGGCGAAGCCGGCGATCTCTTCATGCGATGCCGTCGATGCGATCACCATCTCGACCGGAAATAGGCCGGCGCTCGGCAACGCGGGCGGCAAAAACACCGGTGCGCGCACGCCGGTGACACTCGATAGCTTCATGTTCAGCTCTTCTGCGATCGGAAAGATCGAGCGCTCGCGCTGGTTCCACGGCTTGATGATCATGCCGCCAAAGCCACCGGTGGGGAACGTAATCTGAAAGCTGTTGCCGAATTCCGGGGTCGTGTGAAAAACATCTGCGACTTGCTTCGAGTAGACCGTCATCTGCTCCAGCGTGGCGTTCGGCGGAACGTCCATCGCCGTAAACAGCGTGCCCTGGTCCTCGGTTGGCGCGAGCTCCTTCGGCGAGAACATGTAGAGCGGAATCACGAGGATCATGCAGAGGATCCACGCCGCGTACACGGCGGGGCGCATCTGCAGCGAGGTTTGCAGCCGACGCAGATAAAATTCTCGCACTGAGTCAAATGCGCGGTCGACGGTTCGGCCGAACCAGCCGCGATCGTGGCCATCCTTGAGGAGCTGCGACGCCATCATCGGCGACAGCGTGAGCGCGACGATGCCGGAGATCAGCACGGTGCCGGCGAGGGTGAACGTGAACTCGCGGAATAGCGCGCCGGTCAGGCCGCCTTGGAGGCCGATCGGCATGTACACCGCGGCCAATGTAATCGTCATCGAAATAATCGGACCGACCAGCTCGCGCGCGCTGAGTAGCGCCGCGTCTACCTTGGACATTCCGTCGCGCAGGTGGCGTTCGACGTTCTCGACCACGACGATCGCGTCGTCGACGACCAAGCCGACCGAAAGCACGATCGCGAGCAGCGTCAGCAAATTGAGCGTGAACCCAAACGCGTACATGAGGAATACGCCGCCGACGAGTGAAATCGGGATCGCGACCAGCGGCACGATCACCGACCGCAGCGAGCCGATGAACACAAAGATCACCAATGCGACGATGAGGACGGTTTCCGTTAGGGTGTGCACCACATCCTGCATCGCGCTTTCGATGTAAACCGTGGAATCGAACGCCACTTCGCCTTGCATGCCGGTCGGCAGCTCGCGCTGAATCTTTTCCATTTCGGCTCGCACGCCGCGGATGACTTCCAGCGAGCTGGCCGTAGGTGCGACCCAGGTGCCCATGAACACCGCGCGTTTGCTACTGAATCGAACGTCGAGGTCGTATTCCTCGGCGCCGAGCTCGACCTTGGCGATATCGCGCAGTCGGACCAACGTGCCCTGGTACTCGCGCACCACGAGCTGTTCCATTTCCTCGACCGACTTGAGATCGGTATTGGCTGAGATGTCGAGTTGAACGAGCTTGCCTTTGGTCTGACCGACCGCGGCGGCGTAGTTGTTCGCTTCGAGAGCCCTGCGCACCGCCGAGGGCGACACGTTCAGCGCCGCCATTTTGTCGGGACTGAGCCAGATCCGCATTGCAAACGTGCGACCACCGAGGATTTCAGCTTTTTGCACTCCGGGCAGCGCGGACAATCGCGGCTGAATGATCCGGATCAGGTAGTCCGTGACCTGGTTCTCCTCGAGAATCGACGAATGAAAGCTCAAATACATGGCGGCAAATGCCGCTTCGGACGGCTCGACCGCGATCGACGGCACCTGCGCCTCTGGAGGCAAATCGGCGCGCATTTGCGCGACGCGAGCGCTGATATCCGCCAGCGCCGCGGTCGAATCGTAATTGAGCTTTAACCGTACGTTGATCGTCGACAGGCCCTGCGTGCTCTGCGACTCGATGTAGTCGATGCCCTCGGCGGCGGCCATCGCGCGTTCGAGCGGCACGGTGATAAAGCCTCGCACCAGATCGGCATCGGCGCCGATGTAGGCGGTGCGAACCGTGATCGTTGCGCTCGCGAGTTTCGGGTATTGCCGCGTATTAAGCGACGTGATGGCGCGGATGCCCGCAACAAGAATGATCACGTTGACGACGATCGCGAGGACCGGTCGCCGGATGAACATATCGGTGAACGACTTCATCAGTGATTCTCAGGCTTGGGATCTAGCTCCGGCTTTGGCGCAACCGCGTTGTTGACCACCACGGGCGCGCCATTGCGGAGCTTGAACGCGCCGCTGCTGACCACGGTCTGCCCGGCTTTTAGGCCGTCGACAACGGCGATAAAATCACCCCGCGCTGGCCCCACTTTGACGAATGCCTGGCGCACGACTTTGTTCGCCTGCCCCATTGGGTTCTTGCCGTCCTCGATGATGAATACCGAGTTGCCGTACGTTGCGTGGACGACCGCGGTCTGCGGAACGGCAACGAATTCGGCCCGCGCCGGCAGTACGATCTGCACCGTCACGTACATGCCCGACCGGAGTGCGCCAGTCTCCGACACCGACGCGCGTAGTTTGATATTTCGCGTTACCGGATCGACCGTCGGGTCGATCGCCGTCACCGTGCCCTCGATAGAGGCGGTCTCGCCTCGCAGCCCAACGCGAACCTTGTTGCCAACAGCAACGGATTGCAGTCGATCTTGCGGCAACGAAAAGTCGACATAGAGTCCGCCCTGGGACTCAAGCGTTGTGATCATGGTGCCAGGCGCGAGGTACTGGCCCATGTTGACCGCGCGAATGCCGGTTTTTCCTGCGAACGGCGCCCGCACGCTCTTGAGACCGATTTGCGCCCGCACCGATGCCAACGCACTTTCGGCGCGAGCCAGCTCATTGGTCGCAGCGTCAAATTCAGCGCGCGCAATGGCGCCGATGTTTAGCAGTTGCCGCGCGCGCTCGAGATTGGTCTTCGCGAGCGCGGTTTGCGATTGCAGCGCGCCGACCTGCGCTGCCTCCGTTCGGGAATCGAGATCGACGAGGGGCTGGCCCTGTTTCACGATTTGGCCGGAGTCGAAATAGATTTTGACCACGGTTCCCGGCGTCTCGGCCGCGACCTGAACGCTCTGTGCGCCTGAAATCGAGCCGACGGCACTCAGAGTCTCCTCCCAAACCTTGGCTTCCGCGACGGTCGATCCGACGCTCTCGGGCGGAGGCCCGGCTGCCTGCATCTTTTCGCCGAATCCGATCAGCTGCTTGATTTGCGCGACCTTGATGCCCGCGAGGACCGCGACGATGGCGATCAAACCTCCGGCGACCACCGCGTAGCGCGGCCACATTTTGCGACGAATTTCGGTCACACTGCCTCCGATGGAGTCCTGCTCGCCGCATGCATACTACATTTGGCGTCTCTATGGCTGGACTAGTACCTCGCCACAGTGAAGATGATCGGTTGAGGCCGACGAGCCGCGCCGAGCGCAAGGCGCGAGGTCGCAGCGCTACTAGAGGTCTCATGATTGATCACATTTCTCTCGCCGTTCCGCAGGCCGTGGCCGCAGCCCTTGTTCGTGGGCGTTCCCCTGATCGTGGCCGCGCTCGGGAACGTG